>NZ_OZ032161.1:600000-1200000 GCF_964026575.1 Candidatus Tisiphia endosymbiont of Melanophora roralis
ATTTAAACGCCCAAAAACTACGCTTACTCAAGGCTCAAGCTGATAAAGCAGAATTAGAAGTACAGATACTGGAAGGCAAATACTTAGCTAGCAGTGAGGTGGAAATTCATTGGTCTAATTTGATCATTGCCTTTAGAGCTAGGATGCTGAGTCTTCCAAACAATATAGCTCGGCAAATAATAGTACTTGATAATGATTTTGCAGCCATTGTGCATTGCTTAGAGGCGGAAATACATAAGGCACTTTTGGAACTAAGCAAATATGGGACTGTTGTAAACTGATTCAAAAAATTTTTATCTTACAACAATCCCATTATGCCAACGAGCCAAATAATTTGGAGTCAGATTACCAAGAAAATAGCCAAACTAGTAGCACCACCACCAAAGTTAAGCGTAAGTCAGTGGGCGGATAATTATCGTAAGCTGTCAAGTGAGTCTTCGGCTGAGCCGGGTAGCTGGCATACTAGTAAGACTCCGTATCAACGTGAAATCATGGATGCAGTAAATGATCCAAAGATAGAGATGATCGTAGTAATGTCATCAGCACAAGTTGGTAAAACTGAAGTGATCAATAATATTGTTGGCTATCATATTCATCAAGACCCAGCACCAATGCTAATAGTGCAACCTACTGAAAAGCTGGCAGAAAGCTGGTCAACGGATCGTTTAACTCCTATGCTGCGTGATAGTGAGGTATTTAAGAACTTAGTCAAAGACCCAAAAAGTAGAGATTCCGGCAATAAGATATTATACAAGCGTTTTCCGGGTGGACACATTACCATGGCTGGTAGTAACTCACCTTCTTCACTGGCAAGCAGGCCAGTCAGGATTGTGCTATGTGATGAGGTAGATCGTTATCCTGCTAGTAGTGGTTCAGAAGGAGATCCAGTTAATTTAGCCAAGAAAAGAGCCACAACTTTTTGGAATAGAAAAATTATTTTAACTTCAACTCCAACTATCAAATATTTTAGCAGAATAGAACTGGCTTATCTGCAAAGTGATCAAAGACGTTATTATGTTCCATGTAAATTATGCGGTGAGTACCAAACCTTAAAATGGTCTCAAATACGATGGCCTAAAGACAAACCTGAAGAAGCACATTATATTTGTGAGGTAAATGGCTGCATTCTGCACGATAATGATAAAATGTCGATGCTACAGCGTGGTAAGTGGATATCTGAAGCTAAAGGAGAAAGTAACAACATTGCTGGTTTTCATATAAGCGAGATCTATTCGCCTTGGGTTACTTGGGCTAGAATGACGGCAGAATTCCTGAAAGCGAAAATGATGCCTGAAACCTTAAAGACTTGGGTTAATACCAGTCTTGGTGAAACTTGGGAGGAAGGAGGAGATAAGGTAGATGAAACTTCACTATTGTCGAGAAAAGAAAATTGGGGCAATGTTGTACCTAACGGGGTTGTTATTATTACTGCTGGTGTAGACGTACAAAATGATCGACTTGAAGTGGAAATAGTTGGTTGGGGTGTAAAAGAAGAAAGCTGGTCGCTTGATTATAGAGTAATCTATGGTGATCCTGCTAGGAGTGAGATATGGGATGATCTTGATAATATCCTAGAGCAGAACATTAAACACCAAAGCGGCATTAACCTTAGGATTGCCTCAGTTTGTGTTGATTCAGGCGGTCATCACACCCAAGCAGTTTATGCTTACTGTAAGAAAAGACAGTTACGTAGGATATTTGCCATAAAGGGTTCATCAATAGCAGGTAAAGTCTTGGTTAGTAGACCATCAATTGCCAATAGAATGCGAGTTAAGTTGTTTTCCATTGGCACTGATACAGCCAAAGAAATGATCTACAGCCGATTAAAGATTACTGAACTAGGACCGGGATATTGTCATTTCCCAATAAATTATGACGCGGAATATTTTAAACAACTAACGGCAGAGAAAATCGTTACTTATTATAATAAAGGCTTTCCAACTCGCAAATGGGAGAAGCCAGCTGGTAAACGTAATGAGGCACTTGATTGTAGGGTTTATGCCTTAGCAGCTTTGTACATACTAAACCCAAATTTAGAACTTTTAGCAAATAAAATGCTTGAGCAAACAGCAAAAGTAGAAGTTAAAGAAACTGAGAAAAAGCTGAGTTTAAACTTTATCAAGCCAATCAGAAAAACAACTAGCTTTGTCAAAAATTGGTAAATTTAAATCCTGAAATATTATGCATTGCCGCCTTTATGTAATTCTTCATCATCGAAATCTATTGTTGCTTTAGCAGCATGCATTATAACGTTAAAATATGAGAAGCAGAATTTTAATAAATAATGCTCAGTTATTATGTTAGTTGCTAAAAAATTATCAAATTTATCTTTTTCAGTATTGGCAGTATGCAATATATTTTCTTGAATATAAAGCCTATTAATCAGCTTAGCTTCTAATAAAGTAGTAATTACCACCCAAGTTACGAAATAACAAATATTACCAAATATACTGTCATCGATGATTAGATTGATAGGACTATTATAATTATTTTGTTTGCTTACTGTATAAATTAATTCGCGAAGTATACTGTCATCGTATTTATTTGGTGCGTCGATAATTTTTATTATTGTAAAATTATTTTCCTTACAAAAATTGATCAAAGATTGCCTTATGAGTTCAAAACGGGCATGTGATGAATATAATAAGATAATGGCTTGTTGGTTGTTCATATGCGATCCCTTCTCTAATGTTTTAATAATTAAGAGTTTTGATCGCCAAAGATAAAATGATAAAAGAAAATTTTATAGGTTATATATATCTTGGCGATCGGGGGTTCGAAAAACCGCATAACACAGCTACAATAGCCTTTAGGCTTGAGATTTACACCCCAAGCCTTGAACATAGCTATCATCACCCCGATCATGTAATCGAGGAACATCATTTTTACGGTTGATGTTTTACCGGTTATGCTGGAGGTTTCGATACCCCAAAGTAACTTTGCAGTTACTTCATTTTTAATTTCAAACTACAGTTAGCAAAAGTCAATAATAAGTTTTTTCAATTACTAATTATATCTTACGGTGATTTCTGAACCAACATCATTTACTGCAGGTGAAACTGTCGAATGGCAACGATATTTAAACAAATATCCTGCTAATGAAGGCTGGAATTTATCTTATAGCTTTCGTAATTATACCACTAGTTTTGACGTTGCTGCTATTGCTGTAAATTGTAATCAGGTTTTGCCCCCTTTAGAGCAAAGATTGTAACGAAAATTGATCCCTTTAAAAAAGTAATAATATCTCCAAAAAAGTGGCGTGGCGATCCAAATAAACAGCAATTATCTTTTATCTAAATTTTAGATGAAAATAAATTATTGTCAATAAACGTTGAAAAATGACCCGTTTAGCGAGCAATATTGTAGAGGGTAAAATTAGTTATTTTCGTTTTCTCATACGATAACTTTCGTTACCAATTTTTATGATGTTACAGTTGTGGCAAATTCTGTCAAGTAATGCTACCGTCATTTTATTACAACCAAAGACTTGTGGTCATTCTAGGAATTTGTGACATATAATACTAATTCCCTAATTTAAATTAGTATAAATAGTAGAAAAAAGATGAGATTATGTTATAATATTCCAAGTTTATGAATAAATTAAGGAAAGGAATATAATGGGATGTCATCAAAGATTAATAACAGAAGAGTTATACCAACGTGCTATTGAGCAACTTGCAAGCATGAACCGAGATAATAGAGTTGCTATTAGACTTATGGCTATAATTGCTGCTAAAGAAAATGGTGTTGGTGTAGTATGTAAGGTATTTAATATAACAACCAATACGCTTAGGAACTGGGTAAAAAGCTTTGCTCAAGGTAATGATAAAAGCCTTGAATATAAACAAGGTAGAGGACGAAAAAGTAAATTAACAAAAAATTGTTGTGAAGCAATAAATAAATGGTTACAAGACGATTGTAACATGACAATAAAAAATATCATCATAAAACTTAAAGAAAATTTGGAGATTGATGCTAGTAAATCGGTTGTACATAGAGTATTACAGAAACTTAAATTTGCATACATTACCCCAAGACCAGTGCATTACAAACAGAATAAAGAAACTCATGAAGGGTCTAAAAAAAACTTCAAGAAACAATAACAAATAACCCTAGCAGTTACTTGTATTTCTTTGATGAATCACGTTTTGGGACTCATTCTAAATTAGGTTATGGTTGGTTTCGTAAAGGTAGCAGAACTCAAGTTAAAGCCAAAATGGGCTTTCAAAATTTCTATGTTTATAGTGCGGTTAACCCAATCACAGGTGATGATTTTACTTTAATGATGCCAAATGTCAATACCGTTTGTTTAAATATATTTTTGGCAGAGATGTCTAAACAGATAGGAGAACAAAAAGCGATTATTGTTATGGATTGTGCTGGATGGCACAAAGCTAAAGAGCTAATTATTGCAACAAATATAGAAATTCTTTATTTACCCCCATATTCTCCTGAATTGAATCCGACAGAAAAATTGTGGCAATATTTAAAGTCTAATACTATAAAGAATAGAGTATATGACACAATCGAACAACTAGAAATAGTAGTATGTTCCTGCCTTAAAAATTTAAGTGCCTCACTAATTAAATCGATTTGTTGTATGAATTATTTGCTAAATTAAATTAGGGAATTAGTATAATTTTATTAAAAGTTTTAAGGATATTGAATCTATAGAGGATAGCATATCTTTAGTAGTTACCCATGTATCACCAAATAAAAATATTCAGAATATCAAAGAGTCTATAGATGCAATATTAAGAGATAATCAAATATTAAACGGTATTCCAGGAGCAAAAGAAAAGTGTAAAGCACTGATTAATAAGCTTAAAGATAATGGTTCAATACATCTATTCCATAGACCAAATGAAGAAGGTGAGTTAGCTGTACCTGACTTACTTGCGGCAATAGACACATCATCCAAATATTCTGACGCTAAAGGTGATATGGTCAATATAGCTATTTCTAAGAAAGCTGTGGAGTGTTCATCTCATCTGTTAAACACTGCCAGTAATAATTTTAATCAACTATTAGAGGTGATAGTTAAGGCTGTTGGTAATGCAACTAAATGCTCAGATGCTAATTCACTCAATGCATTTTCTGAGAACTATCATCTTGTCAAAGATTGGATTCCATCATCAATTCATTACAATAACCTACTGCCAAGGCATAATAAAGATGAATATTTTTCAGAGCTGGACTTATTATCAAAGTTGCAAAAAGTACTTAACTGTGAGCAAATAGTAAGCATACCAAATGCCATAATGATCTTGCAGCAAGCATTAGAGATTTTTGCTGAATATGCTGAACCGGGTAATGTTCAGCTTCAGCATCAGATACAAGGCTATGGTTATTGCTTACAGCAGCAATATGAATATGTGAAATTCTTTGCCAGCGTCTGTGGAGTTGAGTTACCTGATCATGCCAAGATTGCAGCAGAGTTAATAACGGCTTGCCATGCTAAAGTAATAGAAAATCTTGAGTACCAAGTTAGTAGTTTGCCTATTGATGAAGACAAACTTGACCAAGTTTATTATCATAAAGCTATAAAGTATCTAGAGGATTATCCGGACTCTCCTGCCTGCAAGAATCTTAAGGCTATAGCCTATAGTTGCTTAGCTAGTATCGCTGAACAGAATGGTGAAAATGAGGCATTGGCTTACTATGTAAAAGCTATAGAGGCGAATAGTCATCTACCAAAAATATATGAGAAACTTGGTCAGCTATTTTTTAACAAAGGTGAATATGCTAAAGCGATTGACTGCTATAAAGTAATTAATAATGCGGTTAGGATAAAAGAATGTTTTAAAGCATGGCTAAAACAAGATGCAGAGAATCCTGATATAATGCTAAAGCAGGCTGAGTATTTTGAATCTGTAGGGTTATTTGAGCAAGCTAAAAAATATTATTTCAACGCATCTAGCATAAGTAAGGATGACAATTTTAAGGCTGCAGCCTACAAAAAAATTGGTAATATTATGGCTAATGTTGTTGCTCAGGGGCAGGATTTTATCACTAGAGCAGATGAGCATGATTTTTACAATTATGACCTAGTAGATGCAGCATTTACCAGCAAATTACTTGGTGACTCAGGTTCAGAATGTGATTTGTAATGCTAAAAGATTGCAAAGCAGTTTTGTTGCAAATATACGTTTTACCAAGTCCGTTGGGTTTTTTAATTCGTAATGGTAGCTATGAGAAGACAGTAATTGATGATGATAATCGTAAGTTGACAGTAGAAGTACCAAGAGATCAAGAAGGTTTGATTTCAATATTGATAAAAAATAGTATTATTAGCAAAAATTTTACTAATAATCTATTAGTGGATAATAAAACAGGTGTATAATGGTATTATAGTTAGTAGAAAATCGTAAAAACAATGACAGAAAAAAAGAGTAAAAATAATATTAATTATCAACCAAAGATGTTAGTGGGTAGTGATGACTTCTATGATCTGCTCATTAATAGCGATATATTCGTTGATAAAAGTCTAATGATCAAAGAATTATTAGAAGATAGCGGTAAGGTTATCCTAATCGCTCGACCAAGACGTTGGGGTAAAAGCCTTAATATGGATATGCTCAAGAAGTTTTTTGAAATAGAAGTGGATCAGGACGGCAAGCCTTTACCACTAGAACAAAAGATAAATAACAAATTATTCCTTGGAGGTACAGTAGATTTAGGTTTTGATGAAACTAAAGAGTTAAAGTCCTTAAAAATTGCAGACATAGCAAGTAGCATGAAACGCCAAGGTCAATATCCGGTTATTTCTATAAGTTTCAAGGATGTTAAGGGCAGCAGTTACCAAGACATTGAGAACGGGATAAGAAATCAAGTTATTAAGTTATTTGTAAAACATCGTTATTTAAAACATTATATAGCAAAAAATAAGAATTTACTGGATGATGTACAAAAGGAACAACTAAAACGATATTTTACAGGAGAATTTAATAAAGACGATCTTAAAGATAGTTTAGGCTTCTTAAGCGAACTATTGTTTAAACATTTTAATCAAAAAGTATACATATTAATAGATGAATATGATACACCAATTAATAATGCATATTTAGAACTTGGACATAAAACAAAAGAGTTTGACCAAATTCTTAAGCTATTTAGAGGAATACTTGGTAGCAGTTTGAAAACGAATCCCTACTTAGAGAAAGGAGTAATAACTGGCGTCTTGCGTATTGCTAAAGCTAATTTATTTTCTGATTTAAATAATGTTACTGAATATACCTTACTTGATAAAAAATTTGCTAAGTTTTATGGTTTCACTCAAGCAGAAGTTGATGAGCTATTAACCGTTGTCCCAACCAAAACAAATCCTGAGGAAATTCAAAATTGGTATAATGGTTACACCTTTGGTGGAGAGATCATCTACAATCCATGGTCAATTATGCAATGTCTTGCACGGGAGGGCGAGCTTGATCACTATTGGCTAGATAGTGGTGGGACTAGCATTATCGATAAAGTTTTTGTATCAGATGAAATACAAGAAGATCTAACCAAGCTGTTAGAGGGAGAAGGTATAGTAAGGAAGTTGTATAAGCAAATTTCTTTAGAAGAAATTGAAGATAATCAAAATATATTTTACAGCTTATTATTATTCACTGGTTATCTGAACGCAACTCTTGCTAATGACAATAAAGAAGACCCTAGATATTGTTTAACCATTCCTAATAAGGAAGTACGCAACATCTATGTAGAAAGGGTAATAAAATGGCTCACTAAAAAATTAACCATAAAAATGAATGAATATGATAATTTTATTGGTTTATTGATTACTGAGCAAATCAGTGAGTTTGGAGAAAGATTACAAGAGTATTTGTTAAGATCAACTAGTTATCATGATTTAACGGAGGAAAAGGACTACCATAATTTAATAGGAGGGTTGCTTGCTCCCCTAGTCAGTCAATATATGATAGAATCAAATAAGGAAACTGGATATGGTAGATGTGATCATATATTAATCCCTATAGCTGGACTTAGAGATAACGCACTAATTATTGAATATAAAATAGCTAAACCTGCTGAAAATTTAGAATCCATTGCAAAAACAGGCTTAAAGCAAATTATAGATAAACAATATGATGCTAAAGTAAAAGGACACAAACATGTCAAGAAGATTGTAAAAATCTCTATAGCCTTTTGTGGCAAAAAAGTAGTGCTAAAATACCAAATTGATTAAGAAAAATATTGCATACATAAATTCTTTACCCCTATGACTAAAATTTACTCTTTAGGTTATTTGGGGCTAACTATAAAAGTCCTGTTAAGGCTAGAGCTTTGTTATGATTAGGCTTTAAAGGGATTTGCAAAAATTCTAACCTAAACTGGTAAAAAGTTCTCAACGTATACCATGCTCCCCGCCACTGTAGTACAAGTTGTCGTTTTTTCAAAAATATCGAACGGGAAACGTAGAGAGGTCTCAAGTTTTTTGCCCCTGACGTTTAAGGTTCTGAAATACGAAATTTATCATTTTGCGTTTTTGAGGGCTTTCAGAACCTTTAAAAGTTTCATAGGCCTCAGATGCTAGAGTTATTAGCGTTGTAGCGGTATCAGTAAATTTATCGTCTGCTTCATCATAAGTTTTTAGTAAACGATCAATTTCATATTGACGATCTTTTAATTGTTGTTTTTTTCTTTGAAATTCTTCTGTACTAAGTTCTCCATTGAGTCGCAAATCTATTAATGAATTTAATCTATTCTCATTTTCGGTATGTTCTTTCTTTAACATAGAGGTTGCTTGGTCATGCTCAGTTTTTTTTAGCTCATTAGTGTTTCTTAGGTATGCAAGGGTCTCTTTTAGCATTTCCGGGTCTCTTATACCTATTCTTTTAAAAACCTCTTCTATTTGCTTTAAAACCTCATCTTCCCTTATATATATTTTCTTGTCTAAGTTCTGTGGATCCCAAGTAGCTAAATATGTCCATTCATCCACTTTACCGTTTGGATATGTTTTACTATGAATTTCAGATGTTACCATTTTGCCAGTTACTGCACAGGTGATTAATCCTCTAAAGAGAAAATCTTTCCCACCATATTTGAATGGCTTCTTCTTCCAGCCTAAACGTACATCTTTACATGCCATAAAAATCTCTCTTGTTATAATAGGTTGATAACCATGTGACCACATCTCTCCTTTTACTCTCATTTCACCGTAATAAAATGGTTGTTGTATTAAACGATGTATAACAGTTTTATTTAGGTGACAATTCTTTTTACTTCTTAAGCCTAATTCTTTAGCCATGTTTACCATAGACCTAAGAGTATAGACCCCGCTCGCATATTCTTCAAATAGTTTTTTGATAATAAAAGCTCTAGACTGATCAAGAATTATTATACTATTGCCACTTGCGTCTCTGCTATTTAGATACCCAAGGGGTGCTGGATCTATCCATTGTCCTTTACGTAATTTATGATCTAGACTCCTTTTAACGTTATCACTTAAACTATCAACGTAAGATTGTGCCATTAATACGTTCATCCCCCACATTAGCCTTGCATGGGATTGAGAATCTTTGTTTATTACATAACCTTCTGTTCTAAAGTGTAATTCTATTTTACCAGCTTTTATTGGTTCTTCTAGTAATGAAATTTCTGAGATTCTTCTTTGAACACGATCTACTTTATCAGCAACTATAGCAATTGTTTCTCTATGGCTTTTAGCAAACTTGATCATCTCTTTAAATTGTTTGCGATCACCTCTACTTGAAGATTCGATAATTTCAAAAGTTTCGATAACTTCAAGATTTTTACGTTGGCAATATTCTACTAATCTATATTTTTGAGCTTCAATTGAATACCCTTCTTCTTGCTCCCTTGTTGAAACACGAACTAAAATTATTGATTTTGTTGCTTTGTCTGTCACATTTTTTTAGCATTAATAATTTTTGGTTATTGTAAAAATAATTGTTTTAACTCGTAGCAGGAGTAACTTTATCAAGTGGTTTATCATAGATACCCCTATTTATTATTTTAAGGCTATTACACGGCTTTTTAGTATCATTATGGTATAGGAAGTTTTTTGAATTATTACGCTCTAAGTCTAAATATGGGTCTTTTTGATTTATTATGAGTTTGCTTTAAAATAGATAAGTTAAAAACTTAACCGAATACCACTGTTTACATCGATCTCCTTATTGATATTCTGTATCAGATATGATACAATTGAGTCATAACAAATAAATCTTATGGCAGCTAAACGATTATTATAGCACTTAACATATATGTTCATATTAGGTAAAAGAGATTTTGTATTTGAGGCAAGTTATAGAACGTTAAAAATAATGTATGAATCCCTATCTAAAGTAGCAAAAGGTCTTATTATAACTAGTCTAGAACTTCAAGAGGACAAAATATTAGCTAAATTAGCAGATGAAAGGATGGTAATACTAAGGAATGGATTAGTCATACGGACACTTGGAAATAATGTATAATCTTCTCTATTCAGATCAAGTTATATACAAAGATATCCCTAAGCTTTCTACACCAGTTAAATCTTTAATTTAGAAAAACAAGCAAAAAATCTAGGATATACTTTGCTAAAAATGTGAAAATTTAGCAGATTGATTGATTTGTTTCCTAGAAGAACCTTAATGCTTAATTGTTCTTGACCCACAAATCCATGTTATATTGTTTGCAATATTCAAACATATCAACTGTATTAAGGTGGTGTATGCCAAATTCCTTAATTTGTGGCTTGCCAAAAAATTTGTAATTATATAAATCTTTGCTTTTACAGGCAGTTTTTGCTCCATGATTATACAAATAACTCATTTGGGCAACATTTTGACTTCTATCTCCATATAAATAATGATATATAACAAAAGCTTTTTTATAAGATTCTATAGCTTGATTCAGTTTATCTTGAGCAAATAAAATATCACCTTGTACTACATAAGCATCTGCTAAATAACGATTTTTAGAATAATTTGTGTTCTCTGCATTTTTCTTGTCTTCTGCTAAGAACAGGAGGATAGCATTACTAATATATTCATAAGCTTGATCTACTTTACCTAAACCTAATGCACTTCTTGCCATTATTGCATAAATATCTCCATCTTCATACTCATTGTGTATTGAGTTATATAATGATTGAACCTGAGTATAAGCTTCTTGATATCTACCCAAAAAATTTAACATATATGCTCTATACATATAAATTGTAAAAGCGTATGAGTCATTAATATTATGACCATTTTTTATAAATATTTCAATAACTTTATCTACACACTCTAAAGCTTCTTGATAGTGACCTTGCATCTCAAAGAATGAAGCTTTTATAATATATAGTGTATATATTTCATCTTCTTGTATTACTCTTGATTTTACTAGCTTTTCTATCTTTTTTAAAAGTTCTTCAGTTATTTTTATTTCACCTAAGAATATATAAGTCATAGCTAGATTAGAGAGAAGATTTAATTTAATAGCGTAATAATCAGCTTCATTATCAAGCTTATCTAGAATATTTAATGCTTTGGTAAAATAAGAAATTGCTGTGTTAAAATCCATTAATATTGTTTTATAATACGCTCCCACTATTCCTAAGTACCTAGCATAATAACATTTTTGAGATTCAGGCACTTGCCATAATTTAAATTCCTTATTTTTCTCTTTTTGATAAAACCAATCAAACATTTGTTTGACTTTGTTGGGGTAGGTGTTTGCGTGTAGAGCAAATAACTCCACCCTTAAGATAAGTATTGCGGATAGATTAATATTATATTTTTCAGAATTATTTAGAAGGATTTCTAAGTTTTCTGGTATAGTTTTGGTGCTTTTCCACAAATATCCTGAATAAGGACCTTTAAATTTAGGTAATTTGTTAATAATATTTTCTAAATATATTTTATTATTATCACCATTTAATTCCATTATTTTATTGCTGATTATATCATGCATTTCAAAAATAGGATTATCCTTGTTAGGATCAATATTACTGATTAGCATAAATTTAGATAATTGATATATATCATCATCTAAAGTATTTGTATTATCAGTAATGATGGTAAGCAGCTGTTTTGAGAAACTTTGATTATTGAGTAAAGCTATTTTATTAAGTAAACTTACTGCACTAGGTTTTAATTCTTGAATAGCCATTTTAATATTTGTTGTTATTTTATCAGTTGATTGATAGATTTTCTTTTTATATTCCTCTTTATCTAAACCTTTAATTTTGTTAAGTAATTGAGTTCCTTGCACTATCAATATTGGATAACCACTAAAAGATTGCGTTAAAAATTCGATACTGTTTTTATCTTTATTATCCAATAAGTTATTAGCTAAAGCTATAGTAGTAGACTCATCAAGTATGGGCGTTGCTATAATATTAGGTAACTTTTCATTATCTTGCGAACAAAACACGACATGACCATTATGTTCCCATTCAACTAAATCTTGCACTTGCTTATTTTCATTAACTTTTAAATTATCAAACACTAATAACCATTTATTAGTAGGGGTTAAATATGATATTACTGCTTTTTTTGCCAAAGCAACTTTTTCAGATATATTAGTTTGTTTAACCATATTAAGTTGCTTGGCTAATTTTACAAATTGTTCATTAAGGTCTAAGTTACAATCAAAAAACCAAATTATATCGTAATTATTTTTATTCCCATAACCATACATCCTAATCAGTTGAGTTTTACCTATACCACTAGTACCAACTATACTTGCTTGTCTATATTTACTTAAATATTCATCAAGGATTTTAAGTTGTTGCTCATGATTGACAAAATAACTAATAGGGGTGATTAAATTAAATACTTGTTCTTGAGCAAAAGTATTACTATAAATAATTAGTAATATGAATAATGTTAAAAATTTTTTCATATAATGAGATTGTTGAAAAATAAATTATCCGGCTTATAGACAAGAAATCAAGCAATTTACCCTATAGCCCTGATGAAATTCGCTGGCTTACAAACTTATACTTATCATACCATCGACTTCTAAAGAGCCATTGCTACATTCAGTTTTTTCGTAAGCTAAGGTTCGTCTTATTTACCATCAATATTATCATTTTTCGCATATTCCGGATTGGAATTTGTTAAACTTTTATTACCTATAATGTCATTTCATCAATTATTTGGAGCAGTTTTTTAACTACAAACTTTACTCTCGGTATAATCATTACCTGAACTGAGTACTGCAAATACCACCCTTGCTAGCTTATTAGCTACCGCGATAACTGTTTTATAACCATTTTTCTCAGATAAATTAAACATCCACTCAGTAAAACTTATTAATATCGGGGTTAAAAGATAACCATTGAAAAAAAGCTATTATCTGATCCGATAAAATTTGGTAAACCTTTAAAACATAGCTTCAAAGATTGCCGTTCCCTCAGAATTGGTGATTATAGAGCGATTTATCAAATAGTAGATACAGCAATTAATATACTAGTAATTCAACACCGCAAAGATTGTTATAATAATTCATAACAACAAAACTACTATACCCCAATATCCTCAAACTTACAGGTCATTGTGTTTATAGACTTACTTTGTCTATATTAAGGAGCTTAAATTACCTCTTTATTAATCCTTTCCAAGCAAATTTTTTCCGTCACTGTTTTTAATTTTTTAACTCTATCAATAAGGTAAAGTAGCTGTTCTTTAGTTATTCTATAATCTTTGTTATAGCGAGCCTCAACATAAGCCTGTTCAAGTAATCTAAAACATTGCCTTTGCTCAACGCTAGAATGAGGAAATATCTGCCATAATTCTTCATTGTAATTTCCGGCTATACTACCTAATTTTCTTATATCGTGTAGTTTAGGTTTATAGCCAGAAAAGACTAATAGGATAGCATTATAAAAACACTCAGTAGCTTGGTGTAACTCAAAAGCACACTTATTAAAGCTATTTCTTTGTAAAAATATATTACTTGCATCTATACACTCTACACCTCTTTCAAACCAGTATTCATAATCTTCTTTAGCTATTTGTCTTCTTTCTCCCCAGGGTAAGTTTTTAGCTTCCGCCAGCTGAAATTCACCGCTATCATATAAGAGAATTCCTTCTTTTTTTATATCAGAAAAGAAATAATGCCCTTTTTCAAGCTGAGTATTTACCGTCTTAATTGATTCTAGCACCAAAGTTACCCATAACTCAAAAGGACTTCTTAATGATTTTTTTTCCAACCTTCTTTCTATTTTATCTTCTATTGCTAACCCGGCAAGACCGGCATGTTTGCCTTTCTTCATGACTAACATAATATCGAGATCACTTTGATAGCTATAGGTAATATGACCTTTTTTATACTCATCTTGTACCCAATCGCCTCTAGCGTAAGAGCCAAATAAAATAATCATCGCAATCTTATGCTTTGATACAGCGAGAATTTCTTTGACGATATTATCAAGTCTTTCTTGAATTATCAGGGAGCGTTCAGGTAAAACAGTTTTCATATATTTGTAATGCAGCTATCTATAATGTAGATTACTACAATCGGCATAGATATTGCAAAAAGAATTTTGCAAATTCACCTATATACAAGAAATCTTTTCTATAACATTTAAGATTTCATTTGAGGACCGTGATATTGTTGCAAGCAAAACATGCTCTTTTCTAGTGTAATAGATACCTTTTTAATTGCATCAATATTATTTACTATTTGTAACAAGGTCTATGAATTACACAAGCCCAAACTCCCTTATGAATCATATACTTCATAGTTCTCACCAACAATAGTACATGCATTTTTCTGCGGTATCGCTACTTGTATTAAGCTCAAAATTAAGTAGGATTTTACCATTTCTTCCCTCGGATTCTGCAATAGTAACAGCTTCTACAATTTGATCTATATTGTACTCAGTATCTATAGGCATTTTTATATCTGCCATAACAAAACTCTCTATCATTTGTTTAAATATTTGCTGTCTATAGCTTACTGGTTCACTATACACCCAATCTCGTAAATGATAAAATTCAAATTGTACATTTTTCTCCATTGCGTCAGTAAAGAAAAAGGCTGGAAGTTGTTGCCCAGACATTAAACCATATTGCAAAAATTTACCACCAGGATTAACTGCTTTTAACAGTGTTGCTCCTGCATCACCACCAATTGCATCTAAAGCATAATCAACCCCTTTGTTATTTGTAAATTTTAAAATAGCCTTAGTAATATCTTCTTCGTTTGAGTTAATCACTTTCTTCAAACCAAGTTGTTCCAGTTTAACTTTATTCTCAACACTCCTTACAATTGAAATCAAATCAAAACCCAAGCTTTTAGAAAAACCAGCAATAATATGTCCACAAATTGAATTTCCAGCATTTATTACAAGAGTGTCACTTTTATCAATTTTTAATTTATCAACTAATATTAACCAGCAAGTAAGAGGGTTAATATATAATTGTGCTGCTGTTCGATTATCAATTTCATCAGGTATTAAAACAGCTTCTTGAGCTGGAATAATGTTATATTCTTGCCAAGTACCTTTTCCTTTTAATGCCAGTATCCTTTTACTAATTAGGTGATTATTATTAGCATTACCAGCAACACGAACAGTTCCAACTCCTTCAAAACCAGCTATTTTAGGGAACTCTACTCTGTCAGGATATCTTCCTCTAATAGTTAGTAAGTCCGAAGGATTAATAGCACATGCATGCATTTGAACTAATATTTCATTATCCTGAAGTGTTGGTATTTCTAATCTAACAGTTTTTAATACCTCAGACGGATTACCAAACAAAGTATACATGACTGCTTTATAGGTTTGGGGTAGGTTAAAATTCTTCATAGTCAATTTTTCACTCCATTTTCTATTTAATCTCTAAATTTTAAAAGATGAATATTTTTAAAATTATACCTCCAGTTTTTTGTTGTGGCTTTCTAGAGTCTCAATTAACAGCTCTTCTACTTGATAACTAATATTTTCATTGTCAAAATCTGTGAAATCTATTATTATTTTGCTTGTAATTTTATTATTAAACTCTAGAAGTTCCACCAGTGTTATTGCTCCATTATCAGTAATATTGTTATAGCTAAGGTCTATTTGGTTGATGGTTCTATTAGTTTCCAAAGCTTTAACAAGCTGGACAATCCCAACATCACCAATAATATTATTATTGAGACATATTTTCTTTATAGTGTTATTATTTTTTAGAAATCTTGCTAGTATGATTGCTCCTTTATCAGTAATATTATTGCCACCAATATCCACTTGCTTTACAATTTCATTATTTGTTAGAACTCCTGCCAGTATATCCGCTCCCTCATCACCAATATCATTGCCTCTAAGACTTATTTGCTTTATGGTTTTATTATTTTCTAGAAATTCATCTAGTATGATTAGTCCTTGAACCCCGATATTATTATATTCAATATCTATATTAATCAAACTATGATTATTCTCTAACAGTTCGATAAGCAGACTTAGTCCCTCAAGGTCAATATCGTTGTCGCAAAGACGTATTGCGGTTATAAGCTTATTATCTTCTAAAACTTTGCCAAGTATTTCAATTCCTTCTAAACCTATACGAACTTCGATAAATTCTATATAAGTTATATTATTGCTCTGCAAAACTTCTCTAAGTATTTGTGCAGCAATATTAGTGATATTATTTATTTTTTCATTTGTTGAATGATTTTGTTGTTGATCTTTGATATTGCTCGTCATACAATTAACCCCTATTTTGGTTATAGAGAATAGACACTGAGGTTAGATTTAAAAATTTTGCGATTGTTGCTTCTAACCTTGGTGCTTAACACCACACCACGTAGTGTCATCTTCACACATATCTTTATTAACCCGAGAAGTACACCTTTTTGCTCACAATTAGTGATTTTTTATAAAATTTATTATTAGTAGTGTTGAACTAGAGACAGTGACTAAAATTGTTAAATTCTTCTACCGTACTAGTTGTGCTAGATACCTCACTATCTTGCTTACTACCATTTGCCAAAATAGTTAAATTTTGGACAGGATTTTCCTTAACATTTTCTGTTGCTAAATCTTCTGCTACTAATTGTTTACTTATCTCTCTTAATTTTGGATTTGCTCTAATCTTTGCGGCATTTTCTTCCTGACTTCCGCAGATTTTTTGATATTAGTTGTTATAAGTGGCATTAGTAAGGAGGTGAAGTGGTACTCTCGTTCTATTGTGCCTAGTAGATATTTTATTATTGACTTTAACTGCGATGTTGTTTATTATTTAATTAATTGAATATAGCCCCATATTTTATAGCCCTAATATGTACATACGTCGTAAAAAAAGTCCTAATAGTCCAAGGCAATCTATCCAAATAGTAGAAGGTTATCGTGATAGTAAAGGTAACGTCAAACAGCGTATAGTACGTCATTTAGGAGTCTTCGTAGATGAAGTAGAAGAAGCTAAATTAGTCGCTTTAGCACAGGATTTGATTGCCAAGATTAAAGCTGAGAGAGAAGCTGCAACTGGGCAGGGGAATTTGTTTACTGATGATACTAACGAGGTTAAAAGAGGTCGTCCAACTAACAAGCTGTTAAAAGATATTCTACCTGTTAACGAAGTAAAACTAAATGAGGTTGTAGAAGTCAAGCGAGTTGTTGAAGGAGTGCATCAAATAGGGGGGCATGTTTATGATCAAATGCATTTTAACCAGTTACTAGCAAGGAAACGTGACGCTGGGATGCTGAAGGATTTAGTGTTAGCCCGTATGGTAAGACCAAATAGTAAAAAAGGGATAGTTGAGTATTTAAGCGATCAATTTGACAGGCATCATGATCTAGATGCTACTTATCGGATGATGGACAAATTACATGAGCAAATACCTAAAATTAAAGAATTATGCTTTAAAAACACCCTAACCCTGATTCCTAATAAAGAGATTAGCCTAGTATTTTTTGATGTCACTACACTATACTTTGAATCAGTAGAAATAGATGAGCTAAGAGCCTTTGGCTATAGTAAAGATCATCGCTTTAATACTACGCAATTAGTTCTTGCCCTAGCAACTAATGAGGATGGACTGCCACTGGGGTACGAATTATTTAGTGGCAACACTGCAGAAGTTAGTACGTTAATTAAAGCAATAAATAGCTGGCAAGCGTATCTTAAAGTTAAAGATGTCTGTTTTATTGCTGATCGTGCAATGTTTAGTAAAGCTAACTTGCAAGCTCTCGATGAAGGTGGTTATCGTTATATTGTGGCAGCAAAGCTTAAAACACTCAAGAAAGAAAAGAAAGAAGAAATATTATCAGAGGAAAACTATAAGCCTACTGTTATAGGCAATGATCTTACTTGGATTGCCGATCTAGAGCATGATGGTAAACGTCTAATTACCAGTTATAAATCTAAAAGGGCTATTAATGATGCATAGGAGCGACTTAGAGCTTGTCCGCAAACTAAGTAATAGAAGTAATCCTACGAAGAAGTAATCGACTCATAGCCAAAAAAATTATATTTTCACTAGAATCAGTAAGAAAATCATATTCCTTGGAGAGCCTTCTATTTCTATTTATCCAAGCAAAGCTTCTCTCAACAACCCATCGCCTTGGCTGTACTTTAAACCCAACTTCCCTTGTTGGCAATAGTTCTAGTGGTGTATTTTTTGGTATCCAAAATCTGCACACTGGGCGTTTAACAATTTCTAAATCTATGTTATACTTTTCCTTAATGAGACCCTTTAAATCTTTAGACTGATACCCCATATCAGCCCACATTTGTTTAATAGTAGTGTACTCTTTTTGCATGTTACTGAGTAGCACTGTAGCTCCGTATCGATCATTCTCATTCGCAGAACCGACATAACAACCTAATACAAAGCCTTGTGTATCGGTAATAATATGCCTCTTTCTGCCCTTAATTTTCTTAGCTCCATCATAACCTTTAGCTCCCCTTTTTCTGTTGTCTTGACAGACTGACTATCTATTATGCAAGCACTAGGATACTCATTTCTACCTAATTTTCGTCTAACATCCTTGATAAGTTCATGGTTCATACGTTCAAATACACCTTGCTTCTTCCATCTTCTAAATTGTTCATATACTGTCTTCCAAATTGGAAAGTCATGCGGCATATATCTCCACTGACACCCAGTACGTAATACATAAAAAATTGCATTCAAAATCTCTCTTTTGCTATGTTTTAAAGGTCTACCTCCCTTTACATACGATACTTGAAACAAACCCTCTATCCTTAACCATTCTTCATCTGTTAAATCTGTTGGATAATTTTTTCTGCTCATTCTTTTATACTTCTTACTAATAATACTTTGTTCACTTCATCATACCTTAATTTTAGTTTGCGGACAAGCTCTTACTTGGCAATTCAGGTTCAGAATGTGATTTGTAATGCTAAAAGATTGCAAAGCAGTTTTGTTGCAAATATACGTTTTACCAAGTCCGTTGGGTTTTTTAATTAATATCTGTTAAAACCCTAGTTTAAAAAAAGACCTTGAATTAGGTTCTTATATCTTAAAAACATGTTATAAGTAGTTATAAGAGGGTGACTTGATAGGTTCTAGACAGAAATAGTCGTTCACAGAATAAGTACCCTCTTACAAGGTTTGCTTTGAACAAATTACAGAAGGTGCTTGAAATACAGTAGCCTTGCACAATAAGAAGAAGGAAGATTATATCATGAATAAAATAATAGGTCTAGATGTAAGTAAAAAATGCCTTGATATATGTGTATATATGCCAAATAATAAACCAATATGCTTCTGATACTGTCTTAAGAGTCAAGGATTAAAATAGGATTAAAGATAGAATTATTTTTAATTACTCCAAATCAGGTACTTATAACACCTCTCTTCCTTAAACTCTAGTTTCGAAATAGGGCTATTGCCTCATTACAAATCTAACTACTCAATAACCGTTGCTTCATCCATTCTCCAACTGTTCCAATGGCTTGTATAGTGACAATTAAAATTACCGGATGGCGACAATATGACAAGATTTGGAAAAGTTATCTATTTTAAAGAATGAGTTTGGTGATATAATAACGTAACCTCATGAATCCTAGCAAAAACTGAATAAAAGCTTGAAGAATAATCTATGAAAATATTAATCCTTGGTATAACAGGCATGCTTGGCAATGCCATGTTTAGGTTTATGGCTGAAGATCATAACCTTAACGTTTACGGGACAGCTAGGAATAATGGTGCTTGCCGTTATTTTTCTGAAGAGTCATCTAAACAACTCATTGCCCCAGTAAATATAGAAAATCATGATTCTCTTATTAAATTATTTGCAACAATTCGACCTGATGTGGTAGTAAATTGTATTGGGCTAATTAAACAACTAGAGGATGCAAATGATTACCTACAAGCACTATCAATTAATGCTTTGTTTCCTCATAGACTTAGTATAATATGTCAAGCTATAGGCTCTCGTTTTATACATGTTAGTACAGATTGTGTATTTTCTGGGTCTAAGGGTAACTATACAGAGAGTGATTTTGCAGATGCTAATGATCTCTATGGTCGTTCAAAGTTTTTAGGGGAAGTAAGTTATCCTAACACTATAACACTTCGTACTTCAATTATCGGACATGAGTTGTCGGGAGGTAAGAGTCTCATTGGCTGGTTTCTTGCACAAAAAAACCAAGTTAGAGGGTTTGTTCAAGCCGTGTTCTCTGGACTTCCAACTATTGAATTAGCAAGAATAGTTCGTGACATCGTTATACCGCGACCCGATATGTGTGGACTTTATCATGTCGCAGCAAAACCGATCAATAAATATGATTTGTTAAAACTTGTGGCTAGTACTTATAAAAAAACAATCGAAATAATTCCATCTAATGAACTGGTCATTGATCGCTCACTTAATGCCGAGCTTTTTAATAAGGCAACGGGATATGCACCGCCTGAGTGGTCAGAGTTAATTCAACGTATGTATAAATTTAAATAAAAGGTAAGAATGTTTGTTAATAAAATTTTAATGATTACTGGAGGTACGGGGTCATTTGGTAACACAGTGATGAAACGATTACTGGAAAGTGATATTAAAGAAATTCGCATATTCAGTCGGGATGAAAAAAAACAAGAAGATATGAGGATTGCTTTCAATAATCCAAAGCTTAAGTTTTATATTGGGGACGTAAGAAATTATGATAGTATTTACTATGCTATGAAAAATGTTAATTATGTGTTCCATGCTGCAGCCTTGAAGCAAGTCCCATCATGTGAATTTTATCCGATGGAAGCAGTACGGACTAATGTACTGGGAGCTGAAAATATGATGAATGCAGCTATTGCCAATGGTGTTGAGCGGGTTGTGGTACTCAGTACTGATAAGGCGGTATATCCTATCAATGCCATGGGTTTATCAAAAGCAATGATGGAAAAATTGTTGATAGCTAAAGCTCGAATGAGTTCTAAAGGAGATACCATCCTGTGTTGTACTCGTTATGGTAATGTAATGGCTTCCCGGGGTTCAGTAATACCTCTTTTTGTTAATCAAATTAAAGAGGGGAAACCGCTAACTATTACCGACCCAAATATGACACGTTTCTTAATGTCACTTGAAGATTCTGTAAATTTAGTGTTATATGCTTTTGAACATGGTCAACAAGGTGATATTTTTGTGCAGAAATCTCCAGCTTCAACGATTGAAGTATTAGCTCATGCTATAAAAGGATTATTTAATGCTAATAATGAGATTCGTTTAATTGGTGTGCGTCATGGAGAAAAGATCTATGAATCTTTGATTTCTTGTGAGGAGATGGTTAAAGCTGAAGATTTAGGAAATTATTACAAGATTCCTGCTGATAATCGTGATCTCAATTATTCAAAGTTTTTTGTAGAAGGAGATCTAAACGTTGCTTCTCTAACTGACTATACATCATCTAATACAGAAAGATTGAATATAGAACAAGTTAAAAAACTTTTACTAACACTTGACTTCATTAAAGAGCAACTTAATGCTTAAAGTAATGACCATTATTGGTACTCGCCCAGAACTTATTAAAATGTCTAGAGTAATTTCTGAGTTTGATGAGTATACTAACCATATTTTGGTTCATACAGGGCAAAATTTTGATTATGAACTAAATCAGGTTTTCTTTGACGATCTTAACATTCGTAAACCAGATTATTTTTTAGAAGCTGCTGTTAGTGGTAATGCAACACAAACCATTGCACGCATTATTGAGAAAACTGATGAGGTTTTAGGAAAAGAACAACCAAATGCATTGTTGCTTTATGGTGATACGAACTCCTGCCTTTCAGTTATCGCAGCCAAAAGGCAAAAGATACCAGTTTTTCACATGGAAGCTGGCAACCGTTGTTTTGATCAAAGAGTACCAGAAGAGCTAAATCGTAAAGTAGTTGACCATTTAAGCGACATCAATATAGTTCTAACTGAACATGCCCGTCGTTACCTTATTGCCGAAGGTGTATCGCCAGAGCGAATTATCAAGTCTGGTTCGCATATGCAAGAAGTGTTAGGTTATTTTATGCCTAAAGTGCATCTATCAAATGTGCTAGATAGGCTAGAACTTCAAGCTCATCAATATTTTTTAGTCAGTATTCATCGTGAAGAGAATGTAGATGTGTCAGCCAATTTACAGGACTTACTTAATACTTTACAGATGTTGGTTAAAGAATATGATATGCCCGTGATTGTATCAACACATCCTCGTACACGTCAGCTGTTAGAAAAATTAGGTATTAAAGGTTTGGATAAACAAATTCGGTTTTTAAAACCATTCGGTTTTCTAGATTACATCAAATTGCAAATGGAGGCTTTTTGTATTTTATCTGATAGTGGTACAATTACTGAGGAAGCTTCTCTTCTTAAATTACCAGCAATTACCATTCGTAATACTCACGAAAGACCTGAGGGTATGGATGAAGGTGTTTTGATAATGAGTGGTCTTAAAGTAGAAAAGGTTCTAGATGCTGTGCGTATTGTAACCAAACAACATAGTAAATATAGTCATTTACAAACAATCGTTTCAGATTATAATGCTGGCTTAGTATCTCAAAAAATACTCCGTATCGTTTTGAGCTACGTGGATTATATTAATAGAGTTGTGTGGTTTAAGTGAATTAGTACCACCTAAATGTACATAAAGGTTTGTATGACTAGAATATCTCAGGCTAATTTGCCTTGTCGGTTCTCTCAATCTCAAATGAAAGAGTTTGCACTACTTGCAAGCAATAAGATTATTGATGCAAAAAATAATGGTATGTATTATCTTGAGCCATTTAAACACCTAGTAATCGATAATTTTTTACATGCTGATTTAGCTCAAAGTTGTTTAGATAATTTTCCTTCCCCTAATGAAGATATATGGGATAGAAGCTATGATGAAAATATTGAGATAAAACAAAGGACTATATGGAAATCAGAATTTGATATACCGGAAGCTATTGTTGATACTATTCGTTTGCTCAATTCGTCTATATTTCTTTTAGCCTTATCAGAGACTTTTAATATTAGAAAACTTGTGCCTGATCCATATTTTACTGGTGGAGGGCTTAATGTCACAATGCCAAATGGTTTATTAGATGTACATGTTGATGGTAATTATCATGATGCAACGGGACTTAATCGTCGTATGAATGTTATTATATATTTGAACCCAAAATGGCAAGAAGGATGGGGAGGAGAATTTGGAATCTATAGTAATAATGGCGAGAATTGTTTAAAAAAGCTTGCTCCATTATTTAATCGTCTTGTTGCATTTGATACGCACGATAAAAGCTATCATGGTTTACCAGATCCATGTAAATTTCCAGAAGGTGAATATCGTAAATCGATCATTTTATATTACTATACAAAAGCCCCTCGGGAATCTATTAATAATATTATTGACAAACCTCATAGAGCTCTGTGGAAAAAACGTAATTTTACTGATAAGGATGGTAATATTATTAGAGAATATAGCTGAGATTTTATGAGTAGTAGTTTAATGAAGATACTGCAAGTGAATGGATACGAATCACCAGGTCGTAGATTTAGTGGATTATCTATAACACCACTTCTCAAAAAATATGGTATTGAATCTCGTCATTTAATTTGGGAGAAGGATACTCAAAATCCAGAAATACTAACTTTTGAAGGAGCAATAGCTCGAAAAATTAATCGGGTAATTAATAAAATAGAACGAATTACTTCTTTACAGTCAATACTGCATTTGAACGCTTCGCGAATGATCAAAATGCCGGCCTTTAAAGAAGCTGATCTTATTCACCTTCATATTATAAGTTCAGGATATTTTTCTATATCAGATTTATCAAAGATTACCAAGCTAAAGCCAACGGTTTGGACTTTGCATGATCCTTGGGCTATGACAGGACATTGTATTCATCCGTTTGATTGTAAACGTTGGATGACTGGTTGTGGTAATTGTCCTGACCTGACTAGCCATATACCACTTGCTAAGGATAATACTAGATTTTTATTTAATTATAAGCGTGCAGCTTACAAGAGATCTGATTTCGATATCATTGTAGCCTCAAAATGGATGCAAGATATGGTTAATAATTCACCAATGTTTGAGAATAAACTAGTTCATTTAGTGCCATTTGGGTTAGATTTAAACTTCTTTTCTGCTGCTGCTTGTCCAAATGCACGAAAGCTATTTGATATTCCTGAAAATGCTTTGGTAATATGCTTTCGGGTAGAGCAAAATGAGTTTAAAGGAGTACCTTATATTATTCAGGCACTCGAACGTATTAAGTCAAATCAGCCAATTTGCTTATTGACTTTGAGTAGTGGAGGAGCATTATTACAGCAATTTGCCGACCGATTCCAGATAGTAAATCTTGGTTGGACTAATGATGAAGAATTAGTGCGGGAGGCATTGGTAGCTGCAGATATTTTTTTAATGCCATCAGTTGCAGAAGCATTTGGCATGATGGCAATTGAAGCAATGGCCTGCGGTAAACCTGTAATTGTTTTTGAAGGTACTTCATTGCCTGACGTTACTTTTGCTCCAGATATTGGTTTGGCAGTACCTATGCGTGATGGAGAAGCTTTGTACTTAGCACTACAACACTTAATTGATAATCCGGATGAATGTAAACGGCGAGGACAAAAAGGTAGAATGATGGCTGAATTGCATTATGGAGATGAAGCCCAAGCTAAAAAGTTAGCTGATATTTATAATAGGGTTGTTGCTAGATGAAAATTTTACTTTTAACAGATATGCCTCCTTGTCATAATTTTACTGCAGGATTAGTGCTAGACCGTTTAATACGGTTTTTACCAATTGAACAAATTGCAATTTGCTCAATTGTACACCCCCACCTTAAACCAATCATACCTAAAGAATTAGAGATAATTCCTCACCTTAAATTGATAAAACCTCGGGAAATGGCTCCGAGGAGATTATGGGGCAAAGCAGGTAGATTACTAGCACTTGTCTTTGAGTTAATTCAAGCAATGCGGGTAAAATACTCAATATTACCGCAAATTGTTAATTTTGCAAAACAACAGCAAGTTGATGCATTATGGGTGGTGTTGGAAGGTCAAACTATTGTACGTTTAGCTAGACCTCTTTCTTGTAAGTTAGCATTACCATTATTTACTCAAGTATGGGATCCTTTCGAGTGGTGGTTGCGTGAGAATAATATTGATGTATATACTAGGCGACGACTTCTAGCAGAGTTCGATGAGGTCATAAAACATAGTAAGTCATGTGCATCTGCTTCATGGGCAATGTCAAAGACTTATTCGCATAAATACGGTGTGCGTAGTATACCTGTAATTGCTAGTTTACCTAATAAATTTGCCAAGATACCTGCAACAAGACCACATGAGAATAGAAATGAATTTATCATTGCTATAGCAGGACAATTATATGCACAAGATGCATGGCAATGCCTTATTAATACTCTAAATCAAGTTAATTGGTCTATAGCAGGAAGGCGAATTCGTCTTAGAGTCCTTGGGGCTCACTTTCAGGTATATACTCAGACGCCAACTAATTTCGAATATCTAGGATGGCAGTCACAAGAAGAAACCATCAATTTCTTAGAAGATTCAGATCTCCTGTACATGCCGTACTGGTTTTCAGAAGAGTATCGTCTTGAGGCTACCAATAGTTTTCCTGGAAAATTGGTCTCCTATTTTGCCGCTGGTCGTCCTGTTTTTTGTCATGCACCATATTATGCATCACCTACTAGATATATAGCCAAGCATAATGCAGGGATTTTGTGTACATCTATGGATTCTCTAGTTGTTTTGCAAAAACTAGAACATGCTATCCTAAATATAACTTCATATGCAATAGTGACAAAAAATGCTACTGCTTGTTTTTTAATGGACTTTACTTTAGAGCATATGCAAAAAACATTTTTTGAGTTTTTAGGATTAGATAGTGCATCAAAAAATAACTTAAAGAATAAATTCTCTGAAGTATATGATAAGAATATTTTTGGAGGCTCTGTATCACGTTCTGGCGAAGGGTCTGATCTATTACAGACGGAAATTGTTAGAAACGAGATACCAAAGATTATTAGAGAATTTAAAATTAAAACCTTTCTTGATGCTCCATGTGGTGATTGGTATTGGATGCAAAAGACAGAGCTTGAAGTAGAACAATATATTGGAGTTGATATTGTAGATGCTTTGATAGAAAAAAATAAAGAAGAATTTGGTAATACTACAAGAATATTTAAAGTTTTGAATCTAACTAAAGACACTTTACCAATAACTGATCTTATTTTTTCACGAGATTTACTAGTACACCTAAATTTTGAAGATGCATTTAAAGTAATAGCTAATTTTAAAAAATCAGGTGCTACTTATCTATTAACAACAACATTTGTAAATAGAGGGTTAAATGAGGAGCTTAAAGAAACTTTTTGGCGTGTTTTAAACTTGCAACAACCACCGTTTAATTTTCCAAAACCAATTTTATTAGTGAATGAGGGTTGTACAGAAGATGGGGGGTTATATTCTGATAAAAGCTTAGGACTTTGGTTATTAAAGGATATCTCATTATCATTTAGACAAGTTATGTGAGGTATTTCAATGAGCAATAGCCTCTTTTATCCAAAAGTTTCAATCGTTATTCCCGTTTACAACGGTGCTAATTATATGCGTAAAGCAATAGATAGTGCAGTTGTTCAGACTTATAAAAATTTAGAAATTTTAGTTGTTAATGATGGATCAAATGATAATGGTGAAACGGAACGTATAGCTTTATCTTATGGTAACAAGATTCGTTATTTTTCCAAACCAAACGGTGGGGTAGCTTCAGCCTTAAATTTGGCAATTAAGGAAATGACAGGAGAGTATTTTTCGTGGCTTAGTCATGATGATGTTTACAATCCAAATAAAATTGAACATCAAATTAATATACTTAATACTCTTCCCAATCGTAATACGATTATTTACGGTGGATATGAAGTTATAGATCATAAATCCAAATCACTGTCTTTTACAAGACCAGATAAAATATTATCAGTGGAAAAATGTAATATCCCATTATTCCCTCTTATGCGAGGATTAATTCATGGATGTACTCTTTTAATACCCATAAAATATTTCCGTGAAATTGGTACTTTTAATGAAACATTATTAACTACCCAGGATTATGCACTTTGGTTTGAGTTTTTACGGATAGCACCTATTCATTTTGATGATCGTATTTTAATTAAAAGTCGTACTCATCTAGACCAAGGAACACATAAAATTACTAGCCATATGAATGAATGTAGTGAATTATGGTCTGGGTTTCTCAGAAGGTTAACTTTAGAAGAAATGACTATAATGGAAGGATCGCCTTATTTATTCCTGCATCGTACTAGTGTTTTTCTTGCAAATGCTTCTTGTTATCAAGCATCTGAACTAGCTGATTCAATGGCTAAGGATATCTTAACCGATATTAAGATTAGTGTAATTATGCCAATTTATAATAGAATTGATTTGGCAATTGAGTCTATAAAGAGTGTTATTGCACAAACTCATAAGTGTTTTGAATTGATTATAGTAGATGATGGTTCTGAAGATGATGTATCTAGGTTGATTGAGGAGTGCAATAAAGATAGTAGAATTAAATATATTCGTAAGGAAAATGCAGGACCAGCAGCGGCACGTAATCTAGGTATTAAACATGCATCTGGGCAGTACATAGCATTCATTGATTCTGATGATTTGTTTTATGACAATAAACTTGAGGTTCAATTGAAGTTTATGGAGGATAATAGTTTGTTATTCTCGCATACTTCTTACCATAGAATAGATTGGGTTGGAAATTTGATAAAATATATAAGCTCTGGTACTTTTAGCAAGCAAGTTTTTCCAAATATTATTACTAAATGTCCAATAGCAATGTCTAGTGTAATGGGAAAAACCTCCCTTTTTATGTCAAACAAATTCCCTGAAAATATAAAGATTGGTGAAGATATATGCTTGTGGATATCTATAGCAAGCAAACATGATATAGAAGCAATTGATTTGGCCTTATCATGTGTTAGAGTTAATTATGGAATTAGTAATTGTTTCAATAATAAAAAAATGACAATAAGGTTAATTAATATTTCCTTATTTGTTATGAATGATGAATATCTAAGTCAATTTGATAAGCAAGTTAAACCTTTACTATTATCCGCAACAAAGATACCTAGCTTTTCATCAAGTAAATTAATAAAATTTAATGACGTACCTACTGTATTATTTAAGAGTTACAAACCTAATATAATAGTACAATTAATTTTGATGATCGTAAGATCACTGCGTGTAGATGGTTTTAGAATAACGTGGAACAAAATTTGTAGGAAACTAGGTATACTCCAATGATGGTTTTGATACTGTCTTAAGAGACAAGCATTAAATTAGGATTAAAGTAATTCTTCAGCAACCCAATCTCCACCTACTTTACTCTCAAAAGAGCAATTAAAATCAATTTATTTGCAGCTTTTCAGTGGAGAAAATGCTAGAATAGTCTTAGAAGATTTAGCCTACATAAGTGGTGTGTATCGCAGCAATTTCATGCGGCAAGAAAGCAACTACACCGCTTTCAATGAAGGCATGCGAGCTTTGTTTTTGTACATATGCTCGCAAGCGTCAAAAGATGATGGAGTGGATAATATTGAAGGAAATTTATAATGAGGATAGCTTATGAGTACGAATAGTAAAACACTGGTATCGTTAGATTATGCGATTAAATATCTACTCAAAGATAAAGGTGATTATGAAATAATCGAAGGCTTTATTTCGGCTATCCTTAAAGATGCTGGTTACTTACCAGTAAAAATCACCGCTTTACTAGAGAGTGAGAGTAATAAAGAACGTAAAGACTTAAAGAAAAGCGTAGCTGACGTTATCGTTGAAGACCAGCAAGGTCATAAATATATTGTGGAAATAGATCGTTCAACTACCCACACTTTTCTCCACAAAGCTTGCTTTAATAGTTGTCGGTTGATTGTTGATAATATCAGCTCAGATCAGGATTATAGTGATATCAAAAAAATATTTCATATCAACTTAATATATTTTGTGTTGAGCGATATAAGCTCTCCATTATATCACGGTCAGACTATATTTAGAAAAATGGACAGGGAACATCCAGTAGACTTACATCTTGCTGATATGGGTTGTAGGTTTTTTGATGTTCACAATGTATTTCCTGAATATTTTGTTATTTCCGTACCGCTTTTTGATGGTATTATAAAAGATGAGTTGGATGAGTGGTTATATTTTGCCAAACATTCTGAGGTTAAAGATGATTTTAAGTCGCCTTATATGAAGAAAGTAGCAGAACGTCTGAGTGTTCTAAAAATGACTCCAGAAGAACGTCAGCACTATCAGAATTATGTCAATGAATCGCTAAAAGAACGTGATTATATAGTTGCAGCTAGAACTGAAGGTAGAGCTGAAGAAAAAATAGCAATGGCAAAAAAAATGCTAAAAGAAAATTTTTCTATAGAAACTATAAGTAGAATAATAGAACTATCCATAGAAGAAATAGAAGTGCTACGTGAGAATTTGGCTGAAGACACAACTACTGTACTTGACGAAAATTAAATAGGAAGGGTATTGAATTGCTGTATTGGAGAAATAGAACGGTTGTTGTCCATAACTGTTGAAAGTTAAAAAAGATATTATTTTTGTAAAAACATATTAGTGGAAGAAATTTTTGGTATATACTGCAAAAAATTGAAGAATTTAGAAGAGAAAATTCTATGTGGATCAAAAACACTAACATTAGTATGATAGTTATGTGGTCAAAACGATGTCATAGCTGGTTAACAATAATATTTTGTTTAATAATTAACAGCTATTCAACTATTTATGCTTCTAATACAAATATTGCAAATAGATTTGCGACAAAAATTGCTATTGTAGATATACACTCTATTCTAGAACATTCTGTAGCAATCCAGTCTATAAGAAAATCTGTAGACCAAATAAGCGAGAAAATTCGACAAGATCTATCAAAGAAGGATGGGGAACTAAAAGAAATAGAGAATCTATTAATGGGAAAACGTAACTCTTTAAGTGAATCAGCTTTTGAACAAGAATTTAGTCTTTTTGAAAAGGAAATAAACATAGCACAAAAAGAAATACGAGATAGGAAAGTACGTCTTGAGCAAGCCCATGCTGAAGGTATAGGAAAAGTACAAGAAGCAATAACAAAGATTATAAGTGCTTTAGCAGAAAAGTATAATCTTGATCTAGTTATACCTAGTACTCAAATTTTATTTGCTAAAAATAGTCTGAATATTACACAAGAAGTGATAGCAGAACTAAATAATAAATTAAAACATGTTACAATTAAATACGAATAATTTGTTATAGAGGTTTATCAATGACAGAATTTACTCCCATTACAGTAGCTTATGGTGATGGTATAGGTCCAGAAATAATGCAAGCAGTACTGTATATTTTAAAAGAAGCTGAAGCAAGAATACGTATAGAAATGGTGGAAGTAGGAGAGAAATTATACCAGAAGCATTATACTTCAGGGATAGCACAAGATACTTGGGAATCATTGGCAAGAACTAAGATTCTTCTAAAAGCCCCTATTACCACTCCTTTAGGTGGTGGGTATAAAAGTTTAAATGTAACTCTTAGAAAAGCCTTATCTCTTTATGCAAATGTTCGCCCTTCTATTTCTTATGCTCCTTTTGTTAAAACACTACATCCAAATTTGGATACAGTTATAGTACGGGAAAATGTTGAAGACTTATATGCTGGAATTGAATATCGCCAAACTCACAATGTTTATGAATCTCTTAAACTAATCAGCAGAGTTGGTAGTGAAAGAATTATTAGATATGCCTTTGAATATGCGATAAAAAATAACCGTAAAAAAGTCACATGTTTTAGTAAAGATAATATTATGAAACTTTCTGACGGAATTTTTCATAAAGTTTTTGATGAAATTGCTGGTGAATATAAGCAGATTCAAAGTGACTATTATATAATAGACATAGGCACTGCAAGACTGGCAACTCAGCCAGGATTATTTGACGTCGTTGTAACCTCAAATCTGTATGGGGATATTATATCTGACGTAGTGGCAGAAATTTCTGGATCAGTAGGACTTAGCGGTTCTGCTAATATAGGTCAAAATTATGCTTTATTTGAAGCGGTACATGGCTCTGCCCCGGATATTGCAGATCGTAACTTGGCTAATCCTTCTGGTTTACTTAACGCAGTAATTATGATGCTAATTCATATTAAGCAAAAGGATATTGCTGCATTAATAGAAAATGCTTGGAAAAAAACCATTGAGGACGGAGTTCATACTGGGGATATCTATGATGAGAAAATATCTAGTAAAAAAGTTGGAACTAAGGAATTTGCTGATGAAGTAGTGAAAAGACTAGGCTTCAAACCTTCTAAGCTCGCAGCAGCTGCATATTCATCATCAACTGCACAAGAAACTATTGACACGATATATTCGATTAATACTAAAGAAGCTAAAGAATTGGTAGGTAGTGATATATTCATACAGATGGAGGCTTTGACTGCCCATGATGTAGCAGCAAAAATTCAAACTATCAATTTAGGTGACTTAGAATTAAAAACCATAGCTTCCATGGGACTTAAATTATGGCCAAGAGATGAGATATTTGAATTGCTGTCTGACCATTGGTGTTGCCGCTTTATGGCAAAGAAAGATGGGGAAAGAGTAACGCATTTATCTATAGCCCATTTACTTGAAGCTCTAAGCAATGCAAAAATAGACTTTATTAAAATTGAAAATCTATTTGAATTTGATGGGAAAGCTGGATATTCGCTTGCTCAAGGAGAATAGAATATTTATGTTTTTTGTTATCGGTTATGGATTAATCTTACTCGGAATTATAGCAATATTTTCCGGGATTGTTGGACTTTTTAGATTTCCTGATTTCTATACAAAAATTCATGCTGCTAGTATAATTGAATGTTGCGGCGTACCTTTATCACTTGTTGGGCTTGCCTTTTTACAACATGATTTTACTAGCTCTTTTAAATTAGTTTTTGCCTCTATATTGATTTTAATATTAAACCCGGTATCTACTCATGCAATTGGCAAGGCTGCTTTATTAAGAAAAACTAACCTAAAAACCTCAATTTCGGATTAATGAAATTAATCCGAAATTGGAATGAGAAAGTAAACAATCAGGCTTAAAGCGGTTTGACGCCTGATTGTTAAATATTTCATTTGCTAATAATCTTATTTTTATATCAATAAAAATAAGATTATTAGCGATAATAGATTAAAATGCATTCGTAGAAGCGTTTCAAGAATGCATTTTTCTGAAGAACTTAAATTATTCTAGCCAGTTTTGGATTAAAATTTTTAAATTTAATCCAAAACTGAGGTTAAAACAATTGATCGCTTATTTATGATACTAGAAATAATAAATTTTCAACTAGCTAGCTGGTTGCTTATGGTAATCCTTATAATGCTTGCCATCGTATCAATTAAGATTATATTTTGTAATTCTTTATTAGAAACAGTAGTAATAAATTCTGTTTTTAGCTTACTTATTGGTTTATCTTATCTTCTTATGGACGCTCCAGACGTGGCAATGACTGAGGTAGCTCTAGGTAGCTGTTTGTCTAGTTGTGTCTTCCTAAGCTTTCTCACTAGATTGCAAGATATACAGAAATGTGATCTTAAACCAACACGAGTAATAAGTTCATCAATTATATGTTTAATGTTCATAGTAACATTTAGCTTTGCAGGACTTGATTTACTAGAATATGGATCTATAGATTCTCCTATACAAAGTCACCTAACCAAATATTATATTGAAAATACTAAAAGTGATATTGGTATTCCCTCTTTTGTAGCAGCACTACTAGCTAGCTACAGAGGTTATGATACTCTTGGAGAAACGGCAGTCATTTTAATTGCTGGAATATCGGTATTATTGCTATTTTCACAAAAAAGTAATGAACATGCTTAAAGATTTTATCATTATAAAACATTCTACTCTTTTTATCTTACCTTATATATTTTTATATGGTCTATATATTCAAATTAATGGTGATGCATCACCAGGAGGCGGATTCCAAGCTGGAGCTATATTTGCTTCTATGATAATTGGTTTTGATTTAGTTCATGGTCAGTTCAAATTAAAACAATATTTTTCTACTGATTTACTAGTTGGTATGGCTACTATCGGGGTACTTATCTATGCCATGACCGGTATGGTATCAATATTATTTGACGATAATTACTTAAACTACTATTCTCTTGCAAATGATAAATTATTAGCTCAACATATTGGTATCTTTATCATTGAAATTGGCGTTGGACTTTGCGTTGCATCGGTTATGTGTTTAATATATTCTATAACTCGATAATCAAGTTTTTTAGAATTATTAAAAGATACGTCTATTAGCGAGGAGTCGCTGGAAGCGGTGACGCGGCAATCTTGTGAAGTAGGGACAAGTATTACTTCAAAAAATTGCTACGATGCCGCTTTTCGCGGCTTCTCGCTAATAGACGGTTAAGGAAAAACTTGATTATCGAGTTTAAGCCATAGTAATAGTTATAGAATTTTAATGGATATAAAAACATAATGATTAACAATAAATTAGTACGTAACTATACTTCTGCTTTATTTGATAATGCATTGGCAAGTAGCTTGGAAGATAAAATATTACAGCAGATTACCATTATTAATCAATTTATCGAGGATAATCCGCAAATCAAGGCTGTTATATTTTCTCCTATAGTAAAGGATATTGACAAATGTAAAATAATTGAGTTAATTACAAAAACCTTTAATATCGAATCTATAGTTAAGCGGTTTTTGTTAATATTACTAAGGCATTCACGTATGCCTATTTTATCAAACATAATAGTATTATACCAACAACTACTTAATAACAGCAGAAATATTAAAATGGTAAAAGTAACTTCTTCTAAATCTTTGCAAACTAGAGAGAAAGAATGGTTAACAAAATATTTAGCAGATGACTTTCAGCAGAAGGTTGCTATAAATTTTTGCCAAAGTCAGTCAATTATTGGCGGTATTGTGGTGCAATATGATAGCATAGTTAGGGACTATTCTATTGCTGGAATGTTAGAAAAAATAACGAAAACCTTGAAAGCTACAAAGATAACCGGAAGTTCGATGTAACTTGTTACATTGAACTTCCGGGATACATATAACGCGAATTTGGGATAAGAATTAACAATTCTTATATCGAATTGAGGTACAAAGATAGGTTAAATAAATTTTATATGAGGAATAACTATGGGGTCTACCCAACAATTAAAGGCTGTCGAACTTGCTGAAATATTAAAAAAAGAAATTGCTAATATTGATCAGCTTAGCGATTTACGAGAAGTAGGGCAGGTTGTAACAGTTGGTGATGGTATAGCTAGGGTATATGGTATCGATAATGTGGAAGCTGGCGAGGTCGTTGAGTTTGCGTCAGGCGTGAAAGGTCTTGCTCTTAATCTTGAAACAGACTCTGTAAGTATTGTATTAATTGGTAGTGATCGAGAAGTCAAACAAGGTGATGCGGTAAAAAGAACTGGAAAGATTTTACAAGTACCAGTTGGTAAGTCATTGCTTGGTAGGGTCGTTGATGGTATGGCAAATCCTATTGATGGTAAAGGCGAGATTATAACTGATACATATAGGAATATAGAGGAAAAAGCTCCGGGGATAATTGTTAGAAAAAGTGTTAAAGAACCGGTGCAAACGGGTATCAAAGTGATTGATGCCCTAATTCCTATTGGTAGAGGTCAGAGGGAGTTAATTATTGGTGACAGGCAAATAGGTAAAACCGCTATTGTTATAGATACTATTATTAACCAAAAACAAGCTCATCTTGACGGCGATGAAAAAAATAAAATTTATTGTATTTATGTAGCTATTGGTCAAAAAAGATCAACTGTTGCACAGGTAGTAAAAAGATTAGAAGACTCAGGGGCAATGGAATATACCACAGTTGTAGCAGCTACTGCCTCTGATCCTGTTGCGTTACAATATGTTGCCCCTTACACTGGTTGTAGTATTGGTGAGTATTTTCGTGATAATGGTATGCATGCACTAGTTATTTACGATGATTTAAGTAAACATGCTGTTGCTTATAGACAAATCTCACTATTACTTAGAAGACCGCCGGGACGTGAAGCTTATCCAGGAGATGTATTTTATCTACATTCTAGGTTACTTGAACGAGCCGCAAAAATGTCAGATAAAGCTGGTGGTGGATCTCTTACGGCTTTGCCAATTATTGAAACCCAAGCAGGTGATGTTTCCGCATATATTCCAACCAATATTATATCAATTACTGATGGACAGATTTTTTTAGAAAATGAGCTGTTCTATAAAGGTATCAGACCGGCAGTAAATATTGGTATATCAGTGAGTAGGGTAGGGTCAGCAGCACAAGTAAAATCTATGAAGCAAGTGGCAGGAAGTGTGAAACTTGAGTTAGCACAATTTAGGGAATTAGCAGCTTTTTCTCAGTTTAGTTCAGACTTAGACGTTGCAACTAAACAACTTATTTCACATGGTACAAAGCTTAGCGAAATATTGAAGCAGGATCAATATAGCCCTTTCCCTGTTGAAGAACAAGTGGTTAGTCTTTATGCTGGGGTAAAAAATTATCTTGATAGTATTCCTGTTGAACGAATAAAAGAATTTGAGCATAGAATGCTACAAGAAATAAAACTGAGTGAAAACAATATTTTAGTATCTATTAGAGAGCAAGGACGAATTACTGAAGAAATGGAACAAAAGTTAAAAATTTTCTTAGAACATTTTGTGCAAAACTTTAATGCTTGTTCACTCGATAATCAAGTTTTTCCTTAACCGTCATAGCAAGGCTCTTTAGATGCCGTGGCGATCCAAGTAAACAGCGAAGCTGTTTTTTTAGAGTAACGCTTCGCGTATCCTAGATTGCCGCGTAGTCGCTTTTTCGCGACTTCTCGCTAATAGACGTATTTTTTAATAATTCTAAAAAACTTGATTATCGAGTGTTCAGTAAGTTAAATCGACTTCAGATTAAGATTAATTAGGTAGCTATGTCAGGTTTAAAACAGTTAAGATCTCGTATTAAGAGCATTACAACAACGCAAAAAATCACTAAGGCTATGCAGATAGTTTCGGCTACTAAGTTTACAAAAGCCAAAAACCAAGTTAAGGACTCAGAGGATTATATGGGGATTCTGCAGGGTATAATGTCTAGCGTGGCATCTAGCAATAATTTACAGGATATGCCTATCGAGCAGAAAAAATTTTTCTCGGAAGGATTATTAGACCAAGGTGACTTGAATATAAATAAGTCACATTTACTAATAGTAGTCACCTCCGAACGAGGTTTATGCGGAGCTTTTAATTTTTTACTGTCCAAGCAGGTAAAATCTGATATTGCAAATTTGGAAAATGCTGGTAAACAAGTAAGGCTTATTATTATTGGCAAAAAGGGTTATGATGCATTTAAGGGACAATATTCCCATTATATTGATGATTATTATGAATTTCCAAAAGCTCATAATAATAATTTGTCATTTCAAATCAAAGAAAAACTGATGGAGATGGTAGAGGATTCTAGAATTAGCAATTGTCAAATATATTTTAACAACTGTAAAAATGCTATGATACAGATTCCAATTAAAAAGCAAATATTGCCAGTTGAAAAACAGCTATGTTCAAATGAGAAATATTTGAGCTATGAATATGAAGGTGAAGGGCTTATTTTGCATATGATTAATCTTTATGTATCGGCTCAAATTAATTATGCTCTACTACAAAATAGAGCTAGCGAAGAAGGAGCTAGAATGACAGCAATGGATAATGCAACCAAAAATGCTAAGGAGCTTATTAATAAGTTAACACTAAAACTTAATAGATCTAGACAAGATATGATTACTAAGGACTTGATAGAGATTATTGCAGGGGCAGAAGCCGTATAAAAAATAAATTAAGGTAAAATATGACAAAAACTATTGGCAAGATTGTGCAGATTATTTCAGCTGTAGTCGATGTGCAGTTTAGTAGTGATGGTAAATTGCCAAAGATTCTCAATGCACTTGAGTGCGATAATAATGGAGAGAAAGTGATACTAGAAGTATCACAGCATATAGGAGACGATATTGCTAGATGTATATCTATGGGTCCAACAGAAGGGTTAGTAAGAGGGCAAGAAGTAATAGATACAGGTGAGACTATTAAGATACCTGTCGGTATTGGTACACTCGGACGCATAATAAATGTGGTTGGTGTACCAATTGATGAAAGAGGTAAGATTGATTCAACTGACTTTGCTTCAATTTACAAACCAGCTCCAAATTTTGTTGATCAATCAACTGAAAAAAACATTTTGGTTACAGGGATTAAAGTCATTGATCTTTTAGCCCCTTATTCAAAAGGAGGAAAAATTGGGTTATTTGGTGGTGCTGGGGTAGGAAAGACAGTGTTAATTATGGAACTTATTAATAATATAGCAAAAGCACATGGAGGATATACGGTTTTTGCAGGAGTTGGGGAAAGGACTAGAGAAGGTAACGACCTTTATCACGAAATGATTGACTCTGGGGTAATTGATTTAAAAAATCCCAAAAAATCTAAAGTAGCTCTTGTTTATGGACAAATGAACGAACCACCCGGTGCAAGAGCTAGAGTTGCTTTAACTGGTCTTACTATAGCCGAAAGTTTCAGGGATTTAGATGGAGGACAGGATGTCTTGTTTTTTGTCGATAACATTTTTCGCTTTACTCAAGCTGGTTCTGAGGTATCAGCCCTATTAGGTAGAATACCTTCAGCAGTTGGTTATCAACCAACATTGGCAACAGATATGGGAGAGCTGCAAGAGCGTATTACTTCAACAAAGCTTGGATCAATTACCTCTGTGCAGGCTATTTATGTGCCAGCAGATGACCTAACTGATCCTGCTCCTGCTGCTTCTTTTACTCATTTGGATGCGACTACCGTACTTAGTCGACAAATTGCTGAGCTTGGTATTTACCCGGCAGTAGATCCACTTGATAGTAGTTCACAATTACTAAATCCGGCAATTGTTGGAGAGAAACATTACTCGGTTGCTCGTGAGGTACAAAAAGTTTTACAGACATATAAGTCTCTGCAAGATATAATTGCCATTCTAGGAATGGATGAGTTGTCGGAATCAGATAAATTAACCGTTACTAGGGCACGGAAAATTCAACGCTTTTTATCTCAACCTTTCCATGTTGCCGAAGTATTTACAGGTATAGCTGGAAAATTTGTCAGTTTAGCTGATACTATTGAAGGGTTTCATGGGTTGGTTTCCGGCAAATATGACTATTTACCAGAGGCTGCTTTTTATATGGTTGGTAGCATTGATGAAGCAGTAGAGAAAGGCGAAACACTTAAAGAAAAAGTGGCATAATGAATAAAACAATTAGGGTTAAAATTGTAACGCCAGCGAATGTTGTGTTTGACATGGAAGCTCAGATGGTAACAATGCCGGGAGAATTAGGAGAATTTGAGGTTTTACCAGGTCATGAGTTATTAATTGCAAATTTAAAAGATGGATTGACAAAAATTACAGTAGATAATTCTGTATTTAAGTATTTTATCTACTCAGGGTTAGCTGAGGTCACGTGGACAAATGTAAATATAGTAACAGAATTTGCTGTTGATACTAGTAGTTTGCAACTACATGAGATAATTAGGAAAATAGACTCTTTAACAAAAGAAATAGACGAAGAAATTGATGATACAAAAATTGATATTATTAAATTGGATATTGCTAGATATGAATCTTTGCTAGCTCATATTTAAAGAATTAAACAATTCTTCAAAGCAGAAGAGTATATAACATCATAGTACACATTTTTCTATAATCGTCATAGCAAGGCTCTTTAGATGCCGTGGCGATCCAGGTAAACAGCGAAGCTGTTTTTTTTTCTAGTACGCTTCGCGTATCCTAGATTGCCGCGTCGCCGCTTTTTCGCGACTCCTCGCTAATAGACGATCAGCAGCCATTTTAATAGTGGTTATATAAAAAATGTAGATACTATAGATATAACATCCTTCTAGGCTATTTTCTTAGATATCAGCCGCCTACGCCTGAGATGACATCAAAAGTGCATGGATGATATCCTAGGCTATTAAAACGATGTCTTACATCGATACTTGAGGTTAATTATGATAAAGTGTACTCGTAGAATTGAATTTGATGCAGGTCATAGAATTGTTGGACATGAGAATAAGTGTCAATTTCTACATGGTCATCGTTATGTCCTTGAAGTTACAGCGGGATCAAGTGTTACCGATAATCTTGGTATGATTGTAGATTTTGGTCACATGAAGTCAATAATACAAAAGTGGATAAATGATAATTTTGATCATAATCTTATATTACACCAAAATGATAGAGAAATGGGAGATAGAATATGTGACTGGACTGGTCAAAAAATATATTATATGCAACAAAATCCAACTGCAGAAAATATAGCATTATACCTAAAATTGAATATTTTGCCAAAATTGTTTACTAATAGTTCTTTTATTATTACAAAAGTCAAATTATTTGAAACACCTAATTGCTTTGTGGAGGTATAAGTGGTACAAAGATGTTGTATGATTTTAACTACAACCAATGACCAGCAGGTGGTAGACAAAATAACAACTAGCTTATTGGAAGAAAATCTAGCTGCTTGCATACAAGTAGATAATATAGTCAGCTATTTTAAATGGGAAGGCAAGATATCTTCTGTGCTAGAATATCGTATTGTGATAAAGGCTAAATCTGATAACTACAATACAATAGAAAAGGTGATTACTGATATACATAATTATGATCTTCCGCAAATAATAAAGCTCGACATTCAAGATGGGCTGTCTAGCTATTTAAATTGGGTAACTCAAAGTATCTAATTTAAGAGAGTGTTTATTAGAACTAAGATTTACCCAAACTATATAATCCACTGCTTCCTGAGTTTAAGTCAGCGATGTTATACTCTTCTGCTTTGAAGAATTGTTTTTTGAAAATATCATGGATTCGCATGCGTAACTATACTATATGTACGCTACGCCTTCTCACCATTCATTTTCAAATCCAATTCTTCAAATCATTTGAGTATATCTAGAATTCCAAAGTTGGTGTCATCCTGAACACAAGTGGACATTATCTTGAATTTATTTCAGGATGACGTCGGATCAAAACACTCTTTAAATTAATTAAGGAAAACAATGAAATTATGGAAAAAAGTTACCTTGGGATTAATCCTAGGTATAATGTTTGGTATATATTTTCCTGAATATGTATCTTATATAAAACCGGTAGGAGATATTTTTTTGCGTTTGATCAAAATGATTATTGCTCCTTTAATATTTTTTAGTTTAGTAGCAGGCATAACTAGTATGAGTGACCCTACTTCTCTTGGCAGAGTAGGAATAAAGGCTGTTGCTGCTTTTTTAGGAACTACTTTTTTTGCTGTAGTGTTTGGTCTTACCGTTGCTCTTGTATTAAAGCCAGGTCATGGTGTTCATATTAATTTTGATGTTGCCTCAAATACTTCACAAGAGAAATCCTTTAATATGATTGATTTTTTTGTGAATATTGTGCCTGATAATGTCATAGGGGCTTTTGCCAATTCTAATGTTTTACAAATTGTATTCTTTGCAATATTTTCTGGACTTATACTAAATAAAATGGGAACTAGTGCTGCACCTGTTAAAGATTTATTTCATAGATTATCAAAAATGGTGTTAAAAATGATCTCAATGATCATTCAACTTTCTCCATATGGTGCATTTGCTTTAACGGCTTGGGTAGTCGGTACGCAAGGCTTTGATGTAATGATTAGTTTATCAAAATTAGTTGCTGCCGTAGTGATTGCCATGATATGTCAATATGGTATTTTTGGCATGCTAATTTATGTATTTTGTCGAATGTCACCATTACCTTTTTATAAAAAGAGTTTGGAATACCAAATACTTGCCTTTTCTACTTCTAGTAGTAAAGCAACGCTTGCTACAACTATGCAAGTTTGTCGTGAACGGCTAGGCATCTCTGAATCTAGTACTTCTTTCATATTGCCACTTGGGGCATCGATAAACATGGATGGGTTTGCTATAAATTTGGCTCTTACCACCATATTCTTTGCTCAAATGATGGGTATAGATTTAGCGGTGCATGATTATTTAGTCATTATTATTACCTCAACTCTTGGATCTATAGGTGGTGCTGGTATTCCAGGAGCCTCTTTAATAATGCTACCTATGGTTCTATCTTCAATCCATTTACCGATTGAAGGTGTTGCTATAATTGCTGGAATTGATAGGATATTAGATATGTTACGTACCACCATTAATATTACAGGTGATGCAACAATTACCTTGATTATTGATAACAGTGAAGGTACTTTGGATAGAGATACATATAACTCGGTTTAACAAATATACCAACTGTACAAGTTTAAGTAGATATAACAGCCATAAGATGTCATTCTGCTTCAGTGCGGAATCTAAAAAAATAGCCTAGAAGACTATTTAGACTTTTCTAGCCCCCTGCCTACGCAGGGGTGACATTGTGGTGGTAGGGGTGACAATTTGGTAAAATATATAAAAAAATACATTTTTTGTATTAGTGGGCAACATAAAATATGATAAAAGAGAACATATGACAAATAATGGAATTAAAACTTTGGAAAATGTTGAATTAAAAATAGGTGATAAGTCTTTTAATTTACCAATAAAAAAAGCATCGATTGGTCAAGATGTTATTGATGTTAGCGGTATATATTCATTAACAGGCTATTTCACTTATGACCCTGGCTTTATGTCTACAGCAGCTTGTAAATCTGCAATGACGTACATAGATGGGGATCAAGGGATATTAAGACATCGGGGATATGATATTAAAACGTTAGCAGAAAAAAGTAATTTCTTAGAAGTCGCCTATTTACTGTTAAATGGTGAATTACCAACCACTAATCAGTATAAATCTTTTTCTCAGAAAATTACTAATCACTCTTTGGTTAATGAGCAGCTTAGAAGTTTATTTATGGCTTTCCGTCACTCAGCTCATCCTATGGCAATTATGTTGGCTGTGGTAGGATCTTTATCTGCATTTTATCCAAATTTTTTAAATGTAGAAGAAAATGAACGCGAGTTAGCTGCTATTAGAATGATTGCAAAAATGCCAACTATTGCAGCAATGGCATATAAATATTCAATAGGTCAGCCTTTTATATATCCTGATAATAGTTTAGATTTTACTGAAAATTTTCTCCATATGATGTTTGCGACGCCTTGTGAAAAATATAAGGTAAACCAAGTAGTAAAGAATGCCTTAGATAAAATATTTATTCTCCATGCTGACCATGAGCAAAATGCCTCCACTTCAACAGTACGTTTGGTCGGATCATCCGGTGCTAACCCGTTTGCCTGTATCAGTACTGGCATAGCGTCTTTATGGGGACCAGCACATGGCGGAGCAAATGAGGCAGTAATTAATATGCTGAAAGAGATTGGGACAATAGACCGTATTCCACAATATATTGCAAGAGCAAAAGATAAAAATGATTCTTTCCGCTTAATGGGTTTTGGTCACCGAATCTATAAAAGTTATGATCCAAGAGCAGTTGTACTTAGAGAGACCTGCAAAGAAGTATTAGATGAATTAGGAGAAAATAATAACCCATTACTACAAATTGCTACTGAGCTTGAAAAAATTGCTCTCAATGACCAATATTTTATAGATCGTAAGCTTTATCCAAACGTTGATTTTTATTCTGGTATTATTTATCAAGCTATGGGGATACCATCACAGATGTTTACAGTGCTTTTTGCTATAGCAAGAACTGTTGGTTGGATGGGACAATGGAAAGAGATGCATGAAGATCCCGAACAAAAAATTAGCAGACCTCGGCAATTATATACTGGGTATGTACAAAGAGAATTTATTCCTTTTAATAAAAGATAATTATAGTAAAATCCTATATAGATAAAGCTAATCCGAGAAGGTTTAAGCATAGTACCCTTGTATCTTAAATATTGTCTTTAGTGAATAACTATAAGATACTTAAGAAAACTTAAGTAAGAAAGCTAGTATACAGATAGTACATTTCTTTATAATCGTCATCGCGAGGCATCTTTAGATGCCGTGGCGATCTAGGTAAACAGCGAAGCTGTTTTTTTAGAGTAACGCTTCGCGTATCCTAGATTGCTGCGTTGCCGCTTTTTCGCGACTCCTCGCAATGACGTATTTTTTATGTTAAATTAATATTTTGCTAAAAACATGATTTTAATCCTTTAAAATCATGTTTTTAGCTTTAGAAAGGTTTAAAATGCATTCGCGTTAGCCGCTTTAAGAATGCATTTTTCCTTATAAGCAAAATTAGGGTAATACTTCACTGTTAATTGTTGAATTGCTGAAGCTACCCTTGATTTTTTGTTACTTTTCCAGTAGTCTATTATATTAAATATAATAATAAATATCAAGTTTGTGCAAAAAGTGAAAGCCACTACTATAGAACCTAGGCTCTATAGTTGCACTCATTGTAAAATAATTCCCTACTTCAAGAGTTGTGAAAACAACTATTGCAAGTAGGAGAGGTATACTAGTCAGTTTATGTCAAATACTAATGATTATGATAAGGCAACTCGTAGGGATTTTATAACCTTAACTGCCAGCAGTATGGTTGTGGTTGGAGCTGCATGTGCTACCTACCCTCTTGTTGATTCATTCAACCCTTCAGCGGATGTTCTTGCCCTATCTTCAATAGAAGTGGATTTATCTCACATACAACCAGGTCAAACTCTTACTGTTAAATGGCAAGGTAAACCGGTTTTTATTACTAACAGGACTCCAGAAAAAATTGCTGAAGCAAGAAGTGTAAACCTTTCCGAGTTAATAGATCCTGAACTTGATCAAGTACGAGTTAAAGCTGGACATGATAAATGGTTAGTAACTATCGGCATTTGTACACATTTAGGTTGTGTACCACTTGCAAACCAAGGAGATTATGATGGTTGGTTTTGTCCATGCCACGGCTCTCAATACGACTCATCTGGTCGCGTTCGTAAAGGACCAGCTCCTTTAAATTTGGCTGTCCCACCATATGAGTTTATTTCCGATACAAAAATTAAAATCGGATAGTTATTTATGAATGAAACTAATGATCCTAAAAAATCAAACCCCGTTATAGAATGGATAGACTATAGACTACCTGTTTTCTCGTTCCTTAAACATTTAGGCGAATACCAAACACCCAAAAATTTAAGTTACCTATGGAATTTAGGGTCAATAGCTGGTATCGCTTTAGTAATTCAGATAATCACTGGCATTATTTTAGCTATGCATTACACTCCTCATGTCGATTACGCCTTTGAGAGTGTTGAAAAAATTATGCGTAATGTCAATTACGGCTGGTTAATACGTTATATACACTCAGTTGGAGCATCAATGTTTTTTGCTGCAGTTTATCTACACATCTGTAGAGGATTATATTATGGCTCATACAAAAAACCTAGAGAGTTGTTGTGGCATATAGGCATAATAATTTTTCTTACTATGATGGCTACTGCTTTCATGGGATATGTATTACCTTGGGGACAAATGAGTTACTGGGGAGCAACTGTAATCACCAATTTATTTTCAGCTATACCTATTATTGGCAAATCGATAGTTACTTGGCTTTGGGGAGGATTTTCAGTTGATAACCCTACACTTAACAGATTTTTTGCTTTACATTATTTATTGCCGTTTATTATAGTAGCTTTAGTACTACTCCATTTAGTAGCACTACATATTCATGGATCAAATAACCCTAAAGGGATCGATGTTAAGTCATCTAAAGATACCATCCCTTTTCACCCGTATTATACGGTAAAAGACTTTGTTGGATTCGGTGTTTACTTTTTAATATTTGCCTTTTTTGTCTTTTACCAACCAAATTATCTAGGGCATCCTGACAATTACATACCAGCTAATCCTTTGGTTACTCCAGCTCATATAGTTCCCGAATGGTATTTTCTGCCATTTTCTGCCATTTTACGTGCAGTACCGTCAAAGCTAGGTGGCGTAATATTAATGTTCTCTAGTATTTTGTTATTATTTGTTTTACCTTGGCTTGACAGTTCAAAAGTTAGGAGTAGCAATTATAGACCAATGTTCCGCATAGCTTTTTGGCTGTTCATATTTGACTGCTTGACACTTGGGTATCTTGGAGGACAACCAGCAGAAGAACCTTACATTACCTTAAGCCGGTTTGCTGCTACTTATTATTTCTTTCATTTTTTAATTGCAGTACCCCTAATTAGCAAATATGAAAAAACTCTGCCATTACCGGATTCTATATGAAAGACAACAAAGTTATACAAAGGTATTTTATACAGGGGCATATGATATTTAAACCAATATTTAATGGTCTTTCAGGATATCTTTCTTGGATTCCCGCTGTAGCTCGGATGACGTTTTTTCTGTCATGGAGAAACTCTATTATTTGTCTATTCATATTATTACTATCAAACATCTCTATCGCAAACGAAGCACTACCTACAAAAAAGATTGCTTGGTCATTTGATGGAGTTTTTGCAACTGTTGATAGGAAAGCTGCACAACGTGGCTTCCAAGTATATAAAGAAGTATGCAGTAGCTGTCATGGTCTTTATAATTTATATTATCGTAATCTTAAAGATCTAGGATTTTCAGATGAAGAAATTAAAGAAATAGCCAAAAATTATACTGTACAAGATGGTCCAAATGATGCAGGAGAAATGTTTGAAAGACCGGCTCTACCCTCTGATCCATTTGTTCGTCCTTATCCTAATGAACAAGCAGCAAGAGCTGCCAATAATGGAGCAGACCCGCCTGATTTATCGTTGATTATCAAAGCAAGACCTGATGGAGCAAATTATTTATATTCTATACTTACTGGTTATAGTGATCCTCCTGAGAATTTTAAACTAATGCTAGGATTAAATTACAACCCATATTTTCCACATAGTCAGATTGCCATGCCAGCTCCCTTGTCAGATGGACAAGTAAAGTATATAGACGGAACAAACTCATCAGTCGAACAAATGGCTATGGATGTTACGATATTTTTACAATGGGCTGCTGAACCTGAAATGGAAAACCGTAAATCCATGGGTTTAAAAGTGATGATGTTCTTAGTAATTTTTATAATTTTCTTCTATATCTCTAAAAATAGAATTTGGAAGAATCTAGAAACAGAAGAGCATAAATGAAGAGTATAAATATAACACTAGTAAATGAAGAGTTGATAGAATCAAAATTATGATAGTAGCAGGAGTCGAAGGGTCGAGGTACACAACTGTTGAAAGTTAAAACCGTCTATTAGCGAGGAGGCACAAAGTGCCGATGTGGCAATCTTGTGAAGAAGAGCTTAAATTATCTCGAAGCCGCCTAACAAAGGCAGATATTATTTCATGAGATTGCCACGTCGGCGATTTCATCGCCTCCTCGCAAGAGCAGAGAATGTGATTTAAAAATTTCCTTCCAATCAGCATATATATTACCGTCCCAACTATTTCATAATTTCATTAAAAAAATTCTATACTGTTTTTATAGTGTTTTTTTAGCAAAATTCCCCAAGTTTGACATACAAAATAGTCTATTTTTAACCGTTTTTCACGGGGAGGAAATATGACAGAATCGTTAATTTTTCCGACAACTTAATTGAAAATCCTAACACTATTTTCTATAATATAGTCGGTAATTTTGTCCCGCCTGAGTGGCGAAATCTTACCAATAATTGTGGCAAACAATTAAGTAAAACATCTCGTCAACTTTTATTGTTGATAGTTTCTTGCACGAAAACTGATAGCTACAACAATACACAAGAATTACAAGAAGGCTATCATTTTTTCGAGAAAGAGCTAGAAGTCATACTAATTATCTTTCAATAAAGAATTAATAGGATTAATAATCCAGTTCCAACTAGTGATAGACTTAATAATTTGAGGACTTGCTTCATATTTTAATATAGCATCTGACATTCTATTTAATACATCCTCCATTGAATGGAATAGTTTGTTGTAAAAGAACTTTTCTTTTATTTCTTTCCATTAAACCAGCAAAAGTTGCTCTTGTTGCTGTTATGCGTAAATTACTAGCTTTTATGCACTCTATTGTAAAAAATAATTCTTCTTGGAATGAAAATTTATGTTAAGTTACTATTTTTTTATTGACTTCCATTACGGATGCTCAGGTGTATAGGTAAAATTAGAAAATAAACTAAAAATACTCTGAAATAAATAATAAATATATAACAATTTACACCAAGGCAACCTCATTAAAATATTATTCTAGTTTTTTCTAGCAAGAGTTCTATAACAATATAAATTTTACTGGTATTTTTTTGTCTAGTCATTTACAGTTTACACAACGATTTATAGGATATGTGAATATAAAGGAAGTAGCTGTCTATTTATACAACAACAAAATGCATATTCCAACAAAATACAAAAATATTCATCTTTTGTAAAAATAGATAAAAAGTCCTTGGTAATAATTTATATTTTAGTTTAATCTATAAATTGAATATAAAAATATTTAGGGTTTTTTATGAAAGAAGAAGATATTAATTATCGGGACAATTCAAAGTATGCACCTTGTCAATATGCTACTAGGTTACTGGACAAACTCTGTAAGATGAATGAGGAAGTAAATAGACCAATAGATATTAACGAAGTCAAAAAAGCAATATATTACGCCAAGAAATATCATGGTAGCCAAATGCGGCAGTCAGGCGAGCCTTATTACTCCCATCCACTAGAGGTGGCGTATATGATTTCTGATTATCTTTTTCGCACTGACATTATTGTTACCAGCATACTGCATGATACCATTGAGGATACAAAACTTACTAAAAAGATGATTGCTTATATTTTTGGGGAGCAGGTTGCTAGTCAAGTAGAAGACTTAAGCAGGAACAAGCCTCACGGAAAGATTAGCTCGGCGGAAACATTAGATATATTACTTCAACAAGAAAAATATGATGTGGCATTGATTAAATTATTTGATCGAACTCATAATATACAAACTCTAGAAACTAAATCACCGGAGAAAGCAAAAAAAATTATAATAGAAACCCTTAGTAGGTTTATGAGCCTTAGTATGTATTTTAATACACCAACAATTGAGCAAAATTTTGCAGAATTATGTTCTAAATTAATACATACTTATTATAAAACTAATAACTATTAGTTACAGTTATATTCTCCAACTTTGCAAAGTAAAATATCCCAAATCCATAACTTATTACTATAGGCAACATAATACATAGTATTCCTATCTGCCCCATATATTTTGTACAATATATAAAACCAAAAGATGTAACAACAGAAATTGTGGCATGTGCTAAGGCTTATACAATACTACTATAAGTAAAGCGTTTAAAAATAGGGAAATATTTATAAAAAATTGCACTAGCTGGAGCTGAATCAGGTGCAAATAACACGATCAATAGTTGTATTATAAATAAATGTATAGGAGTGCTGACCCTATAAAGAAAATAAGGGCAAAATATTATAAAAGTAGAGAAAATTACCCACCTGACTTTAATAATCTTTAAAGGGTATATTCTATAACTTAAATACGCTAATAATAGCGTAGTGAATAGCTGTATTATCGAAATAAGAAAGTTATGATAAATAATATCTCCAATACCATAACCAAAAGAATTCCTGAGTATATTACCACAATAAAAATACACAAAATATGTTGGTACTGGACCAGCACATTGAATTAAAAAATAATAGAATACTGTTTTTTTCTGCACTTTTTCTTCTAAAATCGGATCACCTTTTAATATTTTTCTATCAATAAAGTGGTTATCAAAAAATGTTTTTAATCGCAATTTTGCATTAGCAAATTCTTGTGCTTCTCTTAAGTTAGTTCTAGCAACTGTACCTATAGTGGCAATTATCATTCCAAACCAAAAAAGATACCGCCAATTAAATCCATAGTTAGTAATCAAAAAACCAAAACCTAATGCAACCATTGACCCCAAGGAGGCACAAACCGTAATCAACGTTACAACTGGATATTGTATTGGTGGTTTTGTTATTTCCATTAAATATAACTCTGCTCCCACCCTCTCACCTAAGGAAGATATACCTTGTACTGCACGACATATACTAATAATCCATGAAGCCGTAATTCCAATTTGTTCATAAGTTGGTAAGGTAGCCATAACAAAACACGAGGCTGCCATCATAAAGGTTGTAACAATGATAGTTATTTTTCGACCAATAGTGTCTCCTATCCAACCAAACAGCAATGCTCCAAATGGTCTAAAAACAAAAGTGATACTATATGCAATTGCAGTAAAAAAAGCGGCAGAGTCTAGATCATTTTGGGGAAAAAACAGACTATTAAGTAAAACTGCCATATGAACATAAAGCATCAGATCAAAATACTCAAGGAATGTTCCTATTGACAGTAACCCGACGGCTTCTTTTTGTTCTCTCGTTAGATTGGTTTGGGGATAGATAACCCTACCATCGGCTTGTACAAATTTACTCATAGTTGTTTAAATCTTACTTATATATTATCTAGAATTATAATTATATATAACTGTTTTAAAAACCCCCCATGTCAATTTGACATATGGGACTATAATTTTAGGGTTTGATGCTACATAATTTCACAACACATATGGAGTTTCCAGCTAGTGCTATATCTTCTTCCGAGTCAGATGTATCAAGACAAGTGTCGTACGAAGCATTATGCTGGGAAGAAGATGCCCCCTGATATGAGAGGAATTGTTGACAACGCGATTCTAATTGTCTATCAGCTTATCCCTATCATCAAAATCATCAGCCATTTTATATTTTGCCATGCTATTTAGGTTGATTTATGTTGCCATATTTTAATTAGAATCAATTCTAAAATAATAGTCAACTTATTTTAATAAAAAAATTAATTATTTTTCATAATATAAACAATATCTAATATTCTACTCGTATGCGATACGATTTTGATAATCAACATCTCTTTGATCTCAGGTTATATTTTTACCAAATATCTCTTTTCCCCCTTCTAATTCTAATTTGTTTATAGAACCGTGATATTGTTACAACCAAGATTTATTATTTCAATTTTCGATATTATAATTTTCTTGCTATCGTTCAACCAAATCTTCAATATTTATAAACACTATAATAAATATAAGGTTAATAAATGATAGGATATCAGCAGGAAGAAAGAAGCCTAAAGAATAAATCTCCTACATTAATTAAACCGAGCTAATGTAAAGTTGGAGTATTGAATGCAAAAATTAATCTCTTAAACAAGGTCTCTTATATATTATAAACACATAATGCCATCAATGATTTTACCAACAGCTGCCGAGTAGAAATCATAGAACCTTAATGCTTAATTGTTCTTGCCCCACAAATCCATGTTATATTGTTTGCAATATTCAAACATATCAACTGTATTAGGGTGGTGTATGCCAAATTCCTTAATTTGTGGCTTGCCAAAAAATTTATAATTATATAAATCTTTGCTTTTACAAGCTGCTTTTGCTCCTTTCTTGTATAACTCACTTACTTGAGCAACATTTTTTTTTCTATCTCCATATAAATAATGAAATATAACAAACGCTTCTTTATAAGATTTTATGGCTTGCTTAAGCTTATCCTGGGCAAACAAAATATTACCTTGTACTATATAATTAACTGCTAAGTCAAGATTTTTAGAATAATTCGTTTTATCATGGATTGTGTTTTCCTCTATTAACCCTATGGAGATAGCTTGATTAATATATTCAGAAGCTTTATCTACTTTACCTAAACCTAATTCGCTTTTTGCCATTTCTGTATAAATATCTGCAAATATTTTATTATTCTTATGCTTTAGAAGCTTATATATATCATATATCTGTTGAGCTTGGGTATAAGCTTCTTGATATCTACCAAGAGAATTTAATATACTTACTCTATATAAGCGGTGTTCACTAAGGGCTATGGCATTAATATCAAATCCATTTTTTATAAATATTTCAGTAGCTTTATCTACATACTCTAAACTTTCCTTATATTTGCCTTGCATCTCACATAATGCACTTTTTAAAGTATACATTGTAGATATATCAATTTCTTGTATTACTCCTTGTTTTGCTAGTTCTTCTATCTTTTTAAGAAATTCCTTAGCAAGTGCTATATTACCTAAAAGTATCTGAGATTCAGATATATTTGACATAATACTAAATTTAAGAGAATAATTGGCTTCATCATCATCAAACTTATCTACAATATTTAATGATTTATTCAGATAAGAAATCGCTGTGTCAAAATTCCTTAATATTATTTCATGATACACTCCTATTGCTCCTAAGTACCTAGCATAATAAAATTTTTGAGATTCAGACATTTGCCACAATTTAAGTTCCTTATTTTTATCTTTTTGATTAAACCAATCAAACATTTGTTTGGCTTTGTTGTTATAAATGTTTAGATATAGAGAGAATAACTCAGACCTTAAGGTAAGTATTGCGTATAAATTAATATTATATTTTTCAGAGTTTTTTAGAAGAATCTCTAAATTTTCTGGTATAGTTTTGGCACTTCTCCACAAATATGCTGAAAAAATTCCTTTTGGTTTAGGTAATTTGCTAATCATATTTTCTAAATATATTTTATTATTATTGCCATTTAGTTCCATTATTTTATTGCTGACTATATCATGCATTTCAAAAATAGGATTATCCTTGTTAGGATCAATATTACTGATTATAAATTTAGATAATTGATATATATCATCATCTAAAGTATTTGTATTATCAGTAATGATGGTAAGCAGCTGTTTTGAGAAACTTTGATTATTGAGTAAAGCTATTTTATTAAGTAATGTTACTGCATTAGGGTTTAATTGTTGAATAGCCATACTAATATTCATTGCTATTTTATCAGTAGATTGATAAATTTTCTTTTTATATTCTTCTTTCTCTAAACCTTTAACTTTGTTAAGTAATTGCGCCCCTTGCACTATCAATATTGGATAACCACTAAAAGATTGCGTTAAAAATTCGATACTATTATTATCCTTATTGTTCAATAAGTTATTAGCTAAAGCTACAATAGTGGGGTGATCGAGTAGTGGCATGGCTATAATGTTATGTAACTTTTCATTATCTTGCGAGCAAAACACTACATGACCATTATGTTCCCAATCAATTAAATCTTGTACTTTTTTATTTTCATTAACTTTTAAATTATCAAACACCAATAACCATTTAGTAGTAGTAGTTAAATATGACATTACTTCTTTTTTGGATAGAGTTATTGCTTCAGATATATTAGCTTGTTTAACCATATTGAGTTGTTGGGCTAATTTAACAAATTGTTCATTAAGGTCTAGGTTACAATCAAAAAACCAAATTAGATCATAATTATTTTTATTCTCATAACTATACATCCTAATCAGTTGAGTTTTACCTATACCACTAGTACCAACTATACTTGCTTGTCTATATTTATTTAAATGCTCATCAAGGATTTTAAGTTGTTGCTCATGATTGACAAAATAACTAACTGGAGTGATTAAATTAGATACTTGTTCTTGAGCAAAAGTATTACTATAAATAATTAGTAATATGAATAATATTAGAAATTTTTTCATATAATGAAACTGTTGAAAGATAAATTATGCCTTAACGGTACGTATAAAACATATTATTACGAACAATTATAAAGAATAAGCAAAAATAACTCAACTTAAGTTTGAATATTAATAATAAAAATCATTAAAAAAAATAGGAAAGTTTGTTTGCTAATTCTGAACCTAAATTTCACTAACCTAGTATCAGTAGGGCATCTTTACAATCTCAAAGTTCGTATAATCCCTTATGGTGATTTTTGACATGTATAACGCCGATAGACCTCTAAATTATAACCTTATCCCAACGTAACTAGTGATTTGAGCAGTATTATTTATCAGGAGTGTAAATGACATCGTCAAACTCCTCACTTAACGAAGGCATTCTGATTTGCAAACTTGCTGTACAATTTATCACATTAAAATTGATGGAATATATTTACAACATATATGATACAATTAATAGCTCTTTAACCAACTCGGCTAACTGCAACTTTAACACAGGATAGCCGTAAATACTATACAATGAGGTTGATAGCTCACCAACAACAGTTTGTTTATGTTATTACATTATGCACTGCATTTTGTTTGGTGCTTACATCGAACTTAGGTTAATTATAGGTCTAGTTAATTTATAATATCTCCAAATCAATAATCAACTCTTCAAATTGCTGATTATTAGAATATTCTAGAGTTACCTTGTCCTTTATTTGGTTTTTGAACCAAGTAATTTGCCTTTTTGCATATTGCCTAGTCTTAATTTGTGCTAGATTTATGGCATTTTGCAAAGTAATTTCATTATTTAAATAGCATAATATTTCCCGTAGACCAATGGTTTTTATTGCAGAAGAATATATATCAGGAAAATCTTTTTTAATTTGAGCTACTTCTTCAATTGCTCCTTCATTAAATAATTTTTCTAACCTAGTATTACATGTTTGATAAAGAAATTCCCTCTTTGGATGTAGAAAAATTACCTTAAAATCAAATGCTGGAAGAATAGATTTATTTTGTAAGCTTTGGAAAGCAAATATAGATTGCCCGGTTTCCATAAATACTTCATAGGCTCTTATAACCCTTTGAGTGTCGTGTTCATTTAACTTCTGAACAGCTAGGTTATCTAGCTCTTTTAGTTTATAAAAAAACTGGGTCGAACCAATCTTAGAGTGTAGCTCTCTAACATATTGCCTAATTTTAGGAGATATTGATGGTATTTCATTATAACCAAAAAGTAATGAATTAATATATAACCCCGTACCGCCAACAATTATTGGTAACTTGCCTCTACTACGAATGTTTGTAATTTTTTCAAGAGCATAATTTATATATTGTATTACCGAAAATTCTTGTTCTATAGATAAAAAATTATAAAGATGATAAGGAATCTCATTACGGTATATTTGTGATGGCGAGGCAGTAATAATGGGAATCTGCCTATATATCTGCATAGAATCACAGTTAACTATCTCAGCATTATATATTTTAGCTAAATAATGTGCCAAATAAGACTTGCCACTAGCGGTAGGTCCACATATAACTAACATCGAGTCAATAATTTTTTTTGTGTAAGTTAGCTTGATTTTTATATATATTACATTGATCAACTCAAGCTTTTATCAAAGCATTATATTGCAAATCTGTATTCTATATTTCATTTTCAGACGAAACTCTCATATATCCAACCAACATTCGTAAAACCAATGACAAAAGTTGACAAGACGTTTTACTTAATTGTTTACCACAATTATTGGTAAGATTTCGCCACTCAGGTGGGATAAAATTACCGACTATATTATAGAAAATAGTGTCAGGATTTTCAATTAAGTTGCCGGAAAAAAATTAACGATTCTGTCATATTTCCTCCCCGTGAAAAACGGTTAAAAATAGACTATTTTGTATGTCAAATTTGGAGACTTTTGGTGGAAAACCAAAATAAAACCAAAATAAAACCAAAATAAAAATACTTTTAAGAAATTATAAAAACCTTGGAAAGGTTGGAGGTATTTGGTGGAGACAGGGGGAATCGAACCCCCGACCTTTTGAATGCCATTCAAACGCTCTACCAACTGAGCTATGACCCCTAGAAATACTTTATATCATTAGTTCAGCTTTATACTATAGTTACAGAGCTGAATCTATAAATTTTTTGAATATTTCATTATTTTCTAATATCTCGAACTCTTCGATGCACCAAGGGGAAAATTTTGTTGGGTATTTTTCCATATATAACTTAAAGTCTACCCATTTAAGTAATTTTACTTCTGCTATTTCTTGTTCATTTATTTTTATGATATCATCTGATAAAGCCAAATATATCGGGCATATTTCATTTTCTACAATATTATTTATAGCAAATTTATATCGATAATTAGCAATAATATCTACTTTCTGTAGGTTTACTAAACCTAATTCAAACTTTGCATGCCTATAAATTGCTTGTTCATAAGTTTCGTTAATTTGTGGATGTCCACAAAAACTATTTGACCAGAATCCACCCCAAGTTTTTTTGAGTAAACTTCTTTTTTGTATCAAAAATTCTTTTTTGCTATTGAAAAGAAATACAGAAAATCCCCTATGCAATGGAGTATTAGAATTATGAGCTTTTAACTTATCCTCTATTCCAAGGATATTATCTTGTTCATCAACTAATACCACATGTTCTGAGTATAACATAACATTAATTTCCCACTAAGTGTTTTTCTATAATATTTAAATAATTACCTAAAATTTGTTGGTTTTTATTGACAAATTCCAAAGCATTAGCCTGATAAACTTTAGCTTCCTGAGTACCAGTCTCAGATAGAAGATACTCAATTTTATTCAGTAAATCATTTTCATCTCGAATTTGAGTAGCAGCTTTATTAGTAAGCATTTCATTAGCAATATTAGTAGAATTACTCATATCTGGCCCAAATATAATATAATTAGCAAAATATGCTGGTTCAAGTACGTTATGTCCTCCTTGTTTAAATGAACCGCCAATGAATGAGATATAGGCTATGCTAAAAAACAATCCAAGTTCGCCAAATTTATCAACAATGTAAAGATCATCAGTTAGAATAGGTATATTTTGTTTGGACTTGATACTATAAGTTAAATTTAATTGAGTACACGCTTTTCCTATATCATTCTTACGCTCAGGATGACGTGGAATTAGAATAAAATAGCAATCTGGGTATCGTTGTTTTATTGGTTTTATAATGTTAAGTACTACTACCTCATCGTCTAAGTGGGTGCTAGCAAATACAATAACTCTTTTACCACTCATATGTTGTGTTAAAATTGTTAACTCTTGTGCATTTACAGGTAATTTTTTGTTGGCAAATTTAATGTTACCTAAATTAACTATATTGGTCACACCAAGTTGCGTAAATTTTTGGAAATCACGGTTACTTTGCACAATAATCTCACTAAAGTTAGCGGTAACTAATCTAAAAAATGAACTTATTTTTTTCCATGATTCAAATGATTTATCAGAAATACGTGCATTCAATAATAATAGTTCACAATGTTTTGCCCCTTCGCTAATGAGACATGGCCATAACTCTGATTCAACAAGAATTCCTAGGTTTGGTTGCCAATTTCTAAAAAACTTTTTAACAAAAATAATATTGTCTATAGGAATGAATTGATGAATGGCATTTTGCGGTAGTTTTTGTTGTAATATTTTTCCAGAAGATCTAGTTCCCGAAGTAACCAAAAACTTTAAGGAGGTTTTTGGCATAGTTCTTTTTAACCAAAGATTATTGATATTTTCAACTAAGGTAAAAGCTATAAGAGATTCCCCTACACTGGCTGCATGTATCCAAACTAAAGTTTCATTTCGTTTAGCATGTGCATGGGAAATAGCAAAACGTTCCTTAATACGTTTTACATCTTCTTTGCCAATAATAACTCTTAATACTAATAAAAAGAAATACACTGGAAGAAGTAGAAAACTTAAGACATAGTATAAATAGATCATAGATAGATTTACTTCAACCCCGTTAATGCTTGTGCTAAATTAATATTGTCTTGGTTTTCATTTCCTACAAAAGCTAGTGGTAAGCCTATAAAAGCTGTTATTTTACCAAAAGGTAGAGGCATAATCAGTTTATCCCAACTTTTGAGTAAAAAATATCTAGAAGCACTACAAGAAACTGGTATCAATTTTATATTATATTTTTGAGCAACTTTGTTAATATTACTATTTATTTTATAAATAGGCCCACGTGGGCCATCTGGTGTAATCACTATATTACTACCGTTATGTAACTTTTGGATAATTATTTTTAAAGCTGATACAGGATTCTTATTACTAGAACCATTTATTACCCCAAAGCCAAATTTACCTACTATATCACTAATTATTCTGCCGTCTCGATGAGGGGAAATAAGAGCATAAATATCTTTATGACCGGCGAATATTCCTGGACCTAAAGCCAATCTGTTATGCCAAAAAGCAAAAATTACCCCTTTTTGTGCCAAAAATTCTTGTTTATTGTGATTATCTGAAAAAACAAATTGCCAACGACAGGTAAAATAAACCACTCTCAAATAAGTATACAGCATCTTAGTAACTACACTAAGTACAAAATTGTTTTTTTTAAGGATTTTTTTTATCACGTTAATTGATTACAAGCATTCTTTATACGCGAGCATGCTTGCTCCAAGTTTTTTATCGAAGTTGCGTATGAAATTCTAAAATAACCTTCTAGACCAAATGCAATACCAGGAATAACCGCAACGTTACATTCTTCAAGCAGATATTCTCCAAAATCGTTACTATTTTTGATAATTTTACTACTGGGAGTTTTCAAACCAAATAATTCATTACATTTAGGAAACAGGTAAAATGCCCCTGCTGGTTTATCGCAACTAATACCCTTTGTATCACTTAGAATTGATAAGGTTAGATCACGTTTTTCTTGAAAGTTTTTTGCATTAGGTTTAACAAAATCTTGAGTGCCAGTTAAAGCTTCAATAGCTGCCATTTGGCTTATAGAGCAGGGGTTAGAAGTACTTTGTGACTGAATAATAGTCATTGCCTTAATTAATGATTTAGAACCAGCCCCATATCCTATACGCCATCCTGTCATAGAATAAGCTTTTGATACACCATTAACAGTAAATATTCGATCTTTTAAATCCGGTGCTACTTGGGCAAAAGTATAAAATTTAAAATCATCAAAAATAATATGCTCGTAAATATCATCTGACATAATATTTACATTGGGATATTTGCGTAGTAATTCAGCAATATCTGCTAGCTCTTGGTAAGAGTATGCAGCTCCTGTTGGATTACTTGGTGAGTTAATAATTAACCATTTAGTTTTTTGGGTAATTACTTGCTCTAGAGCTTCAGCTGTAAGCTTAAAATTGCTATCAATGCCACAGTTAACAAATACTGGAATCCCTTCAGCTAACATTACCATATCTGGATATGAGACCCAGTAAGGACTGGGAATAATTACTTCGTCCCCTTGGTTAAGGGAAGCCATAAATAAATTATAGATTACTTGTTTACCGCCGCTTGATACTATTATCTCATCTAACTCATAATCTAAATTATTTTCATACTTGAATTTAGTCTGTACTGCTTGTTTCAGCTCCAAAATGCCATCAACATTAGTATATTTTGTGAAACCATCTCGCAGTGCTTTAATTGCAGCCTCTTTGATATTATTGGGTGTGTCAAAGTCAGGTTCACCAGCCCCAAGAGAGATTATATCTCTACCCAGCTTTTTTAGTTCAAATGTTTTTTTAACTAAAGCTAAAGTTGGAGATGGTTTTATTATATCTAAGCGTTTAGCAATAAGTGACATGATTCTGTAGAACCTTATAATTATTTTCGTATTACGCGAATTTGGGATAAGAATTTGTTAATTCTTATCCCAAATGGGGGGTATTATACTATAATTGTTAAAAAAAACAATTCTTGAAAGCAGAATTTAGTACAATATGATTTATTTTATATAATTTATTACTATTAAGTATTAGTGTCATTTGATATATATGTTATCATATACTCAGATAGAAAATCAAGAATTGCGTTGTCGTCTTCAGGGTTCTTCGGTACTCACGTACTAAATGTACGCCTAGCACCTCGACTCTTCGACTCCTGCTACTATCATGATTTTGATTCTATCGTCTATCAATTCTTCATTTACGAGTAGTATATGATGAATATATGTTTAAAAAATCAAATTTATAGCAATTTATGTTCGGCAGCAAAATTATTCGTAACAGTTACGGCTCAATAAAAGACAAAATAAAATTATACTATAATTATATTAAGAATTTCCCATCTTGGTATAGGGAGAAAATCTTTACATCTATCAATTATTTTGTCGATGTAAAATATAGGGTAACACACTTAAAAGAAACTAATTTTAATCTTGGTATAGAACATTTGTATAAAAATAACTTAAATGACGCTATACTAAGGCTTAAATTGGTTGATAAAATTCTTTCTCCTAACGACCATCAAGCTAATTATTGGCTTGGTTGGACATATTTCTTAAAAAATAATTATGAAAAAGCTTTGTATCATCTACAAAGAGCTTTTGAAGCTGATCAAATAAAGTTAGCATCTTTTATACAAAATTATAATAATTTGTCAGAGATTCCACCGCAAATTTGTCATCAATATAAAAATCTTACCGCTGAATATTATGGCAATAAATTTCGCAGTAATAATAAACTGTACCTACCTTACAGTTTTGTAAGCACAACTATGAATAACATAACAGACTTACCTGATAATTACCATATTTTGGAGTTAGGTAGTAATATAGGCTTAGTGGGTTATGAAGTAAAAAAGCGTTTTCCTGATGGCTTTACTTTTACCGGTATTGAAAATTCAGAAATTATGAATAAGCTTGTTATTATATATGGTAATATTTATGATCAGTTATTAGAAATTTCAATATCGGATTTTATTAAACACGACTCTAATAAATATGATGTAGTACTGAGTTTTAACTCTCTTTCTTTTACTAAAAACCTATTAGATTACTTTAATTCTATTTATTCTATAGTCAATGCATTAGGGTATTTTGCATTTTGTTTACCAATAGATAACGTCACAAACCTTTCATTAAAGAAAAAAGGATTTGTTTTTACTATAGCAGATATTAAGAAAGCTTTAGGTCAAACTAAGTTTACCATATTAAATAGTGAAGAATTATCTCTAGAAAAAAATGATAAATACTATATGGTGATTTGTAAGAAAAACCATTAATGAAGCCATGAAGCAATTTATATTACTGTTGTTAGTTAATTTTTCTAGTATAACTGCAATAGCGAGTACTCAAAATACTCAAGATGATGAAGATTTTAGGTATGTTTATAATGAAGGTAAGGGATGTACTCAAGTCTATGACCCTTATGAGAAACTAAATCGTAAAATTTTTGCCTTTAATTCTGTTTTAGACTATCTGTTCTTACGACCTATTACTATAGGCTATAAACGAATTAGTAATAATTATACTAGGGCTAGAGTGAGCAGTTTTCTAGATAACATTAGTGTGCCTTTGACTGTTGTCAATTATGGTCTACAGATGAATTATGACCAAACTATGAAAAGTTTATGGAGATTTTTAATCAATGCTACGTTTGGTATAGGTGGGTTATTTGATGTAGCAGATAAAATTGGATTGAGAGTTACCAAACAAACTTTGGGTAGTACTTTCGCCCACTATGGAGTTGGTCCAGGACCATATTTAGTTATACCATTTCTTGGTGGTACTAATGCAAGAGATAGTACAGATGCTATATTTACAAATAGTTACTTAAATCCTATAATGTACGCGGTACATAGAGATTTTGAAATCATAGTTTCTGGTGTACAAGTTATAAATACTAGATTAGGATTATTACCGTTTACTGACTATATAGGATGTAGTTCTACTGACCCTTACATAGCTGTAAGATCAGCTACGCATCAAAATCGTGAATCTGTAATTGTCTATCCTAAGCAATTTAAATGCCCTAAACCTAATTAAGAGTAGTTACTTATGAAAAAAATTATTGTTTGCTTAATTTTAAGTTGCCTGTCCTTGTCAGCCTATTCTGCTACTGATAACAAAATGGTAGTTGATAATTATGTTAATCAACTAATAAGAGCTGGGCTAGATGTATGTAATGATGAGAGTTTAGATCAAGATGCCAAAATAGCTAAAACTAAAAAGCTAATTTTAGCTAACTTAGATCTGAATTGGATGGCTAAATTCACCCTTGGTGTTTACAGAAAAACTCTAACTCCTGAACAAATTAAACAATTCACAGAAGTTTACAGTAATTATGTAAGCAAGGCCTATGCTGATTTAGTAAAGAATTACCATGGTCAAGAACCTAAAGTTCAACAAGTGCGTGTTCTTGATGAAGGAGAGTTTATGGTAGAAATGTTAATAGGAACTGCTAAAGTAAATTACTTAGTACGTCAAGTAAAGGGTACAAGCGATAAAACTAATTTAAAAGTCTCAGATGTTATTACAGAAGGTGTTAGTCTTATCAATTCTCAACAGTCAGAGTTCATGAATATTCTCAGTAATAGTGGTTTTGATAAGTTAATAGATGAATTGGGAAAGAGGTCGTGATTTTTTAAAAGGCGTATACTTAATATGTCATTGCGAGCGAAAATATGTGAGCGTGGCAATCCATAGTACCCCACATTTTTCTATAATCGTCATAGCAAAGCTCTTTAGATGCCGTGGCGATCTAGGTAAACAGCGAAGCTGTTTTTTTAGAGTAACGCTTCGCGTATCTTGGATTGCTACGACGCCGCTTGCAGAAACTCCTCGCAATGACGCTTATGTTTGATTTGCTTATACATACTCAATCATTACGCTCTTAAGTTGACACCTATGCGTCATTGCGAGGAGACCGTAGGTCGACGAAGCAATCCATATGACAAGCTTCATGGATTGCCACGCTCACATACGTTCGCTCGCAATGACGATTTGAGCTTTCGACAGTTGTGGGAGCTTTATTTTATCGCAGCAATGCTACTACTCGTTAATAGACGACAACTTGAATAAAAATAATAAAAATATTTTTCATAAAACACTTAGTGCAAATTATAATTATTGTATACTACAGAAACTTAAACCAATTATTATAATTAGCATGAAAATTCTTGCAGGTCTTAGTCATAAAAAATTAGCTAGATATTTAGCTGAGGAACTAAATTGTGAATATGTGGAAACTTATATTACAGCTTTCGATGATGCTGAAACAAGGGTGGAAATCCTTGAAGATATGCATAAGTGTGATGTTGTTATAGTACAATCTACTTCTAGACCAGCCAATAACCACTTGATGGAACTTTTATTATTAGTTGATACGGTAAAAAGAGCAGGAGCTTCACAAGTAACTGCGGTTATACCGTATTTTGGTTATAGCCGCCAAGATCGTAGATATTGTAGTTTTACTCCAGTATCGAGCCGTCTTGTAGCGAGTATGCTGGAAGTTGCTGGTGTTAATCATGTAATAACTGTCGATTTGCATTCACAGCAATTAGAGGGTTTTTTTAAAATTCCACTACAAAATCTTGATCCAATAAGTTTATTTGCTCCGATTATTGAAACTTATAATAATTCTATTATTGTATCTCCAGATGTTGGTGGTTTTGCACGTGTACGTGATGTGAATAGGCTTTTTAACATGAATATAGCTGTTATTAATAAAAGTAGAGATGTCAAGAAGTCTAATGATAAATGCCAAATATCAGAAATAATAGGTAACGTTTCCGGCAAGCATTGTATATTAATTGATGATATTGTTGATAGTGGCGAAACCCTTTGTAAGGGAGCTAAGCTATTAATGGAAGTAGGAGCTTTATCTGTCAATGCTTTTATAACTCACCCAGTGCTTTCTAGAATGTCTAAAAAAAATATTCAGAATTCTGATATAATGAACGTATATATAACTGATACAATAGAAACTACTGATTTACCATCTAAGTTCCATGTAATATCAGTTGCTCCAATTATTATAGCAGCATTACAAAAATCTGTAAAATTATGAGAATTTAAAACTTTATGCATACTGATAAATGTACACTTGAAATAGACTTAGCAAAAATTCGTGCTAATTATCGTATTATTTCTAAAATTTGTAAAACTTCAGAGATTGCTTCTGTGGTAAAGGCTAACAGCTATGGACTTGGTGCTGATGCTATCGCACCAGCCTTACAGATGGAGAATTGTCAAAGTTTTTTTGTAACCTCAGTTGATGAAGGAATATCATTGCGTAAAGTATTGGGGCAAAAATCTAATAAAAAACCTAATATTTTTGTGTTTAATGGTGTATTTAGCAATGATGTTGAGGAATTTAGAAATAGTAATTTAATTCCCGTACTTAATAGTTTAAAACAAGTTGAAATTTGGCAAGAGTTTGCCTCTCTTAAAAAAGAAGTATTACCTTGTACAATCCATGTTGATACTGGTATGAATCGCTTAGGAATGCTCGACACAGAAATACAACATATAATAGACAAACCTGATCTATTAGTTGGTCTTGAATTGCAGTATATTATAAGTCATTTATCTGCATCTGAAGTAGTTGATGATCCTTATAATTTACAACAATTAAAAAAGTTTAAGCATTATTTAAAATATTTCCCAAAAGTCAAAGCTAGTCTAGCTAACTCTAGTAGTATATTTCTAGGGAAAGAATATCATTTTGACTTAATACGCCCTGGTGCTGCATTGTATGGTATTAATCCTTTGGGTAATACATTTAAAAATCCAATGCATAATCCAATAAGACTGACTGCTCCAATAATACAATTGCAAGAATTACCACCGGAAAGTTACATTGGTTACAATATGACCTTTAAAACAAATAGTAATAGGCTAATTGCTACCTTACCTCTTGGTTATGCTGATGGCTATCCCCGGGCTTTTAGCAATTGTGGGGTAGTAGTTATTGATTCGTATTCAGCTCCTGTAGTTGGCAGGGTGTCAATGGATTCAATTACTGTTGATGTTACTGAACTACCACCAAACAAAATTTTTCTAGGACAACAAGCTGAAATTATAGGGAATTATTGTACTTTAGATAAAATAGCGAATATAATAAATACCATTGGTTATGAAATTCTCACTCTACTAGGTAGCAGATATAAGAGAGTATACAAAAATGATTCTTGATACCGTTAGTTTATTAGGTAAACATACTATTGGTTTTGCAAGGACTATAGGGGCTTTTTCTCTATTTACTATTGCGGGAGTCACTAGTATTTTTAAAAGACCTTTATACTACAACTTAGTATTAAAGCAGTTATTGTCTATAGGTTTTTATTCCCTACCAGTTGTAGCTATGACTACCTTTTTTTCCGGTGCTGTGCTGGCATTACAAAGTTATACAGGTTTTTCTCGTTTCTCAGCTGAAAGTTCAATAGCTACGGTGGTAGTCCTTTCAATAACTAGAGAGCTTGGACCAGTTCTTGCTGGTCTTATGGTTGCTGGTAGAGTTGGTGCATCAATTGCTGCTGAAATAGCTACTATGAGAGTGACTGAACAAATAGATGCTCTTTATACTTTGTCAACTGATCCCATAAAATATTTAGTTTTTCCAAGAGTACTAGCCGCAGTTATTACGTTACCATGTTTAGTATTAATAGGTGATATATTAGGAGTAATGGGTGGTTATTTGGTAAGTGTTTATAAGCTTGATTTTAATAGCTTTAATTATATAACGAATAGCTTTAAGTTTTTAGAACCAATAGATGTCATTTCTGGTTTGGTAAAAGCAGCAGTGTTTGGTTTTATTATCTCAATAGTAAGTTGTTATAGTGGTTATTATTCAGGTACAGGAGCAAAAGGAGTTGGGACGAGTACAACTTCCGCGGTAGTAAATTCTTCAGTTCTTATTCTAATCAGTAATTACTTGATAACAGAGTTGTTTTTTAAAGTATAAGACTCGAGAATAGATTATGGATGAATCAAAAATAAAAATACGCTCATTATATAAATCTTTTGGCGATCATAAGGTACTTGATGGTATAGACTTAGATATAAAGCGAAATAGTTCAATAGTAATTCTTGGGGGATCAGGAACTGGTAAATCAGTGTTAATAAAGACTATAGTTGGTTTAATGCAGGCTGATGAAGGTAGTATAGTTATTGATGAAGTGGAGACTGTAAATATTCCAAGTAAAGATAGATTTAAAATGATGAAAACCATGGGATTTCTATTTCAGGGAGGGGCTCTTTTTGATTCTTTAACTGTTCAAGATAATATTACATTCTTTACTGAAAAATTGTATAAATTATCTCCAAAAAATAAAGAGGAGTTAGCTGCATCTAAACTCAATTCTGTAGGTTTGTCTACAAAAATACTGGGTCTTTATCCATCTGAGCTTTCTGGAGGTATGCAAAAGCGAGTATCTCTAGCTAGGGCTATTTGTGGCGATCCGTTGATTCTTTTCCTTGATGAACCAACTACCGGTCTTGACCCTATAATGGCTAATGTTATCAATGAATTAATAATTAAAGTTCAGGAAGAGCTAAAGGCTACTACCATCACCATAACTCATGATATGAATAGTGCTTATATGATAGCTAAAGAGGTTGCTATGATTTATAAAGGGAAGATTTTATGGTTTGGTAAAAAAGATGAGATAAAAAATAGTGATAATCCTTACTTGCAACAATTTGTTAATGGTTTAACTACTGGACCAATTGAGATTTAGTATGGTGTATTCAATAATAGAAAGTCAACTAAATCTACAAAATTAAATAATGTACTAGTTACGACTTAATCTGACAATAAGTAATAATCAGGCAGCTTGATAAGTAATAGCCAAATTGTCTGATATTCTCTCTATATTACTAATATTTTTATCTTTAGCAATATAAAGTGAATCTCTAAAAGTTTGCATTGGTGTTTTACCAAAACAATGTTTACCTGAATGAGACCTTTCGTTATTATAATTTGTAAGCCAAGTATCTATATCAGCTTGTAACTCATCTAATGTATTATAGAGCTTTTTACGGAATAGAATGTGATAGCACTCTTCCTGCATAGTTTTGTGAAAACGCTCACATATACCATTAGTTTGAGGGCTATATGCTTTAGTTCTAGAATGATCTATATTCTCAATACCAAGATATAGTTGATAAGCATGATTCTCAGGTTTACCACAATATTCCGTGACTCTATCTGTATTGGACAAAATGCTCCATAAATATAACTATACTCCCGGATAACTTGTTTGGCGACACCAAGTCTGTTGCCTTTGTAACTCCAACATCTTTTTATATCATTTATCCTTCCAAAACGAGACTCATCTTGAAACATCACTTGTAATTCAAGTCCCTGTGATTTAGATTGTGTATTTGCGGCGGTAACCACTGAGCTGAAGTTTTTTTAAAAGTTTCCATCTCATCTTTATTTTGCTTTGGATGATGGGGACGAGGGAAAACTTTACGCCAACAATGACGATGTAACATTTTGTAGATTGCTGATTTAGTTACTTTCTTTTGCAAAACTTCTTCATATTTTTTCTGTATTTCTCTGACTACTACAATTTCCCCTTGTGATGCTCTATCATTAAAAGATTCCAGTATTTTACTTTCATTAGCCTCGTCCATATAGCAATGATTCCTACCACCTCTTTTAGTTTTTTTTAATACTGATTCTCCTAGTTTGTAATAAGCTGTATGAATTTGCCTAACTCGACTAATACTTAAACCGGTAATTTCAGAAATCTGTTTAGGTAAATATAAAAACTTGGCACGTAAATAAATACATTGAATCTTACGAAATGTTATCATATCTGAGGCTGATTTTAATAAAAATTCCATCCGACAAACTGTTTCTGATGGATAAACATATTGATAACCTGACATTAGCTTTTTTATTCTATAACTTAAATTATACCATCTTCATTCTTTATTGAAAGATAATTAGTATAAGAGCTTGTCTGCAAACTAAAATTAAGGTATGATGAAGTGAACAAAGTATTATTAGTAAGAAGTATAGAAGAATGAGCAGAAAAAATTATCCAACAGATTTAACAGATGAAGAATGGTTAAGGATAGAGGGTTTGTTTCAAGTATCGTATGTAAAGGGAGGTAGACCTTTAAAACATAGCAAAAGAGAGATTTTGAATGCAATTTTTTATGTATTACGTACTGGGTGTCAGTGGAGATATATGCCGCATGACTTTCCAATTTGGAAGACAGTATATGAACAATTTAGAAGATGGAAGAAGCAAGGTGTATTTGAACGTATGAACCATGAACTTATCAAGGATGTTAGACGAAAATTAGGTAGAAATGAGTATCCTAGTGCTTGCATAATAGATAGTCAGTCTGTCAAGACAACAGAAAAAGGGGAGCTAAAGGTTATGATGGAGCTAAGAAAATTAAGGGCAGAAAGAGGCATATTATTACCGATACACAAGGTTTTGTGTTAGGTTGTTATGTCGGTTCTGCGAATGAGAATGATCGATACGGAGCTACAGTGCTACTCAGTAACATGCAAAAAGAGTACACTACTATTAAACAAATGTGGGCTGATATGGGGTATCAGTCTAAAGATTTAAAGGGTCTCATTAAGGAAAAGTATAACATAGATTTAGAAATTGTTAAACGCCCAGTGTGCAGATTTTGGATACCAAAAAATACACCACTAGAACTATTGCCAACAAGGGAAGTTGGGTTTAAAGTACAGCCAAGGCGATGGGTTGTTGAGAGAAGCTTTGCTTGGATAAATAGAAATAGAAGGCTCTCCAAGGAATATGATTTTCTTACTGATTTGTAAAAGTAAAGACTTGATCTGACAGTTTGGAGTTGTTGGGTACGAAAATATCGAATAAAATCGTACCCAGCAAATTTTAACAACCTCTTATTAAGGAGACTGTCAAATGATAACATATCAAGAAAAAATCATAAAACCAAGAATTGGTTTATTACAATTAGCAGAACAACTAGGAAACGTATAGTAAGCTTGTAAAGTAATGGGCTATAGCAGAGATACATTTTACCGTGCAACCTATAAGGAACTGCATGAACAAGGTGGAGCAGAATCTTTGTTTGAGATGACTAGAAAGAAGCCATGTTTGAAGAATCGTGTTCCATCTAATATCGAGGATGCAGTAGTTAATATAGCTGTTGAATTTCCTGCTTATGGTCAGGAACGTACTGCTAATGAATTACATAGGAGAGGTATCGTTATCTTTGGAGGTGGAGTAAGGTCTGTTTGGCTACGTCATGATCTAGAGAATTTCAAAAAGCGTCTAAAAGCATTGGATGCTAAAGTTGCAAATGCTGGTATTATTTTGAGTGATGCACAACTTGCTGCACTTGAGAAAATCAAGAATAAACGTGAAGCAACTGGTGAGATTGAAACCATGCATCCTGGTTACCTTGGCTCTCAAGATACCTATTATGTTGGAAACATTAAAGGCATAGGACGTATCTACCAACAAACCTTTGTAGACACTTATTCTAGGGTAGCTATTTGTAAGCTTTATACCGAGAAAACAGCTATTACTACAGCAGACCATTTGAATGATAGGGTTATTCCATTTTTTGAAAAGTATAATATCCCTTTGCTTCGAATCTCATCTTCTAGACGAAAAAGTGCTTAAAACACCTAAAGAATGAGGTTTATAAGGATTTTGCTATAAGATTTGTAGTCATGTAAATGATATTTTTTATTTGACAATGCTAGAATTTAGAGATATAATCTCTTTCATGTATATTACAACTGTTCCAAATAGAAATTCTTGTCCTGCAATATTGCTTCGTACCTCTTATCGCGAAGACGGGAAAGTATTAAATAAAACCCTAGCTAACTTAACTAACTGGGATGATTTACGCATTGAGGCTTTTAAGAAGATGCTTAAAGGTGAATTTGATGGTTTAGATGGTGTTCCTGAGGTTGGTGAAAGTTTTGGGACTATTTTTCTACTAAAAAGAATTGCTGATGAAATTGGTATTACTAAGGCTCTTGGCACTAGAAGCAAAGAAGCTTTATTGAGTCTATTTTTGGTTTTAGCACGCTTTGCTCACCAAGGGTCTAGACTTTCCAGCGTGAAATGGGCGAAATCGCATGCGATATCTGATGTATTATCTGTCGATTCATTTGATGAAAACCATTTATATCAGGCTCTAGAATGGTTAGAAGAGAACCAAGAAAAGATCGAATTAAAATTATTTAAAACTTATCAAAAGAAAAATAACAAGCCGCCTGTTATGCTTTTATATGACGTCACTTCCAGCTATTTCGAAGGAACAGAGAATGAACTTGCGGAATATGGGTACAATCGGGATAAAAAGAAGGGTAAAAAGCAAATAGTGATTGGTCTATTAACTGATGATCATGGCGAACCTTTGGCTGTTAGAGTTTTTAAGGGTAATAGTGCTGATCCTTCTACCATTTATGAGCAGATTGAGCTAGTAAAATCTAATTTTGGTATTAAGAATATAGTCTTTGTTGGTGATAAAGGAATGATTAAGGGGACAGGCAAAGAAGCCCTGACCAAAGAAGGGTGGGACTATATTACAACCTTAAGTAAAGTTGAGATTGAAAGCTTAAAGAAAAGCGGAGTTTTACAATATAGTTTTTTTGAAGAACAGCTATGCGAAGTAACCAATAATGGCAAAAGATATATTTTAAGGAAGAATGGTTCTATAGCCCGAAAAGTTGAGTTTGATAGGAATACCCGAGTTGAAAAATTGGTTGCAAAGATTGAAGAGCGTAATATATATGTATCAACCCATAAGAAAGCAAAGCTAGAACTTGGTTTAAATAATATTCAAAAAATTGCCAAAGAATGGCGGATAGATAAATTTATCAACCTAAAATTAGATGGCAACCAAATAGTGGTTGAAATTGATCAAGATAAGAAAAAAGAGTTGTTTGCTCTTGATGGTTGTTATGCGATTGAAACACAGATTGAAATTAAACTGATGAGTAAAGAATTGGTTGATAAAGCTTACCATAATTTACATGAAGTAGAATCGAATTTTAGCAGTATGAAGACAGGATTACTCGAAGTAAGACCGATCTTTTTAAGGAAAAGCAACAGAACGAAGGGACATGTATTTGTTTGTATGTTGGCATTAAAAATATGGCACTATATGAAAAATAAGTTGAAACAAGGTTGTGGCGTAACCAAGGATGGTAAATATAATGTGACCATTGAGGAAGCATTAAGAGAGCTGGATAAAGTATGTTTTTTATATTACACAATCAAGGGTTGCAAAGTTGCAAGATTACCAAAATTAAGCGAGTTTCAACAAAATTTATTCAATTTATTTGATTTAACGATGCCCCAAATGACAAAATCTGCAAAATGATAAAATGTAGTCAGTAACAAAAATTTAATTTTCTGTCCCACACACCGCATGATAACCTACTTCTATAGCATAATTTTTGCTCATATTTATCTCGAAGATGAGTCGCGAGGCGTCGATAGACGCCGTGGCGATCTCATGAAGTAAGCTCTTCTTCACAAGATTGCCACGTCGTCGCTTACAGCGACTCCTCGCTAATAGACGGTTTAGGGCTTACAAAGCTCATCGCGATGACGGTTTTTTAACTTTCAACAGTTGTGGTCTTACAGCCTCCTCGCAATGACGCTGTGGTATAGGTGTTTGTAAACTTTCGACAGTTGTGGTGTTATACCATTTCCGAAAACTAATCATCACGTCGTCGTATTTCATAATCTCCGCTCCTCACGTACTAGTTGTACGCGAAGGTAGCTGACACTCGTACTCCGAGTAGCAATTTAGTTTTGGGAAATGGTATTACGGATTCGAGAACGAAAATAACGATCGATAAGAATTAGATAGAAATCTTCACATCACCTAGCAAAACAGGTTATTAGACTTCTTTCGAAACTCTACTTCTGCTGGTGATTTGTACGTCGATGCGGTACTCGAATCCTCACGTACATTAGAGTACGCTGCGGGTCGAGGTTCCGCGTCTCCTTCACACCCTTGCGCATAAGCGAGTTTCGAAAGAAGTCTATTCATCTTTTTTCTTATCAATGTCTTTCATTCCTTCCTTGAAAGCTTTAAGACCTTTTGCAAGATCTGACATCACTTGAGGCAACTTACCAGCTCCAAACAACACTAAGATGATTAATAAGATCACTAATAAGTGGCTGAAGCTCATTCCCATAATATCAATTTTATAAGTTTTAAGTTAGAATTACCTATAATATTATAGCAAATAGTTAATTTGATCTAGCATAAAAAAATACAAATTTATTATCAACCTCAATTTCGGATTAATTTCATTAATCCGAAATTGGAATGAGAATGTAAACAATCAGGTTTAAAGTGGTTTGATGCCTGATTGTTAAATATTTCATTTGCTAATAATATTATTAGCTAAGATTATTAGCGATAATAGATTAAAATGCATTTGTGCCAGCCGCTTCAAGAATGCATTTTTCTGAGGTCATCATGAAAACATTTGAAACTAACATTACTAATATCTATGGTGTTCAAGGTAAGGTTTGGTTAATGATTTGCCAAAAATTGTCCATAAATTGGTCAAGGAGTACGGTTTGTCTAGCTTAAATCCAGTTAAGAACTTGAGTTACCATTATGTCCTAGCAGGCTTCCAAGGTTATCAGCCAATTATCTTAAAGTTAGGGCTAGACATTGATGATCTTAAGAGAGAATCAACAGCTTTAAAAGTTTTTTCTAAATTTGGAGGGGTGAAGGTTTTAGCTGAAAGCACCGGCTTACTGCTAGTTGAGCAGGCTATTTCTAATATATCATTAAAATCCTATTTTCCTGTAAAAGATTACGAGGCTATTAAAATAGCATGTAATGTAATGAAAAGATTACACTATGCACCTTTGCCATCAGAAGGTTTTCCTTATGTCACAGATTGGTTGGCAGTATTAGATAAAGAATGGGATGTGCCAACTTACTACTTAGAAAAAGCTAGACAATTGCGAGATAAATTACTAGGCACATCGTCAATGTTAGTTTTACTTCATGGTGATTTACATCATGATAATATTCTACAAAGTGGTGATAATTGGGTGGTTATTGATCCTAAAGGAGTTATCGGTGAAAAAGCATATGAGGTAGCAGCATTTATTCGTAATCCTCTCCCTGAACTCCTTGCTTTAGAAGAGGTTGAGAGTATTATTGCAAATCGCATCATTAAGTTTGCAACTCTCTTGGATTTAGATACGGAGCGAATTAGCGATTGGTGTTTTGTCCAATCTGTACTTTCTTGGGTTTGGGCTTTAGAAGATGGTTCTGACGTGCGTATGTCAGCAAATCTTACAAAAATTTTTGATATAGTCAATTGATGAGAATTTGGTGACGTCGTCACTCGTCTATTATCTATAGGCTTCGCTCCATCGTTCCTAGCATCAAATTCTCCTGAATTGACTATAATCTGCTTATTAATACACCCCTAAAAAAGGGTTCTTATATCTAATTGAGGTTAGTATATTCATTTAGAATTCTCTTGATATTATTGAGCATGGTAAGTTCATTTTTCTTTCTAGTAAATACATAATATATTACTTTACTTATAGTGGTGCGTTTTTTAACTTGCACAACCAACTCTTGTTGAACGATTGTTCGAATTGTAGTTAGATTACCATTCATTAAAAATTGTGATAAAAGTTGAAGCTGTTCAACACTAAAATTTGTTAGTAATATTCTAATAATTACCGTAACATAACCTGCAGGAGTTGTTATACTAGTTCTCCTGACATGTTTTTTAAAACTTAAACTAGATGTTTTATTTAAATATTTGTCACTAAAAGTTTCTACAAAATTTATTTCACATAATTGTTTTTTTACTTCTAACCTTTCTTGTTCAATTAGTCTTAACGTTCTAACTGAAGTAACATTACTATTTATCTTATAATCAGCTGCGATTCTACATGTTATTACCTGTTGTACAAACTCTGCATAATTTAGCTCTTTTTTTAATAATGAAGTAATATTTTTAAATAACAACTGATACCTAGTTTTTAAAGCATTTTTAGTAAAACTATCTAAAGAAGCATATCGTTTGATAATTTTAACTTCAAGTTTTGCAGAAAATTTAGACTCAATAGAAGAAATCATTAAAGAAATAGTATGACCACTTTGGATATTTTGAGTTAACCTTTTTCTAATCTGAGCTAATATATAATTCAGATCAGAATCTTCTGTTATATTGAGCATCCTGATAGCATCTATATGCTTTGTAATATTAATTAAAATTTCATGCATAAAGACATTTTGCCGAAGTAAGAATCTTTCTATTATAGCGAACTCTGCATTTTCTATCTGATGTATTATTGCATTATAATTTTCAAATAATACTGAAAGCTCATACCCTGAATTATTAAGTTTACTGAAACTCTTCCTAAATTTTGACTCGTCATGTATTCTTAGCAAAATATGGTTTATGGTCTGAGATTTAATACATAAATCTTTTAGCCTATTATATAAGCAAATTAATTTAGCATTGGTTAACTCCATCAATACATTGTGATCATCTATTAAAAAATTAGTAATTTTTTTAAAAATGTATTCGTAATCTACTGTGTTCTCTTCTTTCAGTGTTAATAATATATTAGCATGAAATAACAAAGGAACAGATTCTTTCTTTATGTCAATAGTAGAATCAATCTGCCATAATTCTTTAATGAACAACAATTGATCTAAAAGTAGATTTTGTTGCTCAAGCGATAAATTATCTAAATTCAAAACAATGGCAGTTGCCTGTAAATTATTTATAACATCTTGATTTTTAACATCTTCAATTATTAATATACAACAATGTTGTACAAAGTTTCTAGCTAAATCCATTACAGGTTTTAGTGCCTTATTATTTTCTTCATGATGTAAAGTGGAAGAACTTTTTAAGCAATCAACCAATTGATTAAGAGAGGTAACAAAATTTGTTACCTCTTCCATTTGATATTTTTGTTGCTTTAACGTTTCAATGGAGAGAGGTCCGTAATGCTCAAGAACAGAGAGCAAGTTCTTTTGACTATCTAGACTAAGATAATCAAGCAAGTCACTATTCTGTTGTAGAATCTTTATAATATTAAAAGTACGCAAAGACCTTTTTAAAGTACTAGGATACTTACAAGACACGATACATTCAGAGCTTAAAGAGACAAAACAGCCTTTTAATCTTTCTGTATACTTACTAATGACCTTAGTATTAAAATCTTTCATAATTAATTTTCTTATCGTGTTATTCAGTATCTAGGGAGGAGAATCAATTAACTAATCGGAACATAAGTTATAAGGATGTATACCCATTTCATGCTACCATCAAGCATTATATCAGTATCATCATGGTATCCCAATATATTTTTCACTTCTTCTTGGGTTGTGTTACCTTATTTACAAATAAGACTTAATTATCATGAAAGTTACGCGGGGGTTCAAATCATTATAACAATATTTTTATTTTAACTAATAGTATTTTTGCATTTATTAGAAAAAATATTTATAGTATATAAATTAGTTATTTTGTTACGAATAAGTAAAAATTTTTATTGCTTAAATACCAGTAAAACCTTATTTTTATAAGGACTTCTCATAAGGAATATAAAATCCTGAAGAGTAAAGTATTTAATTTAACTTAAAACTATATCAAAACTTATGCATAATATCCTTATCATTATAATTTCATTATTGTTAATATCATGTTCGGAAGAAAGTGATAAATCTAATAATAAAAACGAGCAACCTGATAATAAGGCTGAAGTGACTCAGGAAAAAGTTCCACAAGAAGAAAATAATGACAACCTTGCCAATGATAAATGGAATACAATAGTAAATCCTCAAGACAGTACGGCTTCAACTAATACGGAAGAACCTCTAGATACGGTAGAGGATTCTGCTACTAACTCTACTGATAATGTTAGCTTGAAACAGATGCCTTATAAACCAACTTTCAATGTTAGCCAAAATGATATAGTTCTTGGTAATGTTAAGGCAACTGTAGTGGTAGTTGAGTATTTTTCTCCAACTTGCCCACATTGTGCTTATTATCATGAAAAAATTCTACCTGAGCTTAAAAAGAAATATATTGATACCAATAAAATTGCTTATATAATTCGTGAATTTGTCGGTAATAAGCAAGATTTAGATGCAGCAATTTTGGCACGTTGTCCAAATGATCTAGAGAGTTTTCTTAAATTCCAAAGTGTAATACTAGCACAACAAGATAAATGGGGCAGTAGTAATAGATATCGTGAATTATTAACAAATATAGCTCAAATTGGTGGAGTATCCGCAGAAACTTATGCTAAATGTCTTAATGATAATCAAATTGTCGAAACATTACTTGCTAATACTAACCTTGCTGCTAGTTCACAAGGTTTTGTTGGTACACCCGCATTTTTTGTTAATGGCATACTAACAAATGGATATAGTTTAGAAATCCTTTCTAGGGTAATTGATAAAACGTTAGAAAACTCTAGTATACTCAAATGATTTGAAGAATTGGATTTGAAAATGAATGGTGAGCATGCTAGGTGTACATATAGTATAGTTACGCATGCGAATCCATGATATTTTCAAAAAACAATTCTTTAAAGCAGAAGAGTATATCAAATCCGAAAATTAATACACTTACTTAATCTCAACTATCGATGTAACAAGCTAATCATAGTACATTTTTCTATAATCGTCATAGCAAGACTCTTTAGATGCCGTGGCGATCTAGGTAAACAGCGAAGCTGTTTTTTTAGAGTAACGCTTCGTGTATCTTGGATTGTTGCGTCGCCGCTTTTTCGCGACTCCTCGCTAATAGACGATCAGCAGCCATTTTAATGGTGGTTATATAAAAAAAGTAGGGTATTATGATATACTCGATGAAAATCAACAATTGCGTTGTCGTTGTCCAAGACCGCAGGTAGCCACGTACTAATGTACGCTGCGCTCCTCGGCTTGAACACTCCTAGCACTTGTTGATTTTGATTCTATCGTCTACCAACTCTTCATTTACGAGCAGTATAACAGACCTTCTATGTTATTTTTTTAGATTCCCGCCGAAGCGGGAATGACAGCGTTTTAATGTTAGTACTATTTGTAGTACTAGGCATTTTTGGCTAAAACCTTCTTTGGTTAGCTATATCATTTCTCTTTAAATGCTCTAAACATCGTATCAGTAATAGGATCAAGTAAATATCTCAGGAGAGTCCTTGTGCCAGTGACAATTTGAACTTCCGCTTGCATACCAGGATGTAACTCTAACTTTTTAGCTTTTGCAATCTTATTAAACTCATCCATATCAATCTCAATTCTAGCGATATAATAAGTGGTAGGATCTTGGCTTGGAGTATTTCTGTCTTGTACAATATCAGGAGATATTTTAACAACTTTGCCAGTAAATAACGGCGTTGTTCTAGATTTAAAAGCACTGAAGCGAATTTTTGCTACCAAGCCTTCATGCACTGAATCTATATTCTTGCTTGGAACTTTTGCTTCTATTATCAAACTATCATCAGTTGGAGAAATCTCTAGAATCGGATAACTTGGTGAAATCACCTGTCCTATTGTATGATAGTTCAATACATTTATAATACCATCAACTGGTGATTTAATAACCACTCGATTTAAAGAGTCCTGATGTGCATTAAATGCCTCTTTAAAACGAGCTACTAGCTCTTGTGTCTCTTTTAGTTCAGTCAGAGTTTTCTCTGTATATTTATTCTGTAAGTTAATAATGCTAATCTCACACTCTGTAATCGAATGCTTAATAGATGCAATCTCAGCTTCTGCCATAGCTATCTCACTTTTGTACTGTGCTTCCTTAGCTTCTAAGTCTAATAAAGCGGCTTTATTGGCAAAACCTTTTCCATGCAATGTATCCATTGCCTTTAAACGATCCTTAACAACCTCTAGAGTTTTTACATTTGCAACTTTTTTAGCCTGCGTACCTTCGATTCTTTTATTTAATTGCTCGATCCTTTGATGTAAGGCATTTTTTTCACTTTTATATACTTCTTTTTTAGACTGAAATAAATTTTCTTGGGTATGTATAATCCTTGCTACTTCAGGTAAATTGATATTTTTAGTTAATAATTCTGGGAATTCAATCTTATCTTGATTATCTCTCTCAGCAATTAAACGACTTTCCGTTGCTAAAGCATGTCTATATTGGCTTAAATTACTTTCATATGCTGACTTAATTCTTGTATCTTCTAGCTCTATTAATTTATCACCTTCTTTAACTTGATCACCTTGTTTAACAAAAATATTAGCTATAATTCCACCTTCTTGGTGATTAATTGTCTTCTTATTACCACTCGTTATAACAACACCCAATGCTGTAGCAGCACTATCAAGAGGAGCAAAACTGCCCCATACCCCTCCAACTAATACAAAAAAGATTATTACATACACTCCAAAAAGAATAGGGGATCTAGCAATCTGCACTACATCATTGCGATCAACATCATTATTTTTAGTAACAAAATTGACGAAACGATCAAGATAATATAATGTATTTTTAATGGCATTAGAAATCTTTACTATTACCTTTTGTGATACAATAGCTCCCTTTGTTTTTTTTGTGTGTGTTAAATCATTTTGTAGCGACAAAAGTTGTTTAAGTTGCTCCGCTGTAAATGCCGGCTTATTGTTATTTGACTTTTCTTCCATATTTAAAACTTATTCATTAATGTGGATTACACCATTTTGTAACAGTTTAACTCGATTTTGCATTTCTTCTTGAGTGCCATAAAGAGCTACCGCCCCATCTTGTAATACCAAAATCTTATCTACCACCGATAATACAGAAGGTCTATGAGAGATAACAACTACAGCAATACCCCTAGATTTTGCTTGCTTTAAGCAATTTGATAGGGCTATTTCACCCGCTTCGTCAAGATTTGCATTAGGTTCATCTAAAATAAGTAGTTTAGGATTACCATAAAATGCTCTAGCAAGACCAACCCGTTGTTTTTGTCCACCAGAAAGATTAGAGCCTGCTGTTCCAATATCTGAATCATAGCCATCCGGTAATCTTAAGATCATTTCATGAGCCCCAGCAATTTTAGCTGCCTCAATTACTTTTTCTGGATCAGCATTTTCAGCCATCCTAGCTATATTCTGCTTTATACTACCACTAAATAACTCTATTCCTTGCGGCAAATACCCTACATGTTTACCAAAGTCTTCCCTGTTCCAACGATAAATTTCTCCACTATCAAGCCTAACAGTTCCTGACGATGCTTTCCATACCCCAACTAAAACTTTTGCCAAAGTTGACTTACCTGCTGCAGAAGGTCCTATAATTGCTAATATTTCACCAGGCTGTACCGCAAAGGATACTCCCTTTAAAATATATCTTGGTACTGGTGGCTGTGGTATATGTGGAGGAATTGGTATCGAATAATAAATATTTTCCACAGTTAAATGTCCTTCGACATTTGGAATTGGCATTGCTTCTTCTCTTGATTTATACGAAGCAAATAATTGATTGATATTTTTATAAGATTTTATAGCCCCGCTCATACTTTTCCATAACTCAATAGCGTTATCAAAAGGGGCTAAAGCTCTACCAACTATAATGGAACTCATAATCATACCACCGGTAGTCATATCTCTTCCTGAAGTATGAACAACAACATAAGCACCAATACCAGTTACCAGCATTTGCATGACATTACGGATAAATCTTGAAAAATTAGAAATAGCACCATTACGGTAGCTAGCAATTGATTGCTTCTCCAAAGAAGCAATATTAAACTGATGCCAATTTGCCGTAACATTTTTCATCATGCCCATAGCTTCTACAACTTCTGAATTTCTATTGGCGATGTCAGCTTGCGTCATACCCTTTATAGAGAATTCAGTAGCTTCACCGAGAGTTTTATTAGTTGCAGCCGCATTAAAGAAAGCCGTAGATACAATAATAATAGCCCCAACTAATGTAAGGATTCCAATATATGGATGAATTAAGAAAATTACTATTATATAGACAACACTCCAAGGAGCATCAAATAAAGTATTAATACCAGTGCTAGTTAGAAAGGTTTTTACTGTTTGAAAATCACGAAGTAACTGACTAGCACCCATATTAGTACGAGTTGCAGAGGCTGAAATAGAGTGACCAAAAATTACAGGAGCAACTGTTTTATCCAACCATTCACCAACTTTAATTAGGGTGAATGATCTAGCAACTTGCAATAACCCATAAATAAAATAGATCGTACCAATAATAATAGACAACCACATTAATGTAAATAAGTTACCACTTCCTATAACCCGATCAAGCACTTGCAAGGAATAAAGAGGCGTTATCAACATTAACAAGTTAATAACAAACGCAAAACTAAAAACTATCCAAAACGCAATTTTGCACTTCTCAAGAGCAGTAGTTAGGGGATTTATTACTACTTGAGATACTAATGCACTATTATTTCTCATATTACCGTTGTTATATTATATTTTTCTGAATTATAATCTATATCGTCTAACACAAATTAAATTAGCCTGTTCTGATAATAGTAGTTATCTGAACCGACGGCTTCCCAGCTCTAGTATAATTTTTACTGCTAATCAGTAAAAATTATACTATTTGTAATATTTTTATTTGACTCTACACTATACGCAAAATAAATAATATGGCAACCTCTTTATTAACTTAGAGCCTAGAAGTATAACCTAATTACTTTTTTGACAAATATCCTTTTATCAACTCCTCAGCAATTTGCACAGCGTTTAAAGCTGCTCCTTTACGTAAATTATCTGCTGTAATCCATAAATTAATGGTATTTTTTTGACTATGATCATTTCTAATTCGCGAAACATAAACAAGATCTTTACCAACAACATCTATGGGAGAAACATATTGTGTTTTATCCAAATGAGAATTAACTACAATAGAGTCTGATTCTTTTAGTATTTCTTCTATTTCTTTAGCATCTATCTCTCCACTAAACTCAACATTTACTGAAATAGAATGACCAACAAACACCGGCACTCTCACGCAAGTTACACTAGATTTAGCATGTGATCCTATAATTTTTTCTAATTCCAAGGAAATCTTAGATTCTTCACTAGTAGAACCATCTTCATTAAAACTACCTATATAAGGAAATAAATTAAAAGCTATTTGCCTAGGGAAAATTTTAGGAGTGATGTCACTAAAAACATATTTTGCCTTAGTTTGCTCGTAAAGCTCATCCATTCCTCTCTTTCCTGCTCCTGAAGTCGATTGATAAGTCGATATCACCATTCTCTTAATCTTTACTGCATTATCCAAAGGCTTTAATACAGTAGCTATAGGAGCAGTACAACAATTCGGATTAGCTATAATATTTTTAATAGTATAATCTTTTAGGCTCGCTAAATTGGCTTCTGGAACTATCAAAGGAACATCAGAATCAAGTCTGAAAAATGATGATTTATCGATAACTATGCAACCTTGCTCGACAATTTTGGGTATATATTTCATTGATATTTCTGATCCAGCTGCAAAAAAAGCGATATCTATTTTGCTAAAATCTACACTATCTATATCAAATATTTTTATACTATCTTCCCCAAAACTAACCTCTTTACCTGTAGATTCATTCGATGCTACAGCATAGAGTTTATTAATTGGAAAACCCCTCTCAAACAAAATCTCTAAAGTCTCACGCCCAACATTACCCGACGCACCAATTACCGCAATATTATATTGTTTTGTCATTTACATTTATCTTTTTATCAATTGACTATATCAGCTTAGAAATAGTTTTTCCTCCTATAATATGGAAATGAAAATGGAACACACTCTGTCCAGATTTTATCCCTTTATTAGTAATCAAACGATAGCCATCTTGATCTAAACCAACTAGCGATGCAATATAGGCTAGTTTGGTGAAATAATCTTTAATTTCATCACTAGAAGCTTTAAGGATAAAATCACTATAGTCAATATACTCCTTTTTTGGTATAATTATTATATGTACTGGAGCTACAGGATTTATATCATTAAATGCTATTAGATTATCATCTTCATATATTATCTCTGCTGGAATATCTTTACCAATAATTTTTACAAAAACATTATTCTTGTCATACATATTATACTCTCATTTTTATTATCTATTCCCAAATGTCAATATTTGAGATTACTATAACACATTTTTTTCATCCACTAAGCGTTCTAAAAATTTTAATTCAGCTTCTATCTCAGATTTTGCTAATATTATGTCTGTAAGCTGGTATTTCTTTTTTTGCAAATCATATTCTCTCATATCATCGCTGAAAAAACCAAATATCAACATAATGGCGAGTTGACTTACAGAAATAAAATTAGTACAACCTAAACTTGATATAACAATACTTAGTATCAAAGTAGTTATTAGTGGTAACCACATTCTATGATATAATGCCCAAAACACGCTTAAAAACGCAGCAAATAATGAAAAACCTTGCTTGATAAGAATAAAGTCATTATCTTTTTTTTGAGGATTAACATATATTGAATAAATATTCATAGGAAAGTCTTGTAATTACGATATTAAATGATTACTTAAATACCATAATAATAAACAAATAGCCAAACATCAATATTTAAAAGATTCTTTATGTCAGATAACTCGCATGGCTCTGTCACATTACACGGGACTACTATACTTTGCTTAAGAAAAGGTGGGAATGTTGTAATCGCAGCAGATGGTCAGATCTCCCATGGTAATACAGTTTTAAAATCTACAGCAAGAAAATTAAGAGTCATGTTCAATAATAGTATTATTGCTGGCTTCGCTGGATCTACTGCAGATGCTCTAACTTTATTTGAAAAATTAGAATTAAAGTTGGAGAAATATTCGTATCAGTTACTGAGAAGTGCTGTAGAACTGGCAAAAGATTGGCGTAGCGATAAATATTTACGTAAGCTTGAAGCAATGATGATCGTTGCAGATCAAAAAAATATATTAATTTTAACTGGTAATGGCGATGTAGTTGAACCTGATGGTAATGCTGCTGCCATTGGCTCTGGTGGATTATATGCACTGTCTGCTGCTAGAGGTTTAATGTCTTTTGACAATGACCTAACTGCAGAAGAGATTGCTTTAAAATCAATGAATATTGCAGCTGATATCTGTGTTTTCTCTAATCATAATATTATTCTAGAAAAAGTTAAAGTTATATGAGTATTAATCTTAAAAAAAAATCTATGGGATTAACTCCCGCTAAAATCGTAGCTGAACTTGATAGATTCATTGTTGGGCAATATAAAGCTAAAAAAGCTGTTGCGATAGCGTTGCGGAATCGCTGCAGACGTAGAAATGTAGACGAACCACTGCGTCAAGAAATCGTGCCAAAAAATATTTTAATGATAGGACCAACTGGCGTAGGTAAGACTGAAATCGCTAGGCGACTTGCTAAGCTTAGCGGCTCACCATTTCTTAAAGTAGAAGCAACAAAATTCACTGAAGTAGGATATGTTGGACGAGATGTTGAGTCAATAATACGAGACTTAGTGGAAATAGCTGTTAACACACAAAAAGCTAATGCTAAAAAAGCAGTGATTGCTAATGCACATTTAAAAACTGTAGAAAGGATTTTGGATGCTTTAGTCGGCAAATCAGCATCAACTGAAACTAGAGAGAAATTTTGTCGCAAGCTTGAAAAAGGTGAACTTGACAATACTGAAATTGAAATAAGTATAATAGATTCAGGTGGCTTATTTGGTAGTAGTAATTTTGAGATTCCTGGTATGCCAGGAGCTGCCATGGGCGTCTTAAATATTTCTGATATGATCGGCAAAGCTATCGGTACTAATAAAACAAAAACTAAGAAAATGCTGGTTAAAGATGCTCGTTTAATTATTTCTGCCGAAGAGTCAGAAAAATTGATCGATCAAGAAAAAATTACTCAAGATGCCTTAGTGCTAGTACAAAATGATGGTATAGTATTTTTGGATGAAATAGATAAAATTACCTCAAGAGCTGAGGGAAAAAGTTCAGAAATTAGTAGAGAAGGAGTGCAGAGAGATTTATTACCTATTATTGAGGGTACAACAGTTAATACAAAACATGGTCCTATAGAAACTGCTCATATATTATTTATAGCATCAGGTGCTTTTCATTTATCAAAACCATCTGATTTATTACCTGAATTGCAAGGAAGGCTACCTATTAGAGTAGAGTTAAGCTCACTCACTAAGGATGATATGATAAAAATTTTAATTGAACCAGAATCAAGTTTAATAAAACAATATTCAGCCTTAATCGCAACCGAAGGGGTAAAATTAAAATTTACTGATAATGCAATAGATAAAATTGCTACTTATGCAGCAAATGTTAATTTAGAAGTTGAAGATATTGGAGCAAGAAGATTACATACTATTCTAGAAAATTTATTGGAGGAGATAAGCTTTAATGCAAGTGATACGAAAGAAAAAGAGATAGTTATTGACGAACATTTTGTCGACCAGCAATTATCAAAAATTATAAAAAATCTTGATCTAGTAAAATTTATTTTATAAAAATGATAGTTCACCTTGGTAGTTTAACTTTTAGCGGTATAGATATTATCGATGTTGATGTGCAAGTACAGATATCACCAGGGATACCTAATTTTACTATAGTAGGACTTGCTGATAAAACTATTGGCGAGTCTAAAGAACGAGTTAGAGCAGCACTTTCTTCAATAGGTCTTGCCTTGCCTGCTCAAAAAATACTGATAAATTTAGCTCCAGCTGATTTGGTTAAAGAAGGTAGTCATTTTGACCTTGCTATTGCTTGTGCTATACTTAGCAGCATGAAAATTTTACCAGCTGAGGAAATACAAGAATATCTAGTAATAGGAGAATTATCTCTAGATGGTTCTATTCTGCCTGTCAGCGGGGCTTTACCTGCTGCTATTGGAGCTTCGGCTAGAAATAAAGGGCTAATTTGTTCAAAATCTAATGGTCAGGAAGCTGCATGGTCTGGCAATAATAATATTTTGGTAGCAGGAAATTTAATAGAGTTAGTTAACCATTTTAAAGGCTCACAAATATTATCATCACCTGAATTAGAAATTGACACTACTATAATAAATTACCCTGATTTTAAAGATATCAAAGGACAAAAAGCCGCTAAGCGAGCTTTAGAAATAGCAGCTTCTGGTGGTCACAATCTATTAATGCTTGGTCCACCTGGTACTGGCAAATCTATGTTGGCACAATGTATACCTGGTATATTACCCAAAATGCAACCTGAAGAAATATTGGAGTGCAGTACTATAGCAAGCGTTGCAGGCAAGCTAGCAAACGGGAAACTATCAAGAGCTAGACCTTTTCGTACCCCCCACCACTCATGCTCGATAGCAGCGATGGTCGGCGGTGGGGTTGGTAAAAGAGTAAAACCTGGAGAGATCTCGTTAGCACATAATGGAGTGTTGTTTTTAGACGAATTACCAGAATTTCCACCTAACGTTATCGAATCTTTAAGGCAGCCAATTGAAACCGGAGAAATACTAATTGCTAGAGCAAATTCGCATATAAAATATCCGGCTAACTTTCAGTTAATAGCAGCAATGAATCCTTGTAAATGTGGTTATTTAAGCGATCCTCACAAAGCATGTTCTAAAGCCCCAAAATGTGGGAGCGATTATCAGATGCGAATTTCCGGTCCTATCATGGATCGATTTGATCTACATATAGAGGTAGGATCTATCGACTCATATAACTATAATTTAATAGAAGATGATACAGAAGAAGAGTCGGGGCAGATAGCAAATAGGGTAGAAATGGCTCGTAATATTCAACAAACTAGATATGAAGGATATAATATCAAAACAAATAACCGTTTGGACGGACAATTGCTTATCGAACATGCATTGCCAGTAGATGACGGTAAGGATTTACTTAATGAAGCCGCGACAAAATTTCGTATATCCATGCGTGCTTATAACCGTATCTTACGGGTTGCAAGAACTATAGCGGATCTAGATGCTTCTTCCAACGTCTACAGGATACACATTGCTGAAGCACTAAACTATAGAAGAATAGGGGGGAGCTTTTGAATTAACCATTAGACTTCCTGCATAATTCTACTTTTGCTGGTAATTTGTGCGTGATACCGGTACTCTGCTCCTCACGTACATTTGAGTACGCTGCGGGTCGAGATTCCGTGTCTCCTACAAATTCCTCAACAAAAGCGAATTCTGCAGGAAGTCTATTATTCGCACTTCTGTATACTGCTATGATTTCAAACTATGTGAGAGAGGCACAACTGTTGAAAGTTAAAAAATTGTCATCGCGATGAGCTTTGTAAGCCCTAAACCGTCTATTAGCGAGGAGTCGCTGTAAGCGACGACGTGGCAATCTTGTGAAGAAGAGCTTACTTCATGAGATCGCCACGGCGTCTATCGACGCCTCGCGATGACGGTTTTTTAACTTTCAACAGTTGTGGTGGCAATCCATGACTAGTCGCTCGCCTATTATCTACAGGCTTCGCTCCATCGTTCCTGCTATCCAATTCTCCTGAATTTATCTTAAGCTTTGTTTTTTATGTTGTCACAAGCCTTAGTCATCTCTCCTGTCATACTATTTATGGCATCAAACATTTTCATTGAAGTATCAGATGCCATACTGACAAACTCTTTAATGTTATTGATTGAAGTTTCGCAAGTCGACTTAAGGTATTTTTGCTGACATTCGACTATTTGGTTAAAATCTCCAAAAGCTATTGCGTCTTTTGTAGAATTCAACATATTCATAGCATTGTTTTGAAAATCTTCTGAATTTTTTTGGATCATAGACTGCAGTGATTCAGTAACAATCTGATTTGTTGTAGTAAATATTTTAGTACTTTTCTTGATAGTATCTGACATAGCAGAAAAATCCATAACAGGTAAGTTTTTTACGGAATTTATGTAAACTTCTGGATTCATAAAAGATTTCATAAAATCTACAAATTGGGCAGTACTATTAGTCATTGTAAATCCTCTAAATTAAGTGATTCTATTTATTGTGTAAATCATAAACTTCATGTTACCATTTATAAAAATACGAGTCAATAGCTGGTTAATAATAATCTTAATATAGTCAATTGATTATACCAAAAATCCTAAATACAAATACTATATCATCGGCTGCTTCTTTTAGATAATCGAAACGACTAGAAGCCCCTTTATGTCCTGAATCCATATTAGTTTTTAGCAATAATATATTATCGTCGAGTTTTGTTGCACGAATCCTTGCTGCCCATTTAGCTGCTTCCCAATACCCAACTCTTGGGTCAGAGATTCCAGCAGTAATAAATAGACTTGGATAATTTTGTGACTTTATATTATCGTACGGAGAATAAGACTTAATATAGTTAAAATAGTCTAATTCTTTAGGATTCCCCCACTCTTTAAACTCACCGGGGGTTAATGGCAATTGTTCATCAAGCATGGTATTTAACATATCAACAAAAGGTACATGGGCAAGTGCTGCTTTAAATAATTGTGGTTGCTCATTAATTACTGCTCCAATTAATAACCCTCCTGCACTTCCACCACAGATTACTATATTACCTTGGCTAGTATATTTTTCTTTAATTAGCTCTTTACTAACCGCAATAAAATCGTCAAAAGTTCTTTTTTTATTGAGGAACTTGGCAGCCTCATACCAATCATGTCCAAGATCATCTCCACCTCTAATATGGGCAAGAGCATAGACAAACCCACGATCTACAAGAGAAATAGCTGTATTCCGAAAAGATACTGGTATGCTCATGCCATATGAGCCATAGCCATACAAATATAAAGGATTTTTTCCATCTTTTTTAAACAGTGCTTTTTTATATAATAAGGTAATTGGCACTTTTACCCCCTCATTATCAGCAAATATCCTTTCTACCCTATATTCTTCAGGGTTGAAACCACTTGGTATTTCTTGCACTTTCAATATTGACAATTGGTCACTATCAAAATCATAACTATAAGTGGTGTTTGGTCTCGCAAGTGAAGAATAATTTACTCTAATATCATCTTCCTCAAAATTAGTAGACAAAGCGTAGGCAGTAAAAGAAGTATCCGGAAAGTGAATAACTTTCTCATCCTGTTCTTTAAGATATTTTATTTTAATAACAGGCAATCCTTGGTCACGATAATTAAGTATCAAATAATTTTTAGTGATGGCAAAGCTTGACAAATATCTACCAGGATCTTCCGATATATAATCATTCTTCCACAAATCATTTTGGAAATTATTTACATTTACTAGTACTATACGAAAGTTTTTTGCTCCTTCATTGGTCTTAATATAAAAATTATCACCATTATGCTCAACTGAATAAAAAATCTCTTCTTTTGACGCTCTAATCAGTTTAGGCTGAAAGCTATGATCATGCATTTGCACCGCATATATTTCATTTTCATTATGACCAAAGCTATTAACAAAAATATATTGTCGACTAGCTGACTTTGTAGCGTTCAGTTGGTATAATGGGTCTGTTATATGGAGTACTAATTTATCATTTGAAACTACATCACCTAAAGAGTGGAACATTAATTTATCATGACGAAAATTCTCATTAATAGGCATATAAAAAAATCCCTTGAGATATTCATGCCAAATTATATTACCACTAACGTTATTTATTTCATCTAGTAAATATTCTTTAGTCTTTAAGTTATAAACCCTAATTATATATTTTTCATCACCGGAAAAATCAACACTATAAGCCATTAACGTATGATCAGGAGAGACTGCTACTTGCCCTACATCAGTAAATTTATTACCTTTAGAGATGCTATTAGCATCTAATATAATTTCTTCAGAAGCATCTACTGACCCCATTTTTCGGCAATATATAGGATATTCTGTAGTTTCTTCAGTTCTAGTATAATAGTAATAATTATCCTTCTTTACGTAAGTTGACTGATCCTCGAGCTTAATCCTACCTTTTAGCTCTTCAAATATTTTATCTTTTTCTTGTTGTAATTGTGCAAAAAATTGTTCAGAATATTTATTTTCTGCCTGTAAATATTCTATAATTTTTTTATTACTAACATTAGGCCACTCACTATCCCTAAGCCAAGCATACTCATCTGTAATTTTTTGACCATGTAATACAAAATTATAATCAATCTTATCGGCTATGGGTGGCTTCATTTTACTCTCCTCTACTACTTGTAATCAATGATATGGTAAAAATAATTAATAGTATCATTACTACCAACAAACCGGTTGACTGATTATGCCAAGATTTCATTTTACGTAAAGTATTTTTTTCTATTTTGTCAAAAGTAGGGCAGTCCGCTCCTATTTTATCATAAAACTCTTGCACCACTAAGTTATATTTAAAATAAATATGACGAATATTATTTTCAATAAACTGAAATAAGTCTAAATTTATGTTGGCAGTTGAACGCCTAGAAATCGTTTTACTAAGAACTAAGGCAAATATTATACCTATTACTATTATTACCATTTGTTTTACTAAATCCAACCAATTTGTATCAATTATTTCAATAGGATAAGATGACCATACTAGTTTCAAACCTTCTTCTAAACAAAAGCTAGTTGCTAATAGAAACGATAACATGACAAATAAACTAACTTTAGTTAGAATATTTAACTTAGGGTAAAAACCACTAACTAAAGATTTGTATTTAACTGTAGAAAATAAAGCGATGCATGTGACAATCTTGAGTAAGAAAATAGCATAATAATTAATATCTTGGTTCAAAGCATTGGTCACAACAATTTTGGTAACAAAACTAGCAAAAGGAGGCAAGGCTATAATGAACAATACACTAACTATTAAACTAACAAACAACAAATAACTTTTGGGCAAGTAAAGTCCTTTTATCTCAGAACAATTCTCTATATTTTCTTTGTCTATTAATATAGCAACATATAAACCAAATAAAGCTTTATACAGTATATGGACAAAAAGAAAAACTATGATTCCTAAATTTGCTTGTTGAGATTTTGTGCCAATAGCAACTAGCATGAATCCAAGCTGAGAAATAGTAAGGTAACACACGAATCTTTTGATGTTATCTTCTAGGCAAGCATAAACCCCGCCATATATAATCATTAATAATCCAAAGAATTTAAGTATTTCTAAGCCATTAAATAGTTTAAGGAGTATAATTATCGATATTTTACTAGTAAAGCTAGTTAAATATATTATCCCTGAGCTTGAAGCAAATGGATAGCAATTAACAATCCATCCAGAGAAAGGTATGCTAGCTACATTAATCAAACAACCACAAAGTATTAGAGCATAAAATATAAAACCAGCCTCTTGATTTTCTGTCAATGAGGTAAGAGAAACAATTTGTGAACTAGAGGTGTGAGTAATTATATAACTAATCCCTATTAAAATAAGACTACCACTTATAAGATGGGTAAGCAAATATTGTCTTGCTGCTCTAACACTATTTTTGTAATTGCCATAAAAAATCAACAAAGCAGCAAATATCATCATCATTTCTAGAGAAGCAAACATCGAAACAAAATCCCCAGCAAATAAACAGACCAAAGAACTAGCTGAATATAGGCTACCTATAAGTACCTCAAATTTTCTGTTTTTACTTATGGCATATAAGTTAGTAGCCAGCGTTACAACAATAAAAGCAAGTGCTATTAACTTATTTTCACTACTAAAATTAATAACAAAACTATTATTGTATAGATTAATTACCATCTCATCTTTGTTGTTAATTAATGATATGCCAACAACTATTGGACATATTATTGAAATAATATAAAATATTTTTTTCATTATTTAACCTATCCAAATTCGTGTTATTCCATATCATATTAATTCTTTTGTCAACATTAATGTCACATTAATTACGCGAATTCGGGATAAGAATTTGTCAATTCTTATTCCAAATTCGGTGAAATTATCGAAACAATCAGATTTGAGACGATTCTGTATCTGATTGTTAAATTAATATAGTATAATACATTGAATTAGGTGACAAGAAACATAGAAATAGCTTCGACTTAAAGACACTATGCATATTATACCTGAAGATACTAAAGTTATAACTATTGGTGACAGAGAAGCAGATATCTTTGAGCTATTATGGTCGTGTCAAGAAATGGGTACTTTGTTTATTGTTCGTAATAGACAAAATAGAAAATTTATTTCTACAGAGGGAAGAAACACATAAACAATTAATACAAAAACGTAAAGATATTATTAGAGAAATAGAGAATCATACAAATACTGATGATAAATTTTCAGAACTCCTGATTAACCTAGTAGAACTGGCTTCTAGAGTGTTTGCATCCTTCAAAGGTTCTACTATTGAGAGAAAACGTAAATTGATAAATTTAGTGTTTGGTAACCTAAAATTAAAAGACAGAAAGCTAGACTTTATGCTACGTCCACCGTTTAACGCATTCGTAAAATGCACTAAAATTGAATAATGGTGGGCCCGGCAGGACTTGAACCTGCGACAACACCGTTATGAGCGGTGGGTTCTAACCAACTGAACTACAGGCCCTTTTATAGTGATCGTTAAGGTTTATATAATTATTAGCTTTCTAAGTCTAGTAAAATTTTTATAACACTTGAAAAAATTTTAATTAATGTTTTAATTAATTTAGGACTTTTTGGGTCAATTTTTCTGATTATTTATTTTTTTTGCATAGCTATAACAATATATTGCTTTAAAAAACATGCCCCCCAACACCAAACTTGATATTATTAATTCCATTATTTTATATTTTTGGGCTAGTTCTAGATTTACAGCTCTCATATATCCAAAAAAATATTTTATTGAAAAAATGATAAGTATCAATATAAGAGGTTGCCATGAACCTGGAATAATTATTAAATTATTATTAACCTGTATAAGAGGTTTGTCAAAAAATCGCCAATTAATAATAATTGAGATAATTAGCAATATACAAAATAATGTTAAGTCTTGTACATTATTAGAAAATCCTTTTATATAAAGTAACAAGAAAATAACAGGAGCAATAAATAATCTTGATGGCAATATAACTGTTTGCTTAGTTGCTTTAATCCCTCTAAAAATTAAGTAACCAAATAATAAGTATACCCAAAATGGTGTAGCCTTTAAAAAATATATGATTTGCATTGTATATAACCTAAACTTCTGAAAGTTTTCTTGCTTCATCAGCCGATATCAAAGCTTCAATAAAGTCATCTAATTGCCCGTTTTTTACGATATCCTCTATTTTATAGAGGGTTAGATTAATTCTATGGTCAGAAACTCGACCTTGTGGAAAGTTATAGGTACGAATTCTTTCTGATCTATCACCAGAACCAACTTGCCCTTTGCGTACCTCGGCTCTTTCCATATCCTTTTTATATCGCTCTGCTTCATAAATTCTAGAACGAAGAATTTTCATAGCTTTAGCTTTGTTTTTATGCTGTGATTTTTCATCTTGTAATGCAACGACAATACCAGTTGGTAAATGGGTAATCCTTACCGCTGATTCTGTGGTATTTACGTGTTGTCCGCCGGCTCCCGATGCACGATATGTATCAATTCGTAAATCTTTGTCATCGATCTTAACATCTACATCTTCTGCTTCAGCCAAGACAGCAACAGTAGCTGCAGAAGTATGTATCCTACCACTTGACTCAGTCTCAGGGACTCTTTGCACCCGGTGGACGCCTGATTCGAACTTAAGTTTAGAGAACACATCTCGTCCTTTAATTAGTGCTGATGCTTCTTTATATCCGCCAATACCAGTATCAGAGATTGATAATATTTCAAAACGCCAGTTCTTTAATTCTGCGTATCGGTGATACATATTAAATAAATCTGCAGCAAATAACGCCGCTTCTTCTCCTCCGCTACCAGCTCTTACCTCAATAATAGCATTTTTTGTATCAGCTTCATCTTTTGGCAACAAAGAGAGTTTTACTGCCCTTTCTAATTTAGGCATCAGAACCTCTAAACGATGTACTTCATCATATATCATCGTTTGTGTATCATTGTCCAAATTTGCTTCTTGAGCCATCTCTTTGATGTCGTGCAATTCAGATAGAGATTTATTATATTCATTAATTGTTTGAACAATAGGCTCTAGTTCGGCATATTCCTTCGATGCTTTTATAAAATCATCTCCGACTATACCAGTGGTCAACTTTTTCGATAATTCTTCATGTTTATTCAAGATTTTTGCTAGATTATCGGAAAAACTCATAATTTATTCTATGATTTAAGTTTTAAGTTATAGTGAGGGTAGGGTGTCAATCAAACGTTATATGAGCATTAACGCAGGACTCTCCATAAATTTTTTAAATGAAGCTAAAAATTTAGCTCCAACAGCACCATCAACAACTCTGTGATCAGAAGAAAGAGTAATATCCATGATAGTAGCGACTTTTATCTGATTATTTTCAACTATTGCACGTTTTGAGCTTGCTCCTATTGCTAGAATACAGCTTTGTGGCGGATTTATTATAGCACTAAAGTTCTTAATACCGTACATACCTAAGTTAGAGACGGAAAAACTTCCTCCCTGAAATTCTTCAGGAGTTAGTTTATTATCTCGAGCCTTTTTTATAAGAGTTTGTAATTCTTGCGATAATGTAATTATATCTTTTTGATCGGCATTTCTGACTATAGGCGTTATAAGACCATTATCAATTGCCACAGCAACCGATACATCAACATTATTATAATACCGAATAGCAGACTCATCCCAGCTAACATTTGCTTCCGGTACAGCTTTTAAAGCTTTTGCCACTGCTAAAATAACAAAATCATTAACTGTAATTTTAATTTTACTCTCTTCTACAAGTGATTTATTTATATCTTCTCTAATATCCAATAACTTATCCATGTTACATTCTATTGAGAGATAGAAATGTGGTATGGTTTGTTTAGATTCAAGCAAACGTTTAGCAATAATTTTACGAATATTATTATTGGTGACACACCTGTACTCCTCTTTATTTCTGTTCACCGCCCTAATCTTACCACTATTTGTGGGTAGCACTAAGTATGATAACACATCTTTTTTTATTATTCTTCCATGAGGTCCACTACCTTGAATATTTGACAGATCGATATTATCAATAGCAGCTAGTCTTTTAGCCAAAGGCGAAGCATATATCCTGCCTAAAGCTTTCACATTCATTGTTTGCGGTTGCTGATCGTACTTAACCGGCTTAGTTTCTTCTATAGATATTACTGGTTCTGTAGATGGTTTAGCAGAATTATCACTACTTGCTATAAAACTATCCAATAAGTTTGCATCTTCACCATCTTCAAGTAATACAGCGATAAGCGAACCCACCGGCACATTGTCTGTACCTTGCGGCACAATTATTTTAGCAAAAATTCCTTCTTCTACAGCTTCTACTTCCATAGTAGCTTTATCTGTTTCTATTTCTGCTATAACATCTCCTGGAACAACTTTATCCCCTTCTTTTTTAAGCCATTTTGCAATATTTCCTTCAGTCATAGTTGGAGATAAAGCAGGCATTAGAATTTTAATTGGCATAAATAGTTCTAATTAGTTGGTATTTTGCTTGGATCAGGGCTGACTAACATAATTATCTGTTTACCTTCCATTTTAGGAGCGGAATCAATCTTAGCTAAGCCCTCTAGTTCTAACGATATTCGGTCAAACAACTTCATACCAATATCATTATGGATAATCTCTCTGCCTTTAAACCATAGAGAAATTTTTACTTTGTCACCTTCCTTCAAAAAATCTTTGATCTTGCGAAGTTTCACATTAAAATCACCTTGGCTGATATTAGGCTTAAATTTCATTTCTTTAAGTACTATGATCTTTTGTTTTTTCTTGGCATCATGGACACGCTTTTTACTCTCATACTTAAATTTACCAAAATCCAAGATTTTACAAACAGGCGGCTCAGCATTTGGTGAAATTTCTACCAAATCTAAGCCAGCTTTTTCAGCTTGTTCTAGAGCATTCTTGATGCTAACGATACCAAGCATATTACCATTTTCATCGACTAAACGAACTTGATTGACCTTAATTTCCCTATTAGCCTTCGGAAAATTACTATTCTTAATTCCAGAAATGATATTTTCTCCATAAAAATTGTTATTAGTTATTATTGTGTTTTTGTGTACTTTTTACACATACGACACAATTGCTTTCATTATGTTAAATAGCGAATATTCTGATCTTTTACAAGCTTTACTAGATTTTGTAGAGAAATAATTTCCTGCTGATCTGATCCTAGTTGTCTTATAGTCACAGTATTATTTAGCATTTCTTGTTTACCAACAACGGCTATTATAGGTACTTTATTATTAGAAAAATAGCGTATTTTATAATTAATCTTTTCAGGTGAAATATCGACATCTGACCGTATTCCTTCACTAATCAACAATTTGTGTACTTCCAGTGCATAGTTATTTAAGTCACTTGTGATGGTAGCAATAGCTACTTGTACAGGGGCTAACCATAAAGGAAAACGTCCTGCATATTCTTCAATTAATATGCCAATAAACCGTTCAAAAGAACCAATTACAACTCTATGCAACATTACTGGTCTTTTTTTCTCACCGCTTACAGTAATATAATGAGCGTCAAGACGTTCCGGTAAAACAAAATCAACTTGCAGAGTGCCGCACTGCCATTCTCTACCTATTGAGTCTTTAAGGCAAAAGTCTAGTTTTGGTCCATAAAACGCACCATCACCGGGATTTAATATGTAAGAATAACCGGCTTCTTTTACGGCTTCTTTTAGAGCATTTTCTGCTTTATCCCAAACTTCATCGCTGCCAGCCCGTATTTTAGGACGATCTGAGAATTTAATTTTAATATCAGAAAAACCAAAATCTTTATAAACCTCGGTTAAGAGGCTAAAAAATTTTACCGTCTCACTGTTAATTTGTTCCTCAGTACAAAAAATATGTGCATCATCTTGCCGAAAAGCCTTTACTCTCATCAGACCATGTAATGCACCAGACGCTTCATTTCTATGACACAAACCAAATTCAGACATACGTAACGGTAAGTCTCGGTAACTCTTGATACCTTGTTTAAAAATTTGCACATGACATGGGCAGTTCATTGGCTTCATAGCTAGTGTTTTATCATCAGCGAGATTTAGAGCAAACATATCCTCCCTAAATTTTTCCCAATGACCAGAAGCCTCCCACAGGCTTTTATCAACAAGCACAGGAGTTTTTACCTCGATATATCCAGTTTTTCTGATTTTATTTCTGATATATTGTTCGATAATGCGATATATACTCCAACCTTTATCATGCCAAAATACCATACCTTGAGCTTCTTCCTGAAAGTGAAACAGACCAAGCTCTTTCCCTAATTTTCTATGATCACGCTTTTCTGCCTCTTCAATCATATAAAGGTAGTTGTCTAACTGTTCTTTTGTTGCCCAAGCTGTACCATAGATTCTTTGTAGCATTGGGTTTCTACTATCACCTCGCCAATAGGCTCCCGCTACTTTCATTAATTTAAAATGTTTGACAAAGGCAGTTGACGGGGCATGTGGACCACGACAAAGATCAAGGAAGTTACCTTGTCGATATAACGTAATCTCCTCACTTGCTGGAATCTCTGAAATTATTTCGGCTTTATAATGCTCGCCTATTGACTTAAAGAATTCTATGGCTTGATTACGATTCCATACTTCTCTAGTAATTTTTTCATTTCTTTTAACAATTTCATGCATTTTTGCTTCTATATTGACTAAATCCTCAGGGGTAAAAGGTTTATCTTTAGCAAAATCGTAAAAGAAGCCATTTTCGATAGCAGGTCCTATGGTCACTTGGATATCTGGAAATAATTCTTTAGCTGCCTCTGCTATTATATGAGCGGCATCATGACGTATTATCTCTAAACATTCAGTATCTTTATGGGTTAGAATCCTTACATTACAATCAGATTCTATAGGTAAACTTAAATCCTTTAATTGATTATTTATCTCAATAACCATAGCTTCTTTTGCTAGAGAAGTAGAGATTTTACTAGCTATCTCCAATCCCGTAATATTTTTTTCAAATTGTTTTTGCGTTCTATCTGGAAAAGTAATAGTAATCATTTTATTTAATATTGTATCTAATTTTTAGTACCTTGCATATTAGCTTGTTAATAGTTTATATTCAACTTAATTTTTAGGTTGTGAAGGTCAGGGCAGTTTAAGAGCCGCAACTAATGATAGAAAATGCTAAATTATAGAAACAAATAGTTGTCATTGCGAGCCACAAAGTGGCACAACTGTTGAAAGTTAAAAACTATAATTAATTGTAACCAAAAATTGTGAATAAATTAGTTCAAAACTTTTTTGCCAACAATCCTGATCTCTTCGCTATTTTGTATTAAACTAAGCTATTACTTCTTACCTCAATTTCGGATTAATGAAATTAATCCGAAATTGGAATGAGAATGTAAACAATCAGGCTTAAAGCGGCTATCACGCCTGATTGTTAAATATTTCATTTGCTAATAATCTTATTTTTATACCAATAAAAATAAGATTATTAGCGATAATAGATTAAAATGCATTCGTACCAGCCGCTTCAAGAATGCATTTTTCTGATATTCTAGCCAGTTTTGGAAGACCTCTTAACAACAGTGGCATAAAAAATGTACTATGGGAGCAGAGTAGCGGGAGCATGAATAAATTACCAGCAGAAGTAGAGTTTGCCAAAGATATCTATTTTCTCCTTTGACCGTTAAGCCAAAGAGGTTATATATGATAACTTTTTATTTTATACTAAATCTAAAGACCAAGCCTTGATGGTTTCACTAGTCAAACTAGTGCTTTACCTATCATTGAGTTATATTTTATTCTAGGGTTTCAAGTATGAAGGTTCATTATGTTTAGACGTCATTAGGCTAAATTGTCGTAGCTAGTCACCTCACTGTGGATATTTAACTATTATCATTCTGCCAATAGATTAATTGACTCCTCTACACCTGCAAGAGCAACATCGCAGTTACTGTTTTGTTTGTCATTAGCATTTAGACTTTCAGGAACACTGACAAGATTTGAAGCATCATGACAAGCTAAACTATAGTTTAGCTCAAAACCATTCAAATTTCTTAAAGAATCATATAACCTTAAAAACGAATTTGCCTGTGCACAAGCACATAACCACTCTCCTGTGTCAACATCTGAATCACTGATGGCTTGCCCTAGGGTTTTAAGGAATTTATTGCAGTCATCAGATGTTTTATGTTGTAATAGACTTAATACCAAGTCAAATACTGCACATTCATGTAAATTTTCATTTACTTGCTTTAAATTATAGTCATCGAAAGACCGTAAGATAAGACTGTAACACCTAGAAAAATTACCTGCGTTTATTGCATCCAGCAAATCACCACTAACAGCTGAAAACAACTTCTTTGAATTATTTTTTTTACTGGTTTTAAAATCTTCTAAGTCTAGTATTGTTAACATGATATCTTTTAAAATAAAATTATAAAACTAATTGCACAATTAACATGATTAGTAAAAAGCAATTTTGCAAATATTATTTCCCTTGAATATAACACAACTACTAGATGTACTTTTGGCTCAAATGGATAATTATCTAGATAATGAGCATAAAAAAGTTAAATTCTTAATTTTTCACAATTATAAGCAATCTTCCGCTCCTGTGTCACCATCAACCTTGCCTATAATAGGAGCTTCACTTTGCAGTGGATCACAATTGTCACAAACTGTTTTATTGGCATCAGTACTTGAATTTTCATCTGAAGTAATGGATTTTGATTCAGTGTCCTTTGTTTCATTTTTTGAAAATAGCCAATTATGTCGATAAAGATTTTTAGTATGTGTTCCAATATTCTTAAATGCTTCGTTTAGAGCTTTGCTTAATGCCCCACTACTAAATTGGGACGTGCGTATAGAGTAATACAACCACGCCCCCGTATCAGTATGTGGATCGTCTATAGCTTTCCCTACAGTTTGAAGAAATATTGTACCATTAACATCTGAATTATCAATTACTTCAGCAAGCATATTTCCAAATATTTGTACATCAGTGTTATCCTGCTGAAAAGATTTACCATTAAAAAGCTCCTTACACTTATCAACATCGCCTTTCCTTATCGTCTCTAACAAATCTCTATCAAAACTTGAAAATAACGTACTTGTATAAGTAGATTGCTTAATTTTAAAACCCTTTAAGTCTATTATTTTGAACATAATAACCTCTTATTAATTAAAAATTGTACAATATAACAGGAACAGTAAAAGTACTCTTGCAATATATTCTCGATGTGAAGTATTTAATGCTAATTTTTCATCAACCATAATAATAAGTAACACGTTCAGATAGTTTTGTAAATTCTTCTTTATACTCTTTTAATTGTTTGTTAAAATAATTAAAATTACAATTAGTAGTTATTATATATGCCATAATCAAAAAGGTAAATATGACAGTTATTTCACTTCGCCTTTTCATCTCCAGGTAATACATAACTTGGTCCTTGCCAACTTGATGAAAAATCAAATTCTCTATATGGTTGGTCGAGTTTCACTGGCTCATATACTACTTTTGCAAGAGTCTCATCATATTTAACCTGCACGTAACCCGTTAATGGGAAGTCTTTTCTGAGAGGATGACCGATAAAATCATAATCTGTTAGAATACGACGATTATCATGACTACCACCAAAAATTACTCCAAACATATCATATGCTTCACGTTCATACCAGCAAGCAGCACTAAATATTTTGGTAACTGAGGGGATTATGTCATGTTCTCCAGCCTCAATTTTTACTAATATACGTTTATTTAATTTAAGACTCAGTAAATTATACACTATCTCAAACCGATTAGAGCGGTTTAGGAAATCAGCAGCAAATAGATCTGTTAGCACAGTAAAACGCAAATCCTCAGATTCCTTAATTGCCGATAAAAATGGTAACAAACTTTCTATACCAGCTTTATAGCTAGTAAAATGTATATTTAAATCATTTACAGGTAAAGCAGTTATCTCAAGCTCCTGATTTTTTATTAAGTCGTCAATGATATTTTCCATTGTCACCTTTTCTAAATCTAGTAGTTCTTCTAATTTTCTTTTGTAACTGCATTAAACCATAAATCAAAGCTTCAGCAGTTGGAGGGCAGCCTGGTACGTATACGTCTACTGGAACAATCTGATCACAGCCACGTACTACTGAGTATGAATAGTGATAATAACCACCACCATTGGCACAGCTTCCCATTGACAGAACCCACTTAGGTTCAGTCATTTGGTCATAAACTTTTCTAAGAGCCGGAGCCATCTTATTTGTTAATGTTCCTGCAACTATCATTAAATCAGATTGACGTGGGCTTGGTCTAAACAACATGCCAAAACGATCCATATCATAGCGGCTAGAAGCAGCTTGCATCATTTCTACTGCACAACATGCAAGACCAAAACTCATAGGCCAAAGTGAATTAGATCTAGCCCAGCCTATCAAATCATCGAGTTTAGTTATAAGGAATCCTCGGTTTGAAATTTCTTCTTCAAGGAGCTTATCTTGATCGTATTCATATAGATCTATCTTTGCTTGCATGTCATTACTCCCAGTCTAAAGCTCCTTTTTTCCATTCATATACAAAACCGATGGTAAGTACCAATAAGAAAAACATCATTGAGAAGAAACCAAATTTACCAATTTGTCCAAGCGTAATAGCCCATGGCACCAAAAAAGTTATTTCTAGATCAAAAATAATAAATAAAATAGCTACTAGATAAAAACGTACATCAAATTTGCTTCTAGCATCACCAAAAGCTTCAAATCCGCATTCATAACTATCCAACTTAGCCTTATTATATTTTCGAGGAGCTAAAAGCCTTGGCAATGTAACTATTACCAATGATAAAACTGATGCTATACCAAAAAACACAGCTATAGGCAAGTATTCTTGTAAAATATTATATGTTTCCAACATTAGTAATTATACTCCTGTGATTTTGAAAGAAGTAACTTAAACAAAATCATCGCTCCAAAAGAGCTGCAAACCCACCATATTTGCCAAATGTTAAATGAAATCATACCTATTATATAATAATTTATAAAGCAAGCATAGGCAACTGACTTGTAATTTAATACATCTATTTTGTTATTCTCAGTCGTTCGATTTATCTTACCACTTTTAGAAGACTGCACTAAGGATATATTACTAATTTTTTGAATATATTTGTAAATTAAAGATAAAAATAGTATCAAACCTATTAAGCCCGTTTCCAATAAAATTTGCATTATATTATTATGTGGGTGTAGAGGAAGGGGAGACCACGTCCACTGGTTATAGCTAATCATTTGTTTCTCATCAATTTTAAAATTTCTTGATGAAGCAAATCCATGACCCAAAATTGGTTTTTTGATAATTTGTTCAGCAACAAAGTGCCAAATAAATACACGGTGCTTAGCAGAGTCTGGTAGAAACTTGGCATAGTGATCTGAGGCATAATGTGGTTGTATTTTATATGCAATTATTGGCATCAATATTGAACCAGATATCATAGCAAGGGTAAATAATCTCAAAAAAACAGATTGCAGTGATTTGGTTACTAACAGCCTATTTGTTAAAAATACTAATCCAGCTACGGTAAATGCTAAAAAGCTTGCAAGGCTATCTGAGATATAGAGCAAATAAAAAATTATCAGGTAATATATTAGCGCTAATAAATATCTATGATATGATATAATTATAGCTATCGCTACCCATGAAAGAACTGATAATAAAGAACACCCACGGTCAAGAATGAATAAAAAGAATTGACATGAAGATTTTGGCTGAAAAATAGTACGGAAAGCCCTTGTTATAATACCGTGAGATGCGTATTCTATAAAAAACAAAGCAATTGCTGCTGTTATTCCTATAATAAAATATATTTTTATTTTAGTTACATTTATGGATAATTTGTCAATATTGCTATTTACGATAAACCCTATTAGAACAATTAAACAAACCTGTAGATAGTTAAATAAAGAAGAGGGGTAATTAGGTGAATAAAAATTTGTTATAAGACACCAAAGACAAAATAGTAATTCCAGTTTCCAATTGGATAACAAAGTTTCTTTAATAGTAGCGTATTTAAAATGAATAAAGATTTTATCTCGCAAAGCAACTAATATAGTTAATAACAACATAGGAACTGTTACTGCAGTAGAAAAACCAGAAATCAATCCAACTACTGGGAATAACATAACTAATAGGCAGATCATGGATTGTATACTCTTCTGCTTTAAAGAATTGGCTTTTGCAAATACTTGCGGGGCATTCGCGTGTTCACGTACTAAATGTATGCTCCGCTTACTCTCCCCTTGTTTATTGTCCCCATTTTTTAAATCATTTGAGTATATCATTAGTTAAAATATCCTATAAACAATTTTTAGCAAAGATTTCATAAATAGGATGTTCAAAGGTGGAGGCTGAAATACTTGACGAGATAATCCATCCTTGGAAAATTAACATAGCATCCTCATCAATTTTATGCTCTGTAATGGTTAATAGCATGTAATTATCCTCATTGTAAGGATCAAGATTTTTAATACATTTATGAAGTTTAATTTGAATATTACCAAAATATTGTGGTTCATTAGGCTTTAATACCAGCTCCTTTGATGTTGCTGTGATTTTATTTAAAGCAATAATCTTACCAAGACTGTAAGTTTTTAATTCTGAATGTTCAACATTATTTTGTATATTTGGCAAGTTATTAGAATCAGCAACATGCTCAGTAAAATTATTATCTTTTTCTAATTCATTACTTTCATCTGTAGTATCAAGGAATTCCATATTTTGAGTATTATCTTCAGCTTGTCCATAAGAAGAAAGAATGCATAAAAACCCCATTATACTAGCAAATATAAGGTGCTTCATCAATTTCTGCAACATGCGAAAATAACAATTCTTTAAGTTATAATTTGGACTATGCTGAATTATACTAGCATGCAGCAAAATTGTATATATAAAATTTTATGATAGTGTAACAGGGCAGTTTAGAAGTCCCAACTAATGATAGAAAAGTTTGTTTTTTAAAAAGATAATTGCTGTTTATTTGGATCGCCACGCCACTTTGTGGCTCGCGATGACAACTATTTATTTCTATAATTTAGTATTTTTTATCATTAGTTGGGGCTTTTAAACTGCCCTGATAGTGTAATTCATTGCTAGTAGTTTAAAATAAGTAAAACTTTAGTAATATTTTTATTGTAATTTATTTTTCTATACTCCATATTGGTAGGATCATTACATACAGATCAAATAAAAACTAAAAATATTTAAATAAATTTTTGGTTAGTTATTTGTTTTTTCATGAATCAATATCACTTAAATGAGCATTAATGCAAGCTATTATCCGCCTTATATTAACAAACCCGCAGATTAAGTATAAATTTAGGGTCATTTTCTCGTACTTTTCTATATTCCTTTTTATGGGGTTTGCTACTTTTGTATCTTTATCGATCAATAAGTTCGTTAGTGATACTATGTCAATTACTATAGCAGAGCCAGAGATACTTGAATCTTCAGAAGAACTATCAAATGAAATCTCCCAAATTATAACAGTCAAAAAAGGTGATACATTAAAGGCAATACTTTTACGGCAACAAGTTCCAAATAATGAAATAAACCAAATCGTAAAACTAGTAAAAGACAAGAATATTGAATCTTCCCTGAAGATAGGACAGCAACTTGTTTTTGATTATGAGATAAACATTACTGAACAAGATGATGAAGATCTTGCTTCTGAATCACGTATATTGAATAAAATAACCATAGCGTATGATAATGTTAAATCTTTAGAAATTATTAGAGAAGAGGAAAGTTTTTATGCGAAAGATGTGACCAAAGTTCTAAATAAATTAATAACCAAATCTTCTGTGGTTATTAATTCAAGCTTTATGTCGGCCTTAAAATCGTTGGGATTATCAAGTAACAGTATAATTGAGCTGATTAACTCGTATAGTTATCAGATTGATTTTCAACGTCAAATTAAAAATGGTGATACGGTAACTGTTATAACCGAAAAATTTGTTACCAAGGAGGGTAAATTCTCTCATCATGGTAAGGTTTTATATGTATCGCTTAATTTGTCCGGTAAAGAATATAATATTTTCCGGTATTCTCTAGATAATACACCCAATAATCATGATTTCTTTTCTGAAGATGGTAAAAGTGTAAAAAGAAGTTTGCTTAGAACCCCTGTTAAATTAGTTAGAGTTTCTTCTCATTATGGTAATAGACATCATCCTACTTTAGGCTATACCAAAATGCACAAAGGTGTTGATTTCGCCGCTCCAACTGGTACGCCGATTTATGCTGCAGGTAATGGGGTGATAACTGAAATAGGATGGAAATCTGGTTACGGAAAATTTGTACAGATTAAACATAGTCAAAATCTATCAACTGCTTATGCTCATGCTTCTAATTTTGCTAAAAATCTTAAGTTAGGAAGTATAGTTAAACAAGGCCAAGTTATTGCGTATGTTGGTAGTACTGGTAGAACTACGGGGCCACATTTACATTATGAGGTTAAAATAGGTGGTAAGAACATAAACCCTATGCACGTTAAATCTACTCCAGGCATAGAGCTTGTTGGCAAGCAATTAGCAAAATTTAAACAATTTAAAAGTAATGTAAGGTCTTTAAGTAGTGAGCTTGATAATAAGTCAGAGATTGCTGAAAATTCAGCAACAAAATTCTTTTGAAATCTTAAGGAGTTAATATAGTTCTCGTTTCTTATTTATAGACGTATATGTCTATTAGCGAGCGAACATACGTGAGCGTGGCAATCTACAACTGTTGAAAGTTAAAAAGTCGTCATCGCGAGGCGTCGATAGACGCCGTGGCGATCTCACGAAGTAAGTTCTTCTTCACAAGATTGCCACGTCGTCGCTTACAGCGACTCCTCGCTAATAGACGGTTTAGGGCTTACAAAGCTCATCGCAATAACAACTTTTTAACTTTCAACAGTTGTGCTTATGGTCTCCTCGCTAATAGACGTTTTATAGACGTATAGTAAACATAAGTAAAACAAGGTAAGCCTAAAAATTATGTCATCATTTCTTTCGCAAAAACATAAGAATATAGGTATAGTTGGTTTAGGTAAGACTGGTATAGCTGCTTGGAAAGTACTGAATAAAGTAGCTAAAGTAATTTGCTATGATCAAGCAAAGAGTAGTCGGGATGCTTTTACCAAAATCTATGGGAGTGATAGTCTTGTTAGCTTATCTGATCTGCAGTGGCAAAATCTTGATAAGATTCTACTGAGTCCAGGTATTCCTTTGTCTCATGACATTGTTACAATGGCTAATTCTTATAATATACCGATAACTTCAGATATAGATCTGTTATTTGAGGAAGTTAGGTTAAGAGAGCCTGAGGAAGCTAATTTCATTGGCATAACTGGTACTAATGGTAAGAGTACTACCACTGCTTTAACCAGCCATATTTTACAATCTTGTGGTTTTGATTATCAAGTTGGAGGAAATATTGGTTTTCCTGTTTTGGCTATGAGATTAGATAGTAAAGGATATGTATTGGAGCTATCCTCATTCCAATTAGATTTATTAAACAGTTTTAAAGCCAAAATTGTGGTGCTTCTTAATATCACGCAAGATCATTTAGACCGACATAATAATATGCAAGGCTATATTGCTGCCAAAAAAAAGATCTTTGATCGAATAGATAAAGATTCATTTGCTATAATTAGTGTTGATCATGAAATTACCAAGAATATTTTTCTAGAATTACAAAAGGAAAATAGAACGAATGTAGTACCAATCTCTACTTATGAAATTCTTAATAAAGGAATATCAATTTGTAATAATATTATTTATGACAATATTTTTGAACCGATTACTATTAATCTCCATAATAATAACTATCTACAAGGTATACATAATCAAGAAAATATTGCCGCTAGTTATGCAGTTTGTCGAATTATAGGGGCAATGCCAGAACAAATAATTGCCGCTATCGGGCTATTTAAGGGGTTACCACATAGAATGCAATATGTTGGTACAATACAAGGAATAAGTTTTTATAACGATAGCAAAGCTACCAATGGTATTGCTGCCTCTAAATCCATCTCATCGCTTGATAATATATATTGGTTAGCTGGGGGGATAGCAAAAGAAGGAGGAATAACAGAGCTAGAGCCATGGTTTTATAAAATTCGTAAGGCTTATCTTTTTGGTCAAGACAAAGATATTTTTGCATCATTTCTTAATGGCAAGGTAGACTACCAAATTTGTCAAGATTTAACGGAGGCTTTTAATTCTGCCTTTAAAGATGCAATGGAGGATATGGGGGGTATAAAGAATATTTTGCTAGCCCCAGCTTGTGCTTCCTACGATCAATTTAAAAATTTTGAGGAACGCGGAGAATTATTTATTAAATTATATAATGCTATTATTAATCATGGTTAAAGATAATCATAATAATGAATTGTCTAACAACTATATAAAATGGTGGTGGCGTAGTATTGACCAGCAAATGATTATTGCTTTAGTAATCCTATTTGTATTTAGTATAATGTTGGTTACTACATCAGGATCAGCAGTAGCCAATAGAATTGGACTTAATGAGTATTATTTTGCATCTAGACAATTATTCTACCTTGCTAGTGCTTTGTTACTAATCATTTTTTTTTCTTTTTTCTCAAGAAAATGGTTAAAGAGATTCTCAATTCTAGGATTTATTGGTAGTATATTATTATTAATTTTAGTTAGATTTTATGGTTATGAGGTTAAGGGGGCTACTCGTTGGATTAATATTCTAGGTCTCTCTATACAACCTTCAGAATTTGTAAAACCATTTTTTGCAGTGGTGGCAGGCTGGATATTATCGCTGAAATTTGAAGGTGAATTTCCAAGTTTTTCTATCTGCATAAGTCTTTATAGTATCGTTGCTTTATTATTAATTATCCAGCCAGATTTTGGTATGTTAGTGATGGTGACTGCTGTTTTTGGTATTCAACTTTTTATTGCTGGTATGCCGATATTTTGGATTATACTTGCTGCTTTTATGTTGGTATTTGGGGTTACAGCAGCTTACTTTTGGCTTCCTCATGTAACAAAAAGGATTAATAGTTTCTTGGATCCTGATAGTAGTAGTAATTACCAAGTTGGTAAGTCAATCAGGGCGTTTGAGCATGGAGGTTTATACGGTTGTGGTCCTGGTGAAGGGGCGGTAAAACAAGTATTGCCGGATTCGCATACTGATTTTATCTTTGCTGTTGCTGGTGAAGAATTTGGGGCAATTATTTGTTTAATCATTGTAGGGATATTTGCTTTTATAGTTATTCGTAGTTTACTTAAACTTATTAATGAAGAAGATAAATTTATTCAATTAGCAGCAAGTGGTATTATTTCCCAAATAGGGTTACAAACAATCATTAATATTGGTGTAACCTTGAATTTATTGCCAACCAAAGGTATGACGTTACCCTTTATTAGTTATGGTGGTTCTTCAACTCTTGCTATAGCCATTGCTATGGGGATGCTGCTTGGTTTTACCAAACATAAAACCTCTCTTAGTAAATATAAAATTCAAGATATTGACATATGAAGAATATAATTGTTGCTGGTGGTGGTACAGCGGGGCATTTGTTTCCCGCTATTGCTTTAGGTGAAGAATTAATGAAGCGTGGGTATGAGTCGCACCTTATCAACGATGTTAGGTGTCAAAAATATTTAACTGAAGATTTAAAGCTTATACCACATATAATAAATTTTAGATTGCCACCTAAAGGTTTATTTAATAAGTTTAAATTATTGATTTCCTTATTAATTATAACTTTTAAGATGTTATTGCTATTAGTGAAGATTAAACCATATGCTATAATTGGGTTTGGTGGCTATCCGACTTTTCCTCCATTGCTTGCTGCAGTATTTTTACGTATTCCTATCATAGTTTATGAACAAAATTGCTTTATTGGTAAAGCTAATAGATTTTTCTTAAAATATGCTAGGAAAGTTGCCCTTACATATGATGAAACTAAAAATTATGATATTCTTGATAAGAATAAGAAATTGGTTATAGGAAATATAGTACGGGAGAATGTTAAAAACCTGAAAGTTAGGGAAAATTTTAATAATGATACTTTCCGAATATTTATTTTTGGAGGAAGCCAAGGAGCAAAGATTTTTTCTACTTTAGTACCTGAAGCTATTCAAATATTAGTGCAATCAAATCCTGATATTAAACTGCATATTACCCAACAAGCTTCCATAGAAGATCATGATAATATTGCTAAAATTTATGCTCAGTTGAAAATTCCATATAAGTTGGCAGATTTTTTTTATGATATGGATCAGCAATATGAGAGTCAAGAATTAGTAATATCAAGAGCTGGGGCATCGACTATTTCTGAGCTTTGCTATGTAGGATTGCCGGCGATTTTTATTCCACTACCTTCAGCTAGCGAAAACCATCAATTCTATAATGCCAAGGCTCTAGAAGATAGTGGGGCAGGGTGGTGTTTTGAACAAAATGACGTCACAGCAGAAAAATTAGCCAGTAAACTCTTAGTGCTAGTAAAAAATCGTGATATATTAAAAAAAACATCTCATCAGTTATTAAAAAAGAAAAATGATGGTAGTAGGGTTTTAGCTGATGCGGTAGAAAAAATAATAAGCTGACTTTTTAATTCAGTTGAGGGAATTGCTTCTTGCAACTTTAATAATTCTGTGTCATTAATTATGGTTTAGTAAAAAATTATCGGATTGCTTTATGTTAGGGAAAGTTATTATTACAGTTTTGGGATTGTTCCTACTTTCAGGTTGTACTGATGGTTTTAAAGGATATTTTAAAAAATCTGCTAATAATAAAATTATAGATACCAAAGGTTTTGAAGGTGGTAAGCGTCCGCCTCTTTATAATAAGAAGTATATATCAATGGCAAAAAGGAACGTCACGGAAGAAAATTTTGATGACGATGAGGAAGATTTACTTAGTGAATCTGATACGGAAACAATTAATCCAACTTTAAGAAATCGTCAGATGTATCTTAAGATGGTAAAACAGGATGCAGATCGCAAAAGAAGGCAGAAGTTAAATCAAGATAAAGATTATCCTTCATTGAACTTAGCAAGTGATAGGGTAAAAAAGCGAAATAGTGATGAGGAAAACAGTAAGTTGCACAAAGAGTTAGAGCAAATTAAAGCTATGCTGCATGAAACTAAAAAAGATTTAGAAAAGTATAGTTGTCCTGCGGGGAAAAATGTTAAAACACAAAGTGCTGATATGTTACCAATAGAAACAGATAGTCATAAAAACATTAAAAAATTAGAAACTAATAAAACTAAGAGTGTACTCAATAAATCAGAAATGAAAAGAAAATTTCTTAGTGAAGATTATGATGATATGAAGGTAAATGACCCTAATGAGAAAGTTGGTAAAAACGACACTAATAATAGAGTGAATAGTACTATTGTTAATGAACAAGAGAAATTCCAGTTATCGCCTCGTGCGATATAAACACAGAATACCACAGCGTCTATTAGCGAGCGTAAGCGAAGCAATCTAGGAAACAATCTATAGATAAATGATGTTACAATTGCTTCGTCGACCTACGGTCTCCTTGCAATGACATATTTTTTAATAATTCTAAAAAACTTGATTATCGAGTTTTATATTTTTTTGCCAAAGGTCCATAGGTGTTATAGTCAATTTATGAGAATTTGATGCTAGGAACGATGGAGCAACGCCTATAGATAATAGGCGAGCGATCGAAAACGATGTTACCAAATTCTCATCAATTGACTATACGCTGTCCATAAATTAAAAACTCCTGATTGCCTTTTGCCCCTAAAATAGGGCTGGGTATTATCCCGTGTATATTAAAGTTATGGTTTGATTCTAGCCATTGTTGAATATGGTCACATACTCTTTGGTGTAAGAGTTGGCTTCTGACAATTCCACCGCTCCCGACTTCATCCCTTGCTACTTCGAATTGCGGTTTAATTAGGGCAACTAGACTACAATTATCTTTTGCTAGGTCAAATGAAGTGGGTAATATAGTGGTAAGACTAATGAAGCTGGCATCACAAACGATAAGGTCTAGTGGTAAGCTAATTTGCTCAACTGTTAGATAGCGGGCATTAGTTCTTTCAATTACTGCAATTTTAGGATTATTACGCAATTTATAATGTAGTTCACCATATCCTACATCTACTGCAAAAATCTTTTTGGCATTTCTACGGAGTAAAACCTCAGTAAAACCACCAGTGCTAGAACCTATATCTAAACAAACTAAATCTTGTGGATCAATATTGAAATAGTCTAGAGCAGCAATTAATTTCAAAGCCCCTCGTGATACATAATCATGTACTGGGTGTTTTATAGTAATATCAGGAGTATTAGTCAATATTCTTGTACCTGGTTTGGTATTTTGGTACTGGTTGATATATACTTTGCCTTGTACTATTAAGCTTCGTGCAATGTTAATATCATCAACTAATTTGGATTCTACTAGATATTGGTCAAGTCTTATTTTTTTCATAAATCTTCATAGCAACTTAAACCTGAGTTCAATGTAATAGGTTTGATGTCATCCCCGTACAGGCTTTACCCGTGTGGATCACTAGTATACTCGGTGAACTGCAAGAATTGGCGTTCTCGCGACCAAATATCTGTGCTGCTCACGTACTAGTTGTACGCGAAGGTAGCCGACACTCGTACTCCGAGTAGCAATTTAGTTTTGGGAAACTGTTTAGATTATACCCCTACCATCTGTACAATTTCCGTTTAAAAAAATACCAAGAATAATAAAGTACAAAAGTTCCAACAACACTATATGTAGAAAATAGAAAACCCTGCCCATCATAGAGTCCATGGGATATATAAGAAGATAAAGCTCCAGAATAAATGCCAATAGCACACATAGTGAAATATATTGCCAGTGCGGTTCTCAAATCTTGTGCTTCAAATTTACCGGATAATATTAATATATTACAAATAAAAATAGCACATAAACATACACCAATTATAGAAAGGAGATAGATGTTACCTATTAAAGTGACTCCATAATATGGTAAAAGAATAAAACTGGCTAGGAGGATAATTATCAATATTAAGTTCGCAAGATATTTATTGATTATTTTTAATGATAAAATAACAGGTGATATCAAGAAAAATATACTTATAAGAGTATAATGAGTAATAGTGTCTATCTTTGATACAGGAAAGTGTTTCTCTAAGGCAAATTCTTCATAATACCACAATATATCAAAAGTAATATAAGATACCATAAAGCCTGTTAGTATCTGTAATTCTATATTCTCAATTAAGAATGAAAATCTAGAAACTAAAGTTGTATTTTTATTAATATTCTCTCTTTGTAAGCAAGTTATAATAATGAAGCTATAAAGTAACGTGCATAATAATAACCCATTTATAGCTGATTCTAGAAATACAGTTAGTAAATCAACGGTAAACTGTCCAGCTATCCATAACAAAGAAAAGATAATAAGAGCAAAATATTTATAGTTATTGGTTAACTCTACTATTTTGATGATAGTTGTGGTTATGTAAGTGTAGTAGGCAGATGCCATTACAATAAAATTGATTTTAAGAATGGTATAATCCTTAATCATAATTAGGTTTAATATGCCTATTATAAGTAAGATTAAGCTAATAATAGTAGTTTTGTTATCGCTGATTTTGTTAATTAATGGGGTTAAGAATAAACCAGCTATTATATAACCTAACATTTCGATTGATTCGATATGGTCTAGTTGTTCCCCAGATAAGCCTTTACTTAGCAGAAAACTTGGCATTATAAGTGCATTGATGTAAGTGATACATGCAAAAAGAAATACGCTAAGAAACAATAGCAAAACTGTTTTTAAATGATTATTTTGGGTCATAAATAATTGTTTGCTAAACTAGATTACATCGTATATAAATTTTATTAGTTGAGAGGCGTTTAAGAGATTTTGATATAACTAAAAGTACATTATATCACTCATTATGATTTGTCTAATTAATTTGTTATTTTGACCATTAATAAAATATTAGACTTCTTGCAGAATTCGCTGCTGCTCCGGAATTTATAGGAGACACGGAACGGAAAACCGTAGCGTACTCTAGTGTACGTGAGGATTTGAGTGCCGGATTGACGTATAAATTACCAACAGAAGTAGAATTATGCAAGAAGTCTATTATATAACCAAGTAGGTATAATAGTTCTCGATGTCATCCCCGCTTCATTGCAGAATCCAAATAATAGCCTGAATGACTGTTAGGTATCATGGATTCCCGCTTTTAGCTAGGAATGATCAATGGCATAGTAATGTTATATCGAATTTAGGTTAAGTAGAGTTTTTTAGTTATTTGTTAGGTTAATGTACTTGTTAAATGTTTTCTCATAAAAACTTAATATTAAGTTTTAAATTTGTTATAATATTCTCTAATATTGCTAAATGTTACAGAGTTTAGAGATATACCTAGAAATTTACGAGTAAAAAATTAATGAGTAAAAAAATTATAGTTGATGCTAACTTCCCTAATGAAACAAGGGTGGTTTTACTGAATCATAGTAACAATATCGAGGATATTGAATATGAAACAGCCATAAAACAACAAATCAAAGGTAATATATATCTTGCAAAAGTTATAAGAGTTGAACCAGCGTTGCAGGCTGCCTTTATAGATTATGGTCCGGACAAAAGCGGATTCTTGCCTTTCAATGAAATTCATCCATATTATTATAATGTACCAGTATCTGATCTTAAATCTTTGACTTCTATAAATAAATTACAAGAAATTTCTCTTTTAGATATTACCCAAGATGATTTTGTAGAATCTGAAGCAAAGAGGGATTATAATCCGATAATAGATAGTGAAGAAATTGATTTAAATGCCATAGAAAGATTAGTGGACGAAAAAATTCAGGTAGAATTTAATTTGGATGTCTTAGATAATGATATTGAAACAATAAGTGTAGACAAAAGTGATAGAGAGGAAGACAATAAACAAAAGCAATACAAAATTCAAGAAGTAATAAAAAAAGGACAAGTTATGCTTGTTCAAGTTACAAAAGAGGAAAGAGCTAATAAAGGTGCATCATTTACAACCTTTATATCTCTTGCGGGAAAGTATTGCGTTCTGATGGCTAATACTCCATTGCAGAATGGTGTATCGCGTAAGATATCCAATGCTGATGAGCGAAAAAGGCTTAAGAATATAGTCAGTAAAATAACTGCAAATAATAACAGTAGTGGGTCAAGTATCATAATTCGTACAGCTGGTGCTGGTTGTACTACTTTAGACATAAAAAGAGATTATGATTATTTAGCAAGATTATGGAATAAAATTAGGGAGAATACTCTTAAATCTGTAGCTCCCTGTTTTATACATGAAGAAGATGGTCTAATTCAAAAAGTCATAAGAGATATGTGTGATCCTACTGTTAAAGAGTTGATAATACAAGGTAGTGGGGCTTATCAAAATGCTGTGAAATTCATGAAGGATATATTACCTATTGATTTGGCTAAGCTCAAAGAATACAAAAATAAGATGCCAATTTTTACAAAATTTGCTGTTGAGGAACAACTAGCAAAACTATACCAACCAGTTGTTGCTTTAGCTTCTGGTGGTTATATAGTGATAAATCCAACAGAAGCACTTATTTCAATTGATGTTAATTCAGGAAAAGCAACTTCTGAAAAAAATATTGAAGAAACGGCATTAAAAACCAACTTAGAAGCTGCTAGAGAAATTGCTAGGCAAATTAAATTAAGAGATTTATCAGGCTTAGTGGTTATTGATTTTATCGATATGTATGAGGCTAGAAATCGTAGGATTGTCGAGAGGTCTTTTAAGGAATTTCTAAGTAGAGATCGTGCAAGAATTCAAACTGCTCATATTAGTCAATTTGGTTTGCTTGAGATGTCTCGTCAAAGATTAAGCCCCTCATTTTTGGAATCAAATTCATCGATTTGTTCATATTGTAATGGTAAGGGTCTTGTTAGGGCAGATGAGTCAAATGCTATGTTGATTCTACGTACGGTAGAAAATGAAATTTTTAATGAAAATATTGATTTAGTAAATATTTTTGCTAATATTCATTCAGTTATCTATTTACTGAATAATAAACGTTCAGAAATATCTCTAATTGAAGAAAAATATAATTTAAAGTTAAAATTCCACGTTGATCCTTCTGCCACTTCTGATAATTATTCAATTGAAAAAATAAAATTATCAAAGAAATCTAGCCATACAGAAGCTGGTAATAAGCCATTAATTCAGAATCAGTCCTCTAATTATCAAGAAGAAAAGAGTATTAAAGAGACTCCTGCTCATAACAAGAAGAAGCAAAAATGGAAAATGCCTGATAAATTAGAATCTAGTAGTGAATCAAATAAGGGTATGGAAAAAATTGATAAAGAGGTAATTGATTCTATTCAAGAAACTAATAAACCAGTAGTGGTAAATGAATCGGTTAACGGAGTCAATGACCTTGACACCAATAAGTCAAACCGTAAATATATTGAGAAAAAATCAAATTATTCTCGCCCCTCTAGAGTACGTAACTATAATAAACGTAAGGTAGATGACAATGATAGTGGACAATCTCAGGAGGTAGCTAATAGTTGAAAATGGTAAATGCAATATGGTGCGTTCAAATTTATTAGTAGCTCTTGCTTACTTATTTTTATTTACCTCTTGTAGTTTAAAACCTGTATATAGTAATAAATATAGCACGCAGGAATTAAGCCAATTAAGTAGCATTGAAATTGAACCAATAGCATCTATTGAAGGTGCAGAATTTTGTTACTATTTATCGAGTATTTTACCAAGCTCTACAACAGTCACAACAAAGTATTTATTAAAGGTAAAATTTACCAACAAACGTTTACCACTTATTCTTCAAAAGAATTCTGATGTGTTAAGAGAAGCAATCAGTCAAACTATTCAATATAGGTTAGTTGATATTGTTACTAATCTAGAAGTGACAACAGGAACATTTAGTCATATAACCTCTTATAGTACAGCTGCTTTACCATATCATAGCTATATAGATGAAGAGGTAGCATTGAAAGACCTTACAAAACGAGGAGCAGATGAAATCCTAGCAAGATTAATTTTATATTTTAAGAGAGTGCCTACGAACTGAATAATTTTTGAGGAATTTTTAGGAAAAATGTAGCTTAGTACCGCAAGCCATAGTACCTTACATTTTTATTTCACTACTGTTAAGGGGTCTTCCGAGCGTCTATTAGCGAGAAGCCGCGAAAAAGCGGCGACGCGGCAATCCAAGATACGCGAAGCGTTACTCTAAAAAAACAGCTTTGCTGTTTACTTGGATCGCCACGGCATCTAAAGAGCCTTGCTATGACGATTATAGAAAAATGTAGGGTACTATGACCGCAAGCAGTACGGCACAGAAGTAGAATTATGCAAGAAGTCTAAAATAGAATTAAAGATGAAGCTTTATCTATCACAAATCATTCAGCTACTTGATAAGGTAGAAAATGGGCAAATTAAGGCTCTGTTGCTTTATGGTCCAGATAAAGGGTACATTGATAAAGTTTGTAAGACTTTAGTGAAGAAATTTGACTTACTAAAAACCTCTATAGAATATTCTGAAATTAAAAATCGATCGCTCGAGACGTTAGTTAATACCCAAAATTTCTTTATGCAAAAACAATTGATTATAGTAAGGTCAGTTGGCGAGTCTATAGATAAATCTTTAAAACTGGCTCTTAGTAAAGAGTCATTGCATTTCTTAGTTTTTATTGCTGATGAATTATCAGCTGCTTCTAGTATACGTAAGTTTTTTGAAACTGAAACTTATCTAGCTTCTCTAGCTTGCTATCACGATGATGAACACAAAATTACTAAGATAATTTTACAAAAATGTAACAGTGTTGGTAAGGTTATAAGTGAAGATACTGTTAACTATTTAACAGATCGTTTAAAAGGTGACCATCAAACACTAGTTAATGAAATCAATAAGTTAATATATTTTACATTTGATAAAGATCAAATCACCCTGGATGATGCACTAGCTGTAGTTAGTGATGATTTTACAGGGAATGGGGATGAGTTATGCGTTTATTTCTCCTCAGGAAATCTTGATAATTTTTTACAAGAATTCACCAAACTAAAACAACAAAATATTAATGAAGTGCTAATTATCAGAGCATTAATCAGGTATTATCTAAATCTATACACCGTATTGAATAAATTAGCAATGGGTGTTAATATAGATATGGCTATAAAATCACTATCTCCACCAATTTTCTATAAATATGTGCCAAGTTTTAAGCAAGCTCTAAATAAGGTTAACTTAGAAGATTGCATTAAAACATTGAAACATTTAGAGCAAGCAGAAATTGATTATAAGCTAAATCCAGCCGGCTTTGATATATATCAACAAGTTTATGTTAAAACATACTAATTAGAGATAATTATGCATAAAGCAAATTTTTAAGTAATCTTTTAGTTACATTGCCAAGAAAATAAGTAAAATTATATAATATATTCTCAAAATATGACGATAAATCTATATGAAAACTACCTTACCTAGCCGTTCTATGATAATTCAAGAAAAGCTTGATAAGATTGTAAAAGAAATCTTAGCAGTTGGAAAAGATGAGATTGCGATGATTATTTTATTTGGCTCTTACGCTAGAGGAGATTGGGTACAAGATGAGTATAAAAAAGGACACATTACTTATAGTTATCAAAGTGATCTCGATCTTATGTTGGTGATGAAGAAAGGCAAACAGGCCGGTCTTGCCGGCTTATCCATAGAAGATAAAATAGAAAAAAGGTTGGAAAGAAAATCATTAAGAAATCCTTTTGAGTTATGGGTAACTTTGGTGCTAGAATCAATCAAGACGGTAAATAGTCAGTTAGAGAAGGGGCATTATTTCTTTTCTGATATAAAAAAAGAAGGAATTCTTTTATATAATAGTGGTGAGTTTCAGCTAGCGGAAGCTAAAAACTTACCATGGGAAGAAAGAAGACAAATAGCTAAAGAGGATTATGAATACTGGTTTGTAAGAGGCACAGGTTTTTTCATTGATTGTAAATATCCATTAAAAAGGGAAGATTATGCTTTATCAGCTTTTTACCTTCATCAAACTACCGAAAGTTTTTATAATGCTATCCTGTTAGTTTTTTCCGGTTATAAACCGAAACTACACGATATAAGAAAATTAGGTAGTATAGCCGGAAATTACAATGAAGAATTATGGCAGATATTTCCTAATTCTAGCGTTGAGCAAAGGCAATGTTTTAGATTACTTGAACAGGCTTATATTGAAGCTCGCTATAACAAAGATTATAAAATAACTAAAGAACAGCTACTTTACCTTATTGATCGAGTAAAGAAGTTAAAAACAGTGACGGAAAAAATTTGCTTGGAAAGGATTAATGGAAAAGAAGTAACGTGATTTGGCTTAATCATGAAGATTGCCACAGTGCCAACGGTGCTTCGTAATGACGATTTTTTAACTTTCAACAGTTGTGGACATCACCCTTAGAACCTAGGTGATGCACACAAAATTCTTCAACGTCATTGCGAGGAGGCATGAGCCGCACAACTGTCGAAAGTTAAAAACTATAATTCATTGCAACCAAAAATTATACATAAATAATAATCTAACATTTATAATTTTAAATCTACAAGATTAGGCTCTCCGCTGCAAAATAACACTATATCTTTGATAATTTCTGTCTCAAGCAATGACCTATCTATTTTGTATAATTTATTTACTTCATTTAGTTTATCTTCACCTAATAAATTTATAATATTTGTATATTATTCAACTTTTTGTATTTATATGAACTTAATTTATACACAATCTTTAGTTATATTTTAATACCTTTTTTAACTTTCGACAGTTATGGCATGAGCCGACGAAGCAATCCACAAAAAATATAATAAGTAATTTGGATTGCCGCGTCGCCACTAAAGTGGCTCCTCGCAATGACGGTTTTTTAATTTTCAACAGTTGTGAGATTGCCACGTCGGCGATTTCATCGTCTCCTCGCAATGACGTTTTTTTTTGCTAAAACCTTTCCGGTTTAACTATAATAAAATTTTATGCTAATAATACTTAGTGGAGATTAATAATTGTGATATATAATAGTATTATATGAGGTACTAAATGACAAAACAAGAGAAAATTCGGGAGAAAAAAGAAGAAATTCTGCAAAAAAAAGATGAAATTCAACAAAAAGCAGATGATATTATAACAAAAATTGATCATATTTTTGATGATCCTAACAAGTTTAGTAATAGTAAAGAAAGAAAGGAAGTAAAACAACATATAATTTCAGCATTAACGAGTGCTTTTTATTTTTATAAAGAAAGCTCAGCTAGAAAGATATATGAAGTAAGTTTACAAGAAATATTAAATACTAGTTCTGAGCTAAAGCCAGTAATTGCAGATATAGCTGAATTTGTGCTGCAAGAATGTCCTGATAATATGCTAGAAGAAAGAAAATTTTGGCTAGAAGATGTCAATAAAGAAATATTACAGGGAATTTTTAAGGATGAATTGGTTGCAATTAAAGAGATAGTTGATCCATTGATTAAGGTCGCTAATAGTAATAATATAGCTAAAACTATTGGACAAGATAATGCAAAAGAGTTACAAAAACATGTGAAATTAATGGCAGAACAATTTAATAAGGATAATATTAAAGGTGTTGAAGGAACATTAATGAATATAAGCAAGTGGAGCAATCAGAAACAACAAGAATTAGAAAATCAATTAAAATTAGAGCAAAAACAAGAGAAAGAAATAGAACAAACAATAATTGGGCAAAAAAAAGAAAGTCAAAGATTGAAACAGTTGGCTTTTGCAAAATTTGGGGCAACAATTAAATCCGCTGTGGCTTTTATATCAGATGTGATAACTAACAAGGATGCTAATGAAAGCAAAAAAACATTTAAGGATAACATGAACGAACTATTGGGCGTTAGAAATAATTCTAAACTAATTGATAAGGATATAGATAAGCAATTAAAATTACAGCAAAAAATTAAACGAAATATAAATTTGGATCAAGAAAGCTCTAAATTATTTAGTAAATTTAGCAAAATGGTAAAGGTGAGTTCTAGTACTATAGATGATTTAAAACCAGGTATAATAGCACACCCACAAACAAAAGGTAAAAACAACTCTGCACAAAGGTAAGAACATAGATATGTACCCAACAATAAGATTAAGAAGAAATAGAAAAACGCGGTGGCTAAGAGAATTAGTAGCAGAGAATAGGCTTAGCGTAAATGATTTGGTGCTAGCATTATTTGTGGTTGAGGGCGAGAACCAGCGTCAAGAGATCAAAACTATGCCTGGCGTATATAGATTATCTATTGATCAAGTAGTATTGACGGCTAGGCAGGCTTATGAAAATGGCATAAATGCTATAATACTCTTCCCTTGTATAGATGCAAAATTAAAAAGCGATAATGCTGATGAAGCATATAATCTAGACAATTTAATGTGTAGAACTATACGAAGTATAAAAAATGCCAATATCGATATTGGTATAATATGCGATGTTGCCCTAGATCCTTACACTACCCATGCACATGATGGTATTCTACATAATGGGGATGTAGATAATGATAGAACTGTTGAAGCTTTGTGCAACCAAGCTTTAGTTTTAGCAAAAGCTGGGGTAGATATTGTCGCACCATCTGATATGATGGATGGTAGGATTATGGGCATACGTCAAATACTAGATTCAGAAGGGTTTATTAACGTTAATATATTATCTTATGCGGCAAAATATGCTTCAAGTTTTTATGCCCCATTCAGAGATGCATTGAACAATAATAAGACAGCTTATCTAAATAAAGCGACCTACCAAATGGATGTACGTAATAGCAGAGAAGCTATGTTAGAGATAGAACATGATCTTGCCGAAGGTGCAGATATGATTATGATTAAACCTGGTATGATGTTTTTGGACGTCATAGCACAAGCGGCCAATAACTTTAATACTACTATATTTGCCTATCAGGTAAGTGGTGAATATTCTATGTTAAGATTTGCGGCAGATGCCAATGCCTTAAATTGGCAAGCAAGCATAATAGAATCATTGGTATGTTTTAAGCGTGCTGGTGCTAGTAGCATTGTTACATACGCTGCATTAGAAGTAGCACAAATATTGAATGATCAATAAATGGGAAGCAGGGTACAATTGTTGAAAGTTAAAAAACCGTCATTGCGAGAAGCCGCGAAAAAGCGGCGACGCGGCAATCTAGGATACGCGAAGCGTTACTCTAAAAAAATAGCTTCGCTGTTTACTTGGACCGCCACGGCATCTAAAGAGCCTTGCTATGACGATTATAGAAAAATATAGGGTACTATGAGGTGAAGAATACAATGCAAGAAAAATGTCAGGATAATATTATTATAAAAATTATTTTAGCAGTAGGTTTATTGATAACTATTACGTCATTGTATCTTTGGTTATCTTTTGACATACCGCAAAAACCCCTTGCTGGAAAGGGAGGAGGGGATAATATTGACGTGCAAATTGGTGGAAACTTTGAGCTAACTGATCAAGACGGTAAGACTTTCAATAGTGATAGTTTGAAAGGAAAATTAAGTTTAATTTATTTTGGTTTTACTTATTGCCCTGATATTTGTCCTACTTCTTTGCAAAAATTAACAGAGGTCATTAATACTCTTGATAAATATAAAATTGATGTTGAATTTGTTTTTATTACTGTAGATCCTCAGCGTGATACTCCAGCAGTGCTTAAAGAATATTTAAAGCATTTTAATCCTAAATTTATTGGTTTAACGGGTAATGAACAACAAATTAAAGAGGTTGCTGATAAGTTTAAAGTGTATTATGCTAGAGCAAATGATGGTGAAAATTATATGATTGATCATTCTTCTTTTAGTTATTTAATGGATCAACAAGGGGAATATATAAAGCATTTTTACTTAAATAGTTCTGCTCAAGAAATTATAGATTTTATTAGAGTGAAGCAGCAAAATCAAAAAAGATAATAAGATGTTTAATTATCTACTAGCTTCATACCTGTTTGCTTTTGCTGCTCTTGCCTTATTGTTAATAACAAGTTGGCTAGATTATAATAAAATTAAAGTTAGATCAAGTAATGCAAAAAAAGGTAAAAAATAGATTAAAGTTTATATTATTTTACCTTTTATGCAGTGCTGGGGGAATATATATGGTATTATACAATCTTGAAGATAGTATAGTATTTTTTTACCCTCCGTCAAAAATTAACGAGTCAAAACTTGGCAAAGAATTGAGAGTAGGGGGCTTAGTTAAAGTAGGTTCAATCAGAAAAATTACTGCTGATAAAGTGCATTTTGTCATTACAGATGACATTAAAGACCTAGAAATATCTTACCAAGGGGTTTTACCCGCTTTATTTCGTGAGAATCAAGGGATAGTAGCTGTAGGTAAATTATCAGGTAATATATTCATAGCTCGTGAATTATTAACTAAGCATGATGAGAATTATTCTCCAGCCTCACCTACATAGTACCCTACATTTTTTGTATAACCACTATTAATATGGCTTCCAACCGTCATTGCTAGGAGGCAATAGACTTCTTTCGAAACTCTACTTCTGCTGGTGATTTGTACGCGACGTCTGTACTCGAATCCTCACGTACATTAGAGTACGCTGCGGGTCGAGGTTCCGCGTCTCCTTCACACCCTTGCGCATAAGCGAGTTTCGAAAGAAGTCTAATGGAATCGCCAACGCGGCAATCTTGTTGTGAAGTAGGGACAAGTATTACTTCAAAAGATTGCCGCGTCGCCGCTTTTTCGCGACTCCTCGCTAATAGACGTATCTTTTAATAATTCTAAAAAACTTGATTATCGAGTCTTACATCGATACTTAAGATTAAATTAGTTTCTGTTGAATCAAATTTATACTGTCTCTAATACCAAAAAGCTTAATAAAAGACCCAAGCCTTGGTCCTTCAGTTTGCCCAAGTAATATTTGATATAATTCTTTAAAATAATCTCTTAAATTATTATAACCATGCTTATTGCCAATATCATAAATTTTTTCTTGGATTTGCTCGGAAGTAATATCTCCCGGCAAAACATTTAACATAGCGATAATTTCTTGTAAGATAATTTTTTGCTGATCATTAGGAACTAAATAGCACTTATTAGCTTTAATAAAGTCATTATAATAACGAGTGGCAAAATCTGTCAAATGATCAAGGTATGGGGCATTTTGTTTCGTTGCACTCGGGGCGTACTTACTGATAAATCCCCAAAGTACCGATTTATCTTCAGGATTGCAAACCGATGCAAGGTTTAGCAATAAGCTAAAACTAATGCCAAAAGTTTCGATATTAGGCACATTCCCGTGATGAATATGATGTACTGGATTCGCAAAACGCTTTACTTGATCTAGTTCTAAATGATATTTTTTATTGAAGGTAATATATTCATCAACATTTTTAGGTATCACATCAAAATGTAAACGTTTGGCTCTTGTTGGATTTTGGTACATAAATAACGACATACTTTCCACCGGTGCATATTGCAGCCATTGATCAACAGTAATGCCATTGCCTGTAGATTTAGAGATTTTCTCTCCGCTTTCATTAAGAAATAATTCATAAAAAAATTGTACTGGTGGGATTCCCTCTAAGATTCGACAAATCCCAGAATATAACCCAGCATTAGGCATATGCTCCTTGCCATACATTTCATAGTTAACTTGCAAACCGGCCCAGCGCATACCAAAATCAGGTTTCCATTGTAGCTTACAATGTCCCTTTGTCACAGGAACTTCCACAAACTTTCCTTCATCGTCTTTATAGGTAATAGTAGCGGCTAAGCGATCGATCTTTGCAATAGGTACTTGTAGTACAATACCGGTTTTTGGACAAATTGGCATAAAAGGTGAATAAGTTGCCTGTCGTTCTTCTCGAAAAGTTGGTAACATTAGAGCCATTATTTCATCATATTTGTCTATGACTTTAAGCATCATCTGATCAAATAAACCGGATTTATAACATTCTGTACTACTAAAAAATTCATATTTAAAGCCAAACCTATCTAAAAATGAGCGAAGCTTAGCGTTCATATAATGTCCATAACTTTCACATTCACCAAAAGGATCGGGAATAGATGTTAAAGGCTTGCCAATATGTGATGCTACCATATCAGGATTTGGGATATTATTTGGTACTTTACGCAAACCATCCATATCATCAGAAAAACAGATAATCTTAGTTGGGATATTGGATAGTTGTTTAAATGCTTCTTGCACCATTATAGATCTAGCAACTTCTGCAAATGTACCTATATGTGGTATCCCTGACGGTCCATAACCAGTTTCAAATAATACATAACCTTTAGCTGGAGTTTTGCTACCCAGTTGATCTAATATTTTTTTTGCTTCTAAAAAAGGCCAAGCGTTTGATTTAACGGCATTTTCTAAAACATTTTCTAAAATTTCTAATTCTGACATCTACATATCCTTATAAATTATCTCTTGAGTTTTTGGTAATATTCCTAGACAATAGCGACTTAAAAAAATAATATTTACTTATGCTAGTTTCTTCTATTGTACATTTTCTTCGCAAAGATAGTTTTAGAGTTTTACATATAACCCTAGTTTGTACGTGCATCTTTGCCTTATCTTTGGCTTATTTTGTCGAATATATATTACATTTTTCACCTTGCCCTTTGTGTATTTATCAAAGATTTCCATATTTATTTATAATCAAGATTTCAGTTGTAGCGATTCTTATCAAGAAAATAAGCAAATATACTTTATTTTTTATCGTTCTAAACTTATTAGGTGCTTGCATATTAGCAGGCTATCATAGTGGAGTGGAAAGAGGGATATTTGAACCAAGTAGTCTTTGTTCAACTTTAATCCATATTCCAAAGCACTTATCCATCCAAGATATTAAAGAAATATTTTATAGCCAACCTATTGCAACTTGCACAAAACCGGCAGTTAAATTATTTGATATATCTATGACAGAATGGAATTTACTACTAAACCTATCTTTATTATTTACCGTACTCTTTATTTGGTTTTATCCTAATCCCAAATCCGAAAATTAATAACCTCAGTTTTGGATTAAAATTAAAAATTTTAATCCAAAACTGGCTAGAATATCAGAAAAATGCATTCTTGAAGCGGTTCTACGAATGCATTTTAATCTATTATCGCTAATAATCTTATTTTTATTGGTATAAAAATAAGATTATTAGCAAATGAAATATTTAACAATCAGGCGTCAAACCGCTTTAAGCCTAATTGTTTACATTCTCATTCCAATTTCGGATTAATGAAATTAATCCGAAATTGAGGTTAATACTAATATAGAGGAAATTTGACTAGCACTAAGTATAAATCTTGAAAAATATAATAATTATGCAAATATTTCACATACTTGGATCAAAAAGAAAATTAAATTCTTTCCAGCTATTGTAACGTTTAGGGTCTAGATTATTAATAGGACTTGCTTGCCATACTGCCCTCATTGCACTGTCAGATAGAGCGTCACAAGCTATTTTTGTTATGTTTGGGCATATTGTTTCTTTAACTTTTACTTCTTTGACACTACCATCTTGATTTAAAGCTATATACAAAGTTACCCGTAGCTGCTCAAGGTTTTGTATCCCAATAGGTTTGCTCCATACTCTCTCTATTTGTTGTTTAATTAAAGATATTTCACTGATGGAAAGAGGCAATGTTTCATCGTAAGGACCTTTTGATTCTTGGGTTTCTTTATTTTCTTTGGACCTAGCTTGTTTATTTGATTTTGCACTCGACCCTTCAGATGATTGTTCTAAATTTTTAAGCAAAGAATCTAAGTCACTTTTATTAGGAATTTTCTTTTTTTTCTCGAGTGGCTTCTTTGTTTTTACAGGCTTTTTTTCTTCTGCAAGCTTCTTCTCTTCTATAGGTTTTTTATCTATAACCTTCTTTTCCTCGATAGGAAGCTTGTTTTCAAGAGGTTTCTTTTCTTCTAGAAGTTTTTCTAGAGGCTTCTCTAAAGGTTTCTCTAAAGGTTTCTGCTCTTCTGTATCATTAGGTTTGCTTTGTTCTACTTTTTTTGTATCTTGATTTTCTATAGCTTTTTCAGATTGTTTTATTTTATTGGGTACATTAGATTTACTATTAATTGGTAACATTTCAAAAACTATTACTTGTTCTTCAGGAGATTTTTTAAACAATGAGGGAAGACCAAATAAGAAGAAATATATTATTAGTAAATGAAGTACTACGGAGCAAATAAAAGAAATAGAAAAAATATTATTATTTATATTATTATTTTTCATTATATTTAATATTTGAAACTAGTGCTACCTTAGAAAAGCCTGCTGCATGGATTTCAGATACAACGCTAACTACCTCGCCATATGGCACATTTTTGTCGCCTCTTACAAAAATTCTAATATCTTTTTTTTCTTTTGTAATATTAGTTAGCTTAGTAGCTAAATTTTGTCTCTCTATTTTAGATTCCAATAAATATAATTCTCCTTTGTTGTTAATACTAATCACTAAAGGTTCATCTTGCCCTGACAGTGGGCTAGAAGTTGTTTCTGGTAAATCAACATTAATACCGGACACTAGCATTGGAGAGGTTATCATAAAGATGATCAATAGCACTAACATGACGTCAACGAGTGGTGTAACGTTGATCTCACTGACTAAATTACGTCTAGATCTTTGATTGTTTGAATTTGGTAATTGTATAGCCATTACATTTTCCCTTCATCTATGGCTCTTGATAGTATAGAACTAAGCTCATTAATGAAATCATCAATTTTGTTATTAATCTTAATTATTTGTGAAGAAAGGTAGTTATAAAAAATTACCGCCGGAATTGCTGCAAATAGACCTATTGCCGTTGCAAGTAAAGCTTCTGCAATGCCAGGAGCTACGATAGCAAGTGAGGTATTTTTTGATGCTGCAATAGATTGAAAACTATGCATAATCCCCCAAACAGTACCAAATAACCCTATAAATGGTGTACTAGAAGCAACAGTTGCCAAAAAACCTAAATTTTGCTCTAATCTTTCAAGTTCACGATTCCTTATCAAGTACATAGATTGTATTATTCGCTCTTTATGGCTAATTTTAAGTGCATCAGTGAGGTTGTTAGGATTTTGGCGTTTACATTCGTTCATAGCTGCTACAAAAACTGCGGCAAGAGGATTATTCATTGTTCTTTTAATAGTTTCATATAACTGATCTAAAACTGCTCCAGACCAAAAAGTAGCTTCAAAAGCTGCAATTCTCTTTCTTATTTGAACTAAATGAACTATTTTATCTATAATTATTGTCCATGCCCAAATTGAAGCAATTACCAAAATTATCATAACAGATTTTCCTATAATATCAGTGGATGATATCATAGAGAAAATTGATGAACCACTTTGTGCTGTAATTTCTACAACGTCATTAATATTGTTATGTGTACTCATTGGATGTAACTAACCTTCATTGCCTAAATATTGTTTCTGTATATATACTCAGCTAGACCTTCAAGAATTAAGGTTTCCGCGACCTAAAAATTTCAGCTGCTTCGTTACTCATGTACGCACAGCTAGCTCTTCTTGAAGTTATACCATTTCTGAAAACTAATCATCACGTCGTCGTACTTCATGATCTCCGCTCCGGTACTCGACACTCGTACTCCGAGTAGCAATTTAGTTTTGGGAAATGGTATTATACGATGGTACCTCTGGCCGGACTTGAACCAGCACGCCTTTTGAGCTGTAGATTTTGAGTCTACCGTGTCTACCATTCCACCACAGAGGCATTAAATCCCTAAAAATTAGATCATATTTTTTTAAGTTTTGTAGACAAAATAGCAATATCTTTGTATCATGTAAATAACTAAATTGCCTTGGATTAAATTCCGTTATGAATTCGAGAACGGAAATAACGATCTATAAGACCATTAGATAGAAATGTTCACACAACCTAAATTATCCTTGTCGTATTTGTTACCTTAATCTTGACAAAGTGATAAGAAGCATAGTGAATTATAGTTAATTTTAATTAATTAAAGTTTCTTATGAAAAATATATTCAAACCAAAACCAGTTTCTGTTAGTTACAAGAACATAGACCTTACAAATCCTAAAGAAAAAGCAAAATTAATGACACAGCTAAGAAAAAAGAATGTCGATGCTCTTGATTTATCTAATAGTAAGGTTCAATTGGACAAAGAGATATTAGAGGCTATTATAGAAAATCCAATTTCCGAGCTTGATTTATCTAGTAACAATTTGGGAGATAACGGAGCCAAGGTAGTTGCAGGCATTATTCAGAATAGTACTGAGCTTAGGCATCTAGATTTAAGTAATAACAAGATTGGAAGTGAGGGCATGGGAGCTTTGTCATCCGCTTTTGATCATAATAAAACTGTTACTGATCTTGATCTATCGAATAATGATCTAGGAAATGAAGGAGCTAAAAAAGTTGCAACACTTCTTGCTAATAATTCTACTATTATTGATATAAATTTAGATAGTAACAAAATTGGAACAGACGGTCTGTTACATTTACCATCATCTCTTCTTAATCGAAACACTACTAATATTTCTTTAGCTTCTGCTTATATTCCAGAAGAAGCTGTTGCACGTTTTGCAAGAGCGTTACAATACAGCGACAACGTACACTCAATTAACTGTGTGGATAAGGATACAAAGGAGAAAGATTCAAATGAGATAGAAGTGTATGCTCAAAAATTATTTGATACTATAATTAAAATTAGAGATTCCAATGGTTTTGATAAAGAAAGTCAGAAAGAATTTAATAAACTAGTTTGGGAATGTATTGTACCACATCCCAAGTGGAAAGATCTTTTTAAGGACTTAGTGACAAACTCTAATAAACCTTACTTATTTGACCTGAATACTCTTGATGCAACCGGAAAGTCAATGCAAGACCAGGTTTATAATCCTGATCTAAAAACTTTTCTTTCCAATCATAAATCAGCAAAAGAATCAAAAGCAGTGCAACAAGGCGAGCTACCTCCACTAGATGAGAAATGGTTCAACACAACAGTAGGAGTAGACGCTCTGTCATTAGAGAATGCTACTGCTCAGAATGTAACAGAATCATTTTTGACATCAGTAGCAGGTAATGAAGGCGTGAAAGGAGCGTATGCACAGCTTAATGATATTCCAAATTCGCCTAATCTAGCACAGAGAATGCAGGAAAGAAATCTACGAGAGTATAATCTCGTAGACACACTTACTCCTAGTCTAGAAGAAGGGGCAGAAATGCGTACAATAACTGGAGATCATTTTGACCCACTAACGATGACAATTTTAGGTAATGATGACCCCCTACTAACTAGGACAATTGTTCATGATCAAGATGTACCAACAACAGCTAGATTATCGTCCGTTACTCCTAAAAAAGCTACACTAGAACATAAAGATAACCCAAAAATGCAAGCAGAGGCAAAAAAGCTGGGAAAAACTATGTTTCCACATATGGCTTCCCCATCTCAAAGTAATGCTACACCCAATACACCCAATACAGGCAAAAAACATGGGCAATCTAGTGGTTTTAAAAGATAACTTAATAAAAACTCATAGGATCGATATCTACTTTTAATTTTATAAATCTTACATTTGACATAAGAGTATTGTATGCCAAAAAAAACTGAAAAGATAAAAGATGATATAGACAAGGGTTATCTAGCTGACTTGGAAGATAATGAAGATAAATTACCTAAAAATAGAAGTACTAATAATAATGCTGAAAGTACTAAAATTTATAATATTTCTATTTGGGACGAAATGAATGCAGCGGATGGCAAGATACATGAGCTGAAACTTGCTGGTAATGCTAATAATTCTGATAGTGTTAGTGAATAATAAATATTAATCTAGGAAACTAAATTATAAAATTTAAATAAATATTTCACAATTTTCTTCTTGAAAAGAAAAGGTATGAAGCTTATACTATTATTATATAAATAATAACATGATTCATGGGGTTTCTTATGATTGATTACACAAAGACTTTTACTGCTACTCAGAAAACATATGATGTCGGACTGAGAGAATACATGCTGAAAGTCTATAATTATATGGCTTTAGCTCTTGTGCTAACTGGAGTAATGGCTTTTGCTACTATATCATTTGAGCCATTAACTAGGCTTTTATTTCAAGTTGAAGCAAATGGACAGTTCATGGGCTATACCGGTTTGGGAACGTTGGTAATGATTTCTCCCGTGGGAATTGCTTTGTACTTTTTTATGGGATTTGGCAGGATGAGTCTAGATACTACTAAAGTATTGTTTTGGGTTTATGCTGCTTTAACTGGTATGTCTTTGGCATCTCTTGGGTTTATCTATACAGGAGAGTCAATTGCTCGAACTTTCTTTATTTGTTCATCTGTTTTTGGTGCAATGAGCCTTTATGGGTATACTACCAATAGGGATTTGACATCAATGGGTTCATTTCTTATCATGGGATTATTTGGTCTTATCATTGTGTCGCTAGTCAACATGTTTTTACAAAGCTCAGCTATATATTTTGCAACGTCTCTCATTGGGGTTGGTATATTTATGGGTATTATTGCATGGGATACTCAAAAAATTAAGTCTATGTATTTTATGTCTGGAGGTGGAGAGTTAGGACAAAAAATGTCCATAATGGCCGCTTTTAATTTGTATTTAGACTTTATTAATTTGTTCTTACATCTTCTAAGATTCTTTGGTAATAGAAGAAACTAGTATTACAGTTGTAACTATACAGGGCTATCATCTCCGTGAAAGCACAACAATTGTGAGTTAAAAAACCGTCATTGCGAAGTGCCGTTAGGTGCTGTGGCAATCTTCATGATAGTCAAGCCTTCCTTCACAAAATTGCCACGTCACCGCTCATAGGTGTCAACTTAAGAGCGTAATGATTGAGCATGTATAAGTAAATCAAACCTAAACGTCTATTAGCGAGAAGCCGCTGCAAGCGGCGACGCGGCAATCTAAGATACGCGAAGCGTTACTCTAAAAAACAGCTTCGCTGTTTATCTGGATCGCCACGGCATCTAACGAGCCTTGCCATGACTGCTGTGTTTAATTTGTTTATACATGTTCAATCATTACGCTCTTAAGTTGACGCCTATACGTCGCCGCTTGCAGCGGCTTCTCGCAATGACGATTTAAGCCTTACAACAGTGCTGCTTCGCAATGACGATTTTTTAACTTTCAACAGTTGTGGGGTGGGGGCATCGAAGGTACGGCAATGTTATATCGAATTCAGGATATTCTAGTAAAACTAGTTTTTATCGTATAGTTTTTGTTAGGACCTAAAACTTTATAACTCAGTTCAAAAGAATTCTTATTCAAGAATGTGTAATTAGCTTGATAAAAATCCAAATTGCATTGATGTGTACCTTTAGCCTGAACTTTATCCTGAAAAGGAGTATTAGAGATAAAATGTAATTGGTAAAATAAAGCATTGTTATTTTCATTAACAAAATATTTAACAATTTTGTTTTGCTCTAGAGAGTATAGATACTCCTTAAAAGCTTTCACCCTATTGGTATTACCATAATATTCAACATCAAGCTCCTCTCTATATAATATACGTGAATGAGGTAAATATATATGTTCTTTATCTTCTATAAAGTAAGCGATTCCTTTAGCTGTACCATAATTGCCTAAAATTCTCGTAATAGCATATCTTCCAACTAGGTTGTGAAATATATTTAAATGATTCTCTAAATTAGTTCTCGCAAATACTTGCTGGGAATTCGCGTACTCACGCACTTCATGTACGCCTAGTCTGCTCATCGCTTGTTTATTGTTCTCATTCATAGGATCATTTAAATCTATTAAATCATTTGAGTACATTTCAACCTAGCAATAGCATTTTCTTTACCAATTATGGCGATAATTTCAAAAATACTTGGGGAAGCAGTCATGCCTGTTATTAGAGATCTAATGGATTGCATGAGATCTGCAAGTTTAATATTATTATTCTTGGCTATTTCTTTAAATTTTATTTGAATTGACTCTTTATCAAAATTTTGTAAATTCTTTAATTCCTCAATAACTTGCTCTAGCAAATTTTTATCACAATTCTTGATTATCTCTTTGGCTTCCTCAGAGTAGATAATAGGAACGTTAATCAAGTAAATCTTGGCTAGTTCAGCTAATTCGACTAAATTTGTGCTTCTTATCTTCAAGTTTGGCATTGCTTGCTTAATATATTCTGTTTCTTCCGTGGTAATTTTATAAGTTTTTTGCAAACTCTCACAAATCATTTTTGTTAATAGCGTAGCATCAAGCTGACGTAGATAATGAGCGTTTAAATTATCCATTTTGGCAAAATCAAGACGAGCAGGTGATTTGCCAAGTCCTTCAAGGTCAAACCATTCTATAGCTTGTTGTCTTGAAATAATCTCATCATCTTTGTGACTCCATCCTAACCTTAGTAAATAATTACACAAGCTCTCGGGTAAATATCCCATATCTTGGTATGCTTTTATTCCAAGAGCTCCATGTCTTTTAGATAATTTTGCCCCGTCATCACCATGTATTAACGGTATATGTACCATATGTGGTACATGCCAACCAAAGGCTTGATAAAGTAGGATTTGGCGAGCAGCGTTAGTTAAATGGTCATCCCCCCTGATAATATGGGTAATCTGCATATCGTGGTCGTCCACTACTACCGCCAACATATAGGTGCTACTTCCATCACTACGTAACAGCACCATATCATCTAGGTGGGAGTTTTCAATAGTAACATCCCCTTGTAAAGCATCATGGATAGTTGTATAGCCAGTTCTTGGAGCTTTCAGCCTAATCACTGCTTTTGTGGATTGGTAACCTTTTGGAAAGCTAGAAGGATCAGCATCTCGCCAAGGGCTTTGAAATAAAAAATGTTGTTTATTGGCTATAGCATTATCTCGCTGTCGATCTATTTCTTCTTGAGGTGTAAAACAATAATAAGCTTTTCCTTCATCTAGTAATTTCAGAGCTGCTTTTTTGTATAAATCATTTCTTTTAGACTGAAAAACCACTTCATCATCCCAGTCTAAACCAAGCCATTTCAAACCGGAAAATATAGCATCTACTGCATCTTCGGTTGATCTTGTTTTATCAGTATCCTCAATTCGCAGTAAAAATTTGCCGTTATGGTGTTTGGCAAATAAATAATTAAACAATGCTGTCCTTGCCCCACCAATATGCAAGAAGCCAGTAGGGGAGGGGGCGAATCTAGTAATTATAGTCATAGTATTTCCTTTATAACCTCAGTTTTGGATTAAAATTAAAAATTTTAATCCAAAACTGGCTAGAATAATTTAAGTTCTTCAGAAAAATGCATTCTTGAAGCGGCTGGTACGAATGCATTTTAATCTATTATCGATCAGGCGTGATAGCCGCTTTAAGCCTGATTGTTTACATTCTCATTCCAATTTCGGATTAATGAAATTAATCCGAAATTGAGGTTTAAAGTTAATTCAGAGCGAGTTCTGCAAGAGGTCTAGTTAAATAAGCAAAATAATTTACCTCTATATCATCACTCAACTGCCAACTGCTATTGACGATATTATAGGTTAAGCCCTTAAGCTCTTTAAGCTCTATGTTATTTTTACTAAACATAGAATAAATTTCAGATGGTTTAAGAAATTTACTATGGTCATGGGTTTTTTTTGGTATCCAACTAAGCACGTATTCTGCCATCAAAATAGCTAACATATAAGCTTTGACAGTACGGTTAATTGTTGAAATTATAATCATGCCATTTGGTTTTACTAAACTAGCTAGGTTTTTTACAAAATCACTAGGATTGTCTATATGTTCCATGACTTCTAAACATAGTACCACATCATACTGTTTGCTATTTGAGTATACTAATTCCTCAGCAGTTGATTTAAGATATTGTATATTCAAATTTCCTTCTTCAGCATGCTTCATCGCAATATCTATATTACTTTGTAGTGCATCTATGCCAGTGACTGTGCCATTTAGTTTACAGAGAGCAGAGGTAATTAATCCCCCGCCACATCCTACGTCTAAAATATCTAATTTTGAAGGTAGTACTATATCATCATCTATATTAAAATGACCTTTTATCTTATCTATTATGTAACCAAGGCGAATAGGATTTATTTGATGAAGAATTTTAAATTCTCCATCTTCCTGCCACCATCTGCTAGAAATTTTACTAAACTTTTCTAGTTCTATTTGATTAATAGAAGATTTTGTAGACATATTTCTTCACTGGTTATAGAATCCATTCCTAATATACCACAAAAATCATGAAGCACTAAGTGCTATTCTCAAATTATCTACCAAAAATCGTATAAAATGACTATAATAATATTAACTATAATTCTAATCAGTCTAATTTTTGCTCCTCTTGGTTGTATAAGCTTATGGAAAAAATATATTTATTTTGGTGATGGTCTTTCGCACGCAAGTTTACTTGCTGGAAGTATTAGTATCCTTGTCCATTTGCCTGTTGTTTATTCAGGACTAGTTGTTGCCATTATATTTGCTATCTTGGTGTTTACGTTAAAACATAGGTCAGGTGGTAGTAGCGTGGTAATGTTAATATCAAGTTTTATGTTATCTTTAGCCTTAGTAGTAGGTTATATGTACCCACTACAGATTAAGATCACTAACCTATTATTTGGCGATATTTTATCTGCCTCTTTAAATGATATATTAACCTTATCAATTATACTTATATTCGTTATTTCTTTCGTTTGGTATTTCTATAACCAGATTATTCTAATTGTCATTAATAGAGATATTGCTCAAATTAAGGGGGTGAAAGTAAGAACGATTGAATTGGCATTTTTGTTACTGTTATCTTTATCAGTATTCTCGACTATTAAGATTGTTGGGGCACTACTCGTTACTAGTATTTTGCTGATTCCAGCTATGACCGCTAGGATGATTTCTAGTAATCCAGCACAAATGATTATCAATTCAGTTATCGTAGCTTTAATTGTAGACTTCCTTGGCTTAGTAGTGTCATTATATCTTGACATACCAATTACCCCAATAATTACGGTAATAAACACCATAGTTTATTGTGTATTCTATATAATTTCACGGGCAAATAAAACAGGATTTTTTAGATTATAGTCCAGGGTAATTTATAAAGTCCTAACTAATGATAGAAAAGTTTGTTTTTTAAAATGCATAAATGTCTATTAGCGAGGAGCCGCAAAGCGGCGACGTGGCAATCCAAAAGTTGCAGTGGCAAAAAATAAAACAGCTGTTTATTTGGATCGCCACGCCACTTTGTGGCTCGCGATGACAACTATTTATTTCTATAATTTAGTATTTTCTATCATTAGTTAGGACTTTTAAACTGCTCTAGATTAAGAGGTTATCATAATTATATACTTAGGTAGAACTTCAAGAATTAAGATTCCCGTGACCAAAGATCGAATCTGCTCTGTTACTCATGTACGCTACGCCGCGCGACTTTGCTACTGCCTAGCTCTTCTTGAAGTTATACTATCGTCTATCAACCCTTCATTTACGAGCAGTATAACAAAATCATCTTGAGACAATAAAATTATATAACCTATCTCCTACAGTTTGATGTGGAAGCTTAGTTGGATGAAAAAAATCAAAAAATAAATATTGTAGAATTTTTTCTTCATTACAGCCACAGTTATATGCAGCATCTAATCGACCTTTCAATAATAATTCTAGCAAATCTATAAAATTTTGATGATCAGCAATATCTGTAACACAAGCCTGCTCAGTATTGTATCCTTTCTTTACATAATCACTAATTAAGCTCTTAAATATACTTTCAATATCAAATAATTTTATTTTAATCTTAGGAAATTTCCTATTGAAGTCTTTAATTGCCTCTACTAACTTTTGATTAAAATCTTGTGATAAATTAGTAGCTAGCTTTTGTAAATCTGTGTTAACAAACCTTGGGATTAAGCCAATATCTGGAACACTATGTATTGTAGACTACTGTTTGTAGCTAAAAATTCAATAGCATTGCATATTTCTGTTATACTTTCATCAACTAATGCAGTCGGATTCTTATTAAAAAGAGCAGCCATAATATCATTGCCACCAATCATAACAAATAGTAAATCTTCTGTGCTAATATCGGGATGGTGTCTAACTAAAGTACGGACTTGGTTTTTTAACTGAAAGTAATTAAATAATAAAAAATCAGGCACAGCATCACCTTTAGAGGCTCTAGCATTGGAAACAGCATAATTAGTACCAATTTGTTCACTAAAATCATAATTTGTAGCTTTTATTCCCCCTTGCTTTATTAAATCGTCAAATGGTCTACCCAATTCTATAGATTTTTTCTCTAAGATCCAATGTTTTAATGCTGGAGTAATATTAAAACTCCACCCTGGTTTCATTGTTGTTCCTAACTTATCAGCTACATATTCTACTGCCATTGGACCATTGCTAAAAGATCGGGATTGATAAAATGGAGGGGCAAAATAAATCTTGTCAACCCACTTGAGAAAATGAAATTCTTCCTTTATTACATTTAATATACTATTCAAAGATCCAACAAATGCTCCATTATCAGATAAACTATCTCCTACAACATAAAAATTTTTATACATAAATGCCTCTTTATTCATGTTAATATTACATTATAACCACTTATAAATTGATTCACTGGTTAACTAATTATATTAGTGTAACATGTTTTCCGACCATGCACAAAAAAAATTATTGTTCTATGATTTTCAGGACAGTTTAAAAGTCCCAACTAATGATATAAAATACTAAATTATAGAAATAAATAGTTGTCATCGTGAGCCACAAAGTGGCGTGGTGATCCAAATAAACAGCAATTATCTTTTTAAAAAACAAACTTTTCTATCATTAGTTGGGACTTTTAAACTGCCCTGTATCAACTCTTCATTTACGAGCGGTATAGCTCTCATTCTTGGCAAATAGAACAATAGAAACTAGTTCTACCGGATTGTTTTATTTTCCTTATTATTCCCTCGCAGTTTAGGCATTTTTGATTTTCTCGTGCATAAACCTGTAATTCTTGTTGGAAGTAACCAGGTTTACTATCACCGCTAACAAAATCTTTGAGAGTAGTACCTCCTGCTGATATTGCCTTTGTTAAAACATTTTTAATGGCTAATACCAAATTAGTTATTTCCTTGTTTGACAAACTACTACCCAATCTGCTTGGGTGTATTTTAGCAATAAAAAGGCTTTCAGAAGCATATATATTACCAACACCGACAATAATCCGATTATCCATTAATAAATTTTTTATTGGAACAGAGCGATTCAATAATTTTGTTTTTAGATACTCATCAGACATATCATTTGACAAAGGTTCTACACCTAAATTTAGTAAAAATTTTTCTTGGGCGAGGTTTGTTGGCGTACTATAAATCATCCCGAAACGTCGTGGATCATTAAAAACTAATTTCTCGCAACTTGTCAAAGATATAACCACGTGATCATGCGTTTGTAGCCTATAATCACTAGGTTGTAAGGTCAGCCTACCAGTCATGCCAAGATGTACAATAATGGAATAATAATTATCCAAATCTATTAGCAAATATTTTGCCCTACGCCTTAAAGCTACAATTCTTGCTGACTCTACATTTGACTCTAACTGATCGCTTAGTTTATAGCGTATATCATCTCGTCTCTTATCGAGTTTATTGATGGTAGCCCCTACTATTCGCTGTTCTAGGCAACGTTTTAATGTTTCAACCTCAGGAAGTTCTGGCATTTTTACATTTTAATACTATTAATAATTCATAATATAACATAATATAACACATAAGCAACTTAGCACTAAGTAATAATATGCAAAATAATGATAACCAATCTGATCAAGTAAATTTTGGCTTCTCAAAAGTGAGCTTTGATCAAAAAAGAGATTTAGTTAAAGATATCTTTTCTAGTGTTGCTAATAAATATGATGTAATGAATGACTTAATGAGTTTGGGAGTACATCGTTTGTGGAAAGATGAATTTGTTAGGCAAATCCCCAATTTAAAATCAAATATATTGGATGTGGCAAGTGGTACAGGTGACATAGCTTTTAAAATAATAAAGCGAGCATCGGTAAAAAATGTATTAGTGCAGCTGACGATGTGTGATATAAATCATGATATGCTGGAGGTAGCACGTCACAAAGCTATTGATAGTAATATATTACAGGGATTAGAGTATGTCGTTGCTGATGCAGAAAGCTTACCTTTTCCTGATAATAGTTTTGATTATTATACTATAGCATTTGGTATTAGGAATGTGGCAAAAATTGACAATGCCCTAAAAGAAGCATATAGAGTACTAAAGCCTAGGGGTAAATTTTTATGTTTAGAATTTTCTAAAGTAGAATACGATTGTCTGAAGCAATTATACCAGTTTTATTCGTTTAATATTATTCCTAAGATTGGTAAAATTATAGCAAACAATGAATCAGCTTATCAATATTTGGTGGAAAGTATTAATGTATTCCCAGATCAGGAGAGCTTTGCAATTATGCTAAAGGATGTCGGCTTTACTGATGTTAGTTATAAGAATCTTACTTTAGGTGTTGCTGCTATTCATAGTGCTTATAAATAAAAACAATAGTAGAAAATTAATAATATAGTAGAAAATTAATAATAGTTACAATTTAAGAATGCTTGACTAATAATTTAGTATTAGTTTTAATAATAAAATAGTTAACCAAACCCTAATATGGTGAAATATAAAATGACCAATGATTTAGATAATGATGCTTCTAAGAGGAATTTCATTAAAAAAGAGTATGAAAAACTTGAGGGGAGGGTACGTAATGCTACTTCAAGGACGCAATTAGCTTTGATTATAGCTGATGCTGGTAGTTTAGCTTTAATGGCTAGTCAGTTAGGGATAGATATTGGAATACTGGAATTAATAGCAACTGCAGTAAGTAAAACTCTTGATTATGAAACAACTGAGCAAATCCAAGTTGTGGATTTCAATGAGGGCATAAGATTAGCAAAAGAACAAGAAAGAATTGATAGAGAGCATAAAGTTCAAGGCATTTATAAAGCTTTTGATTCTTTTTATGATGATTCTCTTAATAGACAAAGGAAAGATAATGAAAGTTTACACGAAATCTTTGAAGCTACAAAAGCAGGTCGGAAACTTACTGAGGAAGAAAAGCAGAAATTCAGCAAAACACCTGAACAAATAAAAGAAGAAAACGCTCGTATTAAACACATGCGGCTAACTAAAAAGCTAGCTAAAATAGAACGAGAACATCACTCTAATGAAATAAAGAAAATTGAGGAATGTGAGGAGCAAGTTAAGCATTTATCAGAAGATCACCCGGAAAGAGTCTTGTTGGCTAATCAGAAAAAACATCATGAAGGTTACCGTAATTTAGTTAATAAGAAAATAGATCAGTACAAAGCATACAAGCAAGGAATAAAACAACATGCTTACAATATTTGTCTTAATAAAGAGTTAGCTGAGAACAATAGATGTAACGAAGATGCGGCACAATTTTGGGAAGAAGTATTTCATAAGATATACGATGTTACTCCAGAGGAAATGGCTAAAAAGTTAACTCCAACGGAAAAACAGCCCCAAACTTTTATTACTTTGCTACCTTCGAAAGCTAGAAGTGCATTATCGTCAGAAAACCTAGCCGTTCTAGCATCTCAACAAGAGTTAGATACAAAACAAATAATTTCTGATTATAAGTTAGAGAAACATATGGGAATATTAAGTGCTAAAGAAAATAAGGACACTCAATTACAAAGAACGAATTCTATAAATCTTAATACCCCAAAGACTAAAGATCCTAGCAAAGGTATGGGTGGAAGAGATTGGTAATATTATAGCAGAATTAAAATATTTAAAGATAAATAATAGGTAGTATTATGGCAAAATCATCATCACAAAATAAACTCACGTCTGAACATCATCACCGTTGGGGAGAGTTTTATTATGGATTAGCTTCTGACATGGAAGATCAGGATGCACCACAAAGCAAAATAGATGCAAGTTGGAAAATGGCTGCTATGGAATTTTGGTTTGCATTAACTTTAGGTAGTGAAAAAGCTCCTCTCTCCTTGTTTAAATGTTTTAGACAAGGTGTTGGTGTAGAGAAAGATCCTTATATGAGAGATCTCATGTATGGTGCAGCATTACAACTTACACCTCAGGACTGTGCTGATAAGGTCAAACCTGAAAATAAACCAATAATTGCTAAATCTATGCAACCTAAAATCGATGCACTAGTAAAATTAGTAAAACAAACTCGTGATCAGTTGCCAGTTGAGGGAGTGGATGTAAAAGTATTTAATGAGCAACTAACTAAGTTCAACCACGCCATCAAACTACCATCCGGCAAGTCACTACAGAGTTGTTTTATTGAGAAAAGTGCTAAAGCTACTTCTAAAGAAAAAGATTTAAAATCCAAAGCATTAGAATTAACAAAGAATCTGTCAAATCAGAATAAACCAATCACAACTACTATGAACCATGTACCTAGAAAGGCTACTAAATCTTCATCTAGAATTGGTTGCATTATATCATAAATATGTAATTTATACAACAGGATTAAAAAATACGCACCTTTTTAAAAATAAAAAATATTAAATGCTTTAAGTAATCAGAATTTTAGTTTATTCTAACTTTAGAACTAAAATATTATGGTTTATTATGGAATATGTTAATAATTATTGGTATAATTCAAGATACCAGTCTTGTGCATATGCTGAGAGGTTGCTTAATGAATTAATTTCGCTCAATGAAAAAGTAAAGCAACCAATAAACATGTATGAAGTCAAAAAAGGCATCTACTATGCTAAAAAATATCATGGCAGTCAAATGAGGCAGTCCGGTGAACCGTATTACTCGCATCCGATTGAAGTGGCTTATATGGTTGCCCAGTACACAGCCCTAGAGCTTCCACAATATTTCAGAACAGACATGATTGTTACCGCATTACTACACGACACCATTGAAGATACAACACTTACCGAAAAGATGATTGCCTATATTTTTGGTAGGCAAGTGGCTAGTCAAGTGCAAGACTTGACAAGAATTAAAATAGATAGAAAAATTAGTGCAGTAGAGACTGTAAACTTACTATTCTCTCAATATAAAAAGGATGTATTACATATCAAATTATTTGATAGATTACATAATTTGAGAACTATTAGTGCTAAGTCTCTCGAGAAAATTAAAAAGATAGTAGAAGAGACTTTGGCTCACTTCATACCTCTTTCTATATACCTTGGAGTCAATAAAATAACAGAGGAGTTAGAGAGATTATGTTTAACGGCTTTAATCAGTAATAACTTACTTAATTTAGATCTTTTTGAGGATAATTCCCTACTTCTTTCTCTAGGTTTCCAAAATGATTTAACCCAAATGCAAAACCTAAAATTGTAGGAACTATTACAATTAATATACCATAATTTCCAAAATAATTTGTTAAATAAACAAGTCCGAATGATGTTATCACATATATAAAAGCTCGAGACAAGGCATATAAGAAACTTGCATAAGTAAAACGCTTAAATACTGGGAAATGTTTATAGAAAATAGGCATAGCAGAAGAGTATGAAAGTGAAAACATAATAGTTACTAGTTGAAGTATAAGTAAATCAGATGGAGAATTTAAATTATTTAATAAATAAGGAAATATTAAGACGATAATAGAAAATATTATTAATTTAACTTTCAGAAGAATTAATGGATATATGTAACAACTTAAATAAGTCCATATTATAAAGCTCAAAACTTGTACTATAGAGATAATGAAATTATGATCTACTATTTGTTCACCACTATAACCAAAAGAACTTTTAAGAATATTGCTACAATGAAAGTAAATAAAATAAAAACATACTGGTCATGCACATTGAATTAAAAACAAAGAAATGGAAGATTTTATTTTAACCTTTTCTTGTACAATTGGATTAGACTCTATTGAGTCATGGTTAAACCCAGCTTTTTTAATAATATTTTTTACTCTACTTTTTGCATTTGCAAAATCAGGTGTTTCTCTAAGTTTAGTTCTAGCAATAGAACCTACTAATGCAATTCCTGCTCCAGCCCAAAAAGCATAACGCCAATTAAAATTTTGTTTAATAGCAAGAGATGCAACTCCTAAGGCAGCAAAACCTCCTAAACTAGAAAATATAGTGATCATAGATACAGCAGGATATTGTACTGGTGGTTTTGTTATTTCAGTAACGTATATTTCAGCTCCTATTACTTCACCCATTGAAGACATACCTTGAATCATACGGCATATAGTAACCAGTATAGAAGCGGTAATACCAATTTCTGCATACGTTGGAAGAGTAGCCATTACAACACAAGAAATAGACATCATAGTAGTTGTTACGACTACGGTAACCTTACGACCAATATTATCCCCTATCCAACCAAATATTAAAGCTCCTAATGGTCTTAAAACGTAAGTAGAACAAAAAGCTAAGGCAGTATTCAAAGAAGCCGTCAAGGAGTTAGAAGATTGAAAAAACAATTCATTTAACAATACCGCCATATGCACATATAACATCAGGTCAAAATACTCCAAGAACGTCCCGATTGAAAGCAATCCAACGGCTTCTTTTTGTTCTTTCGTTAGGCTTCTTTGTTCTTGCTGGTATCCTATCATTTATTCACCTTAAATATATTTATTAGTATTTATAAATACTGAAGATTTGGTTAATTAATAGCAAGAAAAAATAATGCAGAAAATTGAAATAATAAGTCTTGGTTGTAACAATATCACGGTTCTATAAACAAATTAGAAGGGGAAAAAGAGATATTGCTAACCATCTGAGGTTAAAGAGATATTGGCTGTCAAAAGTGCATGACATGTTAGTAAATTATTAAAATAAAATACTAACATTGTTGTTATGTGGATCGAATGATTTAAAGAATTGGCTTCGCAAATACTTGCGAGGAATTTGCGTATTCACGTAAGTTGATCTACACTTGGTCGCTCACCCACTGTTTTTATTGTCCCTATTCTTCAAATCTTCGAGTATATTTGCCCTTGAATTCGATATAAGAATTGAGATTATACTTATTATAGATATATCTACCGCTATAAATCTCGTTTATGTCTATCAATCTCTAGGATATCATCATTTTCTAGCCCTTGTTCTATTGCATGTTTTTCAAACATTGATTGCATCATACTAATATCTTGAAAATTTTCTAGATACTCTTCTAGTTTATCAAGTTCAGTCATACAGCTATTCTTATCGCCCTGTTTAAGATGTAATTTGGCTGATTCTACTAGTTGCTGTAATGTACCTAAAACATCCAATTTCATTAGCTCCTTCAGAATCACATTGCGTAGCATAAATACACCTCTTTAATTATATATCATATTTCTTATGCTATGCTAAGTAGTTTAGATGTCAACAATTTAATTTCTATTGTAATAAATAATTATCTTTAAAGAGTGAAAGTTTAAACCAGTAGTGATATTGTTCAAGAATTCATTATTTCAATTTTCGATATTATTTTTTTTGATATACTCAAATGATTTGAAGAATTGGATTTGAAAATGAATGGTGAGCATGCTAGGTATACATATAGTATAATTACGCATGCGAATCCATGATATTTTCAAAAAACAAGTCTTCAAATCATTTGAGTATATCAATTAACCAAATCATTAATATCTACAACACTAGATATCTTTGGCAAACTTGCTTATGCACAAGGATTTAAAGAAGCCACGGAATCTTGACCCACAGCGTACTCAAATGTATGTGAGGAGCAGAGGTAGCACGAATAAATTACCAGCAGAAGTCAGGTGAGGCTATCAATTAAATCAGCCATTTTTTTTTCATCTAAGTCCTCAAAGAAATCATCATTAATTTGTACAACTGGTGCATTGACACAAGCTCCCAAACATTCAACTTCTGTAAGGCTAAATTTTTTATCACTTGTTAGTTCACCAAAGTTAATACCAAGTTTTTTTTTACAAATAGTTACAATTTTATCGCTACCCCTTAGCCAACAAGGAGTAGTCCCACAAATTTGTATATGATATTGTCCTACTGGCTTTAGATTAAACATGGTATAAAATGTTGCAACTTCATATGCTCGGATGAAAGGTAAATTTAGAAAATTTGCTACATACTCTATGCAGCCTCTTGGTAACCAACCATTCATTTGGCGTTGTGCAAGGTCAAGTAATGGCAGAATAGCACTCTTTTGTTTGTTTTCAGGATATTTCTTAATGATATTTTGGGCTTTTTTTAAGTTCTCATCATTAAAACTGAAATTTAGTGGTTCATCATTCATCGATCAATTTCTCCAAAAACAATATCAAGACTGGCAATAATAGTTACCACATCTGCCATCAAATGTCCTTTTGACATGAAATCTAGACCTTGGAGATGGGCAAACCCAGGGGCTTTAATCCGACATCTATAAGGTCTGTTTGTTCCATCAGAGTATAAATACACACCAAACTCGCCTTTTGGTGCTTCAACAAATTTATATATTTCGCCTTTTGGCACATCATATCCTTCAGTGTAAAGTTTAAAATGATTAATCATGGCTTCCATTGATTCTTTCATTTTTTCTCTTGAGGGTGGTGCAATTCTAGGATCATCAGTTTTAATAGCACCCTTTGGCATTTTTTCAAGACATTGCTGTATAATTTTAAGTGATTGGTACATTTCTTCAATACGAACCAAATACCTATCATAACAATCACCAGATTTACCAATTGGTATATCAAAATCTAGCTCATCATATACATCATACGGGGTAGCTTTTCTAAGATCCCATGCGATGCCTGAGCCTCTAAGCATTGGGCCAGAAAACCCCCAATCCATAGCTTCTTTTTGACTTACTACTCCGATATCTACTAAGCGTTGTTTCCAAATTCTATTGTCATTTAACAGAGTCTCGACGTCTTCTAATTTTTTTGAGAATTGCTGAACAAAAATATTTATATCTTCTAGTATACCATTTGGTAAGTCTTGTGCAACACCACCAGGTCTAAAATAATTTGCATGCATTCTAGAGCCGGAGACACGCTCATAAAATTCCATAATTTTTTCGCGTTCCTCAAATAACCATAATAGAGGGGTAGTAGCACCAACATCTAGGGCTTGTGTTGTTATATTCAGTATGTGGTTAAGGATACGAGTAAGCTCAGAAAACATCACTCGAATAAACCCCGCTCGTCTTGGCACATTGCAGCCAAGCAATCCTTCAACTGCTAAAGCAAAAGCGTGTTCTTGGCACATTGGCGATACGTAATCTAACCGATCAAAATATGGTATAGCTTGTAGGTATGTTTTATGCTCAATTAATTTTTCAGTACCACGATGCAGCAATCCAATATGCGGGTCTGCTTTATTGATAACCTCCCCATCCATTTCTAAAATTAATCTTAATACCCCATGGGTAGCTGGATGTTGTGGACCAAAATTTAATACAACACTTTTATTATTATCACCCACCTTGTTTTAGACCCCGGCAATTGTTAATTTTAATCGAGTATATACCAAAATTTTTGTCCACTAAGTAAAAAAATTATATAATATTAAAATAATAGTATTATTTTTCCATGTCCTCTATTAAAGCTTGCTCTCCATCATTGAGATTTTTTGAAGAATAAACTTTGTGGCTCTTTGTATCTTTTTTTTCGATAGAAGGCAATTCATAGTGAGGGGGAACTTCTAAGGTTTTATTGCGTTGTACCCTATACTCATCAGGACCAGGTGTCACTATACCTATTGTTTCTTTTACTTTTTTATTGCAGGCAGACAGTGTTACTAAGGTAGTAAATAACAAAAAAATTATACGCATATACCCTTCGCCTTTCAAGTGTTGGCGTTGTGGCACGATGGGACTTCGCGTACTCACGTAGGTTTGACTACGCTCCGTTCGCTTGCCACTCGTACGCCTAGCCAACTCTTGAAATTCATCTTGTATACTCTTTTGCTTTAAAGAATTGGTTTCTGTAAATATTATCGGGGAATTCGCGTACTCACATACCTTATTGTACTGCTTGTGCTCGCTCACCCCTTGTTTGTTTCCCCCATGCTGCAAATCATTTAAGTACATATATATCAATCCTCTTTATAAATTTATATTTTTCTTAAAATCAAGTTCACGAATCCTATCCGCTTCAGTTTGCAATCGAGCGTGATTATATTCAACATCTTGTTGTTGTTCAACAATTTTCTTGGTCTTATAATAATCATGTAATAAGAATATTGCACCTAATGAAATGAAACTATCTGCTAGATTAAATACCGGAAAACCAAAATCTTTATAGTGAAAATAAATAAAATCAAATACCGCCCCATGAACAAAACGGTCGATCAAATTACCAATAGCACCACCAATGAAAAAACTACAACCAACAAAGCTTGGCATCGTCTTACATTTTAATAAGATATACCACAAATATGCTATAAGGGCAGAGTTAACAACTATAAAAAGCATATTACTATACTGATAATAATTTCGAAGTATCCCAAAACTAATTCCATAATTCCAAACATAAACCATATCTAAAAAGCTGGTTACTTCTAGTGTTAGACCAACTTTACCTCTTAGATAATTTATAAAATACCATTTTACTAGTTGATCTATAATTACTAATTTAACAATTATACGACTACTTTGGCGAATAATTAGTAATATTTTCTTAAATATTGATGGTATACGCATATTAGAATTTAATTTTTGATTATACTCTTCTGCTTTGAAGAATTGTTTTTTAAAAATATCATGGATTCGCATGCGTAACTACTACATGTATGCCTAGCATGCACAACTGTCGAAAGTTCAATAAACACCATTGCGATGAGCGTTGTTAGCCCTAAACCGTCATTGCGAGCGAACGTACGTGAGCGCGGCAATCCATGAAGCTTGTCATATGGATGCTTCGTCGACCTACGGTCTCCTCGCAATGACGTTTGTTGAACTTTCGACAGTTGTGACCTAGCATGCTCACCATTCATTTTCAAATCCAATTCTTCAAAACAGAAGAGTATATATTCCTATTTGATAAAGTTTTTATTGAAAAAATACCTCAGGAAAAATAATCACATTAAGTCTTCTTTATTAATCTTTTCTAGGCAGATTTTCTCAGTCACTATCTTTAATTCCTCTACCCGGTTAATAAGGTAAAGTAATTGTTCTTTACTAATTGTATAATCTTGATCATACCTTGCGTCAACATAAGCATTTCGCAGTAACATAAAGCAATCTTTTTGCTCCTGAGTCTCATGTGGAAATATCTTATAGAGATCGTAATGATGACTTCTAGCCCTATCGCCAAGTCCCAGTATATCATGTGACTTGGCCTTGTAACCAGTAAAAACTAACAGGATAGCATTATAAAAGCTCTCGGTAGCTTGGTGAAGCATAAAGGCTGCATTATTCAATTGTTCTATATCCAAACACAAATGAGCGAGCGACAGAAAGTCCTTAGCTTTTTTAAACCAATATTTAAAATCTTTCTCAGCTATTGGTCTGCGTTCCTGCCATGATAGTTCCTTAGCTTCAGACAGTATAAATTCACCACTATCATATAAAAGAATTCCCTCTTTCTTGATATCACTAAAGAAATACTGACCTTTTTCCAGTTGCTTATTTACCAACCTAATAGGTTCAAGTATCAGAGTAATTGGTGGTTTTTCATCTAATGAGAATTTTTTACCTAGCCTGTTCTCTATCTTATAGAGTAGGTTGATAGCTGGATAGCCAGCATATTCTCCATTCTTTAAAATCAACAAAAGATCAAAATCACTTTGATACTTATAATAACTAATATCTCCTAACTTCTCTATATCCTCTACCCAATCTCCTCTAGCATAAGAGCCAAATAAGATAATCATTGCTATTTTTGATTTGCCTACATATAAGATTTCTTTAACAATATTATCTAGCTTTTCTTTAATCACTAGTGAGCGGTCAGGTAAGGTAGTTTTCATAAAGCTATTTTTTTATCATAGATCAACTATATACCAAATATTTAAATAATCAACAACAATTTAATCATAAATTATAAAATAATTTAAAATTATAATCAATAGTTGTTATATGTGTCATAATCAGTAACAATAACATAAGAATTCAGGATAAGAATTAACTAATTCTTATCCCGAATTGGCTTTAATATAAGGAAATATGCATTCTTAAAGCGGTTTTGCGAATGCATTTTAAACCTTTCTAAAGCTAAAAACATGATTTTAAAAGATTAAAATCATGTTTTTAGCAAAATGGATTGCCACGCTCACGTACGTTCGCTCGCTAATAGACATATACGTCTATAAAACGTCATTGCGAGGAGACCGTAGGTCGACGAAGCAATCTATAATTTCACCGAATTTGGGATAAGAATTAGTTAATTCTTATCCCAAATTCGCATAAATCGCTACACTTCCCTAGAACTAGGGTCTTTTTTGATACCAACTAGTTTGGGGGATGGAGTAGGAGGAAGGGTTTTGTACCCATCTTTTGGGGTCATGGCAAGATTCTCTCCAATAGCTTTTGCTGCTGACTGTAACTTTGGAGGAAATTGTCCTTTTGTTGCATCAACGTTAGCAACAGGGTTAGACTTAATCTCCTCTAGCTGCTGGATGACTTTGTCTCGTTTCTCCTCCCTATCGTCATCATCCCAAATGTCGTTATCATTAATAAGTTTAATTAGCTCCTTATCATTTTTAACACCAGCCTCCTTCATAAGCATGTTAAGAGTATTTTCATCAACAATCTTGTCTTCAATAAGTTTTACAAGATCAGCATGTTCAGGTTCATCATCATCATCAGGGTAAATTTTCTGACGCCTATTTGCCATAGCCTTCTCAAAGATACTCTCCACTGGGCTAGGAGAGCGAGTAGGGGGTGTTTTTTGTTCTTTCTCTAGTTCTTCTAGTGCTTTATTTTCCCCTGATTCAGATAGCTTTTTTTCCCTCATCTGTGCCTTCAGTACCAGTTCAGCAAATAAGTCTCCCCTCTCATTACCTTGTCCTTTCGCTGTTGCTACTGTTGCTTTGTCATGATCAGAACCTGACGGCGAAGGTGGTGGAGGTACTGGATGAGTTGTTGTGGATGCTACCTTTTTAAGTTGTATCCCCGTCCTAATTTCATCCAATAATGCTCCCCTATCTTCTCCTTGTCCTTTCGGTGTTACTACTGCTGCTGCCTTCTGAGCTTGACCTGCCGTAGGTTCTATAGGCGGTGGCGGAGCTGGTGGAGGAGGCGGCGGCGGTGGTGGCACACTTCCAGTTGTGTGCTGAGTACCTTGTGGCAATGGAGGAGGTGGTGCTGCCATAGCATTTCCTGCTGCTCGCTGAGCAGCATGTAAACCTTCTATCGGAGGAGGTGGAGGTATATTACTTACAGGTGGTAACGGTGGAGGTGTTGGTATATCTCTTCCCACTGCTTGCTGCCCCTCTTGATGCTGCACCGATGGAGGCGGTGGTGCTGGACGCAGTAGTGTATTTTGACCCGGCAACGGAGGAGCTGGAGGTATAGCAAATTCTGTTGCTTGCTGAACCTCTTGATTTTGCAACGGGGGAGGAGATGGTGCTTTACCTTTACCAGGTATGTGTGCTTTCGGTTTAGTTTCCTCTCTATGCTGAATATTTTGTGAATCCTGCAATGATGTATGGGGAAGAGGTGAAGATGAAAGAGATCTTGTTATAGTGTTTTCCGCTGCTTGATGAATAGCTAGATCTGGCATCGACGTAGCACGCATAAGTGGTGGAATCGGTGGTGCTTGGCGTGTAGGTATTATCCGTTCAGGCATTGATGATGACAGGGCTTGAGATTGAGCCAAATCTTGGCTTGTAGACAATGGCTGTGAAGCAGTAACTGCAGCTGTAAAAGTGGACTCAAGCTCACTTCTTAAAGCTTCTACTTTCTCTGACCTAAGGTTTATTGGATCTCTTCCTTTAAGCTTTTCTAATTCTTTCTGCAACCTATTTTTTCTAGCTATTGTTGAATCTTCTATGTTTTTACCAGCGATCTCTAATCCCTGATCAACCTTTTTTAATATTTCATTATTGTGGGTTATGTTATCTTTTAAAATTTGTTCTGGAGTATTTACAAAAATATGCTTGATTTTTGCAGTAATTTTTTTAAGACCGTCTAGCCATGTTGATGGTAATTCTTCCCGCAATTCTGCTAATTCTTGCTTTATTGAAAGAAGTTCTTTAATATTATCATTAGCCTTTACCAACTTAACTAGATCTTGTTGTACGTGTACCAGTCTTATTCTTTCTTGATGTAGTGCCTTCGCTTCATCAGTATTATAAACTTGTGATACAATTTGGCTAAAATTTTCATGAGATATATCCAACTTTACTAAGGATTCTCTTAATCGTTTTACCCGTTGTAGTTGTTCCTCTGATAGTTCTTTGGTTATGATCTTATCAAATCCTGCTTGTAACTCTGTATCTATAATTCTCTGTAAAGATAAGTTTTTTTTACCTACATCTCTTAATGTATTGTCAACATATTTGAGTACATCTCTGTTGGCTCTTCTCTTTTCTTCAGCAATTTCCTCATCATTTTTTATAAACAGATATTTTACTTGTGCAACAGTATGCACAAACCTTTCAAACCAAGGTAAAGAAGGGTATTCTTTTTTTAAATCTTCCACTTTCTGTTTTAGCTGTCTACTCTCGTCCAGTTTTTCATTAGCCTTTAAAAGATTCCCTACAGAATTTATTGTATCCAGTAATTTACCTTTTTCCTGTGATAACACGCTTTCTATTTGTTGATCTTTATCTTTCGACATGTAAATACCTCCTTATTAACTCTACTAAATGTAGGGTAAGCAAAAAAGATGTCATTCCCGCGTAGCTAGCGGAATCTACAAAATAGCCTGAAAGGCTATTAAATGATTATGGATTTCCGCCTACGCGGGCAGGAATGACATCTTTTTTGCATTGATTACAACTTTGAAATTACCCTGTGGCATTATGTAAGCAGCTTTAAAGCAGCTTGTCAAATTAATACTTGAATTTTTTAGCATTTAATACTATCATCTATGTTTTAAAAGCTCTTAGGAGAGAAAGATGAGTGAACTATTAGAACTTGCAGCAGAAATGCGAGAGAAATTTGGTACGGGAGTCGCAAGAGAACTACGTAGGAAAGGTATGGTTCCAGCCATGGTTTATGGAGCAGGTAAAGAAGTGCTAGCCGTTTCTATCGAAGAAAAAGAGATAACTAAGCATTATAGAAAACCTAGTTTTATCTCTACAGTTATTCAAATTAAAGTGGGTAGTAAAACGCATAAAGTGTTACCAAAGGCTGTAGAATTGCATCCTATTACTGACATAGTAAGGCATGTTGACTTTGTACATTTAGAGGAAAAGACCCAAAGAATGGAAGTACCGGTAGTCTATGAGGGTAAAGAAAGAGCTTTGGGAGTTAAAAGAGGAGGATTCTTTAATATAATAAAAAGAACTATAACTCTTTTATGTGATGTCAATAATATACCTAAAAATATTAATATTGATGTTACCAACATGCATATCGGTCAGTCTTTAAAAGCAAAAAGCATTAAACTCCCTGAAGGAGTCCAGCTAGCTAGTAAAAATGATTTTATTATGGCTACTATAATTGGTCGTAAGGGTAGTAAGTCAGAAGATGAAGAAGCTGTAACTGAGGAAGTGAAGCCGACAAAGTAGTTGTTTTTGAAGCTATAAGGGTACTATGTCTTGTCACCCACAACTGTTGAAAGTTAAAAAATCGTCATTGCGATGAGCTTTGTAAGCCCTAAACCGTCATAGCAAGGCTCTGTAGATGCCGTGGCGATCTAGGTAAACAGCGAAGCTGTTTTTTTAGAGTAACGCTTCACGTATCCTAGATTGCCGCGTCGCTGTGCTTTGCACAGCTCCTCGCAATGACATTGAGTTTAATTTATTTATACATTTTCAATCACTACGCTCTTAAGTTGATGACATGGACTTCGTCCATATATGACACCTATGTGCCTTCGCATGGATGACATCGGTGCAGGGATACTCTAGGCTATTAAACCGATGTCTTACATGAGATTAAATATAAGTGCAAATCGCTCTCTAATGATATTATAATATGCTTAAATCTGAAGACAAAGGGTATATAGTTGTTGTAGGTTTGGGCAATATAGGCAAAGAGTACCAAAATACTCGCCATAATGTTGGCTTTACAGCTGTGGAACGTTTATCAGAATACTGTAAATTTTCTTGGAATACCAAAGCTAAATTTCATGCAGAACTTGCACAAGGGATAATAGGCGGACATAAATTACTATTAGCAAAGCCTATGACTTATATGAATCTGTCTGGAAAAGCAGTACAAGCAATATGTTCTTACTATAATGTCAAATTACAAAATATTTTTGTAGTGCATGATGATATAGATTTAGAAACTGGTAGAATAAAATATAAATTGGCTGGTGGTAGTGGTGGGCATAATGGTTTAAAATCATTGGATCAGTGTATAGGAAATGATTATCATCGTATAAGAATAGGGGTAGGAAGACCAGCGGCGTATGATGATGTGTCGGATTACGTTTTAGCTTCTTTTTCTAAAGAGGAATATAAAATTATTGTTAATTCCATTGAGGTAATAATTAATAATTTCCGTTTATTGCTTTCAGGTGAAATGGAAGAGTTTAAAAGGAGCATCGTTTAAATATGAAACAACAATTAACTTGTGTTTATGCAGATGACATGGATGCACAATATTCGAAGATAATGCAGGATGGATTAGATGAACTTGCCAAAAATAAGAAGGGTCTTGAGGCTGTCCAATCATTTTCCTTCTCGTGTTTTGATAATGATAAAAACTTTGTTGCTGGTATAAAAGGTGTACTTATTTATGGTTGTTTATACGTTGATACGTTATGGGTTTCTGGAGATTTTCGAGGTCAGAATTACGGTACTTTACTAATGTCCAAGGCAGAAAATCTAGCACGAGAGCGTAATTGTAGATTTATGAGTTTGTGTACTACCGATTGGCAAGCTAGACCATTTTATGAAAAATTAGGGTTTAAATTAGAGTTTACAAGAAGGGGATATGATAAAGATTCAGAATTATATTTTTTAAAGAAAGATTTATGACATTAAAATGTGGTATTGTTGGCTTGCCAAATGTAGGAAAATCAACCCTATTTAATGCCTTAACTTCAAGTATTGTAGCAGAAGCGGCTAATTATCCTTTCTGCACTATAGAACCAAATTCTGCTATAGTATCAGTACCAGATGTTAGGCTAAATGAGCTATCCATTATTGCTGGTTCTAGTAAAATTATTCCTACTTACATAGAAGTTGTCGATATTGCAGGTTTGGTAAAAGGTGCTAGTAAAGGGGAGGGGCTGGGTAATAAATTCTTATCTCACATACGAGAAGTTGATGCTATTTTGCACGTACTACGTTGTTTTGAGGATATAGATGTTACTCACGTACATAATAAAATTGATCCAATATATGATGCTGAAATAATAGAGACAGAATTAATTTTAGCAGATATTGAGTCGGTGGAGAAACGCTTAATAAATGTTGAGAAACGTTTAAAAACAGGTGATAAAACTTTAAAAGACCAAATAGAGTTATTAAAAGAAATTCAAGCAACTCTAGCGGTAGGTAAACCGGTGCGTAGCATGATTGGAACTTATAGTAAAGAGGCTTTAGATCAATTACAATTATTAACTTCTAAGCCGGTTTTGTATGCTTGCAATGTACTGGAAGAAGATGCGGTTACTGGTAATAAATTTACGGAACTTGTAGCCAAAAAAGCTGGGGAAGAAGGTGCAAAACATGTTATTATTTCATCAAAAATTGAAGCGGATATTGCAATTTTAGAAAATGACGAAGAGAAATCTGAATTCTTAAATAGTATGGGTCTTGTGGAAACGGGTCTAAGTAAAATTATCAAAGAAATGTATAACTTATTAGACCTAAGAAGCTTTTTTACTGTAGGTCCAAAAGAAACACATGGCTGGACTTTTCGTAATGGTACGCTAGCCCCTCAAGCAGCCGGTATTATTCATACTGATTTTGAGAAAGGTTTTATCCGGGCTGAGGTTATTAGTTATGAGGATTATATAAATTTTAATGGTGAAGTGAAAGCTAAAGAAATGGGTAAAATGCGTTTAGAGGGCAAGGAGTATAAAATGCAGGATGGAGATGTAGTGCATTTTAGATTTAATGTTTAAATAAGGGATATGAGAAAATTATACCATTATCCTATTTGTCCGTTATCACGTCAAGTTCGGGTGTATTTAAAAGAGCTAGATGTGCAGTTTACTATGGTTAAGGAGGATTATTGGCTTCGGGATAAGGAATTTTTGTCTTTAAATCAGGCGGGGGCGACACCTGTCTTACAAGAGGCGTCCACTCTAATTATAGCAGGAATTTATCCCATCACTGAGTATTTACATGAAAAATATCCAAATTTTAATTTTATCGATGAAGATATTGATATTAGATGTGAAATTCGTAGGTTGCTCAGTTGGTTTAATGAAAAATTTTACCGCGAAGTAACAAAAATTATTATCGATGAAAAAATAGTAAGGTCCTTCTGCCAATTAGGTGGTCCTAGAACCGATTTTCTTAGGGCAGCAAAAAATAATCTATCACATCATTTAAGCTATATGTCAAATTTATTTGAAAAGCGTAGCTTTATTGCATCAAATTCTTTAAGTTGTGCAGATATAGCTGCTGCCTGTCATATATCAGTTCTAGATTATTTTGGCGAAATTAATTGGGACAAATGGCTGTCTATTCGTCATTGGTATGCAATCATAAAATCTAGACCTAGCTTCCGCTTCCTATTACACGACCAAATACCAGGTTTTACTCCACCCACCTGTTATGCTGATTTAGATTTTTAGTGGTTGCGATATAGTTATTTTTATGATAGCTTCTAGGTGAATAGTATACTCGATGAAAATCAAGAATTGCGTTGTTGTCTTCAGGGATCGTAGGTAGCCACGTACTAATATGTACGCCTAGCACCTCGACCTTTTGACTCCTGCTACTATCATGATTTTGATTCTATCGTCTATCAACTCTTCATTTACGAGCAGTATATAATTAAAATAGAGGATATTATGAGTAAAGATGACGATAATAATCCAAAAGTGGATTCTCTACCGTCTTATCAGGAAGCTGTAGCTCAAAAACCAAAAGAAGCCCAAGAACGTTTGTCTGCAGAAGAGCTAAAGAGTCATATAGGAGAAATGCCTAACACTTTTCTAGCTTTGCAACAACTAGAGGATGTACAAAAGAATCTTGAAAAAGCCCGTGGGCTTTTTGCTGGTACTACTAGTAAGGCTCTTTCTGGGGTAGAGAAATTAGAATTTGAAAAAGCTGGAGAGGTTTTTGAGAAATTTATGAGTTCATTTGAGAAACTTAGGACATTTGCTGATAGTGTAGATCATAAAAAACCCCTAGACAGCTTGGGAGATTCATTAACTTTTACCGGTCGCTTAAAAGATTTCGCCAAAGAGCAATTAAAGAAAGTTGAAAAAATATTTGAAAGACCAACTAATGCAGTTAAAAACAATCCAATTTTAAATGCGGTAGGGAATGTGATAAAATCTGCATGTCATGCGGTTGGTACTATAGCTAAAGGTACTTTAAACAATGCGATAGCTACTGGAGAACTTGCCAAAAGTGTTGTTAATCTAGGTGTAGCAATAAAAGATAGCATTGTAGGAAAAGGAGTGAAACAAGCAACTAGGAGCGTTTAGCACAACTGTTGAAAGTTAAAAAATCGTCTATTAGCGAAGTGCTGTTGTAAGGCTTAAACCGTCATTGTGATGAGCTTTGCAAGCCCTAAACCGTCATTGCGAGAAGCCGCTTATAGCGGCTTCGTGGCAATCTTGTGAAGGAGAGCTTGCCTCATGAGATCGCCACGGCGTCTGTCGACGCCTCGCGATGACGATTTTAACTTTCAACAGTTGTGCTATGGTCTCCTCGCTAATAGACGTTTGTGAATTGAGAGTAATGCTAGTTTGGTTAGCTCTATATCCCGATATTTGTATTGATATATTCATGGATTTTTAGTAAATCATACCAAGTGGTTTTTTTCTGCATTGGTTGTCTAAGCAAATAGGCAGGATGGAAGATAGAAGTGGTTTGAATTGGTTTGCTAAGATACTGATTTGTGTATAAATAATATTCTTGTCTGATTTTACTTATACCAGCATTTTTGCCAAGTAAGCTAGTTGCTGCAACATTTCCCACTAAAACAATTAGTTTTGGGTTTATTAAAGCAATATGTTTCTCAACAAAAGGTCTACAAATATCTATTTCTTCTTGCGTCGGTTGGCGGTTAGCTGGTGGCCGCCAAAATACAGTGTTAGTAATATAAGCGTTATGTTCTCTTGAAATATTGATAGAGGCTAATACATTATCGAGTAACTTACCACTTTCCCCGCAAAATGGTATCCCTTGTGCATCTTCGTTACTACCCGGTGCTTCCCCAATAAACATTATAGAACTTTGTGGATTCCCATCAGCAAATACGGTTTTATTGGCTAATTTCTTTAAACCACAACCGTTAAAATTCATTAGTAGTTTTTTTAGTTCTTCTAAGCTGTTAGCTGAGTCAGCCAAAGTTCTAGACAAGGAAATACTGTCATCCTGTTTCTGTGCAGGATATGGATTCCCGCCTGTGCGGGAATGACATGAAGGATTGCGGGAATGATTAGAAATGGATTGCTTCGTCGCCACTAAAGTGCCTTTTCGCAATGACGTGTGGGTAAAAGTACTGTCGTCATTGCGAGGAGGCGTAGCCGACGAAGCAATCCATATATGACATGAAGAATTGCGGGAATGACGAGGAGTGCAGGGTATTTCTTGCTGATTAATAGTTGATTGTGAAAAATAATAATCTATACCAATTGCTTGCAACCATTTTAGTTGGTTGATTTTTTTTGTAAAATGCGTCATTTTATTCATTTAAAAAATATTTTGTAGTAGATGGAAGAATATAACGTACCAAAAAATTTAGATGGGTTTAGACTTGATAAGGCTTTGGTAGGTCTTATCAGTAAAACATCTAGAAGCCAAATTCAGAAGCTCATAAATGGCTTGCAAGTACAAGTTAATGGTTTGATTATTTCTGATTCCGACTTTAAGGTCAAGGAGAATGATCTTATTTCAGTAGTTTTTAAAGATACTGAGCCTTTAACAATGCAGGAAGCTGATATTAAACTTGATATTTTCTATGAAGATGAAGATTTAATGGTGATCAATAAAGCAGCTGGTATGACAGTACATCCTGGTAGTGGAAACCATCATGATACTTTGGTAAATGCTTTGTTACACCATGCAAAATCCTTATCTAGCATAGGAGGGTTAGAAAGACCTGGTATAGTTCATCGTTTAGATAAAGATACATCAGGTCTGATGGTTGTTGCCAAAAATAATTTTGCCCATCAACATCTTGCCAGTCAGATAGAAAGTCGTAATCTTATACGCAAATATAAAGCATTAGTTTGGGGTATTATCAATCCACAAGAAGGAGTTATAAGAAATAATATTGGAAGAAGCCGTGTCTTACGGCAAAAGATGACTATTTTGAAATTTGGTGGTAAAGAGGCGATTACTCATTATAAAACAGAAGAAATATTTTTTAATGGTCTAATCAGTATGTTAGAATGTAAACTTACTACTGGTCGAACTCATCAAATCAGAGTGCAGCTGAGTCATTTAAAACATTCTGTGGTAGGAGACCAAACTTATGGTAAGAATAGCAGGAAAGTTAGCCATAATTATAGCATAGTACCACAAAAACTAGTAAATTTCAAGAGGCAAGCATTACATTCTTGGTATATAAGTTTTTCCCACCCAGTGAGTGGTAAATTGTTGGAATTTCAATCACCTTTGCCGCAGGATATTATGGAGATAATTATACAAGATGAATATAAAAGAATTATTAATTTATGCTACTAGCAAATTACAAACAGTAGGTATTAAATCAGCAAACCTAGAGTCACGCATATTGATGCAGCATATAACTGGTAAATCTATTGAATATTTATTAGCAAGATCAGAAGAAAGATTGACCGAGGCAAAACAAATTATTTTTAAAAATTTAGTTAATAGACGTATATTATTAGAACCAATAGCCTACATTATAGGGTATAAAGAGTTTTATGGTTACCAATTTATCATAGATAATAAAGTGCTTATTCCTAGGCAAGATACTGAGGTACTTGTAGATGCAATTTTAAGCGATATAAAAACAAATGCAGAGCTAGCAATATTGGAACTTGGCACAGGTAGTGGTTGTATAGCTTTGAGCTTGTTACTAGAAATGCCAAATAGCAATGTAACTGCGACTGATATAAGTAACGAAGCGATTGCTATAGCTCGTCAAAATGCTATAAAACATAAAGTTTCTGATAGATTTAAAATAATTAATAGTAACTGGTTTGAAAATTTGGAAAAGCAAAAATTTGATATTATCGTAAGTAATCCACCATATATTTCTTTTGATGATACTATTTATATGTCTCCTGAGACCCTGCAATATGAACCCCACTTAGCCTTATTTGCCGAAGATAATGGATTGGCCTCATATTACATAATCGCTAAAGAAGCCAAGGGATTTTTAAAACAAAATGGTAAATTATTCGTAGAGATTGGTTTTAATCAATTGGCAGCTGTTACAGAAATTTTTGTTAGTTATGGTTATACGGTTAAGCAAGTTTATAAGGATTTGGAAGGTAGAGATAGAGGGCTTCTAATACTCGATAATCAAGTTTTTTTCTAAGGCATACAATTCATGGTAGGTTATGTTATCCCCACGTAGGCAGGGGTCTAAAAAAGTCTAACAAACCCTCTTGGTTTATTTTTTTAGATTCCTGCCTACGCAGGAATGACATCGAGAGTAATTAAATCGAATTGAGATTAGATAAGTTTTAAATTTAAGAGAATTATCATGCAACAATTTAGTCTTTACCATACTGCTGAAGGATTACTTCATAAGACAACCTGCCTTTTAGTAGAAAAATCTTATCATAGTAATTTAAGGATTGTAGTTTTAACTCCGGATACTGAGGTACAAGAATCACTAAACAAGATGATATGGACATATTCTAGGAAACAATTTATTCCGCATGGCAGTAAACTTGATCCATTACCAGAAAAACAACCAGTTTATATTACTCATCAGTTAGAAAATCCTAACCAAGCTAGCATTCTAATAATCATTGCTCCCTTTGATATTGAAGAAATTCTTAATAACAAACAGTATGTTGCACATTTTCAAAGAATAATTATAATATACGATGGTTTGGATAATTTAAGTCTAATAGTTAAAGCAATAAATGAACTAACTATTGCGACACCGGTGATTGACTGTTATAAACAGAGTCCAGTAGGAACATGGAGTAAGATTTAGGTATACTCAGGTAGAATTTCAAGAATTGGTGTCGTCGTCTTCAGGACACAACCGTTGAAAGTTAAAAAATTGTCTATTAGCGAGGAGACCGTAGGTCGACGAAGCAATCTATATGACAAGTTTCATGGATTGCTACGCTCACGTACGTTCGCTCGCTAATAGACGGTTTAAGCCTTAAAACGGCACTTCACTAATAGACGATTTTTTAACTTTCAACAGTTGTGGAGTGACATCAAAGGTGTAGGAAGTTCTCTAATTGTAAAATAGGGAGTGTTCGTCTAAAAAATAAACAAGCAAATTTATAAATATGCAAAAATTATCATTTCAGCAAATTATATTAACCTTGCAGAATTATTGGGCATCATATGGTTGTGCGATTTTACAACCATATGATTCGCATGTTGGAGCTGGTACTTTTCATCCTGCCACTGTACTACGAAGTCTTGGCAAAAAGCCTTGGTTTGTAGCTTATGTTCAGCCATCTAGGCGACCTAATGATAGTAGATACGCTCAGCATCCCAATAGAATGCAGCATTATTATCAATTGCAAGTTATACTAAAACCATCTCCTGATGATATACAAGAGCTATATTTAAAGAGCCTTGAATGTCTTGGTATAGATTTAAAAAAACATGATATTAGGTTTGTTAAAGATGATTGGGAATCTCCTACTCTTGGGGCGACTGGACTTGGTTGGGAAGTATGGTGTGATGGTATGGAAGTATCGCAATTTACTTATATGCAACAAATTGGTGGTATCGAGTGTCGCCCGGTTGCTGGTGAAATTACCTATGGTTTAGAACGTCTAGCACTCTATATACAAGGGGTCGATGAGGTCAAAAATCTTGACTGGAATGGTCAAACTGGAGAGAAGGCTTTAACGTATGGTGAAGTAGATTTTGAAGCTGAAAAACAATTTTCAAAGTTTAATTTAGAATTGGCTGACATAGCAATATTATCTCAACATTTTATTGATAGTGAAAAACAATGTAATGATTTAATTGCTGCAGATTTGCCGTTGCCAGCTTATGATTATTGTATTCAAGCTAGCCATCTTTTTAACCTGTTAAATGCTCGGGGGGTAATTAGCGTAACAGAGAGAGCATCTTACATACTCAGGGTACGAAATTTGGCGAAGCTATGCTGTAATAAGTGGTTAGAATTAACCTCAATTAGGGATAAGAATTAGTTAATTCTTATCCCTAATTGGCTTTAATATAAGGAAAAATGCATTCTTAAAGCGGCTAACGCGAATGCATTTTAAACCTTTCTAAAGCTAAAAACATGATTTTAAAATATTAAAATCATGTTTTTAGCAAAATATTAATTTAACAATCAGATGCAGAGCCGTCTCAAATCTGATTGTTTCGATAATTTTACCGAATTTGGGATAAGAATTGACTAATTCTTATCCCGAGTGCGTGTAATTAGAAGAGAAGAAGAATTAATATGAGTGAGTTATTGTTAGAACTGTTTAGTGAAGAAATACCAGCTTTGATGCAGAAAAATGCAGCGGAAAGCTATAAAACCATATTTACTACAATCTTGCAAGATAGTAGGCTAGTAGGGGATGTTCAGGTATTTATTGGACCTAGGCGAATTGCCGTGTATATTACCAATTTACCGAAATCTATACCGCCAAAAGAAATTACCATAAGAGGACCAAAAGTTTCGAGTACATCACAGGTTATAGAAGGGTTTTGTCGCTCAAATAATATTGAACAAGAAAATTTGTCTACACTATTAGTGCAAGGGCAATCATATTATATAATAGTAAAAAATACTAAAGAAACCGATATACGAGTGCTATTGGAAGATATGATTCCTAAAGCAATTAGTAAGTATATTTGGTCAAAATCTATGTATTGGGGGAATTATGATATAAGTTGGATTAGACCTCTTAGGAATATTTTATGTATATTTGATGGAGAAATACTAGCAATTAAATATGGCCATTTGACGGCTAATAATATTACCTTTGGGCATAGATTTATCAGTCCTGAATCGATTACTATAGACAGTTTTTCTGAATACCAGGTTAAGCTGCGGGAAAGTAATGTCATTATTGACCAAGAAGAACGTAAGGAGATAATTAAAAGCCAATTATTAATAATAGCAAAGTCACTTAATTTAGTGATAAAAGAGGATGAAAAATTATTAGAAGAAGTAACAGGATTAGTAGAATTGCCAGTTGTTATGGTGGGTAAAATACCATCTCACTTTTTGAAGTTACCTAGTGAGGTGCTGGTTAGCTCAATGCGTAACCATCAAAGATATTTTAGTACTTTTGATGAGACTGGTAATTTTGCCCCTTATTTTCTTTTCGTCAGTAATATGCCTAATGATCAAAATATCATAGTAAGTGGCAACGAGAAAGTATTATCTGCTAGACTCTCTGATGCCTTGTATTTTTATCAGCAGGATTTATCTAATAGTTTACAATCAAAATTGCCAAAACTTGAAAGGATAACATTTCATACCAAGCTTGGTAGTGTAAAACAAAAAACTGAAAGGATTGCTGATATTTGTAATTATATCATATACTCAAATGATTTGGAGAATTGGAACGTAAAACAAGGGGTGAGCGAACGGAGCGTACATGAAGTACGTGAGTACGCGAATACCCCGCAGTTTTGCGAAACCAATTCTTCAAAGCAGAAGAGTATACCAGGAAATAAGGATTTGCAACTAGCAGCTAGACTTTGTAAAAGTGATCTCACTAGTGAAATGGTTGGAGAATTTCCTGAGTTGCAAGGAATTATGGGATATTATTATGCTAAAGAAGATCGGCTAGGGGAAGAAATCGCAGCAGCAATCAGGGATCATTATAAACCCCAAGGTCCATCGGATAGTTTACCAGTAGGAGATGCAGCAATATTGGCTATTGCTGATAAATTGGATAGTTTAGTAGGTTTGATATTAATAGGAGAAGAGCCAAGTGGTTCAAGAGACCCCTACTCACTCAGGCGGCAAGCATTAGGTATTATTAGGATAATTTTAGGTAATAAACTGAGTATAAATATTAAGCAATTAGTTGCTTATGTAGTTCACTTATATCAAACTATGTTTGAAGACGTAAAGGGAGGAGGGGATGATAGTGGGCTAAATAAAACTAGGCAGATAATTCTAGATTTTTTAGAAGAAAGAGCCAAATATTATTTTAAAAATCACTATGATCTATCGTTAATTAATGCTGTGCTTGATTTTGATATTGAAGAAGACCTAGTTGTTAGTGAAATAAAGCTTGCCTCCTTACAGGAGTTTCTGACTAAGGCTGATGGTGAGAATTTATTAACTATTTACAAAAGAGCAAACAATATACTAGAAGGTAGTAATATAGAAGGAGAGGTTAACCAAGATGCTTTTATTTCCAAATATGAACAAGAATTATTTTTATCATTAGGAGTTATTTCTAAGCAAATTGATAGTTATATTGTAGAAAAAGATTTTACTAAGACTCTTAGTCTATTACTAGAAATATTAAACCCTGTCAATGAGTTCTTTGATAATGTTATGGTCAAAGATCAAGATCATAACATTGCCAATAATCGTTTATTGTTGCTCAGAATGGTTACGCAATTATTTGATAAATTAGCAAAATTTAGTGCTTTATGATTAGTACAAATGAATTAGGTTGGTGTCCTAAACATCATTGTAAGGAGTCGTTTTTCGGTTCAACCGTCATTGCGAGGAGTCACTTCAGTGGCGACGAAGCAATCCAAAAAAGTGATCAGGAATGGATTGCTTCGTCGGCTTCACGCCTCCTCGCAATGACGTTTTGGATTTCTTTGATAATTTTTAAATTGTCATGGGGGTATGCGTAAGGTGAGCGATACATTAAAGCAGGCTGCCAAATTCATACAACTTGGTAATGTAGTAGCTTTTCCAACAGAAACAGTATATGGACTTGGTGCAGATGCTAGTAACGAACAAGCTTGTCAAAAGATTTTTAAGATAAAAAAGCGTCCAAGTATAAATCCTCTGATTGTCCACGTGGCAACTATGAGGCAAGCTAAAACTATAGGGGAATTTAATGCGGATGCTCTTAAGTTAAGTAATATCTTTTGGCCAGGACCTTTATCTATTGTTGTACCATTAAAAAGCGGTGCAAATATAACGAGGTCAGTATTAGCTGGACTGACCTCGGTTGCACTCCGTATACCATCACATAATATTGCTTTGGAGCTAATAAGAAAATCTGGTACGGCTATAGCAGCACCTAGTGCTAACCCATCAGGTTATATTAGTAGCACGGCTTTAGAACATGTAAAAGAACATTTTTCAGATGAGAAAGATGTTTTTATTTTAGGCGATAATTTGAATGATTGTAAGTGTCAGTATGGTATAGAGTCCACCATAGTGGACACTACTACTAATAACTTAACTATTTTGCGAGATGGCTTTATAACGAAGGAAGCATTAGAGGAAGTTCTAGGTAAGAAATTAGATAAAACACCTAGCTTGATGCAAATTAAAGCTCCAGGTATGATGAATAAACACTACTCTCCAAAAGTTAGAGTAAGGTTGAATGCAGAGAGTTTAGAAGCTAATGAGGTAGGGCTGAATTTTGCTAATAGTAAGCTTGAGGGCAAATTTTCGCTTAACTTAAGTTTAACTGGTGATTTAATTGAAGCAGCTAGTAACCTATTTGCCAACCTTAGAATATTGGACAATTATGCGGAATTAAATGGATTAGCAATTGCCGTTGCCTCCATCCCAGAAATTGGTATCGGCGTTGCAATTAATGATAGGCTTAAAAGGGCGGCTATAAAATGACTTCTATATTTACTAAATTAAAACAGGCATTAATCAATAGCTCGGATAAAATATCTTCGGGCATTGATCAAATATTTTATAAACAAAAGCTAGATGAGCAAACTTTAAATGAGCTAGAAGAGTTGTTAATATCTTCAGATATAACTCCATCTGTTGCGATAGAACTTGTCAGTAAACTAAGATCTATCAAATTTGACAAAGAAGTGAGTAGTTTGGTAATCAAAGAACAACTTGCCAATATTATCGGACAATTATTGATAAAAACTAGCAAGCCTTTTGAATTGTACGATAAAAAGCTTAATGTAATCCTAGTTTGTGGGGTTAATGGTTCAGGTAAAACTACTACGATAGGAAAGCTTGCCGCCATTTATAGTGGGCAAGGTAAAAAAGTGGCTATTGCAGCTTGTGATACATTTAGAGCTGGTGCTGTTAGCCAATTATCTAGTTGGGCTGATAGAAGTGGTTCTATGTTTATTACAGGAAAAGAATCAGCTGATCCTGCTAGTGTTGCTTACACTTCTATGCAGTACTCAATAAACAACGATGTGGATATATTATTTATTGATACAGCTGGCAGATTACATAACCAAAAAAATCTGATGGAAGAGCTTGGAAAAATTGTTCGAGTGATCAAGAAGATTGATGATACAGCACCTCACCATAGTATATTGGTAATTGATGCTACCACTGGGCAAAATGTATATAACCAAGTCGAACAATTTTCGGCTGTTGCTAACATAAAAGGTCTTATAGTTACTAAATTAGACGGTACAGCAAAAGCTGGCGTAATAGTTGGTGTTGTACAGCAATTCACCTTACCGGTATATTTTATAGGGATAGGAGAAAAAATAGATGATTTAAAATCGTTTAATCCGGTTTTATTTGCCAGTAGTTTAGTAGGAAATTAACTAGGGGAAGTGTCATTGCGAGGAGACCATAGGTCGACGAAGCAATTATATGACAAGATTCATGGATTGCCACGCTCACGTACGTTCGCTAATAGACGGTTTTTTGTGAGTGTTCACAGTTTTTTAACTTTCAACAGTTGTGGCATCTAAAGAGCCTTGCAATGACGATTATAGAAAAATAATTGTTGAAAAGCATTAAGTGATACTTTATATTTTGCTATATGAAATATGACCTACTAAACAACAAAAAAAAACAACTGGATAGAATCAGACCATTAACTCCAGAATTGGTTAAAAACTTGGAGCAGTGGTTTAAGGTAGAGTTGACTTATACCAGTAATGCTATTGAGGGGAATACTCTCTCGCGTTTGGAAACTGCTGTGGTAATTGAAAAAGGCTTAACAGTTGGTGGAAAATCGTTAGTAGAACATCTTGAGGCAAAAAATCATGCACAAGCTTTGGACTTAATCCATGAAATACAGCAAAAGAAAACTTGTGAAATTACTGAAAACGATATTTTATCAATTCATGCTCTTATCCTAAAGGGTATCGATGATTATAATGCTGGATGTTATAGACGAGTAGCAGTACGTATTTCAGGTTCAAGGGTAATAATGCCAAATCCAGTAAAAGTACCAAACTTGATGGCAGATTTTATTGCATGGCTAAACTCATCTAAAGATATGCATCCTGTACAGTTTGCAGGAGAAGCACATTATCGACTAGTAACTATTCATCCTTTCTCAGACGGGAATGGTCGAACTGCACGATTATTGATGAATTTAATTCTAATAATGGCAGGTTATCCACCGGCTATTATTAGACTACAAGAGAGGTTACCTTATATAACATCTCTAGAAACTGCACAACTTGGTGGTTCAAAAGAAGCCTATGAAAAGATTATCTTTAATGCAGTCAATCGTTCTCTTGATATTTATCTTAAAGCAGCAAACTCTGTAAACTCTTCAGATGTAGTATTATCAGAAAAATTATTAAGAATTGGTAAGCTTGCAAAAGCTGTCAATGAGACTGTGTCAACAATTCGTTTTTGGACTAAGGAAGGTTTGCTTGAAATTGCTGATGTTACTAAATCACGCTATCAGCTTTACTCACCTGAAATGATTGAACAATGTATAGAAATTCAACGATTAAAGACACAAAAGCTAACACTGAATGAAATCAAGGATATGCTTGTAAATAATGACACAAAATAAAAATAAGGTGTTTCTATAATGCACGTTGTAACAAAAGAATTATCTATCCAATCACGCTATTACAAAGAATCTTACAAAGAGATTCTGTCAATACTAAAACTAAATGGAGGAGTGGCTAGAATTGTTGGGGGAGCTGTTCGGGATGCTATTCTTGGTGTAGTTAACTATGACGTTGATATAGCAACAAATTTATTACCAAAACAAGTAACAGATATTTTATCAAAAGCCAACATTAAGGTCATACCAACTGGCATAAAACATGGTACAGTTACAGCTTTATTCAAGAATGAAAAACTTGAGATTACTACACTTAGAAAAGATATAAAATGTGATGGTAGGAGGGCAGAAGTTATCTTTACTGATGATTTTATGGAGGATGCTGCTAGAAGAGATTTTACTATTAATGCCCTTAGTTATTGCCCATTTGAACATAAAATTTATGATTATTTTGGTGGAATAGATGATTTGCGACAATCGAAAGTAATATTTATAGGACAGGCATTTGAACGAATCCAAGAAGATTTTTTGCGTATTTTACGGTTTTTTCGGTTTTCCTGCTATTATGCTGCACAGCTGGATCTAGATGGGCTAAATGCTTGTATTAAATTGAAGGAAAATCTAAAATTACTATCAAAAGAACGGATAAAATGGGAAATGGACAAATTGATTATCTCAGATAATAGTCCTGATATTTTGCAGCAAATGTTTGATAATGGCATATTGCAAATAATATTGCCAGTTAGCCAGTTTGATAAAAGATTTTTGTCAGAAGCAATTAATTTTGGTTCTTTAGAGCCTTACACTAGGTATTCACTCTTATTTTATCACATAAAGAACTTATCACTAAGTGATTTACTAAATTTAAAATTTTCCCGACAAATCGCCGTAAAAATCACTACGATACTTAAAGTTATTAATAGAGAAATAAACGAATTTGTATTAAGAGAAATTTGGTGGAAAAATGATGATTATTTACAGTATATAAGTGTTCTAGTATCATTAGGCAAACTAGATAGAACGGTAGCCAAAAAATTTCTAGATAGATACAGCTCTAAACCCCGTCCAATATTTCCTATAAAGGGTCATGACTTGCAGAAATTAAATATTCATGGTAAAGCTATTGGCATATTGCTAGACAAATTAGAAAAAGCTTGGATAGAAAGTGATTTTACACTTAATAAGAATCAATTACTTAAATTATTGGAAAATAATGAAAATTACTATTAGTGCTAGCATTTTTATTGCTATGATTATAACATTATTTAATTATGCAGCTTTTGCCAGTGGTAAAGTGAAAATTGTTACTAGTATAACTCCGCTAGCAGCTATTATAGCTATGCTAGTTAAAGATCAAGCAGAGATTGTAGCTATTGCCAATAATGATGATTGCCCGAACCATTATAATTTAAAACCTAGTGACCTTAAAAAAGTCAAAGATGCAGATATTGTATTTTATATAGATGAGCAATTTGATGGTTTTGTTGGGAAGTTAATGAATGGTCATAGTAAAAATGTTATTAAAATTAGTAATTTTACGGGGCTAAAAATTATTAGTAATGACTCATATAGTAATTGGCATATTTGGCTTGATTTAGATAATGTAAAAGTAGTATTAGAACAATTATCTAAGATATTAGTGGGACGATTTCCTGATATTAGTTCAGATATTTACCAAAATCTTGATAAGGCAAAAAAACAAATAGAGAGACTTACGAAAATCAAAAATGAAAAATTAGGACCTTTGACAGATGTTATTTTACTTAGTGATAGTCTAGAATATTTTTTTGATAATAGCCGAAAAAGCGTTGCAAAATTATATAATTCTGATCAAAAAAGCCTTAAATATATTAGTAATCTTGAGCATTTATTAGCTATGTCCAACAGTAAATGTTTATTATTAAGTCTCGATCAAGATGTTCGAATTTATAAAAATTTTAAAGCAGAGATAGTAGAAGTTGAAAGCGAGAATTGGAGAATAACTGACATTAACGATGATTTATACTATAATCAATATTTAAAAATAATTAACCAAGTAGCTAAATGTTTAAATTACTAAACCCTTATTTTTTTAGTAAGTTAATACAAACCATTATACCATTATTGCTAGTTTCCATGTTGATACTAATGGGACTGGGATTATACCAAGCTTTGATAGTCTCACCACAAGATTACCAGCAGGGTGAGATGGTCAGGATTATGTATGTTCATGTGCCAGCTTCTTGGATGGCACTAGGGATTTATACATTTATGGCTATTTGTAGCTTGTGTAATCTAGTGTGGAAGACTAAAATGTCCTTTTTAATGGCAGTGGCCAGTAGCCCTATTGGTGCAGTTTTTTGCCTGATTAGCATGGTTACAGGTTCGTTATGGGGAAAGCCTATTTGGGGAACTTGGTGGGTTTGGGATGCTAGACTTACCTCAATGTTAGTATTATTCTTACTATATTTAAGTTATATAGTAGTTGTTAATAGTGGTGATAATATAAGGCGTGCTGAAAAACCAGCTTCGGTGATTGCATTGATTGGTTTTATCAATATCCCCATAGTAAAATTTTCGGTAAATATTTGGTATAGTTTACACCAGCCAGCAAGTGTTTTACGGCTAGGTAGTCCGACAATTCATAATTCTATGTTATTGCCCTTAGTGCTAATGTTTATAACTAGTATACTATATTTTCTATTAGTTTTAGGTTTGAGATCTTGTATTTTAATAGCCAAATTCAAGGAATATGATAATTCATGACTTATGTTGTTACCGATGAGTGCATAAAATGTAAATATACCGATTGTGTAGAAGTATGTCCTGTTGATTGTTTCTATGAAGGGGAGTTAATGTTGGTGATTAATCCCGATGAATGTATTGATTGTGGAGTGTGCGAGCTTGAGTGTCCGGTTAAAGCTATTAAGCCAGAGTCAGAACAGCTGATTGATTGGATAGAGAGAGCTAAATTTTTCTCAAGCATGTGGCCTAATATTACTATTAAAAAACCAGCTCTAGCGGATGCAGATAAATATCAAGACGAGGAAAATAAGTTTGAAAAATATATGGGAGGGATTTAATTTACCTCAATTTGGGATAAGAATTAGTTAATTCTTATCCTAAATTGGGGTGATTTGTGTTTTTTACGTTTTCAAGAGCTTTTTTAATTACCCTATTTAATCCAGTTCTTGTATAGCTAGACACTACAAAAATTTCCTCTCTAGTAATTTTTTGCAATTCTGTAATTTTGTCTTTAATTTCTTCTTCTAACAAAACATCGCACTTATTCAAACAAATTATTTCAAACTTATTTTTTAATAAGTTCGAATATGATTCAAGCTCGTTCCTAATAGTTCTATAATCAGCAATCAAATTATCACTTGTTGCTGATATCAAATGAATCAATAAATTACATCTCTCAATATGTTTTAGGAACTTATCACCTAGTCCATGTCCTAAGTGAGCCCCTTCTATTAAACCTGGGATATCAGCTATCACAAATTCTTCATCATCTACATAAACCACACCAAGATTAGGGCTTAGTGTGGTAAATGGATAATCAGCAATTTTAGGTTTTGCTGATGTCGTGGCTGCAAGGAAAGTTGATTTCCCTGCATTAGGTAGACCTATAAGACCAACATCTGAAAGTAGTTTGAGTTGTAAATTTACCCACATCTCTTCTCCAACAACACCTTCAGTCCTACGTCGCGGAGCTTGATTGGTAGATGACTTAAAATGGCTATTACCAAGCCCGCCTTTGCCTCCCTTAAGAATTTCAAAAGTTTGTTCATCGGAAGTGAAATCATATAGTAGAACATCGCCATGTTCTGAGAATATTTGTGTTCCTACTGGTATTTCTAAGAGTAAAGCAGGTTTAGACTTCCCACTACGGTTTGAGCCTTTACCATTCTCACCATTTTCTGCTTTAAAATGCAGTTTATGCCTAAAATTTACTAAAGTATTAAGATGAGAATTGCACTTAAAAATAATGCTACCACCACGACCACCATCGCCACCATCAGGTCCACCCATATCAATATATTTTTCTCGATGAAAACTAATTGCCCCATCACCACCATTACCGGCTTTTAAGTATATTTTAGCTTCATCGATAAAATTCATAATATATTATTGTAAGTTATAAACTTGATATTTATAGTCAATTGATGAAAATTTGGTGACTAATACCATTTCTCAAAACTAAATTGCTACTCGGAGTACGAGTGTCGGCTACCTTCGCGTACAACTAGTACGTGAGGAGCGGAGATCATGAAGTACGACGACGTGATGATTAGTTTTCGGAAATGGTATTAGTACACTTTGGCATCAGTATACCATAATATTGTTATCATGTAAAACACTCCTTTGTCTATATCCAATCAGGGCAGTTTAAAAATTCCAACTTTAAGTTATGTCTATAATTGTTAAAGTTTTCTCTAGTTTCAGTAATTTTGTTTGAAAATAGAGCTATTATAGAAAGAGTTATTGTCCTCAATAATGACATTATTAACGGAGCTTCTCCAGTGCTAATAGTTGACTTGTTTTCTTCAAAAACCTTATCTTTTATCCAGTTTAAATTATTTTCGCATGACCAATGACTTCTATTAAATTTTAACAATTCTTCTATACTAAACTTTTTCTCTAAACTAGTAATCATTAATACATTCTCTGTCTCACAGCTATTAGCCTTGTGCTTCTTTTCTCTTTTTCGGGTAATTTTGCATATTTAATTGATATGCCATTTAAATATCCAAATGGCATATCAATTATCTCGATTTTTCTTCTTTCTATTCTCCCATGCTGTAAATCTATATTCTCTGCAAAACTCTTAATTTCCTGACCTTCTGCCTATATTTTATCAAATGTTTGTGTACTATGGTAATGTGAATTAGTAAATATCCTACGAAGAAGTAATCGACTCATAGCCAAAAAAATTATATTTTCACTAGAATCAGTAAGAAAATCATATTCCTTGGAGAGCCTTCTATTTCTATTTATCCAGGCAAAGCTTCTCTCAACAACCCATCGCCTTGGCTGTACTTTAAACCCAACTTCTCTTGTTGGCAATAGTTCTAATGGTGTACTTTCTGGTATCCAAAATCTGCACGCTGGTCGTTTAACAATTTCTAAATCTATGTTATACTTTTCCTAATGAGACCCTTTAAATCTTTAGACTGATACCCCATATCAGCCCACATTTGTTTAATAGTAAAGGAGGTATTAAATGTTAAATACAATGAAATTTGTGGTCGGAGCAGAGAGATTTGAACTCCCGACCCTCTGGTCCCAAACCAGATGCGCTACCAGGCTGCGCCATGCTCCGAAAAATAAATGATGAAGATTAACAATAAAGTGTTAGTGGATTCATATTGCCTAATTATATAAACTATAATATAAGTCAAATCAATTTTTTTATTTTAAAATTTCATCATATTTATTACATGTCTTCATTACATGCATCAATATTAACCATATTTCCAGAAATGTTCCCTGGATTTTTGCAATATTCCCTTGCAGGGCAAGCCTTAGAAAAGGGTATTTGGTCTTATAATGTGGTTAATATAAAAGATTTTGGATTAACTAGGCATAAAAATGTTGATGATGAGCCTTATGGTGGTGGTAACGGACTGATAATGCGTCCAGATGTGGTGGGTAGTTGTATAGATCATGTTTTGTCTTCAAATCCTAATGCCAAAATATATTATCCCTCACCAAGAGGAAAGCTATTTAACCAAAATATTGCTCGTGAAATTATACAAGAAAAGCAAATAATAATTTTATGTGGTCGCTTTGAAGGGGTTGACGAACGTATAATTGAAGAGTATAATGTAACGGAAATTAGTATAGGGGATTATATTTTATCTGGTGGTGAGGTGGCAGCTCTTGCTATTCTTGATTGCTTGATTAGATTACTTCCGAATGTATTACTGAATCAAGACACATTGCAATCAGAATCTTTTGAGGAAAATGGAGAGTTTGCTGGATTGCTTGAATGTCCTCTGTATACGAGACCGGCAAAATGGAAAAGTAGAGAAGTTCCGAGTATTTTGTTGTCTGGTAATCATCAATTAATTAAAGATTGGAAAAGCAAGCAATCTTTAGAGATTACTAAAAAACGTAGGCCGGATTTATTAAATATTTATAGGAGTTTAAGGTAATGAATATTATTGAAGAGTTTGAACAACAGCAAATTCTGAAACTAACGGAAAATAAAAAGATTCCTGACTTTAAAGCAGGAGATACTGTAAAGGTTACTGTAAAGATAATTGACCGAACAGTTGAGAAAGATGGTAAGGAAAAATTACTAGAAAGATTTCAAATGTATGAAGGCGTAGTAATTGCTAGAAGGAATAGTGGTGTTGCATCTTCTTTTGTAGTTCGTAAGGTCAGTCATGGTGAAGGTGTGGAAAGACGATTTATGATTTTCTCACCAATTGTACATTCGATTGAAGTTGTTAAATATGGTGTAGTACGTCGTGCTAAACTATATTACTTAAGAAATCTAAGTGGTAAAGCAGCTAGAATTAAAGAAAAACTTCAAGTAAATCCTAATAAAGTAATTAAGAAAAAGGTGGTTGCTTAAGGGGAAGGGGGCTAAGGATGTAGAAGCTCTTTAGCTGCCTTCAAGCTCGCATCGGTAATAGATTTGCCTGAGATCATGCGAGCAAGTTCAGCTTGCCTCTCTTGAAGATTTAGATTTTTTACAGTAATTTTAGTGCTTTCATTCAATTGTAGCTTGTTAACGACAATATGCTGATCTGCCTTACCTGCCACTTGCGGTTGGTGAGTAATTGTGATAACTTGGGCAATAGAGCTAAGCTTTTTTAGTTTTTCTCCTACTTTATCGGCTACGATACCACCAATTCCTGTATCTATTTCATCAAAAATAATAGTTTCCTTAAGTAGTTTATCAAAAAGACAAATTTTTAGTGCTAACATAAATCTTGATAATTCACCACCAGAAGCAATTTTATCAATAGGAGCAAGTTGCATACCAGGGTTAGTTGAGGCAACGAAACGCACATTATCGATACCATTATCTGATACCTTAGATAACATTACTTGAGAAGTATCCCTGTCTTCCAAAAAATGTTTATTGTCAGTTTGGCTTGCAATATTATCCTTAGAGACTATTTCTACTTTAAAAATTGCCTTTTCCATTTTAAGTTGTTCAAGCTCTTTTTGCATAGCTAACTCTAGGTTTTTGGCTATTTTAGAACGCTGATGCGATAAATTTTCAGCTAGTTCAAAATATTTTTTATGACCAGCTAGCTTGTTCATATCTAGGATTTTAACGTTATTAATTTTATCCTTCAGAGCATTTAATTGTTGGTTAGAATTGTCAACAAATTCAGGTATTTTATCGCAAGAGATATTATATTTTCGTGCTATGTCACGGATTTTAAACAGTCTTTCTTCCACTTCATCTAAGTTAAATTCATTTGTATCAAAGTTATTAATAATGTTTTGTAATTTTATACGTGCTTCTTCTAGACTATTATAACAATCGTCCAAATTTAATGAAATAGAGGCAAATTCTTCATTTCCCTGTAAGTTACGGGCTATTAAACGTTGAACATTAGCAATGGACTTATTAATTTCAGGAGTTTCAAGATGTGATAATATATCTTGAGTTGCTTGTATTTCTTTATCACGATTTTGTAAACTGTGTCTTATAGTGGTAAGTTTTTCTTCTTCTCCCACTTGATAGTCAAGAGTTTTTAATTCCTTGGTTACAAAATTTAAATAATCTATCTCTCGTTCTATAGTATCTTTATCTTTTGTGACTTTATTGATTTCTTTAGTAGTTGCTTGTAAAATATTGAAATGCTTGGATAATTCAGCTCTTAAACCTAGAAGGTTTCCATAATCGTCTAGAATATTAATATGGGAGGAGGGGGTAAGAAGGGTAGTAGGGCTATTTTGTCCATGAAGTTCAAATAAATAATCTGCTACTTGTTGCAAGGTATTTACTGTCACCGCTTGATCATTTATAAGAAATTTTTTGCGGTTACCAGATTTTTGGATACGTTTTATCAGTAATTCTTGGTCACACTCAATATTAAATTGTTCCAAAAGCTTTTTTAAATCATTATTGAGAGTAAATGTTGTAGCAACCGTACAATAATCGCATCCATGTTTTATTACATTATCAGAGAATTTGTTACCTAAAGAGAACAAAATTGCATCTAGCAAAATAGACTTACCAGCTCCAGTTTCACCGGTAATCACACATAGTCCTTTCTCAAACTCTATCTCCAGTTCGTCTATCAAAATAAAATTCTTCACCGAAAGACTTTATAACATTAGAACCTCTTGCATAACTCTAGTTCTGTTGGTGCTTTAGGCATCTAGGCTAGATTCAATGCCGTCTAATAAATTTAATCCTATGAATTAGGAAGGTTAATTCCATAACCATTTTTACACCAATTTTGCACTTCTTTAAATTTTTTTGAAAAATCTCCATCTAATTGAGATAATTTTTTATATTGGTTGTTATCAAGAATTAAAGGATCAATACCTCTGAATTTTGGTTTTATATTTATTTGACCCTTACCATATTTAGCTAGTCTAAAAGATTTTGCATCTTCTTTGCATTTATTTAATAAATTTTTTATAATTTTATCATTACTATTTTCTATTTTTTGCATTACATTTTGATCTACGCTAAAATGTAACTCATCTTTAGAAACTAGTTTTATTTTTATAGCACGTTTTAAGATTTTATGAAAATAATCATAAACTACAGCATTAAATGGGGCTCCCCATAATTCTTTAATTAAATATAAAGGAATCATTGCAAATTTCTTGGCAGTATTTTTATTAGTAAAAAACCAAACTCCATTATGGAATTTCAGATCATCTACTATTTCCTTTGCTTCTAATTTAGATATTTTATTAAGTATTACTGCTGTATGAATATTATATTGTATTCTATCAGCACAAAGATCAGGTAGTGGTCTTTCAAGAGCCGTATATTTTGGATCATCTGGATCAAGATCTTTTATCGTAATATTATATCTACTTATAATTTCATCTATTTTCATAGAACGTAAAAACCATAAATGAATAGTATCTTGATAGGACTTTTCTTGCTGCTCATGATAAAATAAATTGTCTCCTAAATGAGAAAAAACAGTGTGGGAAGTATCATGTAATAGCCCAGCTATTTGCTCAATTTTTGATACTTGTGCTTTTTGAAGTAATACAAACACCCCTATACTATGATCATATCTACTAAAATATGGAAGTAACCCTATATAAGGTGCGGGTCCAGATTGATCAATTAATTTTAATCTTTGCATTGCTTTACTGTCAATTAGTTCCTCTATCAGTGGATCGTCAACTACTACAGTATCCTGCCATATAGTATATAATTCTTTCTTAGCATAAGCAGAGAAACAAAATGAAATATAGAAAAAAAATAAAAAGTAAGCTTTTTTCTTCATAAAAATACCTAGATTGTTAAATAATAAATGATAAAGGCTTTATTCTATATAATGAAACTGTTGCAACAATCCCATAAGATATATAGAGCCTAAATAAGGTACTTATGCTAGAGAATTTGTAGAAGAGGCAAGAAAAGCAAAAAACCGTAAGTGGCATGAAATATGCATTACGGACTTGAGTCCAAGAGCGACGTAAAATTTACCAGCAAAAGTAGAATTGTAAAAAAATTCTATTATTGAGATGGCGTTTTATTTGGTCCCTTTGGAAAGTTGTTAATAAACGGTTGACAATATTTATACCAGTTACTGTTTGGGTAGTTGTGACCAAGTACTGCAGCATATTTCTTCGCTTCAACGCTAAGTCCCAGCATTAAATAACTTTCCACTAAACGATAAAGTGCTTCTGGTATATGTGATGTAGTTTGGTAATTATCCACAATAAGCTGAAATCTATTGATAGCAGCTATCGGGTTATTTCTACTGAGATAATAACGACCTACGTCCATTTCCTTACCGGCTAAATGATCATTTACTAAATCAATTTTTAAAGATGCATCAATTGAATATTTTGTTTTAGGGAAAAGTTTTATAACATCTTCAAAACTTTCTTTAGCTAAAAAGGTTCTTGATTGATCAAGCTGTACATTTGAGATTTGCATATAATACGATAATGCCTTTAGGTAATACGCATATGCAATATCTTCATGCATTGGATGAAGCTTAATAAAAGTATCAAGTACATCTACCGTTTCCTCATACTGACATGCTAAAAATAAAGAATAGGCTTGCATTAACTCAGCTTGAGGAGTCATTTTATTACCAGGGTCTTGATAAAAAATTCTAGAAAATTCCTCGGCAGCTTTCAAATATTTTTGTTTTTCCAATAACACAAGACCATCATTGTATAATTCAGGAGCTGGAACAATTAAATCTTCATCTATCTTCTTAGTTTTACAGCCAGATAAAGCTAAGCAGGTAGTGATGGTATAAAATAATAATTTTGCTAATTTCATATAGAGCTTACAAATTTTTAGAACTTATTTTAAAACTTAATTTATACACGAAACACCGAGGATTATACAAGATTATTTTGAAAATTATTGTTTTTGACCTTGTGTTGTTGTCGTATAAAATTTTTTGCAATTCTTACTAATGTCTAGGTTGCTGTGAACATTTCAACTTCTTTTTCATTAATTTTAGAACTCAGGTTATAATATTAAAAATGGGTAGAAAACTTTAGATGAAAAATTTGCTTTTCATCATAAGGTCTCTTTTTAATTGGCCAAGCCCAATCCATTCTGATAGGGGCAAAGCGAGTGACCCATATAAAACCTACCCCAACAGAAGCACGAAGTGACTTATCATTATAAAAACTATCAGATTTATAAATACTTTTAGAATTTAATCCTACACCCCAAAGACTACCAGCATCCATAAAAACAGCTCCAGTTAAATTAAAATCTTCTGGCAAACCAGTCGGAAAGTTGAGTTCTGTTGAAAATGTATAATATTTTTCTCCGCCAAGACCTTCATTTGTTGTTTTTTCTCTAGGACCTATTCCACTAGCAGCAAATCCTCTAAGGCTATAATCACCCAAATTAAACCGATCAGAAATTCTTACAGTTTTACCTCCTACACCCATAATACCACCGACACTACTTGAAAGTTTTAAAGTGAATTTATTATTGATAAAAGATTTAAAATATTTACCGTCTAGTTCATGTTTTAAATATTTATTATTACCCCCAACACCAGCAAATTCCTGAGTGCCACTAATAACATAACCATTTTTAGGAATAATCCTACTATCAAGCTGATCATAAGTGATAGTATGTCCGATGGCTGATGTGATGAATTTTCCCATCTGTTCAGTTAAGAATATAGAACTTGAATTGCCTAGAGAGCTTAATACATCTCTCTTAAGAGTATAGTCAATTTCATGACTTAAGTCTTCCGCAATATCATAACCAAGAGAAGGTTTGAGTCCTATAGATTTTAACGTATAATTTTGATCTCCTTGTGAAAGAAATGAAGTTCCACGACCGCTATAATTATTGAAAACATTAAAACCTAGCGATACATCTTTATCAAGAAAATGAGGTTCGGTTATGCCACCATAGTAACTAATACTCTTTTTTCCTACTTGTACTCCAGCATTTAACACTTTTCCAGTACCAATTAAATTACGTTCCAAAAATGATATACGTCCAAATGGTCCTCCTGCTGTGTTATAGCCAGCATCAAAACTAATTGAAGATGTTGATTTTTCCTCAACGTCAATATTAATATCATATTTGTCTTTTCGTGTTGTTGGTGTAACGCTAATAAGTACTTTTTCAAAATAATCCAAATTGCGTAGATTCTGATGACCTTTTTCTATATAAGAACGGTTAAATATATCTCCTTCAGAAATTTTAAATTCTCGTCTAATAACTTTATCTTCAGTTTTTAGATTATTCGTAATATTAATTTGATTAATAAATACTTTTTCTGCCTTATCTATCACGAATTTAATATCGAAAGTATGATCAGGGTTTTTACTACTTATATCAGGGTAAACATTAATTCCTGGATAACCTTTACTTGCAAAATGTGAAGAGATTTTATTTGCTATTTTATTCAAACTATTAATATTAAATGTATCACCTGACTTAACATTAATATATTTTTTAATTTCATTTATATCAATATTAGGTAATTTATTGTCAATAGTAATGTTGCCAAAATTATATTTTGCCCCTTCTTCAATAGAGTAAGTGATGGTAAAATATTCTTTGGTTGGATTGAGTTCTGCTGTAACAGAAATAACACGAAAATCGGCAAATCCTACTGACTGATAGAATTCCTTTAACAATTCTTTATCATACTCTAAGCGGTCTGGATCGTAAGTATCATTTGTTTCTAAAAAGTTAAACCATCTTGACTGTTTTGTTAGGATAACAGATTGTAGTTCTGTACTACGGTAATTATTATTTCCACTGAAATAGATTTTTTTAACAGTTGTTTTAGGTCCTTCTGCAATATCAAAAGTAACTTTTACTCTGTCATTCTCAAGCCTTTCAATTTTTGGCGTTACGGTTGTAGAGAAACGACCTGAACGTTTGTATATCTCTTTAATTTTTTCCACATCTAGTTGGATTTTAGCTGGACTCATTGATTCACCAGACATAGTAAGCAATTCTTTCGATAATGAAGATGTTTTGATTTTAGAATTACCTGTAAACACTACTTTAGTAATAAACGGAGTTTCTGATACAGTAACTATCAAATTGCCACCATTGACTAGTGTAATACTTATATTTTCAAATAGAGACGTTGAGTAAAGGTTTTTAATTGCTTCATCTCCTTTAGATGAAGTATACTCTTCTCCTACTTGAAGCTTTAAGTAATTTTCAATAGTCGAGTTTTCGATTATTTTATTACCTTGAATAGTTATTTTTTTTATATACTCAGCCGATAAAGCTGATGTATTATATAAAACAGTTGTTGCCAAAATAGCTAGTTTAATAGTTGATTTGACGTTTGTTTTCACAAGAACCTTCTTTTGTTTGGTTTTATAAGTCATACTAAAATTTAAAATACTAAGTTTTTTATATCATTTGACAAGGAAATTACAATAAGAAAAATAATTATCCCCATACCTAGTCTTAGTATAACATTTTTTATAGATGCACTAAGTGGTTTGCCAAATATTATTTGATATATTATAAATAATAAATGTCCACCATCAAGAACTGGAATCGGTAGCAAATTAAGTAAACCTAGATTAATTGATATCATGGCTACAAATAGTGCGAAATTTGCTACCCCTTGTTCTAAAGATTTCCCTGACTCCTTAGCAATGGCAATTGGTCCCCCAATCTCATTTAAAGATCTTGTACCCATTAGCATTTGTCCAAAGTTTCTTAAAATTAAGTTGGAAATATAAATAACATCTTTCGATCCTTGATAGATACTTTGAAAAATATTCATTTTTATAAAAATAGGTTCATTCTTAGCAATAACTCCTATATAAGGTCTTTTTATCTCAGGTTGATCATCCAGTTTTTGACTAATCTCCTTTGGAGTTATAACAATATTAATAATCTCATCATGTCTTTCAACTAAAAGATTGATGGGTTTAGTCCCGCTCATGAATATATTTTTCTGTAAATCGACAAAACTATCAATTTTATTAGTGCCAATCATAATAACTTTATCATTTTCCATAAGGCCAGCTAGTTCAGCGGGGGAATTAGCCACCACTTCACCAATTACAGGAGCTATCTCTACTTGACCATGGGAAAAATAAATAGTTGTGAATATGAGAATGGCTAACAAGTAATTAGCTATAGGTCCAGCAGCTATAATTAAGAATTGAACCCATAGAGGCTTGCTAAGAAAAGCTAGAGGTCTATGACCCTGTGCATCTTCAAGTGTTGCAGGGTCAAATCCATAAATTTTAACGTAACCACCGAAGGGTAGGGTGCAAATTTTCCATTTTACGCCATCTTTGTCTATTTTAGAGAATAGTTCCTTACCAAAACCTATCGAGAATTCCTCAACCTTTACTCCAAATATTTTAGCTATGTAATAATGACCAAACTCATGAATAAAGACTAATAAGCTGATTGTTAGAATAAATCCGAATATTGATAACATACCACTCATTATTTTTTAAATTAGGTTTACTAAATTATGCTTTTTTGCTATAGCTAATATACTCGATAATTAAGTTTTTCCTTAACCGTCATCGCGAGGCATCTTTAGATGCCGTGGCGATCCAGGTAAACAGCGAAGCTGTTTTTTTAGAGTAACGCTTCGCGTATCCTAGATTGCCGCGTCGCCGCTTCTCGCTAATAGACGTATTTTTTAATAATTTTAAAAAACTTGATTATCGAGTAATAGATTAAATATGTTACCAATACATCAAAAATTTTTATGACCTCAACCAAGATTAGTACCAAAACAATAGCACGTATTGCTGCAGTACAAGCAATTTATCAGTATAAACCGGAGAATCCTGATCAAAACATAGACCGGATCATGCAACAAATTGTCCAATTCTATCAAGATGAACGAGTAGCTAATGATTTAACAACCAATTTCAATAAACCAATAAAAGTAAAGCTAAGTATAAGCTATTTTGAATTGTTAGTAAAGTCTGTAGTTCTAAATTTACCTCAAATTGATAAGACGATATCAAGGCATTTGACATCGGAATGGCAAATTACCAGCTTACCTGTTTTGCTTCTTGCTCTCTTGCGTGTGGCAATTTGTGAATTACAATTTCTTCCAAATGTTCCAAGTAAAGTGGTAATTAATGAATTCACCGACATTACAAGTGATATGTTGAATGAAAACGAGGTTGGTTTTGTTAATTCTGTATTGGATAGAATTGCTAAAAAATCTAGTGAGATCATGTGTCATGACATCTAATATATTAGGGTTTAGAGGTAAATTTGTTGCCGTTAAAACTGCAAAAAAGCGTAAAAATTCGTCAAAAAAGTGGCTCACACGCCAATTAAATGATCCATATGTTTCTAAAGCAAAGCTTGATGGTTATAGGTCTAGGTCAGCTTATAAGTTGCTGGAAATCCATGAAAAATTTAATCTGTTAAAACCAGGGATGAAATTAGTCGATTTAGGTGCTGCACCAGGTGGGTGGAGTCAAGTAGCTAGCAAAATTATTAGACTTCCTGCAGAATTCGCTTTTGCTGAGGAATTTGTAGGAGACACGGAACCTCGACCCGCAGCGTACTCAAATGTACGTGAGGAGCAGAGTACCGGTATCACGCACAAATTACCAGCAAAAGTAGAATTCTGCAGGAAGTCTATTAAATCTGATGAATCTAGTGGTAATAATAGCACGATAATTGCAGTTGATTTGCTTGACATTGAGCCAATTATTGGTGTACATTGCTTACAAAAAGACTTTTATGCTGAAGATACCAAAGAGATTATTATAAAGATGCTCTATGGTAGTGCTGATGTGGTAGTGAGTGATATGGCTGCTAATACGACGGGGCATGCAACAACTGACCATATTCGGACTCTTGACTTATGTGAACACGCCCTTGACTTTGCCTTAAAAATTCTAAGACCTGGGGGGCATTTTATTGCCAAAATTTTTCGAGGTGGTACGGAGAATAATGTGCTAAACAGAGTTAAACTTAATTTTCATAAGGTCAAGCATTTTAAACCATCTTCTAGTCGTAAAGAGTCAGTAGAGGTTTATTTAATTGCTTTAAATAGGAAATCTGAATGACAGTTAAGGAAAAACTTGATTATCTGGATAAAATTTCATGACCATAAGTTTTTCATTTTATTAAAAAAACTAGCGTCATCCTCATCTTTGTCGCTTGTAAATTCTTTATCCAGCAATTCTAGTAATTCTTTTTGTTTTTTAGTAAGATTCTTTGGTATCTCAATATGTATGTGGGCAAACATATAACCTCTAATGCTTGATCTAACCTTAGACATACCTTTGCCTTTTAACCTAAGTTGTTCGCCATTTTGTGTACCAGCGGGTATTTGTAATTTTACCTTACCACCTTCTATATCTGGAACTTCTACTTCTCCACCTAAAATAGCTTTAATAAAGCTAATTGGTAGTCTGCAATGCAAATTAATTCCATCAACTTTATAGAGGTCATGCGGTTTAATAGTAATAAAAATATACAAATCCCCGTTATTTCCTCCTCGCACTCCGGCATCTCCTTCACCCATAAGCCTTATTCTAGTACCTTCTTCAATACCAGCTGGAATATTTACTAATAAATTTCTATGTTGTGAGTAACGCCCCTGACCATAACATTTTTTGCATGGATTTTTAATGATTTGTCCTGCACCTTGGCATTTTGCACAAGTTTGTTTAAATGTCAAGAAGCCTTCTTGTCTTCTGGTAACCCCTTGTCCTGCACAAGCGTCGCATTCGGTCATTCCGGCATTACTTTCTGATCCGCTGCCATTACATGTTTGGCATTTTACTTCACTGGTAAAACTAATATTTTTGTCGATACCACGAAATGCTTCTTGCAAAGTAACTGTGATATCATATTTTAGATCTGAGCCTCTAATGGTAGTTGATGGTCGTTGTCTTCTTGCCCCGCCACCCATAAAATCATTAAAAAACTCACCAAATATATCATTTATATCAGGTCCACTATTGTTATGTCTTCCAGCTGACGATGCTGCACCTGAATTCTGAAAGGCATCATGTCCAAAACGATCATAGGCAGCTCTTTTTTGTTCATCTTTTAAGATATCATAAGCACTGCTTATTTCCTTGAACTTTTTTTCTGCTTGTTTATCCTGTGTATTACGGTCAGGATGATATTGCATCGCCAATTTATGATAAGCTTTTTTTAGCTCTTCCTGGGTAGCAGTTTTACTAACCCCAAGTATTTGGTAATAATCTTTTGTCGACATAATAAGAATATATGATTTTTAATTTAGTTTAAATTATCCTTTTTAGCAGCCTCACCATGAGGGGTGATGTCCACAACTGTTGAAAGTTAAAAGATCGTCATCGCGATGAGCTTTGTAAGCCCTAAACCGTCTATTAGCGAGGAGTCGCTGTAAGCGACGACGTGGCAATCTTGTGAAGAAGAGCTTACTTCATGAGATCGCCACGGCGTCTATCGACGCTTCGCGATGACGGTTTTTTAACTTTCAACAGTTGTGGGATTGCCACGCTCACGTACGTTCGCTCGCTAATAGACGGTTTAAGCCTTACAACAGCACTTTGCTAATAGACGATTTTTTAACTTTCAACAGTTATGGGGTGACATCCAAAAATTCCTACTTGTTACTGACATCTTCGTAGTTAGCATCAACTACTTTGTCATCATTCGTTTCAGGTTTTTCCTCACTATGATCATCTGGCTGAGATTTATACATAGCTTCTCCTATTTTCATACTACTAGCCATAAGAGCATCAGTTTTTGCTTTAATTTGCTCAAGATTATCAGACTCTAAAGCTGCTTTTAACTCTGTTATGCTATTTTCTACTTCTTGTTTATCACTAGCTGATATTTTACTATCATGTTCTTTTAGAGTTTTTTCTGTTGAATAAATTAAGCTATCAGCACTATTTTTAGCCTCAATTAATTCACGACGCTTTTTATCATCCTCAGCATTTTTTTCTGCATCTTTTACCATTTGTTCAATTTCCGTATCGCTAAGACCTCCAGAAGCTTGAATAGTTACTTTTTGTTCCTTACCACTAGCTTTATCCTTGGCAGAAACATGCACTATACCATTAACGTCTATATCAAAAGTTACTTCAATTTGCGGTAATCCTCGTGGTGCAGGCGGAATGCCATCAAGATTAAATTGGCCAAGTATCTTATTATCAGATGCCATTTCCCGTTCACCTTGGAATACCCTAATCGTTACAGCATGCTGGTTATCATCAGCAGTAGAGAATACCTGACTCTTTTTAGTCGGAATAGTAGTATTACGATCAATCAGCCTAGTAAATACCCCACCAAGAGTTTCAATACCTAAAGATAAAGGGGTGACGTCTAGCAATAATATATCAGTAACTTCTTTATTTAACACTCCTCCCTGAATAGCAGCACCTAGAGCCACGACTTCATCAGGGTTAACTCCTCTATGTGGTTCACGACCAAAGAATTCCTTTACTTTCTCAATAACTTTTGGCATTCTAGTCATACCGCCAACAAGTACTACTTCTTGAATATCCGAAGCTTTTAGCCCAGCATCTTTTAAAGCTTTCTTACATGGTTCTATTGTATCATCAATTAATGTTGCCACTAAGGATTCTAATTTCGCCCTAGTAAATTTTATATTTAAATGCTTAGGACCTGAGCTATCAGCCGTAATATATGGCAAATTAACATCAGTTTGAGGTACAGATGATAATTCTTTTTTAGCTTTTTCAGCAGCTTCTTTCAGACGTTGCAAAGCTAAAGGATCTTTGCGTAAATCTATACCACTTTCTTTCTTAAATTCATCAATTAAATAATCTAGAATTCTAGAATCAAAATCTTCACCACCAAGGAAAGTATTACCGTTGGTAGATTTAACTTCAAATACACCGTTACCTATCTCTAAAATTGATACATCGAACGTACCACCACCAAGATCATAAACTGCAATTATTTTGCTCTCAGCTTTATCGAAACCATATGCTAAAGCGGCTGCTGTTGGTTCATTGATTATCCTTAATACTTCCAAACCAGCAATTTTGCCAGCATCTTTGGTTGCTTGGCGCTGTGCGTCGTTAAAATATGCTGGTACAGTAATGACTGCTTGTGTTACCTTCTCACCAAGATAATTCTCAGCTGTTTCTTTCATTTTTTGTAAAATGAAAGCACTAATTTGGCTTGGAGAATATTTTTCGCCCTTAACTTCAACCCAAGCATCGTTATTAGCAGCTTTTACTATCTTGTATGGTACAAGATCTTGGTCTTTTTTTACCATAGGATCAGAGAAACCTCTACCTATCAATCTTTTAATACCGTATAAAGTATTTTGTGGATTGGTTACAGCTTGACGTTTTGCTGAATCTCCAATTAATTTTTCACCGTCATTACCAAATCCTACCATTGAAGGAGTAGTCCTAACTCCTTCAGCATTTGCTATGACTCTTGGCTCTTTTCCTTCCATTACTGCGACGCAAGAATTTGTTGTTCCTAAATCTATACCTATGATCTTCGCCATATACACTCCTAATCCCAATTTAATAAATCAATTTGATAAGTTTTGATATAGTGTCTCCTCGTTTATTTTACAAGAGGTAGCTGTGAAAAAAAGTTATATACTCGGTGAACTTCAAGAATTGGCGTCGTCGTGTCTAAAGATCTCCGCTGCTCACGTACTAATGTACGCTCCGCTGCTCGACTTTGACACTCCTAGCTCTTCTTGAAGTTGACCTTCGTCTACCAACTATTCATTTACGAGCAGTATATCATGTCCTTATCACTGGAGCAGAACATTTGGACGAGTCACCTATTTCACTTTGTACATTTCTACGATTTTGAATACCCCTAATTCTCTCTTTATTAGAATTTTCTTTTACCTCGATTAATCCTTGTGTAAGATATTTTAATCTAGAACTTTCAGTATAAAGAACCATATATTTAAAAAACTTGGTATATTTACCTACTAGCTTATTACCACCATTCCAATACATATCCTCAATCATCAGCATCTCGTTAGGTTTTAACTTATCCCAAGACTTGCCATAAATATTTTTTAGCTCTAGGCGATTAACAGCACTCTTACAATCATATATCATTCGAGATTGTTGTATTGTAATAGCTTTATCGCCATTATAAACTTTGTCAAATGATAAAGAACCTTGGAATATTGTCTGCCACACAATTTTTGCTCTTGGATTATCCATGTTAAAGCCTATCCCTATAGTGTTGTACCCCTTAATATCTTTATATACTTGTAATATTTCATTTTCATTACCTTTAATAAAAGTAAATACCATTTCTTGGTAAAATTGTAGATATTTTGGGTCAGAAAGATTTAATCCATATAATTTATCCCGTAATTCAGCGGCAAATTTTATACTCACTACCATAAATTTAACTTATTATCTTGAAAATATCAATAATAACAGGTTTTTAACTAGCACTAAGCATCCTAGAAGAATAATTTTAAATAATCATTGACGGAAAGATTATTTCAGAACATAATCACTTCGATGGTCGTGCAGTTGCGTAAATATCTATACTAGAATTTACGAGGAAAGTCCGGACTCTACAGAGATATGGTGCTGGTTAACGTCCAGCGGAAGAGTAATCTTTTAGGGAAAGTGCCGCAGAAAATATACCGCCAAACTTTGTTATCAAATTTTGGTAAGGGTGAAATGGTGTGGTAAGAGCATACCGGTAGGTTGGTAACAAGCTACGCATGGTAAACCCCACCAAGAGCAAGATCAAATAGGCATTACAGAACTTACGTGTTCCTAGGCATCTCTGACTAGAAGTAATGTGGGTGGATCGCTTGAGATAAATGGTAATATTTATCCTAGATAAATAACTGCAGTAGATAATAGAAATATTATTTATACAAAATCCGGCTTATAGACCATCATATTTGAAACCTCAGTTTTGGATTAAAATTTTTAATTTTAATCCAAAACTGGCTGGAATATCAGAATAAATTGTGAACATGAATTGCTGTACAGAGTTTTTGCGTAAATATTACCCTGTCATTTTGTGTTTATTTTTAATGTCTTTACATTTTGCCTCTGCCTATCCTGGTGGTATGTCATATGACAGTTTCGATCAATATGGGCAGAGTATTAATAAAAACTATTTCTCTCATCACCCACCGTTAATGTCAATGGTGTGGTCTTTACTTCACTATATTTACCAAGGTCCGCAGACGATGCTACTATTAAATTTAGCATTATTGTGGGGTGGAATATTATTACTTCTTTACGCTGATCAACAAAATAAATACAGATGGCTTTACTTATTAATACCATTTCTACCTAATATATTATCCCAATCTGGAACAATTTGGAAAGATGTAGCTTTTGCCTTTGGTAGTTTCTTTGTAGTAGCTACTTGTATTTTTTATACTTATCGCCGAAAACCTGCTTCTTTGTTGGTAGTTATTGGATTATTGTTAATTGTTTTTTATATTGTTGGTGTTAAATTTCAAGCACAATTTATAGCTCCAATTTTGATTTTGTTTGTATTGTCAATTTATCTTAAAACTAGCTTGTTAATAAGAATAATACTAACCTGCATCATTTCGCTATTAATAATATATGGTAATGCTAAACTTACTAAGCATTTTTCCACTGAAAGTCATTCAGAGCAATTACGTCAATTATTTGATATTGCTGGAGTAAGTGTTGCTATCAATAATGATGATTTAGTGCCAAAATATGTTAAAGAAGACCAAGATTTATATAGTTTTGAGAAGCTTAAAGTTCATTACACTCCTAGACGGGTTGATCCATTAATTTTTGATGATACTAGGATTTATGCCTTTACAGCAGATCCTGTAAAGTTACAAGAAATGGAATCTGCTTATAAACAAGCCATCACTTACTATCCACTAGATTTTCTTAAACATCGTACAATGAATTTTGTTATGTTAATGAAAAACTGGGGATTCCATCATTACGCCTTTATTGAACTTAACGAAGCTCAAAAACATGGTATGGATATTAAAAAGAATTACTTAAAAAATTGGACAATTAAATATTTAAAATTATATCCAAAGATTTTAACAATAAATCTTATTAGTTTTATATTAATATTTGTATATTTATCTATTCTAACAAATAAACAATCGAATAGTCCAGAGAAAGTTATTTTGGCATATATCGTAGCAATATCTATTGTTTTTTCAATAGTACTATTTTTTGCTACCATGGCATGTGATTACCGTTATTACTATGTTATAAGAATTTTAACATTATTTAGCCTGCCGATTTATTTGAAATTCAGGCAATCTAAAAAAAGATGTTATGTATAGCTAACCATAGTAAAATGGCGTCATTGCGAGGAGGCATGAGCCGACGAAGCAATCCATAAAAGTGATTAAAAATGGATATCATACTTTTAACTTACAATTGCTTCGTCGCTGCATCGCAGCTCCTCGCAATGACGTCTCGAGCTTTTAAACTTGTCCCTATCTATTTAATTCCTTTTTTTTCCTCAACTGGGGAATCTGTTCTTCGGGTTATAGCTACACTTGGAAAAAAATAGCTTTTCCAGCTAGTCTACGCTCATTCAGCAATAGATTTTTTTCCGAATATGTAATATACTTAAACTATTCTAATTAATAAATGTAGGTTCTAACTGTGACTAATTTAGATCGTCAAAACTCAATATCTGTTAACATTGAAGATGAAATGAAGGGATCGTACTTAGATTACGCGATGAGTGTAATCGTCAGTAGAGCCATTCCAGATGTACGTGATGGTCTAAAGCCAGTGCATCGCAGAATCCTTTATGCAATGTATGAAGCATCTAATTACTTTAACAAACCTTATCGTAAGTCAGCAAGAACTGTCGGTGATGTGATGGGTAAATACCATCCGCATAGTGATGCTGCAATTTATGACTCATTAGTGAGGCTGGCACAGGACTTTTCTTTAAGAGTACTGCTCGTTGATGGGCAGGGTAATTTTGGTTCAAGAGATGGTGATGCTGCCGCTGCTATGAGGTATACAGAGTCAAGACTTGCTAAAGTTGCTCATACATTGCTCGAAGATATTGATAAAGAAACCATTGATTTTACGCCAAATTATGATGGTTCTGAAAAAGAACCATTGGTACTACCATCAATGTTTCCCAATCTCTTGGTAAACGGAACTAATGGTATTGCTGTTGGCATGGCTACCAATATTCCTCCTCATAATCTTGGAGAAATAATTGATGCTTGCTGCCTATATGTTGATAATAACGATGTAGAAATATTAGAACTTATGACCGTAGTTAAAGGCCCTGACTTTCCTACTGCTGGTATAGTACTTGGTACAAGCGGTATTAGGTCGGCTTATTTAACGGGTAGGGGGAGTATTTTAACTAGAGGACGCAGCGAAATTGAAGAGATATCTAATAATAGACAGGCTATTATTATTACAGAAATACCATATATGGTTAATAAAGCTAAATTGGTTGAAAAAATTGCCGAACTAGTCAAGGAAAAACGTATTGAAGGTATCAGTGATCTTAGAGATGAATCAAATAAGGATGGTATTCGAGTAGTAATTGAAATAAAGAAAGATGCTGTAACAGAAGTGGTGCTGAATCAAATATATTCCTATACCCAGCTACAAACTAGTTTTGGTGTGATTATGTTAGCTCTAAGAGATGGGCTACCAGAAGTTATGAACTTAAAAGAAGTGATAGCTGCTTTTGTCAATTTTAGAGAAATAGTAATAACTCGCAGGACGATATATTTGTTAAATAAGGCTCGTGATAAGGCGCATATTTTATTGGGACTAATGATTGCTGTTAGTAATATTGATGAGGTTATTAGAATAATTAAATCTTCAAATGATCCGGCAAGTGCTAAAGAGCAACTAATGCAAAGAACTTGGGATGCGTCATCTATAATAGATCTAGTAAAACTTGTTGATGATAGAGCAATGATAGCAGATGATGGTAAATGTTATTTTACTGAAACACAAACAAAAGCAATTCTTGAAATGCGATTGCAACGTTTAACTGCTATGGAGAAAAATAAATTAGAAAATGATCTTGCAGAACTAGCTACGGAGATTAGCGGTTATACTGACATTCTAGCATCACGTGAGAAACTTCTAGATATCCTAAAAAATGAGTTAATTAGAATCAAAGATGAGTTCGCTACCCCCCGCCTTACTAGCATTGAATTAGGTGACTTTGATCAAGATATTGAGGATCTTATCCAAAGAGAAGAAATGGTTGTAACCGTGACATTGGGCGGTTATATTAAACGTGTACCTCTTGCTACCTATAGAGCACAGAAACGAGGAGGAAAGGGGAGGTCAGGGCTGTCAATGAGGGACGAAGATATTACCACTCAAATATTTGTTGGCAGTACTCACACACCGATGTTGTTTTTCTCAAATACCGGGCAGGTATACAGCTTAAAATTATATAAACTACCACTTGGTAATCCTCAGAGTAAAGGAAGACCAATAGTCAACATTTTACCTTTAAAAGAAGGAGAACGTATAAATAATATTATGCCCTTGCCTGAAAATCAGGATGAGTGGGATAGTTTGAATATTATTTTTGCTACAAGCCAAGGTAACATTAGAAGGAATGATTTATCAGACTTTAAACGTATTCAATCAAATGGCAAAATTGCTATTAGACTTGATGATAATGACCATTTAATAGATGTTAAAGTTTGTAAGGATGAAGACCATGTTTTATTGGCAACCAAAGCTGGTAAAGCTGTAAGATTCCCAGCTAGTTCAGTTAGGGTATTTAAAAGCCGTACTTCTGATGGTGTAAGAGGTATGAGGATTGCTGCTAGTGACTACGTTATTTCTATGACAATATTAAAAGGCATAGCATGTACAATGGAAGAAAGAGAAGCCTATCTATCAATTCCTATAGAGAATAGGTTGTTAATAGCAGGTGGCAAGGAATTTACCCCGGAAGAATTTGGTGTACATTTAAGTAAAGAGCAGATTTTAGAAATGGCTATTTCAGAAGAATTTATTCTTACTGTTAGTGAAAATGGTTTCGGAAAAAGAAGTTCCGCATACGAATATAGGATTACTAACCGTGGTGGTAGCGGTATTGTTAATATGGATGTGTCTGACAAAACTGGATTAGTTGTTGGAGTAATGCCGGTTGATATGTCTGATGAGTTGATGTTAATTACTAATAATGGCAAACTAATTAGGTGTAAACTTGAATCTGTACGTATAACTGGTCGTAATACTAGTGGTGTAATATTATTCAAAACCGAACAAGGAGAAAAAGTAGTTTCTACCGCATTGATTGCTGATAGCCCTGAGGAAGAGGTGGATGTGGATATACTCGAATGATAATATATAATCTGAGTTTGGTTTAATAGTTGAGGCTAGAACGATAATTTTAATTTAAGTGAACCTTGATGGCTTGAATATTTATTATTAGATGCTAAATAGTTATATACTGCCATGATTTCTGTTGCTCCACGTTTTATAGTGATAGTTCCACCAATTTTGTAGTTGTATTTAGTAGGTTTTTCAAGCAGCAATATTTCCTCTCTGCTGCTAGATGGATATGACATGACCTGCATATGAAGCTTCTGCTGCTTATTATGCAAAAACTTTTCGACTTCCATATGCAATCTAGGAATCACTTGGGTAGTATCACTAATCTTCATTGGCATAATTACTTCAAATCCTATAAGCCCCGAAGATCTTCGGCTGTTAGTAGCAGCTACCGATAGACTTTGTTTTTCAAAGCTTGCCTCATATCCAGCAATATCCTGCCCCCCATATTTAAGCCCAATATGGGGGATAATTAAAGCTTTACCAACCTTTGATTTGTAAGCAACTACTAGCTTGCTACTATATGAGCTATTAGCAAATTTAGCTTTAGCTAGCTGGTTTTGTACTGGTAATTTTGCAGAAACATTACCCGAAGCAAGGGAAAGGAATCCTTGTAATATTAGTTTCTCAGACAAGTTAGTTTGACCATACATAAATATTACGTGGGTGTGGGCAGTAAATTTCTCAGTACGATTCTTGTATTTAAAGTTAGAGAGAACATAATTATAAGCTCCTCCAATAATGCTGCCATTAGGTAACTCTAAATCGCCTCCAATAGTTGTGGCACTAGTTCTGCCAGTATAGCTACTTAACAAGCATTTCCCATTATATTTGGTTATACCTATCGTACCACTACCCCACACATTTTTAGGAACAATATCATCTTCATCATCAGCAGCGGGTGGAGAAAGATTGTTTAGATGTTTTAAATCGCTTAATCTTAAATCAATAGATGAGTTTGCGAATTCATGAGACAAGATAATTATTTCATTCAGTGCTAAGGCAATATTTCTCACTGTTTCTTTTTGTTTTTGTAATAATTCTTCCGCTAATGCCACTGTTACCCTTGCTATCTGTGCAACTTTTTCTTGTGGCACTATAGCTTCTGCTGGCGATGTAGGTCCTGCTGGTGGTACTTCTCCTCCTGCTGGTGGTGCTACTTCTCTTCCTGCTGGTGGTGCTACTTCTCTTCCTGCTGGTGGTGCTACTTCTCTTCCTGCTGGCGGTGCTGCTTCTCCTCCTGCTGGCGGTGCTGCTTCTCCTCCTGCTGGCGGTACTACAACAGCTCCATCTCTCCTTGCTGGCGGTGCATGTTCTTCTATATCTACTTGCAAATGATCTTGTGGTACATATACGTGTATTGGTGGTCTTCTAACTTCGTCTCCATCTTCTCTTTGTTGTTGTACATTATTAGGCAATAGAAGTGGGGCAGGATTATGTCCTGCTCCAACTCCTTCTAATCCTGCTTGTTGTGGTATATTAGCTACTGGCACTATTGGTTGTTGTCCATCGGTTGTATCCTCCTGATTTTTTTTTTGTTTTTTCTATATCCACATAAGGTTCATCAGGGGCTATATCATCATAAAATTCAGAGGAAATAAATTCAACATTCAGCTCTTCTAGTGGGAATTCATTTTGCCCTTGTGTTTTTTTACGGTTAAAAAAATTAGCCACCTTAGTTAGGTAAGAGTTGGGTCGGTTAACACCCAACTGTTTTTTAAACTGTTCAAATGTTCGTTTTTCATTAATAACCAATGGAGTATTAAAAAGTTCTACAGCCTTATGCCTAGATGAATCACCAGTTCCATATACCGTAATTGGTGGAATAATTACAGTTCCCAATGCAGATATTACAAATAGCACCTTTGCTATAAGTATTTTAACCTTAGATAAGCACATAGAACCTGTTTTAATAGGTTAAAATACAATAATTGGTATAGAATAGTAGAAAAGAAACCTATAATTGTCTAGCTAATATTACAGTAACACAAGGGATTTGTGAAATAATCATTGACGAGCAGATTATATTAAAACATAATCGCCCCAAAATTTATATGAGAGGTACAATGAAATTATCTGATTTTGATTTTACCTTACCGACTGAATTAATAGCTCAGAAACCAGAAAAAAAACGAGATGAGTCTAATTTGTTGATAGCTGCACCAAATAATCACTTAGTGCAGAGCAAGTTTTATGATATAATTGACTATCTATGCCCTGGTGATTTAATGGTGTTTAATGATAGTAAAGTTATTAAAGCCAAATTGCTATTGAATAAAGATGGGAAAAAGATCGATTTATACCTAAATAAGCCAATAAATAATAATTGTTGGCATGGTTTTGCCAAGCCTTCAAAAAGACTTAATGAAGGAGATCAATTTGATTTTGGTTGCAATAAGATTATCATAAGTAAAAAACTTGTAATGGGGCAGGTTGAGGTCGAATTTTTTCTAGATAATCTCTCAGTTTTTGAATTTTTAGAAAAATACGGTGAAATCCCGCTACCTCCTTATATAAAGAGGCAGGAAAATTTACTAGAAGATAATAATAGATATCAAACAGTCTATAGTAAAAAACTTGGAGCAGTAGCCTCTCCAACTGCAGGGCTACATTTTTCTGATGAATTACTTGCATTAATTAAAGCAAAAAATATTGAAACTGCTTTTATTACTTTGCATGTTGGGGCAGGGACGTTCCTACCAGTTAAAACTGAGGATATTGATCAACATAAAATGCATTCAGAATATTATCATATAGATAAAAAAACTGCAGATATCATTAATAAGGCAAAAAAAGAAAGCCGACGGATAATAGCCGTGGGAACGACGTCCTTACGGGCGTTAGAAAGCAGTAGCATTGATGGACATGGACAAATACAAGACGGAGAATTTGAAACAACCATTTTTATTAGACCGGGATTTAAATTTCAAATTGTTGATATGTTAGTTACCAATTTCCATTTGCCAAAGTCTACATTATTCATGTTAGTTTGTGCATTCGCGGGTTATCAGGAAATAACTGATATCTACAAATATGCTATAGATAAGAGAATGCGGTTTTTTAGTTATGGTGATGCAATGCTTCTTTATAAAAAGTTATAAGAAAGATAAGAATTAATTCAGATTAAACCTAAAGTTTTATTTTCCATAATATATATTATAGAACAGTTTGAAGAATAAGCAATTTACTATCACCGTATATTTTTTCTTTAATTAGCTGTAAAGAATCATCGCTAAAATCATCGCTTTTAGCAAGTTCGACTACAATAATGCTACCATCTTTTAACCATTGACCTTTTTTTAAAGCATTAACTGCCTTCGGTACAAGATTATGATAATATGGAGGGTCAATAAAAATTAAGTCAAAGCTGTGATAAGCCGAAGGTAGAGCTACTGCATTGATATTTAGGAAAGTCATTTTATCCAGCTCACCTATTTTACTAGCAAACTCCTTTGCTACCTGTAAATAATTAGCGTTTATATCAACTAATGTAATTGCTCCAGCTCCTCTAGAACAGCTCTCAAAAGCTAAGCTACCAGTGCCGGCAAATAAATCGAGAACTTTAGACTCCTTGGTAAATAATCTGCCATTACTAAATTCTCCTGAAGTTAGTATACTAAAGATGGCCTCTCGGATTTTCCCTGTGGAAGGACGATAGTTAGAGTTTTTTAAGGTAGGTATGATCCGATTTTTATGTTTGCCTGCTATAATTCTAATCATAAAAATTTCTTAAATTTTTCGAATGGCTGTTCTTTATACTGATTTGGTTGCAAATTACCTAATAAAAAATCTCCATAGCTAATTCTAATTAACCGGTTAACAGTCAAGCCAAAATATTCAAATATCTTTCTAATTTCACGATTTTTACCTTCAGTCAAGACTACTTCAAACCAACAATTTGTTCTGCCTGATTTTATTAATTTAATTGATTTAGGATCATAACGTATTTGATAAATTTCTATATTTTTATAATTTTTTAGCAAAAGATTTGGGTTACCATATGCTCTGACTTTATATACACGTTCTATTTTACTTGATGGTAGCTCAAACTTTCTTGCTAAATCACCATTATTGGTTAGTAATAATAGCCCTTCACTATTGATATCCAGTCGCCCTATTGAGATTACTCTAGGCAGATTCATCTTTGCAAGACTAGCAAATACCGTTTCTCTACCACTTGTATCTTTATGCGAAGTAATGAGTCCAACAGGTTTGTAATATACCCATAAACGCGGAATATGTTGTTGATTTATTAGTTTTCCCGACACCTCAATAACACTAGTTTCATCAACATTGGTTGCTGGTGAATCAATAATAACACCATTTACTTTTACTTGATTATTTTTAATAAGCAGTTCTGCATCACGTCTTGAACATATCCCTGCGTTACTAATCGCTTTTGCTAGTCTTTGTATACTATCCTGTCTCAAATAAACATCCTATATTTTTTACTTACTAGATACGTCATATATGGACGAAGTCCATTGATGGGTTTGGACGGAGTCCATGCCATCATTGCACATAGGCGTCAACTTAAGGAGTCATAAATTGGCTACAACCGTCATCACGAGGCGTCGCAGACGCCGTGGTGATCCAGGTAAACAGCGAAGCTGTTTTTTTAGAGTAACGCTTCGCGTATCCTAGATTGCCGCGTCGGCGATTCCATCGCCTCCTCGCAATGACGAACAACAGCCATTTTATTTGTTTCATAGCAATGTATAACTACAATAATAGTCTTAATTTTGATAATATAACATTTATGAGTATTTTGTCTAATGTAAGAATTTTAGTTGCTGTGCGGGCTTTCCAATCCATAGATCGTACTTGATCGCATAATACTGCTCCCTTTATTTGTTTAAAGTTTATTATCACTTCAAAAGGATAGCCCTTAATTTGACTAGTGATAGGTACAAATAGAGCAAGACCACTCTTAAGGTTATATTTATAAGGAGTAAGAATTACCACTGGTCGTGTTTTTTGAATCTCTTTGCCTTTTTGAGGTTCAAAATTAAGCCAAACTACATCCCCTCTTTCAGGTATGAATGTTACCACGATTCATTACCTACAGCAATGTCATCATTTAATATTTCATGATGACAGTTAGAATCTGTAATATTATCCAATAATATATCTAATTCTGATGTTTCTGTATTGATAATCAAATAGTTATCAGCTGTTTCTAAATTAACAAATGTACCTTGTTGAAAATGTAACTTATCAGCTAGATGTTTAGGAATTCTAATTCCCAAGCTATTTCCCCATTTTTGGATTTGAGTTTGCATAATATCATTAATATTGTTACTGTATAAACAAGTATATACAATAAACCTACATTCTGCAAGTTAAAAATTCTTTTTCGTCATATATGGACGAAGTCCATTGATGGGTTTGGACGGAGTCCATGCCATCATTGCAAGGCACAACTGTCAAAAGTTCAACAAACGTCATTGCGAGAAGCCACTTTAGTGGCGACGTGGCAATCCAAATTACTTATTATATTTTTTGTGGATTGCTTCGTCGGCTCATGCCTCCTCGCAATGACGTTGAAGAATTTTGTGTGCATCACCTAGCCCTATTTACTTCGTATTTGCAACATCCCCAAAAAGAGTAAAAAATAGGCAAACATTTGTATAAAAAATACCATGCCGCTCAATTTTGGTAAAAATATAACGATAATAGGTTGTAATAAAATAGTCACTCCACTTGAAAATAATACTATCCTAGTGCATGTTTGCCAAGAGGATTTAGGCCCAAAATAATTAGTTAACAGATATACTAATATGATAATAAAGCTTTTTTCGAATAAAATTGTTACAAAACGAAAGACTATCATTATTGGCATTAAAATGTAAATAAATACCTTCGGTGCTTGTGTAAGTATCTCGGAGAAATGCTTTTTAATGACTTCTTCAGTTAGAATTTTTCGATCAGAAGTAAATAATTTAGAATATCCAATACTAAATGCACTCTTTTTTTTATCAGTTATTTCAATCGTAGTAAGGGTTATATTATTGCTACTAAAGAGGAGAGGAACTTTAATTTTCTCGCTATAAGGTAGTTGATTCTTTGAGTCTATAACAGCAATTTTATTACCATTTTCATCGAGTAAATATATAGGTTCATCTTGATCAACTGAAATTTTACTACCATCATAATAGATTCTTGGTAACTGTTTTAATATATATTCAATAGTTGTGGTGCTTTTTGTAGAGCGGTTTTCAGTAAAATAATCCGTCAAAGCCAACAAATAATTAAATATAAAAAGACAAAAAATCAATGATGATATAAAAGATACAGTAAATATGTACTTAATTCCATACCCTGTATATGATCTATAAACATCTTGGTAAAAATTTATTGAACTGATTGATAACCGTAATTGATGAAATAAAGTAGTAAACCACGAGAAAACGGATAATAGTTTTGTTGTCATAATATCTATTTTGATGTAGATTCATAAAAAATTTTTATCAATATATTCCAATTCTTGAAACTAGAAAAGTATATATCTTTTAACATAAAAGCGATATTTATCATAATGAAGTTTAATAAAATACCAAAATATTCAGAAGAATATTGCAAATTAAGTGACTGTATTAGAGTTTTAGCAAGTGATAGCATAGAGCATGCCAAGTCAGGGCATCCGGGTATGGTACTTGGCATGGCAGATGTGATGACAGTTTTAGTGTTTGATTTTCTTAAATTCAATCCTAATGATCCAACTTGGTTTGACCGTGATCGCCTAGTTCTATCAGCTGGCCATGGTTCTATGTTACTTTATAGTTTTTATTATTTAACAAATTATAAAAATTTTCACTTAGAAGATTTAAAACAATTCCGAAAATTACATTCAAAAACTCCTGGACATCCAGAATATGGGGCATATGAAGCTATTGAGGCTACTACAGGTCCTTTAGGTCAGGGATTTGCTACTTCAGTGGGTATGGCTATTGGTCAAAAAAAATATCAACAAAAATTGGGCAAAGATCTTAGTGATCATAAGATTTACTGTATAATTGGAGATGGATGCCTAATGGAAGGTATAAGCTACGAGGCTGCTTCTTTAGCTGGGCATTTATGCCTTAATAACCTAATAGTTTTATTTGATGATAATAAAATTTCCATCGATGGCTCTACCAACCTTACCGTATCTGAGGACCATTTGCTTAAATTTACTGCCATGGGTTGGATTACCGAATCTATTGATGGACATGATTTTGAGCAAATTAATGCCAGCTTAACTAGGGCAAAAAATTCTGATAAACCCTACTTCATTGCCTGTCGTACTTTAATTGCCAAAGGTTCTATTAACAAGGTAAATTCAAATGCAGCCCATGGTTCGCCCCTTGGCAAAGACGAAGTTAAATTGCTAAAAGAAAATTTAGGTTTTAAGGATGAAGAGTTTGGTCTGCCAAAAGAATTAAAAGACCTATGGGGCATCGCTTGGCTAAGAAATCAAGTGAGTTATAATAATTGGCAGGAAAACTTTGTTGATATAAGTCAAGAACAAAAAGCGTATTTTAAAGCGTATTTTGCTAGACCTAATATTGATTGTTCTTTTCTTGATAATATCCCTATCCCGATAAAAGATGAAGCAACCCGTAGTTCATCCGGTAGAATTGTAGAAGAATTAAGCAAACTATCTGATAAAATTATTTTTGGATCAGCTGATTTATCATTATCCAATAATATCAAAAATAATCATAGTAAAGTAATCAGTAAAGATGATTTTAGTGGTAACTACATCCATTATGGTGTTCGTGAGAATGCTATGGGTTCTATCATGAACGGACTGTCATTATCAGGATTTCTGCCTGTAGGTGCGACTTTTCTAGCCTTTTCTGATTATATGAAGCCAAGTATGCGACTTTCTGCTATTATGCAGCAACAAGTAATCTATATAATGACTCATGATTCAATCGGTGTAGGAGAAGACGGACCTACTCACCAACCAGTTGAACATCTAGCAGGCCTCCGAAGCTTACCAAATATGATGGTACTACGTCCTGCAGACTATATAGAAACAGCCGAGTCTTGGCGAATTGCACTATCTAATAAACAAGGACCTTCTGTTCTTGCTTTAACAAGACAAGCTGTCCCTCAAGTTACTAAAGTTCAACATAGGGAAAATCAAATAGTTAGCCCCATCAGTTTACAAAATTTATGCTCTAAAGGTGGGTATATATTGTTAGGGAATAATCAAGAAAAAGTAGATGTTGCTATCTTTGCCACAGGTTCTGAATTATCAATTGCTCTAAAAGTACAAGAGCTGCTAACTAACCATGGTTTTAAAGCTGAGGTCATATCAATATTATGTTTTGAGCTATTTTTTAAACAAAAACCTAGCTATATCCAAAATATTTTATCTAGGGGTAACTTAAAAGTGGCTATAGAAGCTGCAAGTAGCTTCGGCTGGCATCGAATCATCGGAGAAAACGGACTGTTTTTTGGAGTCGACCAATTTGGTCTATCTAGTTGTTCTGAAGAGCTATACTCATATTTTGGCCTTACTCCTTCAAATATCCTAGAAAAGATTATTGCAAAAATTAAGGAAATGAAAGGGAGTTATAGCTAACCTAACCTGAGTTTGATGTAAGGCATCGGTTTAATAGTTTAGGGTGTCATCCCACAACTGTTGAAAGTTTACAAATACCTATACCACAGCGTCATTGCGAGCGTAAGCGAAGCAATCTAGGAAACAATATGTTTAAACATAAATCGGGAAATTATCTACTAATTTTTTAACTTGCTTGCGAGTTTCTTGCTCACAATCACTATTATCTTGCGTAGCTTTCAACCCATCTAATACGTTGCAAATCATCTCGCCAACTTCTATAAACTCCTTTTCTTTGAAACCTCTAGTGGTGCATGCTGGAGTACCAAGCCTAATACCAGAAGTAATGAACGGTGAAGTTGTATCAAATGGTATAGCATTTTTATTACAGGTTATGCCGGCTCTTTCAAGTGAATCTGCGGCCATCTTACCAGTTATACCATATTTTCGTAGGTCCACTAATACTATATGATTATCAGTGCCATTAGTTAAAATATCATAGCCTCTTGCCATTAAACTGTTAGCAAGAGCTTTTGCATTACTCATAACCTGTTTTATATAAAGATGATAATCTGGTTGTAAGTTTTCCAAAAACGCTACTGCTTTTGCTGCAACAATATGCATTAACGGTCCACCTTGCATGCCAGGAAATAAAGCAGAATTTATCTTTTTGCCCAATTCCTCATCGTTTGAAAGAATAATACCACCACGTGGACCACGCAGAGTTTTATGAGTAGTAGAGGTAACAGCATGAGCATAAGGTAAGGGGCTTGGATGTTCCTCTGTAGCAACAAGTCCGGCAATATGAGCAATGTCTGCTAGCAAATATGCCCCTACTCTATCAGCAATTTCCCTAAATTTGCTAAAATCTAATTGACGTGAGTAAGCAGAATAGCCGGCTATAATCAATTTAGGCTTATGCTGCACGGCCATTTGCTCTATTTGTGAATAATCAATTAAGAAAGTTTCTTTATTCACCGAATAAGATACAGAGTTAAACCATTTGCCAGACAAGTTAGGGGAAGCACCATGAGTCAAATGTCCCCCTGTATCTAGCGACATACCAAGTATGGTGTCATGTGGTTTTAATAGGGCTAAAAATACTGCCTGATTAGCCTGAGAGCCGGAATGAGGCTGAACGTTAGCATAGTTACAATTAAATAGTTTTTTTACTCGTTCTATCGCCAAAATCTCAGCTTTATCAACCTCGTCACAACCATTATAATAGCGTTTTCCAAAATATCCTTCAGCATATTTATTGGTAAGAACTGACCCTTGTGCTTCTAATACTGCCGGGCTTACAAAATTTTCAGAAGCAATCAATTCGATAAAATCATGCTGACGCTTTTCTTCAGCATTAATAATTTGGTATATTTCATTATCTGTTTCAGATAATTTATTAGGACAAATACTCATTGGGATAACCTATAAGAAGTAACTAATTTTTATCCCGAATTGGCTTTAATATAAGAAAAAATGCATTTTAAACTAATAGACATATATGTCTATTAGCGAGCGAACGTATGTGAGCGTGGCAATCCATGAAGCTTGTCATATGGATTGCTTCGTCGACCTACGGTCTACTCGCTAATAGACGGTTTTAGGCTAAAATTTTTTCGGTTTAGCTATAACTTAATTTACTTCAACGCTTTCAAGCCTTCTTCAAGACCTTTCGTAGAGAGTGGAAGATTTACTTGTTGACCAGCTGAATTCATTATCCCCACGATAGGATTAGCATCTTTTGATAAAATATCTTTAAGATCTTTATCTGATATTTCAACAACAGCCTGACAAGAATCTTTTGTACAAGTAACGTACTTACCTGGAGCAACTAATTTTTGGGAACTAATAATTGACGTACCTGGAGCAACAGAAACATCAGTAGGAACTATTTGTATCATTTTTAAACTTTTTGCCTTACCACTACCCAAATAACCTATTTGATACACAGCTAACACTTGTTGTTTACCATCTTTATTAGTAGAGTTAATTGCTTGACTTAAAAAACAGACCTGTTTTTTTTCAGCATCTGTGGTGCAGTTAACTACCCAATCTGAAAATTTTTGTCCCTCTTTAACCGCAGCATCAACTCTACTAGGATTACCCAAAAATAGTCCCAAACCCATTACAGCAAGACCAGCTGTAACAAATAATGATTTTTTAATACAGTTTGTCATAATTCCACTTATTTAATTATTTATATTATTAGCGGGCAATGACAGATTCGAGCTGCCGCCCTTTCGTAAAAGCAAGGATGTCGTAATTTTGACGCCTAATCTCTCTTTTTCAGTCCTTAAAACCTAGTCCTTAAGATTTCTTCGCTTACTCGAATTTAAGGACTAGAGGATATCTGAATTTAATATATTTGTCAATCTGTTAAAATAAGTGCTAGTTTAGCATCGTTTTCATGACTCAAACCATGATTCAAACATTTTCGGGTTAGTTATAGCCCCACAACTATTGAAAGTTTACAAATATCTATACCACAGCGTCTATTAGCGAGCGTAAGCGAAGCAATCTAGGAAACAATCTAATAGATAAATGATGTTACTGGATTGCTTCGTCGGCCTTACGGCCTTCTCGCTAATAGACGTATAAGGAAGCTGTATTTACTAACTTTCAACAGTTATGGTTATAGCCCCTTGTATTATTATTAATCATTAATTATATAAAATATTAATATAAAATACTTAGTGGGGTCAAATAGTATGATATATTCTAGTAAAGTTTGACCTAATTTACAATTTATAAGGTTATTGAAATGGACATGGATAAATTTACTACACATACAAAATCTGTCATCTCTAATGCCCAAAGCTTAGCAGCAAAAAATGATCATCAGCAACTATTGCCATTACATATACTGGCGAGTTTGTTAAATGATGATAGCGGCATTATTACTAATCTCATTAATATTTTGGGTAGTAGCTTAGACGATTTAAATAAAGCTGTAACTATAGAATTAAACAAAATCCCAAAAGTACAAATTGAGGGAGGAGGACAGCTTTATTTATCATCGGAAAGCTTAAAATTACTTAATAAAGCCCTAGATATTGCTAAGGATAATGCTGATAGTTTTATCACTATTGAGCGAGTTTTTGAAGCATTATCGTATGACCAAACACCTGCTGGTAAAATCTTATTGGATAATTCAATAACTAGTAAAAAAATAAACGCCGCAATTCTGCAGTTAAGAAAAGGTAAGAAAGCAGATAGCGAATCTTCTGAAAGTACTTACGATGCCCTAAAGAAATATGGTAGAGATGTTACTGAGCTGGCAGAACTTGGTAAACTTGATCCAATAATTGGCAGAGATGAGGAAATTAGAAGAACCGTACAAGTTTTATCAAGAAGAATGAAGAGTAATCCAGTGCTGATAGGAGAGCCAGGAGTTGGTAAAACAGCCATAATAGAGGGGTTAGCTCAAAGAATCTTTAGCCAAGACATTCCGGAAACGCTAGCAAATTGCCGTATCATTGAACTTGATATGGGAGCTTTAATTGCTGGAGCTAAATATCGCGGAGAATTTGAAGAACGACTAAAAGCGGTATTAAACGAGATTAAAGAATCTAGTGGGGAAATCATTTTATTTATTGACGAACTACATCTTTTAGTAGGAACTGGCAAAACAGATGGAGCTATGGATGCATCAAATTTACTAAAACCCATGCTTGCTAGAGGGGAACTCTATTGTATTGGTGCTACCACCCTAGATGAGTACCGTGAATATATCGAGAGAAATCAAGCGATTGCTAGAAGGTTTTTGCCAATTTACGTTAGCCAGCCAACAGTAGAAGATACTATATCAATTTTACGTGGTATTAAAGACAAATACGAATTACATCATGGTGTAAGAATTGCTGATAGTGCTATAGTTGCTGCCAGCACTTTATCTAATAGATATATTACTGATCGTTACTTACCAGATAAAGCCATTGACCTGATTGATGAAGCATGTAGTCGGTTAAAAATAGAATTATCTACTAAACCGGAAGAATTGGATGAACTTGATCGCCGTATTATTCAAATAAAGATTGAACTAGCAGCTCTAAAAAAAGAAAATGATGAACATTCAAAAAAGAAAATTATCCTCTTAACAGATGAATTAGAAAAACTTGAATCTCTTTCTTATGATATGAGTGCTAGCTGGCAAGCTGAAAAATCCAAAATACATATTGAGCAAAAATTAAAAGAGGAACTAGAAAAAGCTAAAGCAGAACTTGAACGAGCAGAAAGAAGTAGCGATCTTGCACGGGCTAGTGAGCTAAAATATGGTATTATTCCTGATTTGACTAAGAAACTACAACAAGCAATAGAAGGAGGAGATAACAAACTATCAAAAGAAGTCGTATCGGAAAACGATATAGCTATAATCATATCTAGAATTACTGGTATACCGATTGATACAATGCTATCAAGCGAACGTGAAAAACTACTAGCTATGGAAGATAAACTTCGCAAGTCAGTGATCGGTCAAGATGAAGCTATAAGAGGAATCAGCGATGCCGTACGTCGATCTCGTGCTGGTTTGCAAGATATTAATAGACCACTTGGGTCATTTTTATTCTTAGGCCCAACTGGTGTTGGGAAAACTGAACTAACCAAAGCTTTAGCACTTTTTTTATTTAATGATCGTAACGCTATTCTCAGAGTTGATATGTCTGAATATATGGAAAAGCATTCGATATCACGTTTGATTGGAGCCCCTCCAGGATATGTTGGTTATGAACAGGGAGGAACTTTAACAGAAGCAGTGCGTAGGAGACCTTATCAAGTTATTTTATTTGATGAAGTAGAAAAGGCTCATTCAGATATTTTTAACATCATGCTGCAGATTTTAGATGAAGGACGACTGACCGATAGTCAAGGGATAACCGTTGATTTTAAAAATACCATTATTGTTCTTACTTCTAACCTTGGAGCTGAAATACTTATTAATCAACGAGAAGAAGATGATCAACATAAAATCAAAGAACAAGTAATGGAATATGTACGAGCCGTATTTAAACCTGAATTCTTAAATAGGCTAGATGAGATTATTCTATTCCATAAACTAAATCGTGCCAACATACATGATATTGTTAAAATACAACTGGATAATCTGAAAGAAATTCTTTTGCAACAAAATATTATATTGCAATTTGATGAATCAGCTATAAATTACCTTGCTGATAAGGGCTATGACTCAATGTTTGGTGCTAGACCATTAAAGAGAGTTATTCAACGAGAACTACAGAATCATTTTGCCAAAATGATTCTTTCGAGTAGTATCATGAGCGGTGATACGATAAACATAAAATCAACTGATGGTCAACTGGCTATTAATAAGGCTTGAGCTAGGAATAATAATATAGATAGAAAAAAAATATGATAGATACTACTAAACCTAAAATTTGGGTACTGGCTGACAGCTGCGTAGGTAACGTTAATCAAGCCATAGCTCTAGCAGAAAATATCAAGCTTGGTTATGAATTAAAACCTATTGAATATAATTTTTGGGGTAATTTACCAAATTTCTTACTCCGATTCAGACCTATCCATGTAAAAAAGGAACTATTACAATCGTGGGAAACTATTACAGACAGGCAAGGATTCCCAGACTTAATAATTTCTGCCGGGAGAAGAACTGCTTCTTTAGCAAGTTATTTAAAACATAAGTCTAATGGTAGAATAAAAATTGTTCAAATTATGCACCCTAACCTACCGCTCAAGCAATTTGATCTAATTATTTTACCACACCATGATAAAGTTAGTAAGGAAGAACTAAATATGTACTCAAGTGATTTGAGTATATTGAGAATTACTGGGGCTCTGAACAATGTCCAAGCAAAAATACAGGATGGTGGCATTGAATTACGTAAAAATTATCCAAAACTTGGGAAATTTATCTCAGTAATTATCGGTGGTAATAGTAAAAATTATACTTTTACCGATGATAATGCTTGTCAAATTGTAACAATATTATCTAATCTTATACAAAAAAGCACAGAATATAGCTTGTTTATTAGTTTTAGTAGACGCACCCCCAATTCAGCAAAAGAAATTATTAAAAACAATGTATCTTCCTCTGCTATTATTTATGATCCAACAGAGGAAAACACTAAACCTAACCCTTATTTTGGTATGTTATCACAGGCAGATTACATAATTTCCACTGCTGATTCGATTTCAATGTGTAGTGAGGCAGCCTCCACTGGCAAGCCTCTTTACATATTTTGCCCTAATAATTTTAAATTACCTAAACATCTATCGTTTATACAAAAATTGGTAGAATTAGCAATAGCGAGAATATTAGACGAATCTGTAACTCAGCTTGAACAGTATAATTATGTCCCACTTAATGAAGTAGAAAAAATTGCTAATATAATTGCTAATAGAATAGTCTCAAAAAATTAGATACGCTCATGATATTAATTGATTCTCATTGCCATTTAAACATGTTGAAAGAAGATTTATCAACAATAATAGCTCGGGCTAAGGATAATGGTGTTCAGTACATGCAGACTATCTGTACTACCCTTGAGGAATTACCGGCTATTTTAGAAATAACCGTAAAATACGGCAATATATTTGCCTCATGCGGTGTTCATCCCAATGAAGTCAAGGAAATTGTCTCGTACGAAACTATTATGGAATATTGTAATCACCCCAAAATTATTGGTATTGGTGAAACTGGTCTTGATTATTATTACCAAACATCCGACAAAAATAAACAGATTGGTTCTTTTGAACAGCATATACAAGCATCTCAAAGTACCGGGTTACCAATTATAGTACATACAAGAGAAGCAGAAGAAGACACCATTGATATTTTAAGCAGTGAAATGCAAAATGCACCATTTACCGGTCTTATTCATTGCTTTACCTCCTCAAAACATTTGGCAAAAAAAATGCTTGACCTTGGTATGTATATATCGGTTGCTGGAATTGTAACTTTTAAAAATGCAGCTAGTTTACAGGATATAGTACGTTATATTCCACTAGATAGATTATTAATTGAAACAGATTCTCCTTACCTAGCTCCTGTTCCAATGCGTGGAAAACAAAATGAGCCAGCCTTTGTTAAATATGTAGCAGAAAAAATAGCTGAAATAAAGGAAACAAACCTAGAAATAGTAGCAAGTGCCACTTCCAAAAATTTTATGTCTTTATTTACTAAAACACATCTTATATATTCAACTACTGTTTGAAAGGAAATTATCACATATTGCTAATAAAAATAATATATCTTTAGATCAGATTTATTTACATAATAGACTAATGCGTATGATGTTGCTAATAGTTAATAATCAACTTTAATTAATGAGTTAAATATGTTTACCACCTTATTGAAGTTACTACCTCCTACTCTATATCAATATTGGAACATATTGGTTAATTCTGTTAAATCTTTTGCTATGGTTCTAATATTTATGTTACCAACGGTGTACGCTCAACCACAAGCTCAACCTGAAATACGAAAAATTGTCCCACTAAAACTAGAAGCTGTTAATCTTGGTCAAAGAATTATATGTTATCGCCCTACAAGGCATGGTATACCAAATATGACTGTTACTAAGCTAGGTGATAAAGTTATTGCCCATAATTATGGTCATAGTGGTAGCGGTTGGACATTAGCACCAGGAGCTATTGCTTATGTTAATGAATTATTGCAAAAATCAGAATATGCTACTGATTTAAAACCTGATACTCCCATTACTATTATCGGAGCTGGTGTTATGGGGTTATGGAGTGCTTATGATCTGATTGAAAAGGGGTATAGTAACATCACTATTATTGCTGACCAATTTGATGGACTGGCTTCTAATAATGCTGGTGGATTGCTTAAGCCTTCTTTCATGGATTATCCACCAAATGCCCCATGATGAATAAAATAGCTGTTAATGCTTATAAAGTTTATTCTGCTATTGCTAAAAAACAACAGAGTAATTTTATAGATGGAGCTGTTATAATGCCAGCTTACTTTCCAACTAGGGAAGAATCAGATCTAGAACCTTATGTAACTGCCGGGGTAATGCAACCAGCCAAAGATGTAGTACTTGATTTTGGTAATGGTACAACAAGAGTTATGGTAGCTTACGATGACGGAATTCTGATCAATGTACCAAAAATGATGATAAGTTTGACAACTTATTTAAAAAATAAGAAAGTACCTTTTATTAAAAATAAAATTCAAAATTTTGCAGAAATTAAAACTAAATATATAGTAGATTGTACCGGTCTTGGTGCTAAAGAGCTTGATAATGATAATGCAATGACTCCTGGCCAAGGACATTTAATTATGTTAAAAAACCAAGATCCTGAAGATGTGAAATATTTAATTTCAGTTAATTTAGGTAATGGTAAAACTAGTTCTGGGCAAGCAGTAAATTGGTATTTTTACATGCATCCAAAGCATTTACCTAGCAGTAGTGCTGATGATGTAGGGGTTATTGGTGGAACATTTATTGAAGGAGCTACACCACAAACTCCCAATGAAGAACAGTTTGATCTGATAGTTGAAAGAGCAAGGAGTTTTTATGATATTGATGCTAGTAAAGCAAAAAAATAACCCTAGCTACGCGAATTCGGGATAAGAATTAGTCAATTCTTATCCCAAATTCGATAGTTGACCAACTTGTAAAGCTAGTTAATTACTACGGTTTATATTTGATTACCTTGAGATGCTACTATTGACTTAATCAGTTCAACTATTTTCTGCCTAATATGTGGATTTTGAATCTCGGTAAATCCTTCCACAAGATAAGATACTTCTTTTTCTGTATCGTATTTTAAAGGTACTAAATACTCTGCTTTATCTTCAGCAATAATATTATTTACAAGACTATTGTTGTCTTGTGTACCAAATAGGTAATCCTCTGATACCTCAGTAGTTTTAGTCATATCAAGAAAATATTCAATAGATACATTTAATATTTTTGCAAAAAAATACAATATACTGCCAGCTATGGGGGTAGTAGCATTTTCATATTTTTGTATCTGTTTTACACTAAGATTAATAGCTTCACTCAATTCTTGTTGGCTCATGCCGAGCATTATACGACGCTTTTTTAAACGCATACCTACAATTATATTTATTCTTTCTTTTGATTCATTATATTTATTCATTGTTATAATAATTTAATATTTCTCTACCTATTGCAACTAATGATAGTATAATATTCTAGCTTAATCAAGTAATTTTTTATTGATATTAATAATATTTTTTATTAAAATGTAACTAATAAGGGTAGTTATTATTGCTAACAAGGCACATATATCTCCAAATTGTGAATATAAAGTTTCAAATTTTAGCTTGTTAGGAAGTAAGTTATCTATATAACCTACTTCATTGATGTGACGTTGTTGAATAATTCTGCCTACGGGATCTATTACAGCCGATATACCATTATTAGCCGTTCTAAGCATAGGAAGACCGTTTTCTACACTACGCATACGACTAATCTGTAAATGTTGGTATGGACCAGTGGAGTTTCCATACCATGCATCATTAGTGACATTAATGATCACATCTGAGAGTTTATTACTCGTTCGGACAAAATTTGGGAAAATTGATTCATAGCAAATAAGTGGTTTTATGGTTATATTAGGTTTATCAAGACTAACGAGCTGTCTATCTCCTGCGGTATAATCTAACAACCCAGCGGTTAATTTCTTAAATGGTAATAGCCATTTGAGAGGCATATACTCACCAAATGGTACTAAATGAGATTTATGATACTCAAATAATTTATTTCCCACTTCTGTTAAAGCGTATAAACTCGTATAAATTTCAAAATCCTCCCCGTTCTTACCATTATTTGTTATACCACCAGTAATTAAAATTGCCTTTTTAATTTTTAGCATCTTTAATATTTTTATTTTGATTGGTTGGTAATCATGCGGTGCTACCATAGCAGCTTCCGACCATATAATTAGGTCTACGTTGCCCGGCTCTTTAGACAATGCGATATGAAGATTAAAATTTTTCCAAAATTCTTCAACGTCCCACTTAGCAATTTGTGGAATACTTGGCTGAACTAGTCGGACTTTTATATTTGAGAAACTGGTAGGATTGTTATGGAGCTTTAATAAACCGTAGGAAGTTATTAGAGAGATTATTATCAATGAATTTGCTAATAATATTTTTAATAGATTATATTGTTTAGTAAAGATATGATAAAAACTAGTTGATATATATATTACAATAAAACTTAACCCATATATTCCTATGATACTAGAAGACTGAATTAGAATATCAGAAAATGAAAAAGCATATCCAAGCAAATTCCATGGTAACCCGGTAAATATCCATGATCTTACCCATTCAAAAAATACCCAATAAAGGCAAAAGATAAACTGATAAAAATTATGACTCTTGGCTAGGAATCCGAAGCCACAGGTTGTAGCAATGAAACAAGCCAAAATAATTGGTAGGCCAAATAATGCCAGTGGCACTGCCCACCAAAATTCATCAATATAAACAGTAACCCCTATACTAATCCAGTACATGCTGACTAAAAAATGCCCATAGCCAAATATAAAACCTAATATAGAGGCTTCTTTCCAGCTATTAGCAATTTGTACTTGATAACATAGCAGTGCCAAGGCAAATAATCCAGGTATAAAGAAAATTGGAGCAAAAACTAAAGCACTAATCACACCTGAAATCAGGGTGAATATTTTGGATGAGAACATTAATGTTACTTTGATAAAAATTGTTTACAAAAATATACATCATGCTATTGTTTGGGCAAGGTTTTAATAAAAATAAGGAATATATATGCAAGTTAAAGTCACTGCTTTGCTTGATGGTAAGAAAGGATTAATTACAGGTGTCGCTAATAATTTATCAATATCTTGGGCTATTGCTCAAATTGCCAAAGAACATGGTGCAAACTTAGCCCTTACCTATCAAGGAGAAGTGCTTGAGAAACGCGTTATACCACTTGCTGAAGAAATTAAGTGTGATTTCGTTGTTCCATGTGATGTAACAGATGAAGAATCACTTGATAATTTGTTTAAAATTATTGAGCAGAAGTGGGGCAAACTCGATTTTTTGGTTCATTCTATAGGTTTCTCTGACAGGAATGAATTAAAAGGCAGATATATAGATACCTCATTGTCTAACTTTCTTAATACCATGAATATATCATGTTATTCTCTAATTGCCTTGGCAAAACGTGCAGAACCTTTGATGAAAGACGGTGGTAGTATCCTTACCCTAACTTATTATGGCTCACAAAAAGTAGTTCCTAATTATAATGTCATGGGACCTGCTAAAGCTGCGTTAGAATCTAGTGTAAAATATCTTGCAACTGATATGGGATCAAATAACATCCGAGTAAATGCCATATCAGCTGGTCCTATAAAAACTCTAGCATCTAGTGGTATTAGTGATTTCAAAACTATGTTAGCTCTCCATGAAGCTGCATCGCCGTTACGCAGAAACACTTCTCAGCGTGATGTTGCAGGGGCTACATTATATTTGCTGAGTAACTTAGCAGAAGGAGTTACTGGTGAAATACATTATGTAGATTGTGGCTATAACACTACAGTAGGGATGGGTAAAGGTTCTAGTAATTGCCATTAACTATACTGAATTTGATATTTAGACCATAGTACTCTACATTTTTATTTCACTACTGTTAAGGAATCTTCCGAGCGTCATTGCGAGAAGCCGCTGAAAGCGGCGACGCGGCAATCCAAGATACGGGAAGCGTTACTCTAAAAAAACAGCTTCGCTGTTTACCTAGATCGCCACGGCATCTAACGAGCCTTGCTATGACGGTTTTTTAACTTTTAACAGTTATGACCTTACGCTCTCCTCGCTAATAGACGTGTAGAGATGGTGTATTCGGTTTCCTAAATCACTTTGATAAAGTTATCATCAGGAATCAATGGCTCTCCTCTGAAATTTACTGCATTGTTGAACTTATTGCAACAAGTTGTAAATTTTTTATCACAACCTACAGTAAGTAAAACAGTTTTATTATGCTTCATACTATCGGGAATTGTTTTATCCAATGTAATTAAATTCTCAGAATGACTAAGGATTTTACTATAAAATTGAACATCAGCTTGACTATTAGCTAAAATAGCATCCCCGTAATTGAAATAACCATTTTCTTTATCAAGGTTTGAGATAACCATAGTTCTACCAAACATTTCCTTAATATTATATATCTGACTATAAACTGTTTTATCTATTTTGCATTTCAAATCACCAAAATTAGCACGACAATTCTTACTAAAAGATTGCAGTAACGACTGATTATATACATCTATATTTGGCTCTAAACGTAAAGTAAAATCCAAATCTCTTTTAGTATAAGTGATGCAGCGATAAGTAACAAAATGCCTACAAGAGTTAGCAAAACAAACATATATCTTGACCATAGCCTGGGCTAAATCATAATGTTGCTTTACTCCCTCATTCTCAAAAACTCCTTCTAAGATAATGTAATTCTGAGCAGAATCATTAAATCCTCCTTCCTTTAAAGTCACTCCAGAATTCGGAACAAATATTACATCATCAATTGATAAAGATCTATCAGACTCGGTAAGATACAGATCAAGACTATCTTGTAGTTTTATATGGAAACAATAAGTAAACCCCTGTAATTCAGCTATGGGATTATCAATATTTTCTGCTAAAGCTACTGTCATATAACCTCTAATAATTCTATGGGAGATAATTCTATTGACCCATCAGAAGAATAAAAATACTCAAAACTATCACTAGCAAATCGCACAGCTACATCAAAAATAAAATTACCTGTCAAAATTTGATCTTTATCTAATGGTTTTGGCAAGGTTACTACTCCAGTATTATAATCAACTTGCACCTCTGTATTGATATCATTAACATAGAATGCTCCACTACCAAATACCGGTTTGCTAATTGTCCTAGCATAGGGCAAGATTGGGTCTTCATATAGTTTAACCAGTTGGAATTGGGTTAATTCCCCATCACCTTTGCCAATAATTTGCCTTGATACTTGATAATCGACATTATCTCTAAAGCGGAAGGCAAAATTCCCTCCCCTTCTTGCTCTAAAGAAAGAACTAAACTGTTCAAATTCGAGACTACTCAAACGACAATTTTTTATCAAATATTTTTGTTTAGCATATTCTCTATCTAAATTTCTTACTTCTCTGCCCGATAATGTCATAGCACAAGAAGTAGCAAATTCTGGTCTGCCAACAGCAAAAGTTTCAATAAATTTTGGCATACGTATATCATGAAAATTCATAATTTCTCCTATAAATACGCGAATTCGGGATAAGAATTGACAAATTCTTATCCCAAATTCGGTAAAATTATAGATTGCTTCGTCGACCTACGGTCTCCTCGCTAATAGACGTTTTATAGACGTATATGTCTATTAGCGAGCGAACGTACGTGAGCGTGGCAATCCATGAAGCTTGTCATATCGAAACAATCAAATTTGAGACGGCTCTGCATCTGATTGTTAAATTAATATTTTGCTAAAAACATGATTTTAATCTTTTAAAATCATGTTTTTAGCTTTAGAAAGGTTTAAGTATACAAAGCTTATTTCTTTAGCTGTTCTATTTCTTCTATTGATAGTTCTGTATATTTAACTATTTTTTCTATCGACTCATTATTAGCTAGCATTTTTTTTGCCATTGCTATTTTTTCTTCAGCTTTACCTTTATTAAAATTTTCTTCTAGAGCAATTTCTTCTGCATCTTCCTGCAATTTAGTCCTAATATATAAGTCGTATTCTGCTGGGGTAAGCTTATACCGTTCAATCATATGGTAAGCATCTAATACCTTACTGCTCTTAATATCTTTAGGTGGTTCTGTCTCTTGTGTTGCACATTTGAATAGATGTAACCACTCATCAGCAACACTGGTTAATTGTGTTTTTTTAAATTTTCCAAGCTCTATAAATATATAAGAGAGGTCAAATAAATATTGTTTATTAGTAGTAGTCTCAACATTTTTATGAATACTTATATAAGGCACTTCTTTGTCAAATATTCTAGTTTTTACCAATGAAATCACTATTACTGGCAATAAATCCAAGTGAGTTAAACCTTCTATAAGTTGCTGGGCATATGAATGGGCAGAATAATATTGTACTCTTTTTAAATAATTGGTTTCATTTCTTTTTTGCATTTCGATAATGTACCAGTTTCCTGATTCATCTTTAACTTTTAAATCAAATACACTTCTCCTACCCTTATGAATCCCCGCTAATTCTTCTACTGGAATAAATTCAATTTCCTTAATTCTGTACATTTCAGATAAATCAAGAACACTATTAAGAAATTCTTTTAAATTCTCCTTATCACGGAAGATTTTCTTAAACAGACTATCATTTGTTGGGTCTAAATATTTTTCCATATCAATTACTCCCTTTTCCTTCAATATTATCAACTCTATCATCTTCTAATCTTTGAGTATATGGAATAGTTGATTTTCATTAACTATTCCCCTTCAATAAAGCTTTATAATCTATCGTAAGCTTAGTAGTTATAAGGTCAGAACTACGCTGAAAATTTATATTACATGCTTTCATACTAGCAACCATATAATCTTGAAGAATACATGCATTAGCTGTTAATTTATTAGTAATTTTTTCAGCAAGTAAAGTCAACAGACCTTGGTTTTTATCCCTAGCAAAAGCACTTATCTCAAATTCCACTTGGTAAATATTTTGATTTAATCTTGATATATTTTCAACTTTCAAAATATTTATTAGTAAGAACGGATATTTTGCATCTTGGACTACCGATATATAAATTCGGTCAACACTAAGTCTAATATCTTGGTCATTAGATAATAATTTATATATTGTCATGTGAAAATCATGAATAAAATTAACAGACATATATCTCTAGCCCTACGATATTCAAAAATTTACTTTGTTCTGCCACGTTAATAATCCGCTTAATCTCAAATTGCCTATCTCTAAATGATATACGCATCTTGGTGGTAACGCCTTTGATAAATCTTATTTTAAACAGATAAAACCCTTCCGTCATAATATGACCAAAATTCACAGGTTCTATCGATATAAATCGATTATCACAAATAGGTTTTATTTCAGCATAAACAGATAATTTCTCTTGCCATTTTTCTTGCTCTATTTCACTTGTAGAAAAATTTTCTAAAATTTTTACCTGATGCTACAAACTACGTGCTACTGATTTTTTCATTTTTAACTATATTTTTAATTGTCTATATGCTAAATATAAATTTTTAACTTCCGTTGACAAAGAAGTAGCATTTTGCCTTTCTCTGTCATACATTTTTGCTATATGCATTAATATGCCATGTCTGATTGATGCTGGAATACTAATTCTATCATAACCAGCAAAATATTCAACCATTAGCTGACAATTTTCTAATTTTTTATTTAAATATAATAATGATCTAGCCATATCTAGGTGATATTGCCTAGGTTGCAACTCAATCGCTGATCCATCACTATTTGTTAGAATAATTTTTATTAGCTCCTTTATCGGTTGATATTTTAACTGAAAATTTTGCTGATTTTTAATATTGCAAACAAATTCTATCCTCCTTGTTATTATCGTAAGTTTAGTAAAATTCTCAGCGGCCATAATTGCCGCATTTATTAGACTATTAATTAAATCATCATCATAATTACCTTCTATCCTCATATAGTTTTTAACTTCTACTAAAGTCCAAATAGTCTGAGGAATTAATTCAATAACTTTAAATATATTTTCTTTATGCATATAATACCTAGTAAAAACTGTTGAAAGTTAGTAAATACACCTTCTCTACACGTCATTGCGCATAGGTGTCAACTTAAGAGCGTAGCTTCATGGATTGCCATGCTCACATACGTTCGCTCGCTAATAGACGGTTTAAGCCTTACAGCAGCACTTCGCTAATAGACCTTTTATTTCTGATTCAGCCAAACATCACCAATTTAATAGCACTCTGATTTACTACATCGCCCCCTACTCTTTTGACTGCATAAAATTTTACAAATGGCTTATCGGTATAAGGGTCTCTCATGATATTAATACCACCACGATCTATAATTTTATATGCTGATTTAAAATCACCTATGGCAATTGCAATATTATCTTTCTTTATCGAGGGCATTTCAGAACAACAAACCACAGGCACTCCAAAAATTGTTTGCTTTAAAGAGTCCGAGAGCGACTGCTGCCAAATAAAACGACCATTATTATCTTGCAGTTTTTGAATGAATGACAAGGTAGTACGGTTCATTAAAAAACTAGCATTTGCCAAATATTCTTCATCAAGCAAATTGATAAAATCCAGTAATTTTTCTGCGGTAACTTGCTCACCCATATCAAAATGTTCTATTTTATCATGATATCCAGATAAAATACCTTTCGGTCTCGTCTTACCATCTCCATTAATAAACGCATCATTTTCGGCTTTTACAAAACTATCTCTTAAACGTTCTATCAGCCAGTTCTCTATCCTAATAGCTGAATCATCTATCAAAGTTTGGCTGGCTTTTGGCTGAGCGTAAAGCTCATGTACAAAAATTCTCTGTTGCTTTAATTTAGGAGCAGTTGTTTCATCTCTTGCCTCTAGATCGCCAACCCAACCACTAGCAAAATTGCCATCTTCAATTACTATATCAAGGGCATTACTAGAAATTATTTCAATTGATGCTAATTGCCTCATAGGTGATCTAGCGTTAATCTCAGTGATTATACTATTATATAAAGCTGGTACTAATAATACCCCACCTTCCTGCTCCCCACTATTTAAAGATTTTTGGATTAATTCACTTTGGCTACCTTTACGAATATAATTATTAAAAGCTGTTTTATACTCAATATCTTGCATCCCCCCTATTTCTGGACGAGACAAAAAATTTTCTAGATTATATATTTTCTCCTGTAACTCATTGATTTTCATCTCATTATTGTTTTGTTTGGTCATTAATTCTGTATCCATGTTATTCTCCATTAAAATTGTATCATTTGAATATATTTGTTTTGTGATATGCGAAATCTTAGCACAATAATTGGCTGGAAAAGTTACTATACTAACTTCAATTAACTCAGCTTCAGTGATAACTCTTTGGTTTAAACTGTTGTAGTTTGCTATTTTTATATTAAAACCAACAGAAAGACTATCAACTGCCCCTTGACGGACAAGTTCTATAGCCTCTTTGCCTTTTTCAATTTTATTATTAATTACAGCTTCAACTTTTAAGCCGTAATCATCCTCTATCAAAGACTTAATTACACCTATTGGTTTTTGCCAATCATGTTGCCAAAGAAACTTGATATGCGAATGATTAGCTGAGGCAAAAGCTCCTTTAACAATTAGGTCATTATGCTGGTCAGAAATATTATAAACACTAGCATAACCTGAAATAACTACGCCATTGTCTGTACTAGATTTTATGATTAAATTTTGAATCACTTGATTCTGCTGTAAGTTTTGAGTATACATATTACCTTATAATTGCAACGACTAATGGTAATATATATTATAAATCTCTAGCACTAAGTGTTTTATGAAAAAATTTATAAAAAAATAAAATGAGACAAACTACCATGTTGGCGGTACGGAGTATATATTAATTCATTACTTTTGGTTATAAACAAAACCACCTTGATTTTTACGACAAAATAGTAATAATTGGTGCAAGTTAATATTAATGGCATAAAATTAAAGAAACGTTGATTAATTACACGCTATAAAACTTGGGATGGGAAGATAAGTGAAAGTATGAGTAAGAATAATCTTAGGTTTATCGATCTGTTTGCTGGCATTGGTGGTACTAGAATTGGCTTTGAACAAGCCTGCAGCCAACAAGGATTCTCTGCTTTATGTGTATTCAGTAGTGAAATTAAAGCACATGCAATACAAGCGTATAAAACAAATTTTCATGATAAAGAAATAGCAGGCGATATTCAAAAAATTGCAGAATATAAGATACCAAATTTTGATTACCTACTAGCTGGTTTTCCTTGTCAACCATTTAGCAGTGCAGGTAAAAGAAAAGGGTTTTTAGATGATAGAGGTAGTTTATTCTTTGATATAATTAGAATCTTAAAGGCAAAAAAACCAATTGGTTTTTTATTAGAAAATGTTGATGGTCTAGTTAATCATGACAATGGCAAAACATTTGACGAAATTATAAATACACTTAAAAATCTAGGTTACAATATTAGTTGGAGTATTTTAAATGCTGCTGATTTTGGTGTGCCTCAAAACAGGAAAAGAGTATATATTGTTGGACATTTAAAGAAAAAAATACAACTCACAAATTTTGATAAAAAATCACGTTGTATACAAGACATATTAGAAGAAAATATACCTTTATATGATACTAAATTTAGCAAACTGCTCTTAGAAAATTATACAATAGAGCAGCTTACTGGTAAAGCAATTAAGGATAAAAGAGGCGGAAATGATAATATTCACAGCTGGGATATAAACCTTAAGGGGCAAATAAGTAAAGAACAAAAAGATATAATGAACATTCTTTTAAAGAAGCGTAGAATGAAGAAATGGGCAACATTAAAAGGCATTGTGTGGATGGATGGAATGCCTTTAACGATCTCAGAAATTGAAACTTTTTATCAACATCCAAAATTACAAGGATTACTTGATGACCTAACAAAAAAAGGTTATTTAAAATTAGAACATCCTAAAAATATTTTTATTAAAAATGGAGGAATCAGAGTTCGTGAATACGATACCACTAAAGAAAAAGGCTATAATATTGTAGCTGGCAAACTTTCATTTCCAATCTCAAAGATTATTGATCCAAAAGGTTATGTCCCAACTATTGTTGCAACTGAAATTGGTAAGTTAGCAATTCCGGTAGGAAAGGGAATTAGAGGTTTTACTGTTCGTGAAGGCTTAAGACTTTCAGGATATCCTGAAACTTACAGTTTAGACGAATTAGATTATTATAAAGCATTTGATTTAATAGGAAATACTGTAATGCCACCAGTAATAAAAGAAATCGTTGTAAGAATATTATCATGAGTGCAAAATTACTATTTGATACCTTACAAAATACTGGAATCTGTGGAGCAAAAGGTAATGTATATTTTGAATTACATAATATTAAAACTATTGTTAGAGATAATAATATTGTTGGCAATGTAATACAAGAATGGTTAAAATCCTTTATGAATGAACATAATATCACTTATCGTCTACCTAATAATAGCCAAGAGTTCCCTGATTTTTATATGGACGAGCATAGAAATGATATAAATCTATTGGAAGTTAAATGTTTTACAAAATCGCCAAATTTTGATGTCGCAAACTTTGCTGCATATTGTAGATCAATTGCATTCTACCCATATAGACTTAATGCTGATTATTTGATTTTTGAATATGCAGTATTAAAGTCAGGTATTATGATAAAGAATATTTGGTTAAAGAAAGTATGGGAAATTTGTTGCCCATCAGCAAGATCAGCTTTAAGAATCCAATGGAAACAAAATCAAACATTTAATATCAGACCAGCAACTTGGTATGCAAAAAATCCATCATATAAACATTTTAATAGTTGTCTTGAATTTGTAACTGCACTAAAAAAAGTTCTTGATACTCACCCGGTAGGAGGTGAGTGGCGTAATAAATGGTTTCAGAATATTTGTAATTTATACAAAAAGCAAACAGGGGATGACTTATAAATGTAACCAACTAAAACCCTCGTATCCTTACTGTTGCTTTGTTAGATTGTTTCTTTATAAAATTCAAAAATTGACTAACTGAATCAACTATGTCATCATTTTTGCAATGTGGAAAACTTAACAATTCGTTAAGTAGCGTAGTATTAAAAGCCGATTGTTTTGGTAAAGCTACGGCTGAAGATTGGAATAAAGTTAACACTGAGGAAAATCTAGTGATTTTATCAAGTTTTGGTTTTATGGCAACTATGTTAACAACCCCATCTAATCTTAGATCTTGTATAACTTGCTGACCACTTGCTTTATCTTCAATTAATATATATCTAGGACAATATTTCTTGGCTAATTTCTCTACTTGACTCTTTAACTCTGGATAAGTAAGTTTTTGCCTGAACATTGATACAAGATAATATCTCTTATCTAAAATGCCCCAAGAGGTACAAACACTATAATCAGCATTGTCTGAAATTTTAATGGCAGTATCCCAGCTTTGCACGAAATAATCAAATTTTTCCGGCAAGCTCTCATAAAAGCTAATATCCTCCATATTCAATAATATGCAATTATTAGCTATTGGTTCTTGCAAATATTGGGCAGCATAATTATGTATACCAATTTCCTGTTCTAATTTTATAAGATATTCAGGATTATCTCGAAATCCATGTAAGATATCGCCTTTAACATATTGATATTTATAATTATTAATAGAATATACTTGATCTCGTTTAGCCATAGCTGGAATTTTTAAGTGATGCCAAGAATTGGAATTAAGAAGCAAATGCCCACTTAAATCTTCTTCGTGTAATCTCTGCATAACTAATACTATTGCTCCTGTATTCTTATTGTTAAGTCTAGTGACAAAAGTTTGTTCAAACCATTCAACTACTCGCTTTCGCATTTTTGGTGAGTTGATTTGACTCGGGTTATGAGGATCATCTATAATAAGTATATCACCCCCCTCACCTGTTGCTGAACCTCCAACTGACGTAGCAAATCTAAAACCATTATCCTTTGTCATAAACTTACTTTTTTGATTATGTTTTTTACTTAAAACCGTCTTCGGAAAAACTTGGCTGTACCAGTCGGAAGTAAGTACAAAACGACAATCTAAAGAGTGTTTTACACTTAACACTTGAGAATAGCTGGCAGACATGATCCTTTTTGTTGGATCATGTCCTAATATCCAAGCTGGCCATGCCACTCCAATACACACAGATTTTAGAGACCTAGGCGGCATATTGATTATTAACCTTTTAATATCGCCCTTTTGTACTGCTTGTAAATATTCAGCAATAAGCTCAATATGCCAATTGGCTTGATATTCTATCCCAGGATTAATTGTATTAAACACTTTATTTATGAAACTATTAAAGTCTTGTCTCAATATTGCATGTAATAACTTCTTTGGATAAGTCATTGATATTTACTCAAAAACTCGGATATGATTGCTTCATCCTCTTCTTTCACTATAGTGTTTTCATTTAAATTCTCATCTTTGCTGAGCTTATTTAGCTGAATAATTAAATTGACTAATTTATTCAGCGTTTCTGTAATATTTTTCTTAATTATTATCTCGCCCTTGGATTTTTTTGATCCTAGCTCGTCTAGTTCATCTTCAAGGAGGGAAACAATTCTAGCAATAAAACTATATAACGTAGTAATTGTGTCTTTTGTCATAATCTATCCCCACCATCTATTGGTTTAAGACCGACAAGAGACCTTTTCTCGTTCAAAGTCATAAAACTAGCATTCGAGATTTTAGCCCATAAATTTTCGCGTTTTTCTGTTAATGCTGAAATACTATCACGATCAAAATCGATAATAATTTCCTCTTGATACCAGTGTGACAACCAGTTACTTAAGGCATCTGATAATTTATCAAGTAAAGGAATTAACGTCTCTTCCCAAAGAGCTAATCTAGCTTCTTGCATATTACTATAGGTATTATCGCCATTAATACCTAGCAATTGAGGAGGAATACCAAAAGCTAAAGCTATTTCCCTAGCTGCCGAATTTTTTGCTTCAATAAAATCCATATCTTTTGGATTAATGCTCATTTCTTGCCAATCAAGCCCCCCTTCCAAAAGAAGAGGCTTACCAGAATTATTACTACTGGTAAATTTCTCCGTAAGCTGCTCGTGTAGCCTATCAAACTGTTCGTCACTAAGATAACCATTACTCTCTTTGACTATCAACGCTCCGCTTGGACGGGCTCCATTCCTTAGTAAAGAGCTATTCCAACTAGTAGCTTGTGAATGCAAATCAATTGGTAAAGAAGCAGCATCAAGGCAAGATAATCCATAACACGAATTAGTAGGATGATAATTTTTTAAATGTAACACCTTACTCATTCGATTAATTGCTGAGATAGGATAAATTTTCTCTCCACTACTACTCATATATCTATACGCTACTGGATAGTTCTTATCTAATACTAACTCAGTTGCATTGCTAGGCAGTAAGTAAATCTCCCGGGGGCGATTATTCATTAATGTAGCTAAAATATAGGCATTACCATATAACAGCTTACTTGCTATCACTTCACCGAAAAAATCTGCCCCTGCTTTCTCTGGATTAGGTCTTTTCAATAAATTATAAACAGGATGATTTGCTATTCTTGTAAAAGATCCTCGATTATTTTTACTAACTATCCAAGGCACATGGCTTGCTGACTGTGCTATTAAATTCACACATCGATAAACTATAACATTTTTACGATATGCCTCTATACCAACTTTTACATCCCTAAATTCCGAATTCCCTAAAGCAGTAAAATCAATAAATGTATGTGATTTACAGGACTTAGCTTTAAAGATTTTTTTAAAATATTTTGTTATCATATTCACCTAAAATAAATAATAAATATCACTTATAACATATTTTGTATTTGCACTAAGTGTTTTGGTGCATAAATAACTTCCAAATCTTTAAATTTTACAATAGAATACTATTACCATGAAATGTCATCCTGAATTTATTTCAGAATCTGTTGAAACTGGTGTAATTAGGATCACAACTGTTGAAAGTTAAAAAATCGTCATCGCGAGGCGTCGACAGACGCCGTGGCGATCCAGATAAACAGCGAAGCTGTTTTTTTAGAGTAACGCTTCGCGTATCTTGGATTGCCGCGTCGCCGCTTTTTCGCGGCTTCCTCGCAATGACGCCACAACTGTTGAATAGTATAAAGAATTCAAACTAATAGAGTTATATTAATGTCTGCTCAAATAATAGAGTTGTTAATTTTTGCTGGAGTCGCTTTTTTTATTATAAATAGGCTAATTGCTACTCTTGGCTCTACATCAGAGGATGATCCAGCTAAACGCAAATCTTCCTTTTTCGGGGAAACAGGAATCAAAGACGTTACTTATACAGCAAACACTGCTGCTGGCAATATTTTAAAGAATAATTTGCCTCATAGCATGGTAAAAACCCCTCCTATTAACCCTATGGAGCTTGATGGCTTAATAGTTGAAGAGAATTCCACTGCTATAATAGCTGGTCTTGAAGCTATATCGGCTAAACTTCCATCATTTAAAGCAAGAAAATTTTTACATAGTGCAAAAGCAGCCTTGGAACTGATCATTGAAGCCTCTAATGATGATGATATTGAAGATTTACTTACATTGGTGGATAAAAGATATATACAAGAATTTCATATTTTTTCTGAAACCTATGGAGAATTTGTCAATGGCAGCGTACTAGATGCTAAAATTTCTGAAGCTTATACATTCGCTAATAATATTTTCATAAAAGTATTATTCACAGGTGAAAAAATAACTAGTAGTATAAAATATATGCAAGAAGAATGGACATTTTCTAGAAGCCTTATCTCTAAAAATACAGATTGGTTCTTAACTAAGGTTGATCGCCTAGAAGAAGAGAAACAGCCAGTTTCCTAGCTTCTATTGATTCACCCCCAAATTTGAAGATCCAATGAAGTTTCAACAAGAGTCTATTATTTTAAACAATGAACAAGACTCTATATCGTTTGCACAAACTATTGCTAAAAATTTAGAATCTAGTAAAATTATAACTTTTTCCGGTGATTTAGGCTGCGGAAAAACATTTATATGTCGAGAGATTATAAAGTATTTTTGTGGCCCTGCTACTCATATCATCAGCCCTACTTTTAATTTGCTGCAAATTTATACGACATCAAAATTCACGATTTATCATTTTGATCTTTATCGTTTAAACTACTTAGAAGAAATTTATGAACTAGGTATAGAAGAAGCCTTTCAGGGTAATCTTTGTTTAATTGAATGGCCAGAACTAATTGAAAAAATATTACCTAGACCTATAACCAAAATTCACTTACAAATACTCGAAGGTAACAAACGATCTTGTAGTATTTCTTATTTCTGACATCCCTTGACAAAGTGATGTAAAAGTGTTACATTGCACTTATGCTAAACATTAATAAAGCTATACATCATGGCAACAAAAAACCCAAGAATCAATGTAACTTTTGAAGAAACAACTGCTGGCTTACTTTCACATTTAGCCCATCAGGAGCATAAGTCTGTTGCGAGTTTAGTGCGTGAATTAGCTCTTGAAGCTTTAGAAATGTGAGAGGACTTCTATTTATCTAAAGTAGCGGAGAAACTTGATAAGGACGATGTTAAAACTTATAGCCATGATGATGCATGGAAGTAAAATATCAAGTATACTCTTCTGCTTTGAAGAATTGTTTTTTGAAAATATCAGGAACTCGCGTACTCATGTACTAAATGTACACTCCGTTCGCTCGCCCTTCATTTTCAAATCCAATTCTCCAAATCATTCGAGTATATGTTATTTAGAAGAAGTAATAAACAAACACATTCCTTCTCTCTCTACAAAAGCTAAGGCACTTATTAAAAAAGTTATTGAAGAGCGTTTGATGATCGACCCTATTGGTTTTGGAAAACCTTTACGTTACAGCCTGAAAGGTCATAGACGCCTCCGGGTTAGCGATTATCGTATTGTCTATAGAATTGAGCCGAAAATTAAAACAATTTTCATAGTCGCTATAAAACATAGAAAAGATATATATAAAGATGATTGCAGTTAGCGTAGTTTAAGTAATACAAAAAAGTTTTTTTATATTATACTCTGCCACTTTCAATAAAAATAATTAGAATGACCCTTGATAATATTATTGTATTGGTATACTTGCTATCAATACTTGTTGTTGGTACATACTACAGATCTAGACTTATAAGTTTTACAGATTATGCTACCGTTCAAGGCAAGACTAGCAATAGTAAACTATTGTTGGTTGCAACTATTTTTGCTTCATCTGTTGGTGGAGGTGCTACTTTTGGTATTGCTGAAAAAGCCTTTTCCGGTGATTTATCGTATAGCTACGGACTAATACTCACTCTACCAATCGATATACTCATAGCTATTTATCTTGTACCCCAAATAACTAAACATTATGGAGCAGAAAGTGTCGGCGATATAATGGTAAAATATTATAGTATATCAGGTCGTTTTATTGCTGGCACTGCGTCTGTTATGGTATCTATAGGCTTTGTTGCTGCCCAAATTAGTGTTAGTGGTTATATTTTTCAATATATTTTAAAGATTAATTATTTAGAAGGAGTAATATTAAGTTATGGAATTGTTATCATCTACACAACTATTGGAGGATTACAATCGATTATGTTTACTAATTTATTACAATTTTTTGCAATGATAATGGCTATTCCAGTTATTGCCATATGTGGTCTCAATAAAGTTGGCATCAGTGAATTTATCCAACAACTACCTAGTGAAAAAGTGTATTTTATCTATAATAATAATTTTGCCAGTGAGATATTTATTAATACGATAACTGTCATGCTAAGTTTTTGTGTAATGAACTTATATCCTAATTTTATTCAGAGGGCTCTAATTAATAATAATGCAAAAAAGACTAGTACCGCTATATATATAAAATCAGTTATATATGCTATATTCTTAATATTTATCACCTTAAATGGTCTGATTGCCTATAATCTTTATCCCAACTATTCTTCTAATCTTGCATTACCACACCTAATTGATCAAATAGTATCCTCAGGGTTACAAGGCTTTGTGATAGTTGGTTTACTTGCAGCAGTTATGTCTACCGCTGATTCTGATTTAAATCTTACCTCAATAGCCTTAGTGAAGGACTTATTAAATCCTATTTTTAAAATACAAAATCAAAAGAAATTATTGTTAATTGCTAGAATTACTAATGTCATAATCGGCAGTTTTGCAATAATTGTTGCCTTAAAATTTAATAATGTAATTGATTTAGTAATGTTTATTACTGGATTTTGGGGACCACTAATATTAGTCCCTTTAGTATTTGCTCTTTTCAACATTACTATAACACAAAGCATGATGGTTTTATGTGGATTAAGCGGGATCACATCTTTTCTCATTTGGTCATATTTTTTCACTCATAATTCTCGTCTAAAGGGAGTATTTGTTGGTACTATGTGCAGTTTGTTAGTCTTCTGCATAGGATTAATTACCAAAAAGCTGGGTAATTTGAAAGTTGAGCTATAAGCCTTGATAAATAAGGAGTACAGTCGTACGTACAGTTAATGTTATGTCGAACTCTGTTGTTTGGTAAATTATGTTACAAAAATCTAAACTTATAGGTAGTGAATTAATAAAATCTCATCTAGAGAATGCTCCTAATCTTCCTGGGGTTTATAAAATGCTTGGTGCTGATCAGCAAGTTATCTATGTGGGGAAAGCTAAGAATCTAAAAAAACGCCTTACTAACTATATTAAAACTGATCTTGACAATAAAACAATACGCATGGTATCTCTAACACATCATTTAGAATATAATGTTACTAACTCCGAAATTGAAGCTTTATTACTTGAAGCACAATTAATCAAAAAGTTTCAGCCAAAATTTAACATATTACTTAAAGATGACAAATCTTTTCCCTATGTCAAATTACGTTTGGATACTGATTACCCACAATTAATTAAATATAGAGGAAAAAATTTATCTAGTGGTGAATTCTTTGGTCCATTTGTTTCTTCAGAGCAAGTAGATACTACCCTAAAAGAATTACAAAAAATTTTTAAACTACGTTCTTGTAGTGATAATTATTTTAAAAACCGCAAGCGTCCTTGTTTACAATACCAAATTGGTAGATGCTCTGCCCCATGCGTTGGCAAAATTAGTAAAGCAGATTATAGTGAACTGGTTAGCCAAGTAAGAGATTTCTTAACTGGCAAAACTAAGGAACTACAAAAAACTCTGTCTGACAAAATGGAACAATTAAGTCTACAATTACGTTTTGAAGCTGCTGCCGAAATACGAGACCGGATAAAGGCACTGAGTTATATCCAACTAAAATCAACCTTATCTAGTAGTTCTATAAAAAATGCTGACATTATAGCCATTGTTGAAAAGAATAATTGTTATTGTATTCAACTGTTTGTATACAGGTTTGGTCAATCTTATGGAAATATAGCATATTTTCCGTTTCAAACGGATGAAAGCAATAAAGCTGAAATTCTAACACAATTTATCAATCAGTTTTATCAAACTAATCCAGTTCCAGATGAGATAATTATAAATCATCCAATCATTGATCTAGAATTAGTAACTAAAGCTATTAAACAACTTAGTGGTAATAATAAATTGTCTATAATACACCCTATCCGTGGTAATAAAGTAAAATTATTAGAAAATGCTGAATTGAATGGCCAGCTAGCACTTGATCAGCATTTAAAACAATTTGCTAAAAATCAAATGATCTTCCAACAAATACAACAATTATTCAACCTACCACTACTACCAGATAGAATCGAAGTTTACGATAATAGTCACATTATGGGAACATTTGCTGTAGGTAGTATGATCGTTGCGACTAAATCCGGATTCGATAAAAAAGAATATAGGATATTTAATATACCTGTTGCCAAGGGAGATGCCAAAGGAGGTGATGATTACGAAATGCTAAGAACAGTCCTAACAAGAAGATTTACAAGATTAAAAAAAGAACATCCAAAAAGTATATACTCAAATGATTTGGAGAATGGGGACAATAAACAAGGGGTGAGCGAACTAGGCGTACATGAAGTACGTGAGTACGCGAATACCCCGCAAGTATTTGCAAAAACCAATTCTTCAAAGCAGAAGAGTATAGTTAGTTTAATGATTATTGATGGAGGTAAAGGACATCTATCAGTAGTACAAAAAATAATGGCAGAATTCGGTCTTGCAATTCCATTTGTTTGTATGTCAAAAGGACCTGACAGGAATGCTGGATGCGAACAATTTCATATGCTTGGTAAAGAAGCTTTTACCATCAACAAAAACCTGCCAGTCATGAAATATTTACAGATTCTGCGTGATGAAGCACATAATTTTGCTATAAAAAATCATAGGCTACGTCGTTCTAAAGCTATTAAAGTCTCTAGTTTAGATGACATAAATTCAGTTGGTCTTATCCGGAAAAAAGCCTTGTTACATTATTTTGGCTCATATAAAACAATATGCGATGCTACTATTGAGGAATTATCTAAGGTAAAAGGTATAAGCAAAACTCTTGCAAAGCATATTTTTACATCATTACATAACAAATAACCTAATTTGATTATAACTCTTCTATGTAGTTTTTATAAAATTCATTAACAAAAATCATCTTTGGATCATATTTATTCTTTATTGTTTTAAATCGATGAAATTTTGGGTAAGATTGCATAAACTGCAACCTTGTTTGATAAGGTCTATAAGGAAGATAATAACTGCCGTTTAACTGTAAAGCTTTATTAGTTATCTTAATTGCCACTCTGCCTATATCTTGATCAAATTTCTCAGTTTTAGGACCGCGTAATAACATCACAAAGCATAACATATCTTCTTTTGCATAATTTAGCAAAGTTTCAGAATCTCCCTCAATATGTCTCAAGGTAAGATTCATAAGATAAGGGCTAATATCCTTTTGAAGAGTCTGCAAGAAACTGACGAATTCATTAAAACGGTTTATAGGAATAAAATATTCTTGTAACAGATCTATTTTTTTTGGATCTTTAGTAGTATAGACTTTTGTAGACTGGTATAATAATTGATTACGTGATGCTGTTTTAAAAACTTTGTTAACCGCTTTACTTGTCTCAATATACCAACGAATCTTCTTAAAAAATTGGTTATTATAAGTGGAGGCAAATAATAAGCTAACAAATTCATCACTTCCGTTTAAAACGGAGAGAGAAGAATTAGCAATTGGTAAATCATAATCTTCATATATCTTTACAATAAGCCTCTTTAAAAAGTATCTTTTACTAATAGAAAACCTACCGAAGAACATATTGGCTTTTGAATTATCTTTAACCTCTCTCTGAAAATAGCTAGGAAATTCACCTATATTAAAAACTTCTTGTTTCAACCGATATAATCTATTTGGAACTATTTTAAGATCAACATCTATGATAACTCCAAACATTCCATAACCACCTATTGCAGCTTTAAATAAATCATAATTCTCGTTTCGATTACAGTAAATTACCTTCCCTTCAGAAGTTAAAATATGAAAACCATGAATGGTAGAAACCATTGGCGGTTTATTAGCTTGCCAACCATGAACATTAGTTGAGACTGTACCCCCTACGCTAAAATCATAATCTGATTGCATAACAGCAATAGATAAACCTAGAGGATTTAGGAATTCAATCACTTGTTGCCATGTTGCTCCAGCTTGTATCCTCACTAAGTTCTTTCCTAAAAGTTCTATATTATTAAGATTAGATAAGTCTAGAACTATACCACCCCGGCTATAGCTGTGTCCTCCTTGGCTATGCTGCGTTCCTTTCACAGTAATATGAATCTTTTTATCCTGTGCTTTGTTAATTATTTTTTTTATATACTCAATACTATCCTCTCTAGGAATAACTTCGTACCCAAAGATTTCAGTATCATGTAAGCTACCTGTATCACGAGTAACAGGTAAAGCTTGTACTTTATAGTCAATTGATGAGAAGTTGGTGACGTCGTCTTCGATCGCTCGCCTATTATATATAGGCGTCGCTCCATCGCTCCTGCTACCCAATCCTCCTGAATTGACTATAACTACAAAAAAACATGTTAAAACTAAGATGATTGGTAAGATGATTCGAATAATCATTATTGTCTCATAGCATATTTTTAGCCAGTTTTTCTTTTAACTACGTTAGACGTGAATTCGGGATAAGAATTGACAAATTCTTATCCCAAATTCGGAGAAGTTAGGTAAAATAATATAAACTTTAATCTATTTTTTACCTTTTTTTGCATTACTTAGATCTAACTTTAATTTTATAATAATATTAGCCTGACATTTCTTAGTCTGACATCTCTCTTGCATTATATCCTTTTAATTTTATGATTATTATAATCTCAATTTGGTATAAGATATTTAACTCACCTCCTTACGCATAACCCCCACAACTGTTGAAAGTTTACAAATACCTATACCATAGCGTCTATTAGCGAGCGTAAGCGAAGCAATCTAGGAAACAATCTATAGATAATATTACTGGATTGCTTAGTCGGCTTTACAGCCTCCGTAGCTCATGACGTATAAAGAAGCTGTATTTACTAACTTTTAACAGTTGTGGGATGACATTGTTTTGACGCTAGTACTACAACTATAGTAGTATAAAAGATAAATTTTATAAATTGATATCAATTTGCAACTTAATTTTGTTTTTATAATCTTTCTCAAAACATTTTGCCATAAAATATGCTAATATTGCAAATAACATAAGATATATGATTGGCAATAATTGAAAATTTAGGTATCTCATTAATATTAAACAAACAGAACTAGCACTGCCAGACATCAACATTGACCCAATATTATGACCAAGACTTACTGCACGATAACGATCATTGACAGCAAAAGCTTTTGTCATGATACCATGAGAAAGAGCATTGAAAGGAGCAACAAAACATGCTAACATTAAACAAGAACCCAAAGCTAAATTAACCATCTGATAGTTAACGGATATAATAAATAATAGACTAGATACAATAGTACCAAATAAGCTAAACTTAAATACTAACATTTGACTAAGCCGATCTGCTAACAAGCCAGCAATAGGCATAGGAATGGCAAAACATATGGTTATTAAAACTGAAAATGTACTAATAATGAAACTAGTTTGCGGTAGGATCATAGGCAAATATTGTTTCATAAACATAACGGATATTTGATAAGTCGCACCAAATCCACCAGCAAGAAAGACTGCCATCAAAATAACTCGCCACTGCTTCTTAATTAAACTAGCCAAGCTTTGCGTCTTCGCTTTACTGTCTTGATTCTTTTTAAATTCAGGTGTTTCATCAAATGTTCGGCGAAAATATAAAACGATTAAAGCTAAAGGTAAACTAAAGAAAAAAGGAATACGCCAACTCCAATCTGGAAAAATATGGGCATTAAAAAAATTGGTCGCTCCATTCCCTAGTAATAAACCTACAACCCCAGTACAACGAGTTATTGCTGAAGCTGTATATCGGTATTTCTCCCCTAAATGTTCGATAACATAAATAGCCGCTCCATCATATTCTCCACCTATAAAAAAACCTTGCATAAAGCGACACAAAGCCAAAATTATTGCACCCCACACACCAATAGATGAGTATTCTGGTAGGAAGCCTATAACCATCGTAGGTATTCCAATACCTATGATGGTTATACTTAATGCAGTTTTACGCCCATACAAGTCTCCGATACGACCAAAAATTACTGACCCCATAGGTTTTGATAAATATGCTATCGCATAAATAGCAAAAACATTTATTAGATTAGTTAGATAATCAGTGTTTGGAAAGAATTTTGCTGCCATAATACCAGCAGAAAAACCATACAAACCATAATCATAATATTCAACTATTGTACCTAGAAATGCTCCGATAATTTTATTTCTTGTTTTTTTTTTCACTATATACTGCTCATAATTTAGTACTCTATTTAGGCTCTATAAAGGTTTCTATCTAATGAGTAGATTTATAGGCATTTTCGTTCTCGAATCCTCACGTACAGTTAGTACGCTGCGGTTCTGCGAGCGAAAATGCCTATAAATCTACTCATTAGATAGAAACCTTTATAGAGCCTAAGAACCTTCAGTTAACAATTTATTTCTGACTGAAGGTGCTAAGTTAATATTAAGCTCTTTTAAAGCTTTTTCATCAATATAATCAGGAGCATTCATCAATAAATCTTCCGCTTGCTGATTTAGTGGGAAAGCTATTACCTCTCTAACATTAGTTGAATCAGTTAATAACATAACCATCCTATCTATTCCAGGGGCTATCCCGCCATGTGGAGGGGCTCCAAATTTAAAAGCCCTGATCATACCACCAAATTTTTTATCGACAACTTCTGGGGAGTATCCAGCAATCTCAAAAGCTTTATACATTATTTCCGGTTTATGATTTCTAATTGCACCACTAGATAACTCGATACCATTACAAACAATATCATATTGATAAGCTTTAATGGCTAGTAGATCATCTACTGTTTTGGCTGATTCTAAGCTTGCCATACCACCTTGTGGCATAGAAAATGGGTTATGGCTAAAATCTATTTTTTTGGTTTGTTCATTTAATTCATAAAATGGGAAATCTGTTATCCAACAAAACTCAAAACAATCTTTTTTAAGTATATCTAATTCTTCCCCTAATTTAGTTCGTAGCTTGCCGGCAAGTTTAGATGCTTTATCAACTTTATCACTAGAGAAGAAGACAGCATCACCATTTTGTAGATTCGCTAAAGACTTTAAATTCAATAATTGCTCATCTGTTAGAAATTTAACAATAGGTCCTTTAGCTTGCCCATCTTCTAGGAACTGGATGTAACCAAGCCCACTTGCCCCCTCGTAAGTCGCAAACTCTGCCATTTTGTCAAAGAAGCTTCTAGGTAAAGCAGAAGCTTTAGGAGCTGGCACGGCTCTAACAACAGAACCATTTTTTATATTTTCTTTAAAAATAGCAAAGTTAGAATCTCTAAATAATTCTGTAACATCTGCAATGATCAGTGGATTCCTAAGATCCGGCTTATCAGAACCATATTTTAACATTGCTTGTTCATATGGAATTTGTATAAAAGGTGTATTTGATACTTCTTTATCAGAAAATTTGCTGAATATCTCATACATTACCGGCTCAATGGTATTAAATACCTCTTCCTGCGTAACAAAAGACATCTCCACATCCAACTGATAAAACTCACCTGGTGACCTATCAGCCCTAGCATCTTCATCTCTAAAACAAGGGGCTATTTGAAAATAACGATCAAATCCTGACACCATAAGCAATTGTTTAAATTGCTGCGGGGCTTGTGGTAGTGCATAAAATTTACCAGGATGCAATCTACTTGGCACCAAAAAGTCCCTAGCTCCTTCTGGTGAACTAGCCGTTAGAATCGGTGTTTGAAACTCCGTAAACCCTTTTTGCGTCATAAGATGCCGCACGTGAGCAATAACTTGCGATCTTAACATAATGTTATTATGTAATTTCTCGCGTCTAAGATCTAAGAACCGATATTTCAGTCTAGTGTCTTCAGGGGCAGGTTGATCAGAATTGATTAACAATGGTAAACTTTCAGCATTAGACTCAATTATAAACTCACTTACCAATATTTCAATTTTACCAGTCATTAACGAGTCGTTTATTGTTTCATCACTCCTTGCTACCACTCTACCGACAACAGTTATAACTGATTCATACCTTAACCGACTAGCATCATCCATTAAACTTGGATTTTGATCAGTAAACACCAACTGGCTTATACCAAAATGATCTCTAAGATCAATAAAGACTAAATTACCGTGATCCCTTCTTCTATGTACCCAGCCGGATAATTTTACCCTTTGCCCAGCATCCTTTAATCGCAATTCATTACAATTATGCGTCCTATATTTATGCATTCTATATCTCTTAAAATGAAAAGATTATATAAAAATATCTCTATTAAGCAAGCAATTATCTTTTACCTAAAGGACAGCATATCATAAAAATTAACTACACTAATACCATTTATGAAATAATTTTATAAAGATTAAAAAGAAACTTTGTGTTTTGTACCTAAATAATTAAGTTGTTTAGTTGAAGAAGTTCTAACACAAACATTATCTGGTATTTCTCCAAGAAACCTAGAAGGAGAGGATCTTATTATTTCATAAAACATAAAACGACTTTCTGCATAAGTAATATATAGGTCTTTCTTAGCTCTAGTAATACCCACATAGGCGATTCTCCTCTCTTCTTCTAGACCTTTCTCACCCTCTTTTAGTGATCGCTGATGTGGAAACACCCCCTCTTCCCAACCTGGTAGAAAAACTAGATCAAATTCAAGACCTTTAGCAGCATGGAGCGTCATAATGCTAACAGAACCACCAAAATTTGATTCTAATTCCTCATTTTCCATTACCAAACTAGAATGTTCTATAAAATCTTGAATATTATCAAATTCTGCGATTGCTCTAAGCATTTCGTTAATATTTTCAATTCTGCCAGTTGCTTCATCTGTTTTTTCTTCTTGTAGCATCTCAAGATAACCTGATTCTTCTAGTAAAGATTTAGTGACATTAACAGCCGGGTCATTTTTATATCGAAAACTCCAATTATCGATATTACTAATAAATTTGTTTAGACTATCTTTGACTTTATTTTTAAAAGTTTCTGCTTGTAACATCTGACGAATGGCAGCAATAATAGGTATATTATGTTCAACCGCATAATCTTTTATTTGTTTTAATGTGGTATTACCAATAGCTCTCCTTGGAACATTTATTATGCGTTCAAGAGCAAGATTGTCACTATGATTTAAAGTGATACGTATATAGGCAAGTAAGTCACGTATCTCCATTCGTTCATAAAACTTAAGACCACCAATAATTTTGTATGGTAATGCATTACTAATAAACACTTCTTCAAATGCTCTAGTTTGGAAACCTGCTCTAACTAATATCGCAACTAATCCTGCATTATACTTTCCCTCTGTAACTAACTTGCTAATTTCAGATACAACGAATCTTGCTTCTTCTTTATCATTCCAACAAGATATAATTTTAATTTTTTCTCCATCATTTTTATCAGTCCATAATGTTTTACCGTGACGATTCTTATTATGGTCAATTACACTTGATGCAGCTAATAAGATTTTTGAGCTAGATCTATAATTTTGTTCTAATTTTATTATTGTAGCATTTGGAAAATCCTTTTCAAAACGTAATATATTACCAACTTCTGCACCCCGCCAACTATATATAGATTGATCATCATCACCAACACAGCAGATATTTTTTGAGCTACTTGCCAACATCCTCGCCCAAAGATACTGAACAGCGTTAGTATCTTGATACTCATCAATCAGAATATATTTATATTGTTCCTGATAATACTTTAATATTATAGGGTTTTTTATAAACAATTCATTATTGTAAAGTAGTAAATCCCCAAAATCTACTACATTAGATGCTAGTAAATTTTGCTGATATTCGTCATAGACAAATTGAGCCACTTTATGAATTGGTAGCTTAATATCAGATTCAGAAAGTTTATACGGCAATAACCCCTGATCTTTCCAACACGAAATAATAATATGTAAAAGTTTGGGAACATATTTTTTGGTATCTATATTTTTCTGCTTAACTATATCTTTAACCAATTTAAGCTGATCATCAGGGCTAATAATAGTAAACCTACTATTCAAGCTAAAATTCAAATGTTCTGCTTGCTGACGCAAAATTCTTGCTGCTATAGAATGAAATGTACCTATATTTAGCCCATAACAATCAATCATTTTGTTGATTCGATCTTGCATTTCTCTAGCAGCTTTATTAGTAAAAGTAACTGCTAGAATATTTTGAGGTAGAGTTAACCCTTGCTGGATTATGTTGGCTATTCTAGTCGTTAACACTTTAGTTTTACCAGTCCCTGCTCCAGCAAGCACAAGAATAGGACCATGTACATGGGACGCTGCTAGCAGTTGTTGAGGATTTAATGAGTTTAGGAAACTTTGTTGTGTCATGATCTAGTACTACAATTGTAGATTAGTGGAGTTATAGTCAGATAGTTTGATATTTTATTTATAATGATGCCGGAAACATCAAAAACTTATCATGCCAATTCTCAATTTTTTAAAATTTCCATAAGCTAAACTTGAGGTTCATTAGCTACAAGAGTTAATTTTTGGATTTCCTCTATACTCAAACCAGTAGACTCAGCAATGACGTCAATTGATAATCCAGCTTGAAGTAAGTTTTTAGCTATAACAATTTTTTCTCTAGCTGCACCTCTAGCTTCTCCTCTAGCTGCACCTCTAGCTTCAGCAGCTTGCAATTCATCTCTATCGTTATAAAGTTTTTTTTGGTAATAGGAGTAGTTTGCCCTCTCTTCTTTGGTCATTTTGAGAATGTTAAGCTTATCCGCTACTTGGCTCATATAAGGCGAATGATAGTTTGGTGGTACTTTATCATATTTCATGACATGTAGCCAGTCATCAATCTCTTTCTCTAAACGATCATTAAACAAAGGCACTGATATATAAAAATACTCTGGTAGGATGTCAGTAGCATCAAAAACCTCAAAAGTCTCCATATTCTTAATATGCACATTTAATCTTTCATTAGTTTCTATCTCATGAATAATAGTTTTACCATGGTAAATAACTCCATTACCATTTCCTATAGGAAAATAGAGTAGGGATATATGAAATATCTTTATTATTTGGGTATAATCTTCTCTTTGAGCAAGGTTATCAACGATGAGTCTTGAGGTGTTAAAGCAGGCCTTATGAATAAAAGAATCTTTAACATTACGCTCGATTTCAATAATGTATTTATGATGATCTTCGTCTTCTACAATTACATCAGCTAGACTTCTTTTGCTTTTATTATCTTCTTTGTTACTCTCGGCCTCAAGTAAGGCTACTATTTTAACGTCCTTATAACCCTTGGTCTTAAGAAGAGCTGAGATAAAACCTTCTACTATAGCATAATCGCCTTTATCTTTCAGAAGGTACTTAATAGCATAGTCAAAGGAAATTAACGGTTTATCGTTACTCATAATAATTATTTATGTTATTAGTAGTACTCAGTTATACTAAAATGATCCTACGAATTGGATTTGAAAATGAATAGTGAAAAGGCGTAGCGTACATATAGTATAGTTGCGAATCCATGATATTTTCAAAAAACTTCGTAGGAGCAGAAGAGTATATTAATATTAAAGATAATATAGCATAAAATCAATAGTACTACTAGCTTCATTATTAAATTAACCAGTGTGATTGAAGTTAAGTATAGTAAATTCAGGAAAATTTGATGCTAGGAACGATGGAGCGAAGCCTATAGATAATAGGCGAGCGATCGAAGACGACATCACCAAATTCTCATCAATTGACTATAGTAAGATCTATAAATCTACACTGTAGTATTGTGATTATCTTTTATAACTGTCAGCAAAGAGTTTTTTAAAACAAGAGCTTTTTCATTATATTTTTTAATGAAGTCAGGTAGCTTAGAACAAATTATATCAATATTTTGTTGAACCTTTTCTACGGCATTAAATATAGTTAACGGACAGTCAACACGGTTAACCGTTAACATATCACGTAAAAATTCATCATCATAAACATCCGCTGTAGGACCAACTAAGCAAGGCACTCCTAAACCTAGGCTTTCTAAAACTATCATAGGGGAACATTCCGAATTAGTAATGTATAAAGTTAAATTAGTATTTGCTATCAATTTTATTAATTCTTTATGTGGTAAATTCTCAGGAAAAACTTTAAGTTCTACATCTTCCATCATCCAAGAAGCATATTTATTGTTATCAAAAGAGAAATTAGTATAACAACAAACTCGATCTTTAAACATACTTATCGCCGCAAATTGAGGGTAGAGATTCTTGATCCATATGTTTGATGTACTCCATATACCAATTTTAAATTTACCAGGTAAATTTAAAGTTTCTCGGGAAATTATCTTTTTGTCTAGCAGCAATGGTATGAAGTTTTGTAATAGATAAGATTGTACACCATTGGCTATAAGAAATTGTTCTAGACCACTTTTCAGAGTGATAATGGCTTTAATTTTATGCTGCTTATATAAATTCAACCATCTATAAAAAATTTGGCAATGACCAATATTTACCCATTGGGCAGGAGAACCATGCCATAAATAGTAGATATTTAAACAATTATCCCCTTTCATTTCATGTAGCTTCTCTACTAATTGAATATGAACATCAAGCCCTCCAGATATAATTAAGTTTTTAATACCTGTCTTTATAAGTAATTTTGCTATTTGAGTAATAACTTTGTCAGGTAAATATGAGTTAATATAACTTATCAAAACGTTGAGTTTCCCCATAGGAAAAGGAATTGTTTTATCAAATAATCCTTTAGTGGAATTAGCAACTCCAAGAAAAATGCTAGGATAAATTACATAAATATCATCAATATCTTTTTGTCCTAGAGGCAGCGGATCTAGATTTCCACCGTTGCTGGAATGACATCGATCTTGATTTTGTCCTTGATATTTGATTATAAAATTTTTAAAATTATCATAGTCATTTTTTGAAAAAAAAGAATAGAACATAGTAATTATTCGTCTAACAGACAACTTAACCCAAGAATATTTTAGAAGAAATCGTGCTATTTCTTTAAGAAAGGGGGGAAAAAGGATTTTTGAGAGCAGTCTATACGTTACAAAGGAAGAATCTTTATTATTAACAAGCTCTATATTTCTTAAAATTTGTTGTTTTGTTTGTAATATCTGTTTTTTGGTATGATTGTTTACTGAGTCTTCTATAAATGAATACCATAAGTTTTGCATTTGAGTTTTATTTGCAAAGATTTCCTGATAAGATAAACAGTTTTGTTGTTTAATCTTTGCTAATAGTTCCCTTTCAACATTTAATTTTTTTATTGCATTTATAAATCCTGTATGATTCCTGTTAATTATAAATTCATGCTGCACCTCAGGTAACACCTCCCTAGCAATACCTACATCCGTAGTGATAATTGCACAACCAAATGCCATAGCTTCAATGATGGTTAGCGGCGTTCCTTCTTGCACAGATGCTATTAGCAAAATGTCTGTTTTTTTTAAAATCTCCCAAATTTCTTGTTTAGAACGTATTCGCTCATTTTTATCCACTATACATCTTTTGATATGAATTCCATCTTTATCAAGCTGTTCTAGTGCCGGTATAATTACTGTTTTTAGACCTTTATAATCAGGAGTACTACTATGCCAACTTCCCCAAGAACTATTACCAATCCATGTTACAACTAAACTTGCATGATCTTCATCATGACTTGATTCCGCATTATGAATTAGTACATTATCATAAATTACTTGCCAAGGCTTTGGATAATCTATGATATTTGCATAAATATCATATAATCTTTTAGAAGTAGTGTAGTAGTTATCAATAAATTGGAAAGTTGGTAAATTTTTTAATATTTCACTTTCACTTTCAATAAATAGATGATCAGGTATGCTAGTGGTAATGGTAGTATTTAATAATATTTCTCCTGTAGCCTTACTATTACTAGAATTATCTGCTATACTTGTTAGTAATTCTGTCAGATAGCCACGATAGAAAAAATGTATTAATTTAATAGAAGTATATTGGTTTAATTTGATTAAAAAATCCTTATATGTTTTGTAATCACAGCTGTAAATAATATGACAATCATATTGGTCACTTAGTAAAGATTGAACATATTGAGCGACGTTATCAAAAGCCCATCCCCTAACATCAGATACTAAAATCAGGGTTTCTTTTGAATTCATAAATTTACACTAAATAACTCTAATAATCCAGCTTCTAACCCATATACTGGCATATAATTTAAAAGTTGCTGAGCCAATTCTGTGCTGCCAACAGAAATATTTATATTCCCAGCCTGACTTGGTAGATATTTTATCCCTTTGACAATAGCAATCTTATTAATTAGTTGAATAAGTTCGTTTATAGAGTAGGTACGTCCCGTGCAAACATTTAGTACAGGGGCTGAGGTACTCGCAATAGACAAGGCTCTAACACACATATTGGTAACATCTGAAACATGTATAAAATCACGACTTTGATTACCATCACCAAAAACAACCAGCTCCTTACCCTCTTCTACTTTCTGTTTAAATATTGATATTACACCAGAGTAATCAGAACCTCTAAGTTGCCCTTTACCATAAACATTAAAAAGGCGTAAGCCACAGGTTTTAAGAGATTTAAGCTCACCAAAAACCTTAGCTTGCAGCTCACAGGCTAATTTATCCACTGCATAAGGAGAAAGCGGGTTTACCTTACCATTCTCTTGTAAAGGAAAGTCACTTACTGTACCATAAACAGCAGCAGATGATGCATATATAACTGGTATATTCTGTTTACTTGCCTGAAGGAATATATTAATAGTTCCCGTTAAATTCACTTGATGATTGTGATACCAATTATCAATTGATTCCTGTACATTTGCTATCGCTGCAAGATGGAAGCAACCATCAATATTTCTAAATAGTTTTTCTAAAATATCTTGATCTAAGATATTCCCTTGAACAAATTCAACATTTTTATTAAACGAATAATTGAAATTACCTGTTGAAAGATCATCTAATATTACAACCTGATTGCCTTCTTTTACTAGTAAGTTAACAAGATGTGAACCGATAAAACCAGCACCTCCAGTGACTAAATAATTTGACATATGGTATTAGTGCAGTTAATTTTTATGATATAATTAAGTGGGTATTTGCTCTATGGTATTATTTATAGAATTATTATTAAGAAAAGCAAATGAAAAAAATTATCATTTTCACAAATACAGATTGGCACTTTTATGCCCATCTTCTGCCAATTGCTTTAACCGCTAAAATGCAAGGCTATGAAGTTAAAGTGTTAACAGATATTAGTGAATTTAAAGATAAGATAGAACAGCATGGTTTACGAGTAATTCCAATTTCAATAAAGCGTGGAAGTATCAACCCTTTTACTGATTTAGTATTATTAAGCAAGTTAATTAGCATATTAAATAAAGAGAAACCGGATATATTGCATAATTTTACTATAAAACCAATTTTTTATGGGAGTATAACTGCCTTCTTGTGTAGCATATGCTCAAAACAGAAGAGTTTACCGCAAGTTATTAACACTTTTGTTGGTATGGGTTTAATTTTTATAAGTAGTAATTTTTTGCTAAGATTAGTTAGAAGCATTATAGTTAGAATAATATCCATAATAGGATATTATAGAAGCATGCTATTTGTCGTACAAAACGATGATGATTTAGCTTTACTGGTAAAATTAGCTATAGCACCCAAAAATTTAATTGTTAAACAATGCAGCGTTGGTATAGAAACTGAAAAGTTTCCTTTTCTTCTAGAACCACTAGGTAGTAAAATAGTGGTGGCATTGGTAGCTAGAATGATTGTTGATAAAGGTATATATGAATTTATATATGCTGCAAAAATATTAAAACAAAAAGGTATAGATGCTGAGTTTTGGTTAGTTGGCGAACCTGACAAAGATAATAAGCAATCAATAGCACAATCAATATTAGAAGACTATCAAAATCTAGGATATATCAAATATCTTGGTTATCAGAAAAATATAGAAAAAATATGGAAAAAAGCACATATTGCAGCATTACCTTCCTACCGTGAAGGGCTAAGCCGTAGTCTTTTAGAGGCTGGGGCATATGGTAGAGCCATTATTACTACTGATGTCCCAGGTGGTAGAGAATTAATACAAGACCAAATAAACGGATTATTAGTTAAACCGCAAAATACAGAAGATTTAGCAAGAGCTATGGAGCTATTAATCACTATGCCTCTACTTAGAAAACACCTAGGTAAAAAAATTCGACAAGATATTTTAGAAAAATATGATTGCCAATTAATATCCGAGAAGATGACTAATTTTTATATAAACTAATTTTTAGATTTGGTATACTCGGTGAACTCCAAGAATTGGCGTTCCCGCGACCAAAGATCTGCGCTGCTCCGTTACTCATGTACGCTACGCCGCTCGACTTTGCTACTGCCTAGCTCTTCTTGAAGTTATACTATCGTCTACCAACTCTTCATTTACGAGCAGTATATCACAATTTAACAATAAACCAAGTAGTAGCATAAATGGCAGTTTTAATGGATGGCAAGAAACTAAGGCAGGTTTTTAAAAACTTATGGGTAAAACCCCAATTCGGGATAAGAATTAGTTAATTCTTATCCCGAATTGGCTTTAATACAAGGAAAAATGCATTCTTAAAGCGGTTTTGCGAATGCATTTTAAACCTTTCTAAAGCTAAAAACATGATTTTAATCTTTTAAAATCATGTTTTTAGCAAAATATTAATTTAACAATCAGATGCAGAGCCGTCTCAAATCTGATTGTTTCAATAATTTTACCGAATTTGGGATAAGAATTGACAAATTCTTATCCCGAATTCGCGTGTAAAGATATGATGTGTACAATGATGACTATATTATAAAAAATCTTCAGACACTGTATCAATTTCACCTGCAATAGGAAGCGATTCAGCTTGCTGTGGGTCACAATTGTTATAAACTGTATCTGAATTTTCATCTGAAGTAATGGATTTTGATTCAGTGTCCTTTGTTACATTTTTTGAAAAAATTGAATATCCTGCTACACTATTACGCTCAACAAGATACTTGGTCTCACTGCGAATATTCTTAAATTTTTTTTCTAGGACTTCTAATAAAGGGTTACACTCAGGCAGGCTATCATAGCTGCTTGCAGAGAGATACAACCATGCTCCAGTATTAATATTTGGATCATCTATAGCTTTCCCTAAAGTTTGAAGAAATCCTACACTATTGAATCCCGCAGTTTTAATTAACTCACTGAAAATATAGCTAAACACATATACGTCACAATCTCTAACATGATGAGTGCTAAGAACATAAAGAGAACTAATATCATAATGACTCTTAAAAAGCGTTTCACACTTCTCAACATTACCTGTCTTTATTGCATCTAACAAATCTTTCTTAGAGCTAAAACTTGAAAATAAATTACTTGTATCAGTGGGTTCTTCAATTCTAAAATTTTCTAAGTCCGCTATTTTTAACATTGTATTAGCAGCAATATCTGAATTTTCATCTGAAGTAATGGATTTTGATTCAGTGTCCTTTGTTGCATTTTTTGAAAAAATTGAATATCCTGCTACACTATTACGCTCAACAAGATACTTGGTCTCACTGCGAATATTCTTAAATTTTTTTTCTAGGACTTCTAGGACATTTAATAAAGGGTTACACTCAGGCAGGCTATCATAGCTGCTTACAGAGAGATACAACCATGCTCCAGTATTAATATTTGGATCATCTATAGCTTTCCCTAAAGTTTGAAGAAATCCTACACTATTGAATCCCGCAGTTTTAATTAACTCACTGAGAATATAGCTAAACACATATACGTCACAATCTCTAACATGATGAGTGCTAAGAACATAAAGAGAACTAATATCATAATGACTCTTAAAAAGCGTTTCACACTTCTCAACATTACCTGTCTTTATTGCATCTAACAAATCTTTCTTAGAGCTAAAACTTGAAAATAAATTACTTGTATCAGTGGGTTCTTCAATTCTAAAATTTTCTAAGTCCGCTTTAAACTCGTTTATATTTACTACTTCCAACATAATATACCTTTATTAATTTCATTTAAATGCTCATCTCCCAAATCTACATATTCTAGTTCTTTCTCTATCCACTTTAGCATCTTCTTTTATCAACCTATTATTTGTTTACTTGGTTGATATTTATACACTATTCTTCTACTACTTACAACTTATGGGTAAAGATATGACTATATGTACACCTAGCATGCTCACCATTCATTTTCAAGTCCAATTCGTAGGATCATTTGAGTATATCATCCCCCCTTAGTCTGCCCTACTCCCTTTCCTCCACTACTAACTCGAAATGCCTCACTTTTATTTTTACCTAGAAAATCTTTAAAATCTTCTTTTGTAAACTTAAATTCAGTAATATTCTTTGCTGGACTTTTACTTGTATCAAATCTCTGATCTTGTTTTTTATCAATAGCTAATAATTCTACAAAATCATTTTTAATTTTACTCGGTGTTGTTGGATTATTTAAGGTCTTAATCAGTGATTCTATAGACTTGGTATCATTTCTAAGTTCATTATTGCGTGCAGTTGCTGCAACTATTACATACTCTTTTAATACAGCCTTGTTATCTTTTCCCTTCCAGCGTTCTTCCGTACAAAAAGATAACAATGTGTCAGCTTTGTCTTGATGATTTCGCATAACATCACGATCTTGCCAAGAGTTCTTTTTTTTAGTTTCTTCCGCTGGAGCTATATGATCTAATAGCTTATTAAAAAAAGTTTTATTCAAATTTTCATTATCATAAACTTCATAAACATTTAGGAAAAATTTTTGTTGTTCAAATGCTTTATCTACCCCTTTACCAAGTTCAAAATTATCTAAATACTCCAAAGTCTGAAAACGACCTTTAATATGTAAATAACCTGCATATTTTTCAGCATCATCAAAGCTGAGAGTAGATATACCTTGAGTATCTAATGTAACCGTATTTAATGCATTTTCACGTAAATCATCAAAAGTCTTTTCATTAGTTTTTGTGTATATAAAATTTCCACCAACTTTAGCTAGCATTTTATATACTACATCAAGTAAAAATTTCACTAGGACATTTGGACCTTCAAAATTCTTGGCACTATATATAGCAATATTTGCTGAATCATCCATACCACTACCGAAGGCAAGAGCTAAAACCCTACCTTGCTTTTTTGCTAGGGTAACATTCTCAAAACCATCCAACTCTTCCGCAACATCGACTTTACTGTCATTTTCAGGGAAATAGCCTATAGGAGTATTGTCTCTATACCCCCCATCGACATACTCGACACCATCAATTTTTACAGGTTGAAAAACTAAAGGAAGAGAAGCGGAAGCATGGCAAGCTCTAGCAATTGGAACATCAGGAGTATTTTCAGCACTAAAAATTTGTAAAGTACTATCATCTCGCCTTACTGCAGTAATTAATAAGTCTTTAAATTGCACTGGATCAAGAAGTCTTAAAAGAGCTAAATCCTTAAAAAGGAGTTCACCACCCTTTTGACATTTGTTTATTAATTCAATGAATTCTTTACCATTAGATTCTATTATAGCTTGAATTTTCTTGGATTGTTTTTTAAAATCTTGTTCCTGAAAATCTAAACCTCGAATATTTTCATTTATATCAGCAATCTGCTGACTATTATTATCATCTTGTTGTTTTAATGTTTCAATCTTATTTAAAAGATCTTGCCTTTTTTTGTCTAACTCTCTCAGTTCTTCTGAAATCCTTTCATGTCTCACTGTAGCAAGTTCCACAAAATTCTTGCCCTTTAAAAAGTTATAAGCACCTTTTCTTATAGTCTTATCTACAAGCTCGTATAATGGAGTACCATCTTTACTAAGCGGCACCGGACCAATTGAAAATCCTTGAGTCCCAAGTAAATCTTTGAAGTTTGTATTTTTTGAAATAGCTTCATATTCTTTAGGTGGTATACCAAATGCAGTCACTGCAGCAGCTATTGCCCCTGCCGATGATCCTGCAACTGCTTCTACTCCTTCAATTACTTTAGATTCATTCAAGCCCTCATAAACACCAGAATATCCAGCCCCCTTAGCTCCACCACCACTAAAAACCACATATTTAAAAGGACTTTGCTGCCTTTCTTGCATTTCTTTTTGTAATTTACTCATAATCTTTACTCAATTATTATAAAATTCTTATATAATTTCACCTTCTAGTATAGTCTTTCCGCTTAGTAAATTTAGCAGAAGACAAGAATACTCCAGTTCCTATGCCTAACAATACTGAAACAGTGAAAATACTGGCAATCATAAAATGCCCCAACACAGCCAAAACTACAGTAGTAATACAGACCATTATCATGAATATAATACTACTTATTCTACCTTTTTTTGTTACGCTTTCATAAACCTCAATACTTTTAATATCCATCTGATGTCTATGTACTTGCTCTTTTTCTGCCATGGCAATTAGCTTTATCAATGTTCCTGGATAAATATTTTCATATTCTGCCATTAAATCTACAGGTGGCAAAACATGTGCAAACTTCTTACTATAGAAGCTATTATCAGACTCCTTAGGATTACTAACTTTTAAATATCCTTTGTTCAACCTATTGTTATTAGCAAAAAAACTTTTACTATCTTTCATATTCTTTTCTTATTTCTTGAAATGTTGAATTAATATCTTTTTCTACCCTAATAAAGTATTCAAGTAAATCTATCTCTGGCTTTTTTCTTACTGTCGTTTGAGATATTTTAAATACACTAAAAAAGCCTATTAGGAAATGTCTTACAAATTCTTTATTCATTTATTCTCATATTAAATTTATTAACTTATTACTATCAAATTCAGGTTAACTAGGTGATTATAACAAAGCTTTAAGAAAAAAGGGAGAAATAATCTTTAGTTTTGATAAAAATTATTTTTTAACCTCAAGTATCGATGTAATAAATTATATAGTAGGCTCAATTAATCATCGCCATTAGGGGGGATGTCACCGCCATTATGTCATCCCAGCGAAAGCTGGGATGACATCAACCCACAACTACTTGAAAGTTAAAAAATCGTCTATTAGCGAGGAGACCGTAGGTTGACGAAGTAATCTATATGACAAGCTTCATGGATTGCCACGCTCACGTACATTCGCTCGCTAATAGACGTATAGGGAAACTGTATTTACTAACTTTTGACAGTTATGACCAAAGTGACTCCTCGCTAATAGCTCTAGGCTATTCTCCCTATAACTTTTAAATGTTATACGTAAGGTGAATTACTCATTAAATTGCTCTTTAATAATTCGATTTTCAAGGCTATTTTTTTTATCAAATAATAACTTTATTTTCTTGTTTTTTACAGATTTAATTAATACTGACTTAATATTATCAAACTCTTGAAAATCTGCAGCTGCATTTACTGGTCTTTTATTACTTTCTAAGATTTCAAACTTTATAGTAGTAGAAAATGGTAGTAACGCACCATGCCAGCGTCTTGGACGGAAAGGACAAATTGGTGTGAGGCATAATACGTTTGACTCAAGTGGCAAAATAGGACCTCCAGCAGATAAGTTGTACGCACTACTGCCAGCTGGGGTTGCAACCATTGCCCCATCGGCTACTAATTCACTCATACGCTCAACTTGATCAATTTCGATCTTGAATTTAGCAGCTTGGTTGGTTTTACGAAATATTGATACTTCATTAATAGCTAGGGCAGTATAGGTTTTATTGTCTATGCTTTCTGCTTGCATTTTTAAAGGGTATAAATGAGAAATTATAGATTCTTGTAAATTATCCATTAACTTTTCAACAATAACTGGATTCATTAAAAACCCAATGTTACCAGAATTAATTCCATAAAAAGAAACATCAAGATGCATATAACGATGTATCGCATGTAGTAATTCCCCGTCCCCTCCAACTACAACAATTATTTCTGCTTCTTCTACCTTACAAAACTTATAAACTAGTTCAAGCTGTCTAACTAGTCCTAATGATTTTGTAGAACTATTATAAACAATCGCAATTTTATTTAAATTAATTTTAGTTTTTGCCAACATAAATACAATAAATGATTAATTGTTAATATAACAACACAAGAAGCCAGTACATCACTTAAAAAATGCCCTCCCATTAATATACGACTTAGTCCAACTAATGTACCAAAAATCAATGTAATACTGTAAATTCTTGAGAAAAATATCAAAGGAGCAACATAAGCAAGATTAGTTAAGCTATACGCCATAGCTGCATGGCCTGATGAAAATGAGCAATTATGTAAACATTCATTAGAGATTGAGAAGGCTCTAGTAAAATTTTTTGTACCATTAAACTCTTTAATCTGCAGCGGACGAGCCCTACCAAAATTTTCTTTAAATATATAATTTACTAGTAGCCCAGGACCTATTGCTGTAGATAAAATTATATAAATGCTTCCTGAAATAATAAGCCTATTAAAAGTTTTGTACTTAACAATTAAGTAAAGTAGGTATAATAATATTACTATAGTCAGTAGTTTAGTTAATATGGGAATAACTTCAAATAATAATTGTATAATATTATTGTTACGATAGATAAATCCATTATTGCTGTCGTAGAATAATTTTGAGAAATCTATATCCAAATTAGGAAATAGTATAGTTAATAATGAAACTATACCAAAGGTGAATATACTAGTATAAACTAAATTAGTATTAATCATAGACTACAAGCCAAAAATAAGTTATAAAAGTATACTCAAACCCTACATAATATAGAAGTTAATATGTCATTCAACATTAAAAACCATAAAAATGATTTACTATTTTTACCACTTGGTGGTGCAAATGAAATAGGCATAAATGTCAATCTATATCATTATCAAGGAAAATGGTTGATGGTTGATTGCGGTAGCGGTTTTGCCGATGATTATTTACCAGGTGTTGACATGATAATTGCTGATATTAGCTTTATTGAACGCTATAAAAAAGATCTAGTAGGTTTAGTTCTAACTCACGCACATGAAGACCATTTGGGAGCAATCCAATATTTGTGGAGTAGCCTAGAATGTCCAATATATGCCACTACCTTTACAGCAAATTTTCTAAAACTTAGATTAGCAGAATATGATTTTGCTAAAACTATAAAAATTCATGAAGTAAAGCCTTCGGCAAAAATAAATCTTGATCCATTCCAACTAGAGATGATACCGCTAACCCACTCAGCTCCAGAAATGCAGGCGATTATGATACGTACACAAGCTGGCAATATTCTCCATACAGGAGACTGGAAATTTGATAATGATCCGGTACTTGGTAAGAAAGCTGATGAAGCTCTACTAAAATCTTATGGTGATGAAGGGGTTCTAGCTTTAGTCTGTGACTCAACTAATGTATTTAATGAAGGAACTTCTGGCTCGGAAGGAGACGTACGTAAAAGTTTAGTAGATATTATCGCAGGTTGTCCTCAGATGGTTGTGGTAACAACTTTTGCCTCAAATTTGGCTCGTCTTGAGACCCTAATTCACGCAGGTCAGATGGCAAAAAGAAAAGTTGTCCTATCGGGAAGAAGTTTGCATAGAATTTTGCTTGCAGCACAGGAAAGTGGTTATATGAAAGATATTGCCCCTTTGATCGATGAACGAGATATAGCAAGATTTAAAAGGCAAGAACTTTTAGTTATTGCTACTGGTTGCCAAGGTGAGCCTCTAGCAGCTACTGCAAAAATGGCAAATAATAGTCACCATAGTATAAAGTTAGCTCCTAAAGATACAATTATATTTTCTTCAAAAATTATTCCCGGCAATGAAAAGAAAATTTTCCGTATGTTTAATATTTTTGTAAGGTCAGGAGTTGAAGTGATAACTGAACGAGATCACTTTGTCCATGTTTCTGGGCATCCAGCAATTGACGAACTCAAACACATGTACTCTCTAATTAGACCTCAGATTTGTGTACCAGTGCATGGTGAGCCGGTACATATACATGAGCAAGCAAAATTAGCTCGTAAAAATGGTATAAAACACGCTATTGAGGTAGAAAATGGTAGCTTATTATTACTTGATCCTCATAATCCTCGTATTTTATCCAAGGTAACAACAGGTTATTTAGCCGTTGACGGCAATTATCTTTTACCAGCAGAATCATCAATTTTTAGAACTCGTAGACGTATGCGTGATTCTGGTATAGTAGTGGCAAGTTTGGTAATAAATAAAAATGGTAACCTTAATTGCAGACCTATTTTATCTATGCCGGGGCTTCTTGACTCTGACGATGATGCACAGCTAATTAATATGATTAAAGATGATATTACTGAAACGATAGAAATTCAGAGAAAATCAAAAGGTAGCATTCTCAATGAACAGATTGAGAATGCTGTAAGGTCAGCTATTCGTAAAACATTGAAACATGAGATAAATAAATCACCTATTATCATAGTCAATGTGGAAAAAGCTTATTGAAAACTAGTTTATTAATCTAGTTTATTGCATGCAAGTTAACTAAGGAGATATTATATTATGAAATCACATAGTTTTACATCTGATGATGCTGCACAAAATATAGATAAAGACTTACAATATATAGCAGAGTCCTTTGATCCTAAACATGACAAAGATTATCAAAAAAATCCTAGGTCTAGTGAAAAACAGGTTAACAAGGATATAGAACGTGGTGTCTTTTATCTTGAAACCCAAGATGGACAGCTAGTAGACTTACTAGCTAAGTGTAAGTCAGCCAAAGGTCAGGACCATAAGGTAACTTATCAAGATATGCATGATATATTAACAAAGGATTATCATTTATCAAAAACACAAACAGAATATATTTTAGCTGCAAATCACCAAGGTAGTATAGCTGGTGCTATAGTTGGATTCTCTAAGTTGCAACTAAAAGCATTTGATAACTATGGATATGATCCTGGAAGTGAATGGCTAAGAAATGGCAGTATGTCCAAGATCACTATAGATAAAGATCATAACGTATCATATATCGGTGGACAAAATATCATGTTTGATTGTAGTATGGATGCTTTCTTGCCAGATAGTGACCTTAGGAAGATGATGGGTACGGAATTTAATAGCCAAGATTATATGGCTGTAAATATTACCGCTACGTTAGGAAAAGCAGGAGATTATGAATTAACACCGCAAGTAGTAATTGATGTAGCCGGCACTGGTAAGATTGCTGATCGATTTATTAGTGATATACAAGCAATCCAAACAAATTGTAAGAAAAAAGACTCTCAAGCAATTATTGATAGTAATAAGGGTTTATCGAGAGAGTTATTAACTGTTCCTCTTAATGAGCAACAATATAAAACAGATATGAAAGAAAGAGTTGCAAAAATCATATCAGATGAAGAAGTAAAGCCGCAAACAATAAGCACATTTAAAAAAGCAAATGGTGCTACAGAGGCTTTATCTGACATATTGATAGAGCGAATTGATCAAGCAATCAAAACTCAAAAAGATACAAAGACAGGGAAATTAAGTTCACAGTCCATTAATGACATTGCTAAAAAAGCTGCGGAACAGTTAAATAAGTTTATCGATAATCCAAATAAATATACAGTAAAGAAATTTACTAAGCAATTAGTAAACGATCGAGCTGAATCATCGAATACGATAATACCAAGGAAAAATTTTATTAAAAGAATTTGTGAATATTTAAAAGACAAATGGCATGGATATTCTGATGACAAGAGCAAACTACCATTGGCTGAACAATTGAAGAATGAAGCAAAATTTGTTGGGCAAAAAGCAAAATCACATATGTCATCTAAAGCACCAACGTCACCACCTCCACATAATGAAAAGACGGAAGGTAAAGGAAGAGGTTAAGAAATTTTTAATAGACTTCTTGCAACCTCAATTTCGGATTAATTTCATTAATCCGAAATTGGAATGAGAAAGTAAACAATCAGGCTTAAAGCGGTTTGACGCCTGATTGTTAAATATTTCATTTGCTAATAATCTTATTTTTATTGATATAAAAATAAGATTATTAGCGATAATAGATTAAAATGCATTCGTACCAGCCGCTTCAAGAATGCATTTTTCTGATGTTATAGCCAGTTTTGGATTAAAATTAAAAATTTTAATCCAAAACTGAGGTTTGTAGTAGTAGAATTATGTAAGAACTCTAATCTTTGCATCAGCTGGTCTAATATATAACGGCTCTATGGAGTTAGAGAAATTGTGCTTCCTTATTTTATCGGCTATATATTTACATATATGCAGTGCCTTAACTCTAGTAAAACGAGGTAAAATTGTTAAATTTTTTATATCCCTAATCTTGTCGTATATCATCTCTACCCCGCTACCTGCACAGACATTAATAGTAGCATCTTCTGTATTTAATAACTCCACAGCTTGGTCATAATTTATCAGTGATGGAATAGAAGCTTGTTCATTTTGGTCAAAAACTTGGCTATATAATTGCCCTCTATATGCATTGAGAAAAATAAAAATTTTATTATAATTTTTTACTTGCCTGCTAGCCATCCACCAAGAAAACTCAAAATTAGATATAGTAGTGCCTATTATATCTGTACTTAGCAAAATGCCTTTTGCCACTGATAGCCCTATTCTAATGCCTGTAAAACTGCCAGGGCCGTTTGTAACGGTCAAATAATTTAAGTCATGATAAGAAAGCTTTGCTATTTTCAATGCTTCTTCAATCATTGGCACTATAGTTTCAGCTTGCATAGAAGACCTTAATTCCTCAATATAGGCTAGAATAACCTGATCTTCAGAGATTGCAACAGATGCACTATTATTTGCCGTATCAAATGCTAAAATTTTCATTTATAATATAATCAATATTTCAAGTTTTGTAAGTATACTCAATTATAATAACAATGGAAATAAATAGAACAATTTTTAGACTGTACGACATTCGTGGCAGCAGTCTAATAGATATTAATCCAACTATTGCTTATAAAATTGGCTTTTGTTTTACCAAAATGCATATATCCAAGCAAGGGAACGAAATATTTATAGGACGTGATGGTAGATTAAGCTCCCCTGCCCTTTACCATGCTTTGGTTAATGGCATTATTTCAGCTAAGGGGAAGGTTAGCTCAATAGGTATTGTCCCCTCCCCTGTTTTATATTTTGCTGATAAAATATTTAAGCCACAAGCTAGCATAATGATAACAGGATCCCATAACCACAAAGATGATAATGGCTTTAAGTTGTTATCACAAGGCAAGCCTTTTTTCGACCAACAAATACAAGATTTACTGAATAATATTCTAAGCCAAGATTGGTCCACCAATCTTATTATACCAAAAAAATTTCTAGCACTAAGTAATATACGCAATTTAAATGTTACCGATAAATATCTAGATAGGATTTTGCAAGGAATAACTATAGCTCCTCAAATAAAAGTCGCATGGGATTCTGCCAATGGTGCGGCTGGAAATATTATTGACTTATTAGCATTAAGATTACCTAACAAAAATATCGTTATAAATTCACAAATTGATGGTAATTTTCCTAATCACCACCCAGATCCAACTATTCCCAAGAATCTAGAACAACTAATAGAGATAGTTAAGACTCAGGATTGCGATATTGGTATTGCATTCGATGGGGATGGAGATCGTATAGGCATTGTAAGTAAGAAAGGACGAATAATTTTAGGCGACCAAATCCTTGGTATATTAGCAAAGGATGTAATTGATCAAAATCCAAATGCAACTATTATAATGGATATCAAATCAAGCAGTAGCATATTTAATCAGATTAAGTCATATGGCGGAAACGTGATAATGTGGAAAACAGGTCATTCATTTATCAAAGATAAGATGCAAACAACTAAGGCGTTACTTGGCGGTGAAACTAGTGGTCATATATTTTTTGCTGATAAATATTACGGATATGATGATGCAATTTATGCCGCCCTACGGTTTGTTGATTTATTATCAAGGTCAAAAAAAACTTTGGACGATATGATAGATGAGTTACCTAAATGTTATAGTACCCCTGAAATTAAGATTTCTGTACCAGATAACCTTAAATTTGATATTATTCAGCAAATAAAAGAGGATTTAAACAGCAGAAATATTAGTTTCAACGATATTGATGGTATAAGGGTTGACTCACATAATATGCCCAATGAATTTCAAGCCAGTAAATTTCAAAGGTATGCATGGTGGTTACTAAGAGCTTCGAATACTGAAGCTAAAATTATTGCTAGATATGAATCAGATAGTTTGGAAGAACTAAATAGTATAAAATTAGAGCTTTCATCTTTACTAGCCAAATATGGTTTGAAGCTATAGCTAACCCAAAAAAATTTGGGCATATACCCCCATTCGGGATAAGAATTAGTTAATTCTTATCCCGAATTCGCGTTAAGCACATATTTTAGTTACTCAATAACACTATGCACTTCATACTTTACGCAAGTTGTCTTGATAAATACGATAAAGATTTATAATTGTTTGCTCATAATCAATAAGTTCTTGTATAGTCCAATTAAAATGGGTAAAGATGTCGTACGCTTTATTTAGCTCAGTATTAATATCAGCTACATTCAATATACCAGTAGGCAGTAACTCTCTTATCTTTGCTGCCTGCGTCTTTTTATATTCATCGTGATTTGCTGTACCAAATTCTGCCATATCATGCATCTCATTGGTTCGTACCTGCATTTCCACATCACGTTTAGGGTTGCCGACACTCGTAACAATATGCAAGGAACGATAACCATTATCTTTAGGATAATCAATATAGTTCTTTTTCTCTGTTGTTTTAACAGAATAGATGCCACAGATAATGTCCAACACTTTATAACAATATTCTAGCTTATCAACTATAAATCTAAAAGCCACTAGATCCGTTAATTCGTTAGTCTTTAGTATCATCTTATTTAAGGCAGAACAAGGGTCTTTTAATCTATAATATGTTGTTGCTGCTATATCATTTTCACTTAGCTTAGTACTAATAATATCAGCTATTTTACGTAAATCGTTAGTATCTTGAGATTGCATATTTGATATTCTAGTTGTAGTGAATTTGTTTTTAAAATAATATTATGGTAGTCTTTGATGCTAACAAATAAAAATAAGCTTGTCAATTGCTAGAAAATCATTTATTGAACAAGTATATAGGCAATTATACCTACTAAGAGTAAACATATACAACCTAATGTGTTTGGTACTCAAGCCTAGCAAACAAAAAAACTCATAATAAATTATTACAATGGCTACAAAGAAGCCGAAGCATGATGAAGTTGTTAAAGCAGCCACAGAATCTCGACCTGCAGCGGACGATGATGTACGTGAGGAGCAGAGTACCGGAAGCATGAATAAATTACCAGCAGAAGTATAGTTTTGCAAGATATCTAATAGACTTCTTTCGAAACTCGCTTATGCTGAGGGATTTGAAGGAGACGCGGAACGCAGAACCGCAGCGTACTCTAATGTACGTGAGGATTCGAGTACCGCATCGACGTACAAATCACCAGCAGAAGTAGAGTTTCGAAAGAAGTCTAATGAACTAACCTTAATTACGGGACTTATACCATTTCCGAAAACTAATCATCACGTCGTCGTACTTTATGATCTCCACTCCTCACGTACTAATGTACGCTGTGCTCCTCGGCTTGAACACTCCTAGCACTTGTTGATTTTGATTCTATCGTCTACCAACTCTTCATTTACAAGCAGTATAATACAACAAGCTTTACCATATATAAATAATTTTATAAGTTGAATTTTAGGTAAACTTATTTATTTTAAATTATAGTTTTTACTCAAAATATTCTTAATTTATGATTCCAAAAACATGACCATAGATGAAAAAATTTATATTACTATATGCGTATTATTTGCAATTCTCATTGTAATAGGTAATTTAATATATCAAAAGTTTGTTTTCTTACCAATATTACCTTTTTATACTTTTGAACTTTCTGTAGGCGCGATAACATACCCATTAACATTTTTACTTACTGATTTAATTGTTGAATTTTATGGGAAAACCAAAGCTAATTTCTGTGTTAAACTTGCACTAGCTATGAATATAATTGTTGTATTAATTATAGCAATAATGGATAGGTTAAATGCCACAGAATGGTCTAAAATCGATAATATAACTTTTCATAAGGTTTTTGGGTTATATAGTATTGCTTTCATAGGCTCAATTATTGCCTGTTACACTGCTCAACTTATTGATATTACAATTTATTTATGGATACGTAAAGTCACTCATGGTAGATGGCTATGGCTTAGGAACAATGGCAGTACAGCAATTTCGCTATTTATAGATACTTGTATTGTTATTAGCTTCATGAGTATATTTGGAGTGCTACCAATAGATCGTATGTGGTCACTTATAGTGAACAGCTATTCATTTAAACTTTTCTTCACAATATGTAGCACTCCTTTATTTTACATAGGAGTTAGCATAATAAAATATGTTACTAAATATAAAAGTTAATTTTTTTATTCCCCTATAAATTGTTCTCGTATCTCACACAAGTCATTTTTTACTTACATCTATCAATAACATTCTAAAATGACCAATATTTATAACATAACCTTGTATGGATCTCCCGTAAAATGCAAGAAAAAACGCATATTCCTAGTTAGAATTTCTTGCATATTCTTTGTTTACCTAAAGAAATAACATACAGAGATCGAAAGCAAGCTAGATTCATTAATTGATTTAAGACTTGGTGGTGAAGTTAGTAAAGAAGAACCTCAAACTAAACGGTCAGAAGCTAGACTATACCTTGCGTCCACCGTTTGATATGTTCACAAAATGCACTGAAATCAGAGAATGGCTGGGGCGGATGGATTCGAACCACCGAATGACGATACCAAAAACCGTTGCCTTACCACTTGGCTACGCCCCATCATTAAATACTAGTGTATAAGTGTACACTTAGTATACACAGAGCTTATAACAACAAACATTTCTTGAGTCAAATACTCTTTTTAATTTGACTATTCTTAATACGATTTTTATTGGTATTGTAGACACAAAATTAGCTTTTTGCACAGGCTAAAAGAATAATTTTTATAAAAAATTATAACATCTTTTCTAATATGTGTTAGAATCCGATATAGGTAAGCAATTATTTTAAAGCTAATGGATAAGGTGTTAAGTTCTGTTCAAGAATATATTAAGTCTGGTGAATATTTTGTTGATGCTAAAAGATGGTATAATTTTAAATATATATATCCACTTGTACACAGAACATTTTTGTTGATATTTAGTGTAGTTCTTTTTGTATTATTTCTAAGTGTGGTGATTAATTTTGAGACTTTATTACCAGTAAAGCGTCAGGTGAGATACGCAATTAGTGCTAAATCCCTTAAAAGTGCAACAATAACTAACGCTAATCATATTAAGCATAATGCAATTAATTCTATTGCAGATATTATGATTAGAAATTACGTTATACATAGAGAATCATATGACTATGATTTACTTCGTCCTCAGTATATATTTATGCAGAATAACTCTACGCGTATAATATTTAGACAATTTGCCAATTTTATGAATATTGACAATCCATTGTCTCCAGTTATGCGTTACCAAAAGTCCTTAAAGCGTTCTGTTAATATATCATCAGTGGTTTATCATAAAAATAATAAGGCTGAAGTTACATTTACATCTTTGGCAAAAAACGCTTCTAATGATATTTTAGAAAATATGGTGTGGCAAGCTACAATAAATTTTGAAATAGATGCAATTAATATACATCTACCGCCTAACTCAAGATTTAATTTTGCTGTCACTGGTTACAAACTTAAGTTAATAGAAGATAAAAGTAAAAAAATAAGATGAAGCAACTAATAATATTTTTTGTAGTAGTATTTTTTGTAAATACTGCGTTAGCCGTTAGGGAATCTAGACCAATGCCGATTGATAGTAGAATTAGGGTAATGGTTTATAGTCCTGATGATGTATTTAAGTTTACTGGATATTATGGTTATCAGGCTAGTATAGAGCTAGCAAAAGATGAAGAAATAGTTAGTATTTCCATGGGAGACACCACTTCTTGGCAAATAGTACCAGCGGGTCATAGGATCTTCATTAAACCGATGGAACAAGATGCTACAACTAATATGACGCTTATTACTAATAAGCGAACTTACTTTTTTGAACTATATGCTACAGAAGCCTTAGATATGAGGGATCCAGATATGGTTTTTAATTTAAGGTTTATTTATCCTGATGATGAGAATTCTGGAGATCACTTACAAAATTACGTTACATCTTCAGCTAACCTTGATTTATCGCATCCTGAAAAATATAATTTTAATTATTCCATAAGTGGTAATGAATCGATTGCACCAATTAAAATTTTTGATGATGGAGTGTATACTTACCTACAATTCAGAGATAAAAATGCTGAGTTACCAGCTATTTTTGCAGTTGATGAAGCTCTTAGAGAGTCGATGGTAAATTATAGACTCTCACAAGATAACGCTAATATGGTGATTATTGAACAAGTATTTCACAAGCTGTCAATACGTCATGGTAAAAAAATAGTATGTGTGTTTAATGAAGCATTTAAGCCGTATTAAACTTATAGCTAAATAGTTAACCTGATTAACATTTAGCCATAGTGAACCGGTGTCATTGCGAAGAAACGTGAGTCGACGAAGCAATCCATTTTTGGTTACTTTTATGGATTGCTTCGTCGCTACTAAACTAGCTTCTCGCAATGACGTTTGTGAATTTGGTGTAATGTTATTCGGGTTAACTATATGCAGGAAGTCTATTAATTAAGTTAAGCAATAATGTTTTTAGAAACTATATATATCTCAAAAATTTTATATTTTTTTACACTGTTAGTGTTAGTTAGTGGTTTATTTATAATGTTAACTAGTGATAATTATGTTCGTAAAATTATTGGGCTTAGTGTAATGCAAAGTTCGGTGCTAATTTTTTACCTTATGCTTGGTAAGGTAAATGGAGGTATTGTACCAATTGAACGTACAATACTACATAGCTATTCAAGTCCACTCCCTCAGGTGTTAATGCTCACGGCTATTGTTGTTGGGTTTGCTACTTTATCATTAGGTCTTAGCTTGATTTACCGTATTTCTAAGCAATTTAATACTATATCAGAAGGTGAGATTAATTTTAGCGAAACGACTAATGATCGAAGTGAATGACATTAATTAAACATTTTCCCGCTCTGCAAGTATTGCTACCATTTTTTGGAGCGTTATTCTCAATACTCACTTTTCGCTATAGGCTAGCTACTCGAATTATAGCAGTTATATCGATTGCACTAAGTTTATTTTTAAGTATTTACGGTTTATCTGTAATTAATAAAGAGGGCGTATCATATAATTTTGGTGATTGGCATGCCCCTATAGGTATTGAATATCGGCTAGACTATCTGAACCAACCTATAATTATCTATATTAATTGCGTATTATTATTTTTTCTAATCTTTTGTAACAAATTGGTTACAAATACCATACTTAGATTTCTTGATAGAAAAAGACAATCGTTATTTTATGCAGTTTTATTATTTGCCCATAGCGGCTATCTTGGTATTGTAAGTACTAATGACCTCTTTAATCTTTATGTATTCATTGAAATATCTTCATTAAGTAGCTATGTATTAATGGCACAGGGCAATAATCCTAGGGCTGTTATCGGTGCTTTCGATTATCTTATGCTTGGTACTGTCGGGGCTACTTTGATATTAATAGGCATTGGATTTTTATTAAGCAGCACAGGCAGCCTTAATATGTTAGATGTTTCAGATATCTTGCAAAATTCTACTTCTGCTGGTAATTTGGATGTCGCTCCGGTTCTGCGTTCCGTGGCTCCTTTAAATTCCTCAGCAGAAGCGAATTTTGCAAGATATCTAACGCTTCTTAAGACGCATTATGACTCCAAAATAGTGATGCTAGGCATTAGTTTTTTTCTCATTGGCTCTATACTAAAAACAGCTTTTTTTCCTATGCATTTTTGGATGATCAGGACCTATAGTTCAGCTGCTCCTGTTATTCTGACATATCTTGCTAGTATATCCAGTATAATTGGTATTTATATAATCTTGAGGTTCATTCATTTTACTATTGATTACAATGTGATCATTAAGTATCTATCAAATTTTATCAGCTTAATAGCTTTGGCAACTATTATTTTATGTACATATTTTGCTTGCAGAAGCCAAAGAGTCAGAAATATTGTTATATATTCTTCTGCGGTGCAAATTGGTTATATGTTTTTGCTTTTAGTTATTCCTAGAGGTGAATCACTGTTATTTCCCTTTTTGTTTGCTGATAGCCTTAACAAGATTGCTTTATTTCTGCTCATTGCTTATTCTGATATTTCGAAACCATTTAGTATGTTATGGCGTATTTTGGTAGTTTTTAGTCTAATTTACAGCTGTGGTTTACCAATAAGTAGTATGTTTTTCATTAAGATTAGTATTTTCGAGTTGTTGATTGTTGAAAATATGTGGTTAGAGTTTGTTATTGTTGTCATAAGTTCTGCTATGTCGTTACTTTATCATTATAAAATTGCCAAAAAACTATGTTGGGATCACTACGATTATACACAATTAAAATCGAACACTAAGTATTGTGGACTAATTTTTATTAGTATAATGCAATTTTTTCTACCAATATTCTTACCTTTTTTAGGAGTCATGAAAACGATATGAGATATAGTGCTTCCATCGCTTGCAGACACAACATCGGGAAAAGTTCAAATACCCCTGAGTTACAGCCACTCGGAGAGCAGTAATGTATTCTGCTATTACCCCTAGTTTTTTGATTTCATCGACTTTACTGCTAGCTATCCTAAATTTAGTAGCTCCCCTTATCAGTAATAGTAATAATAACACCCGTAACTCTTTATTAATTACCATTAGCAGCTTCTTTTTTGTCAATATTTTAATTATTGACTGGTTGTTTCTGAAAGGCGTAAAAGCAAATCTGTCAATAAACATATATGGTAATTTTTCTATAGGGCTGCATTTAGAAGCACTCAGTCTCATTTTTTTAACTTTGCTGAGCTTTTTATGGATTTGTGCTTTAATTTATACAACCAAATATTTGGCAATCAATAATATCGATAATTCAAGTCGTTTTCTATTCTTCCTTAATCTAAGTGTGTTATTTGGCGGGATGGCAGCATTATCTTCGAATCTTTTTACTATGTTTATTTTTTATGAACTATTAACATTATCAACTGCTTCACTAATTGGTCACAGTGGTGGAGATAAAGTTATGGCAGGGGTTTATAAATATTTAAAAATATTAATGATTTCAGGGACATTACTATTCTTGCCAGCACTAATAATTATTTATGCTAAAGCAGGTCATGGAGATTTTACATCGCAAGGTTTTATCAAATATTATTTCTCCAAGAATCAAACAATAATTTTGTTATTAATGTTTATTTTTGGTATATCAAAAGCAGCTTTATTTCCTGTACATCAATGGTTACCAGCCGCGATGGTAGCACATTACCCAGTAAGTGCCTTACTACATGCTGTGGTAGTTGTTAAAACTGGACTTTTTTGCATTTATAAAATTCTGATGTATATTTTTGGTCTTAAATATTTACAATCTCTTTTTGTAGAACTTAACTGGGTTATTTTCTTACCAATTATAACTATAATTTATAGTTCTTTCAAAGCATTAAAGAGCGATAATATTAAGAAGATCTTAGCCTATTCTACCATTAACCAATTATCTATAGCTTTACTTAGTAGCTTCATGTTTACATCAAAATCTATGGGAGCTGCTATCCTACATTTATGTTCACATTCATTTACTAAAATCTGTTTATTTTATGGGATGGGAAGTATTTATAGCTTAAAGAATACCAATCAAGTCTCTGATCTTATAGGTACTGCTAAAGAAATGCCCAAAACTAGCTTTATGGTACTCATTGCCAGTTTATCCTTAATAGGCATTCCTCCTTTTGGTGGTTTTATTAGTAAATTTTATATTATGTTAGCTGCTGCAGAACAAAATCAAATATTAGTTATGGTAGTACTAGCTTTAAGTACGCTATTCTCTGCACTGTATTTAGCAAAGCTGATAATATTTATTTATAAGCCTATTGATAATAATTCTAAAATATTTTCTATAGAAAATAAATTGCCTAATTCTATGCTATTGAGTTTAGTTATATGCTCGTGCATGGTGGTATTATTTTATTTTATACAAATTTTTATTAAGAAGTTTTTTGTATTTATAACTTGAATTCGATGGAGCAAAGCCTATAGATAAAATGAAACCACAAACCAAGCTTAAATGCCATAGTACCCTAAATTTTTCTATAATCGTCATAGCAAGGCTCTTTAGATGCCGTGGCGATCTAGGTAAACAGCGAAACTGTTTTTTTAGAGTAACGCTTCGCGTATCCTAGATTGCCGCGTCGCCGCTTTGCGGCTCCTCGCAATGACATTACTAAATTACAGAAATAAATAGTTGTCATCGCGAGCCACAAAGTGGCGTGGCGATCCAAATAAATAGCTTGCTGTTTTATTTTTTGCCACTGCAACTTTATTGCGAAGCACAGTTAGGCACTGTGGCAATCTTCATTAAGCAAGGCCTCCTTCACAAGATTGCCACGTCGCCGCTTTTTCGCGACTCTCGCAATGACGGTTAATTCTTAAACTGACGTCTATGCACTTTCACAGGGATGGCATCAAAAGTGAAAAATGACTTTTAAATTCCCTCTTCCCCTAATAAATTTATTGTATAATCATCGTGATCGTAATAATAACCTGCATTATGACCTACATCTTCGTTTAAATAGCCTGCATTACCGTTGTGATCATATCTTTCTTTATATGAAATAGTAGCAGTAAATATTTTATTTACAAGATTGAACTCATCATCCGAGTAATTTAATACTAATGCTGTTGATAATTCTGCGTTAAAAGTTCCTTTATCACTGTTTGGATTGCTAAGAAACTCACTTATCTTTTTTATAACTCTATTGATCTGTGAGTAACCTAGATTTAACTCTTGCAGTTTATTGAATACTGGTTTTGTATTAGGGTAATTTTCCAACAATTGTTGAATTTTTACTTTTTCGGCAACTTGAACTGCCTGTAGTTTGTTTGTTTCTACCCTTGCCGCTATATTTGTTGTTGTTTCATTTGCATGTTGCCATGCTTTATAATCCATAGTGTACTCTCTTGCTTTTCCTGTATTTTTTAGTGCTTGGTATTTACTGAGTTCTTGCTCTATAAATATCTGTACCAGTGGCTCTTCGTTTATGCTAGACCAATTTAATGACTTTCCTACACTTATGAATTGCATAATAGCATTTTCTGTACTACTAGAAACTTTTAGCCCATTTTTGTCAAGTTCTGAAAGAAATTTCTCACGTACACTCGATTCACCTGTGATAAGACTAATCAATTTCTGTCTGTCTTGTCCAAAAAGTGACTGTTGAACACAGATATTTCCCAAATAATCTTTTTGTGAAGGATCTTGATAATATTTCTTTAAAAGTATTGTACTGTAACTACTCAATGTTGGTAGTTTGTTGTCTTCAAGCCATTTGTTTATTTTTTTTACCTCTTCATCTGAATTACGTGGTTGAGTTATTGCAGATTCTTGAGGCTTACTTTGTGCTAGGCTTGTTCTAGCTTTTGGTACGGGCGATTGTTGCAATTGTATACCAGCCATACCTGAAATCAATGGGGTTTCCTCTACAACAGGCTTTTGCTCCGGATGATGAAAAGATTGATCATTAAAATAAGATTTTCTTAAGGAAATAATCTGTTGTGTAATCTTTACTCTTTCTTCTAGCATGCATTCACTGTCTATTATACTCTGAATACTACTAATATTACCATATGTATAATATTCTAAAAACTTAGATTCACAATGTTTTTTGAACCGATGTAAGTGAGCAGGTATTGGTCTAAATAAAAGTTTCACTCGTGTTAGAAAATCATTCGCTTGGGTGTGATCTAAACTATTAAAAGCATTGCCCTGTTCAACATTGAAATTGTCAAACTGATGATTTCCTGCACGAGCATCATTAAAATCACCACCAAATCCACCTTGCTCAACCCCACGCTTATAGATTGCCATAGTTCCAAACTCATCCTGTTCATTGAAATCATTATGTATTGGTCTTTGGAGTCGAGCATTGGATAAACTATATAAGGCGTCTTCATCTTCATCATCTCTATCTACATAATTATACGCTGGTGCTTGGGCTTGAGCATTAGGTAAACTATTAAATGGTGGTAACACTAAATCATCTGCTTCATAACCTAAACCTTCTAAGACTTCATTTAACGCATTCTCACTATATATTTTTGGAGCATGACTCTTGTCTTGCTCAAATTTCTGCCATAAACTATTTATCAGTTCTTTTTTAATTTCTATAGCTTGTACGCTCCGTTCAACTTCTGTTTTTATTTGTTTTGCTGCATCTTTTGTTAGTGTAACTGATTTGCCAAATACATTTTGAAATGTTACTGTTATTTCATTATTATTTTCCATCAATTCTAAAGCACGTTCAGTATCATAGTATCGTTGTGCATTCTTATACAATTCTTCGCTCTTCTGCCCAAACATTTGATTTCGTATTTCTCCTATCAACTTACTTAATACGTTAAAATCATTATCATTGTACTCCTGCCCTCTTAGACCATTAGTAAGTTTTAGGTATTGTTCAATATTGAAGTTTTTATTTTTTGCCATAATTTATAATATTTTAAAGTTATTTTTTTTATTTTGATAAACTAATATTACCGGTACAAACGGTTTTTATTAAAAATCCAGCACATTATATGAAGTATTTTAGAAATTGCAAGTATTTTTATTGAAATGTTGAACCAAGGCAGTTTAAAAGTTATAACTAATGATAGAAAATACTAAATTACAGAAACAAATAATTGTCATCGCAAGCCACAAAGTGGTACAACTGTTGAAAGTTTACAAATACCTATACCACAGAGTCTATTAGCGAGCGTAAGCGAAGCAATTGTAAGTTAAAAGTATGATATAATAGATATTGAAGTCAATAGACTTCTTTCGAAACTCGCTTATGCTGAGGGATTTGAAGGAGACGCTTCACCTCGAACCGCAGCGTACTCTAATGTACGTGAGGATTCGAGTACCGCATCGACGTACAAATCACCAGCAGAAGTAGAGTTTCGAAAGAAGTCTACTGTATACCATGCAAACAATTTGAGCTAAATCACCAAAAAAAGCTAAAAAGGTAGTGTACTAGAGATGTCTGTCCTTTTGCATTCATCCTTGAAGCAATCTTTTTAGCAATTATAGAATTCATGCTATTTCTGCATTATATTACTTAGTGCTTTATAGTTTATGTGCTATACTTTATCGTATAACATGATTGATATAATTTTGATTATCTAGTATGGCTATTTCCCATTTTCTCAATCCAAAAAGATTGAACAAGCTGCAGAAACTAGCGGAGAGGAAAAGAAAAAATTGCTATAGCTAAAAATTTACTTAAAAAAATATGACATCTGAGCATATAGCTCTGATTACTAGTTGAAATATTAAAGAAATCAACAAACTACTAAAATATCAAGTAATATGATTAACAAACTTTCTGATATCAAGACAAATCTCAAGAACATTAATATTATTGAGAGTAGCAAGCCCCCTAGAATGAGGGTAGGTACTGATGACTTTAAAACATTATTGTTAAATAGCGATGTATTTATTGACAAAAGTCTAATGATCAAAGAATTCCTAGAAGATAGTGGAGATGTTATATTAATCACTCGACCAAGACGTTGGGGTAAAAGCCTTAATATGGACATGCTCAAGAAGTTTTTTGAAATAGAAGTGGATCAGGACGGCAAGCCTTTAGCACAAGAAAAGAGAGTAAATCATAAACTCTTTACTGGAGGCATAGTAGATTTAGGTATTAAAGGTAAAAGGACTCTAAAACCTTTAAAGATTAATAGTAATGAATACGCTATGGTTCAACAAGGTAATTATCCGGTTATTTCTATAAGTTTTAAGGATGTTAAGGGCAGCAGTTACCAAGAAATTGAAAACGGTATACGGAATCAGGTTATAAGATTGTTCTCTAACCATCGCTATTTAAAACACTATATAGCAGACAATAAGAATTTACTAGATGATGTACAAAAGGAAAAATTAAACCAATATTTTACAGGAAATCTTGATAAAGAAGACCTTAAGGATAGTTTAAGGTTTTTAAGTGAAATACTTTACAAACATTTTAACCAAAAAGCTTATATATTAATCGATGAATATGATACACCAATTAATAGTTCATACATTGAATTTGGCAATAAATCAAAAGAGTTTGATGATGTACTAAAGATATTCCGTGGGATGTTTGGCAGCAGCCTAAAAGGTAATACTTGTGTAGAAAGAGGAGTAATAACTGGCATATTAAGAATTGCTAAAGCTAATTTATTTTCTGATTTAAATAATGTTAGTGAATATACCTTACTTGATGATGATTTTTCTAAGTCTTATGGCTTTACCCAAATAGAAGTTGATGATTTATTGACTAAAGTACCTACCAAAACCAGTCATGAAGAGATTAAAGACTGGTATAATGGTTATACATTTGGTGGAGAGGTAATTTATAATCCATGGTCAATCATGCAATGTTTAGCACACAAAGGTAAGCTCGATCATTATTGGCTTGATAGTGGGGGAACAGCTTTAATAGATAAAATACTGCTATCCGATGAAATGCAAGAAGATTTACAGAGCTTAGCTGCCGGGAGAAGTATTATCTCACCTATTACCAAACAAATAAGTTTTGCTGATATCAATGAACCAATAGGATTACTCAGTTTATTACTGTTCAGCGGTTATTTAAACCCTACTGCCAAAATACCGGAAAAGAATGTTTATGAGCTATCTATCCCTAATTATGAAGTAAAATATATTTATGAAACAAGAGTTCTACAATGGGTAACTGATCAGCTAAAAATTGATAGTTCTAGATATTACTCTTTTATCAGTTTATTGCCAGCAGGTAAAGTAGAGGAATTTAAAGAGCGTTTACAAGAGTTGTTGGTAAATTCTACCAGTTTTTACCAAACAGGGGAGAAAAAGGCAGAATTATTTTATAGTGGCTTTATGCTAGGGCTTGTTAACATGTTAGCCCCTAGTTACATAATAGCAAGCGAACAAGAGTCAGGTCGTGGTAGAGCTGATATTATCATGATCCCCAAAGCTGGTAGAGAAGATAAAGCAATTATTATTGAGTATAAGATTGCTAAAAATGCAGAAGATTTGCTTTCAGTAGCCAAAATGGGCTTAAAGCAAATTATAGATAAACAATATGACACTAAGATAAGAGAACACAAACATGTCAAAAAGATCATTAAAATCTCTATGACCTTTTGTGGCAAAAAAGTAGTACTAGAATACCAAATTGATTAAGAAAAATATTACATACATAAATTCCTTACCCCTATTATTAAAATTTACTCTTTAGTTAGGTTATTTGGGGCTAACTATAAAAGCCCTGTTAAAGGCAGAGTTTTGTTATAATTAGCCTTTAAAGGGATTTGCAAAAATTCTAACCTAAACTGGTAAAAAGTTCGCAACGTACACCATGTGGCATCCTGCTGTAAAATTGCCCCCATGAGAATTGAAAATTAAAACTCTAAAAGCTTATATCTTAACTAGGTTTTAGTATGACTAGGTTAGGGCTTTAGTCACATTACAATTTTTTTTCAAAAGGGATCAAATCTACACTTTAAAATTATTCAGGCAAGATACTCCCAAAGATTAATTAAATTGATACATCTATACAAATGTACGATAAGGATGCTGGTTTATCACATTTCTTACTTCGGTTTGGGTTCTAAAATCATCCACTACGCCCCACCATTCTTCGATTTTAGTGCATTTTACGAATGCATTAAAACTGGCTATAATATCAGAAAAATGCATTCTTGAAGCGCTTCTACGAATGCATTTTAATCTATTATCGCTAATAATCTTAGCTAATGAAAATGGCAGCTCATCGCAGCTACATTAACACTGGTCTAGATAATGCTTTAAATATTGTCCAGTATAACTCTCACTACAAGCAGCGATATCCTTTGGAGTGCCGGTAGCTACTATTCTACCGCCTTTATCTCCACCTTCAGGTCCAACATCTATAATATAATCCGCTGTTTTGATAACATCTAGGTTATGCTCAATAACTATAACAGTATTACCCATATCAACTAACTTATGCAGCACTTTAAGCAATTTATTAATATCATCTATGTGCAACCCTGTTGTTGGTTCATCAAGTATATATAAAGTTTTACCGGTTGAGCGTTTTGATAACTCTTTAGCTAACTTTATTCTTTGTGCTTCGCCTCCAGACAAAGTGGTAGCAGATTGTCCAATTTTTATATAACCAAGTCCTACCTCATTTAAAGTAACAAGTTTTTCGTAAATTAGTGGTACTTTAGCAAAGAAACTCATTGCATCCTCAACTGTCATCCTAAGAACGTCAGCTATAGATTTATCCTTATATTTAACTTCAAGGGTTTCTCTATTATATCTGTCTCCATTACAAACATCACATTTTACATAAATATCAGGTAAAAAATGCATTTCTATTTTAATCAGACCATCACCTTGACATAATTCACATCTTCCACCTTTAACATTGAATGAAAACCTACCAACTTTATAACCCCGTGCTTTTGCAGTTGGTAGTTCAGCAAACCAGTCTCTAATATGGGTAAACGCACCAGTATAAGTTGCTGGATTTGATCTTGGTGTGCGACCTATTGGTGATTGGTTTATATCAATAACCTTATCAATATATTCAAGACCTTTAATTGACTTATATTCTCCTGGAAAATTTTTTGAAGAGGGTTCTAAAAATTTTAAAGCGGCTTTATATAAAGTATGAATTATTAAACTTGATTTACCGCTACCTGATACCCCCGTTATTGCTGTAAAACTGCTCAGAGGAATTGTAATATTAACATCCTGTAAATTATTAGAAATAGCCCCAGTTAATGCTATTACCTTACCCGCAGGTGATACTCTAGTATTTGTTGGCACTTCAATAGATTGTTTACCGCTTAAATAGCTACCCGTTATACTATTGGGACATTGTTTAATTTCCTCAATTGTTCCTTGTGCTATTATATGTCCACCGTGAATACCAGCACCTGGTCCGACATCTATAATGTGATCCGATTCGTACATTGTTTCTTCATCATGCTCAACAACAAGCACTGTATTACCAAGGTCTCGAAGACTCTTGAGAGTTTCTATTAATCTAGCATTATCACGTTGATGTAAACCAATTGAGGGTTCATCAAGTACATACAACACACCACTAAGCCCTGAACCAATTTGTGATGCCAAGCGAATACGCTGACTTTCTCCACCAGACAGAGTTCCTGATTCTCTAGACAAAGCAAGATAATCAAGACCAACATTCATAAGAAATTGTAATCTTTCCTTGATTTCCTTTAATATGCGTTCGGCAATAGTCATTTGTCTTTTATTGAGCTGTTTGTCTAATTGATTAAACCATTTCTGTAGTTGCAAAATACTCATGGTAGATACTTGTCCAATATGCATATCAGCGATTTTAATACAAAGAGACTCCATTTTTAGTCTATAACCTTCACAAGATGTGCATTTGTACTCTGCTTTGTATTTTAATAATTCTTCTTTTACTAAAGAAGAATCAGCCTTACGCTCCTTTTCTTGTAAGCTAGGTATTATTCCAGCAAAAGGTTGCTGTACCACCTGAGATTTAGAACCATCATGATACTGAAATTTTATAACATCGTCACCTGATCCATGGAATAATACTTGCTGTACAGTATTTGGTAGTTCTATAAAAGGAGTGTCTAATGAAAACTCGTAATGACTTGCTAAAGCTTTTAATGTTTCTAAAAAAAACTTTGAGGATATTTTCCCCCAAGGTGCTATAGCTCCATCTTTAATACTAATTCTGCTATTTGGAACAATTAATTCTTTATCAAGACACAATTCTGTGCCGATACCCTCACATTTAGGACAAGCACCAAATGGGCTATTAAAGGAAAAAATTCTTGGTTCTATTTCAGTAATTTGAAAACCAGAAACTGGACAAGAATATTTTTCTGAGAAAATGATTTTCGAGCCTTTAGTAAGGTTGGTTTCTAATCCGTTTGGTAGGTCAACAATTTCAACATATACTATACCATCTGCTAACTTAAGAGAGATTTCTAAACTATCTGCAAGCCTGTTACCTAAATCATCTTCTAGAGAAATCCTATCAACAATTACTTCAATATTATGTTTTTTATTCTTATCAAATTTTGGAAGATTATCGATCTCATAAATTTCATTGTTAATGAATAATCGCCCAAAACCCTGTTTTTTAAGATCAAGCATTTCACGTCTGAATTCACCTTTTTGTCCTCTGATAATTGGAGCTAATATGTATAATTTAGTACCCTTAGGAAAATTATGAATGGCATCTATCATCTCTGATATGGTCTGATTCTTGATTGGTAGACCTGTTGCTGGAGAGTAAGGTACTCCTACCCTTGCATATAATAATCTTAAATAATCATAAATTTCAGTTATAGTACCCACTGTAGAACGAGGATTTTTAGATGTGGTTTTTTGATCAATAGCTATTGCAGGTGACAAACCAGAGACCGATTCAACATTAGGCTTATCCTGAAGGTGTAAGAATTGCCTAGCATATGAAGATAAACTTTCAACATATCTACGTTGTCCTTCTGCATAAATAGTATCAAAAGCTAGTGAAGATTTTCCAGAACCACTAAGCCCTGTAATTACTACAAAATTATTTCTTGGAATATCAACATTTACATTTTTTAAATTATGCTCCTTAGCACCACGAACTTTAATATATTCTTGTATCATAATTTGTTATAAATTTTTAAGGAACTTATCAAAAAACTTGTAGCATTATAGGTTGTTTTGAATTACTATTGCAATAGTAATTTTTAAATAGGTAATGATCTGTGGCTGGTAGTTTAAATAAGGCAGTATTAATAGGTAATTTAGGGCGTGATCCAGAAATTAGGCACACGTCTGATGGTAAAGAGATAGCAAATTTCAGTATCGCTACTTCTGAAACTTGGAAAGACCGTGTTACTGGAGAGAAGAAAGAAAAAACTGAATGGCATAGAATAGTAGTATTTAACGAAGGTTTGGTGTCTGTTGTAAAGAATTATGCCAAGAAAGGCACTAAAGTTTATTTAGAAGGTAATTTACAAACTAGAAAATGGGTGGATAACCTTGGTCAAGAAAAATATACAACAGAAATAGTACTACAAAATTTTAACTCACAATTTATATTATTAGATTCTAAAGGTAGTGGGACTAACTCCCTAGATTCTATTGTACCAAAAAGCACAGTTGGTAATAGTAACTTTGACCATAGTGATCTAGATGATGAGATACCTTTTTAAAATTGTTCTACTTTCTATATCCCTGTTATTTTCTGCGTGTGTTTCATCTATAGATACTAGGATTAAGGAGGCAGATAAGGTAGCCTCAATAAACAACTTTGAGAAAAAACTAGTTAAGGCTGGCGATTTTGTTATTACAACTTACCAACGTGTTTCAGATAAAGATAGCCCTTACGTATTTTATATTGAAGGTGATGGTAGCATTAGTATAGGGCGTTACGCAGTTTCTAGCAATCCAACCCCTTCCAAGGTTATGTTGCTTAAGCTTGCAGCTCTTGATACTAGACCTAATATAGTTTATATAGCTCGTCCGTGCCAATATACGCCAGTAGAACTTAACCCCAATTGCAGTCAAATCTATTGGACAGACAAAAGACTTGCCAAGGAGGTTATAGAATCAACAAATATAGTAATAAATAGTATAAGTAATGGTAAACCAGTTAGTTTGGTTGGTTTTTCCGGAGGTGGTGGAGTTACTGTCTTGGTTGCAGCAAGAAATAAGCATATTAAAGATATAATAACTATAGCTGGTAATCTTGATATTGAGAATTTCAGTAAACATCATGGGATATATGCGTTAAAGGAGTCATTAAATCCCATAGATTATGCCATAAAAATTAGCAATATTCCACAATTACATCTTTCGGGAGCTAAGGATGCAATAGTACCAAGTAAAATTATGCAGGGCTATATAAAAGCTAGTTCTTCAGATTGTATACAGCAAAAGATTTTCCCTAATATTACTCATACCAAAGGTTGGGATAAGATGTGGCAGGATGTGCTAAAAATTAATCTTACCTGTGGTATAACAAACCCCAATTCGGGATAATAATTAACTAATTCTTATCCCGAATTAGCTTTAATATAAGGAAAAATGCATTCTTAAATCGGTTTTGCGAATGCATTTTAAACCTTTCTAAAGCTAAAAACATGATTTTAATCTTTTAAAATCATGTTTTTAGCAAAATGGATTGCCACGCTCACGTACGTTCGCTCGCTAATAGACATATACGCCTATAAAACGTCATTGCGAGGAGACCATAGGTCGACGAAGCAATCTATAATTTCACCGAATTTGGGATAAGAATTGACTAATTCTTATATCGAATTAATGGTTAATCATGGGAGATTTTTATGCAGAAGGCAGTAGCTTTAGTTAGTGGCGGTGCAGATTCAGCCACAGTACTAGCAATGATAGAAAAAATGAATTACGAAATTCATGCCATAAGTTTTAACTATTCTCAACATAATAATATTGAACTTGAGAAAGTTAAAGAGTTAGTTAAGAACTATAATATCAAACAACATAAAATTGTAAATATTGATTTACGTAGCTTTGGCGGATCAGCTCTTACTGATGATGCTATAGAAGTACCAAAATATAAAGATCATAGTGATTTAGGGGATAATATACCAATCACTTATGTACCAGCACGTAATACTATATTTTTAAGCTATGCTTTGGGATTTAGTGAAATAATAGGAGCCTTTGATATTTTTATGGGGGTACACGCAACTGATTATGCTAATTACCCAGATTGCCGTCCAGAGTACCTAGACGCTTTTGAAAAGCTTGCTAATCTTGCAACTGCGGTAGGAGTATTGGGTACACGAATTACCATTCATGCTCCCTTAATAAATATGACAAAAGGGCAAATTATCAAAACCGGTCTAGAATTAGGAGTAGATTACTCCAAAACAATTTCTTGTTATGACCCATTTAATGGGTTATCTTGTGGGACATGTCATGCCTGCTTACTTAGACTTAGGGCCTTTGAAGAAAATAATACAATTGACCCAATTAATTATAAAATCGCTTCTACACATGCTTAATCATTCTATATATCACCAATTTCCTATGTTAGACCTAGACAACATAGTGCTGAGAGAATTAACTAGTGATGATTCAGAAGACTATTTTGGTTATATGAGTAAATTAGAGATGCGTCCTTTCTTGACAGATAACAACATTCCATCAACTATCCCACAAGCTGCTGATGAACTAAAATATTGGTCTAGCTTATTTCATCACCAAAGAGGATTTTACTGGGGTATTTCCCTTAAAGATAATAATAAACTTATAGGTACGGCTGGGTTTAATACTGTTTCTACAATGCACCTCAAAGCAGAAATAAGCTACGATCTTGATCCTGCATTTTGGGGTAAAGGAATTATGCTAAAATCTATCAAAGCTATTTTAAGATTTATAGAATATGCTGGTATTGTTCGAACCCAAGCTACTGTAATAAATGACAATATACGTTCAATTAATGTTTTAGAACGATGTAATTTTGTCAAAGAGGGTTTGCTTAAGAAATATGAAATTGTTCAAGGAGTACATAGGGATTATTATATTTACGCTAGAGTGCTTTAGGTTTCTGTAAAAATTTTCAACCTAAAACAAATCAGTTTGATGTAAGACATCGGTTTAATAGCCTATGGTGTCGTCCTTGCAGGCGTTATGTCATTCCTGTGTAGGGAGGAATCTAGAAAAATGACCAAGATAGCTTGTGTTGAGTTATTTTAGACCCCTGCCTACGTAGGGGTAACATCACCCCTAATGGCGATAATTACTTGAGTCTACTATTAATTTATTATATCAATATTTGAGGTTATAAATCAATATCAAAACGAAGTAAAGATAGGGAAATATCGACTATAAGCATAGAAATGAGGATTTTGGAAGTTCTTCTTTTGATAAACTAATTCATTTCCATCTATATCTACAATATTTCCACCACTAGCTTTAATTAACGCATGTCCCGCTGCAATATCCCATTCCATAGTTGGACCAAACTTGGGATAAATATCCGCCTTCCCTTCTGCTACTAAACATAATTTAATTGAACTTGGTATAGTAACTATTTCAGTAATTAGATGTTTCTTTAGGAATTTCTTGATATCTGAATTTGACGAATGTGAGCTAACAACAGCCCTATAATGAGTTTTAGGTAGGGCATCAAAGCTTGTTTCTACGCCATTTTGTTCAATTCTTAAAGCATTATTAGCATCTGTATAATGTAATTTTTGCACGGATGGTTGATAGATAAAACCAATAATAGGCATACCATTTTTTATCAATGCAATATTTACTGTATACGTATCCTCACCTTTGATATAACTTTTTGTACCATCAATCGGATCAATCAACCAAAATTGATTGCTATTCAAAGCAATTATATCTCTTTCTTCACAAACTACAGGAATATTAGGTGCTAGGTCCTTTAAACCATCATATATAAAGCTACTAATTTCCTTATCAGCATTTGTCACGGGAGAATTATCATCTTTATAAGAAACTATTAACCCTAAATCTCTTCTAATTAGAGCAATCCCACCAGCTTCAGTAATTAAACTTTTTAAAGACTTAATTAAATTAAGCATCATTTATTATTCATTATTTGCTATTTGTTATAAATTGTTTAGCCTCATCATCTTCTAACCACTTTCCTGTTTTTAATAATATTTCCTGTTGAAATTTCACTATATCCTCCTGTGGAGTACCTTGTAATTCTGTAACGGCTAAATATTCTACCCCATAACAATCTAGATCAATTGTTCTTAAAAAATTATCTATGTTATCTAATTCACTTTTTTTATTCTCAAAGAGAATAATGTTATTAGGTAAAATATTTGTGATACTCATAAACTCACGTAATGCCTGAGCTTTATTTAGATAGTCGGTAAATATTATACCCTTATGAAAAATTGGTGACCTTTTATCAGTTTCATCAAATTTTAATATTTCTTTATTATTAACTTTATCAGTAAATTTAATACCGAGTCTACTTAGCTGCTCATATTGCCATTCCTCATAATTTTTAATCAGTTTACATGCTGGGTTAATTTTAGTAAACCCAAAAACCAAAGCCCCTGAACTTTTCAGTTTATCGATAAATTTTGGCCAACTAGCTTCTACTAACATAACTTGTCTTTGCAATAGCAACTTAGCAATTATCTCATCCATATTAGGATGATATTTTGCCAAACTTGCCAGCTCTTCAACAAACCCTCTATAAGGATTAGCATAACGAAACATCTTAGACTTAGGCGTAACTATTGTATCATCAATATTGATTAGCACTAAGCTAGATGCATCAATTTTTTCAAGTAAATTTTTTACCGTAACAGAATCTATAGAATAAGTGGGAATAATTATTGCATAACTTGTATATGGTAACATGATAAAAATTAACAATAATTTTAATAAAAAGTTATTTTTTATTATCATATGGATTTACACTCTCTTGATTCTTAACTTTGATTTTGTCATTGCTTCTCTTTACTGCATTTACCTTATTAACCAATTCATTAAGTGATTTTTTTAAATCACGAGAATTGAATATTGATTCTTTTTGGTCAGATAATTTATAATTATAGCCAATAAACATCACATTATCGTCATAATTTCTTAGTTGACTTTCCATTGCAGTCAACTCACTGGAATTCCCATCGACCATTATTAAAACTTTTGGCATAAACTTCACTTCTATTAAAAAATTTAATATCAACTGAAATGAGGCATTATTATTACTACTCAATATACCCTGATAAAATGTTGGATAAGTATTATCAAAAGGCTTCATATTATTAAAAATAAGATAATTATGTTGTGGGAAACTATTGGACAAATCAATATTAAATTTCTTTAAATACTCAGCTTCCCATATTTCTAGTTTCTTTATATTGTTAAAGTTACCAGTTAAACCATGATCACTCACAATTACTGGACTACCTTTATCCATTATATTTTTTATAAAATTAGGCAAATTGACATCTAATAACTCATTTTTGTATTCTGTAAGCAGTATTGTATCAAAATAAGTATCCTTTGAGGGTTTAACTGATTTGAATATTTCCTGTAGCTTAGATAATTCATTTTTATTCAATTGGATAATTGGGGGGAAAAATGATTTGAATATAACTTTTTCTCTACCCAAAACCATTAAGATATCTTTAGGGGAATAATTATTGCATAATTCTTCATAGTCCTTATTTATTTGGTCTAAACTACTAGTATCAACAATCTTACTATTTGCCATTAAAGGTAATAGTAATATTATGTAAGAGATGAGTTTATATGTTTTAAATGTAATTCTTCTAATTAGCATAGAAATTGCTCTTATTTTTTGTTTATAACAAAAGTAGTTGTCCTACATCTTTTATATCATACGCAGGTCATCTAACTCAATGTCATTCCCGCGTAGGTAGAGGAATCCATATTATCTAACGACCTTTGCAGGTTATTTTTTGGATTGTATCTTGAATATTAGCTCTTTATGGAGTTAATATGGTCAGGAAGGAGTGACACCGTTTAAATTAGATAGGTCTTTAAAGACCGAAGGGATATTGATGCCCTCCTCCCTTGAATCACAAAGTATGATATACTCTTCTACTTTGAAGAATTGGTTTCGCAAATACTTGCGGGGTATTCGCGTACTCACGTACTTCATGTACGCCTAGTCCGCTCACCCCTTGTTTGTTGTCCCCATTCTCCAAATCATTTGAGTATACGAACGGTAGCAGAATCCTTTAGAGATCGAATTTATAATCATGTATCAAAACTTTGCAAAACAACCACTAATTATAGGTAAAGCAAATGACTGAAAAAAGCAAGATATTTATGGGAATAGATGTTTCAAAAAATACGCTTGATATATCTATGAATAATAGATATCTTTGGCAAACTTGCTTATGCTGAGGAATTTAAAGAAACCACAAAACCTCGACCCGCAGCGGACTATGATGTACGTGAGAAGCAGAGTACCGGTAGCACGAATAAATTACCAGCAGAAGTAGAATTTCGAAAGATATCTATTGAATATATTTGTAATATTGTGGTTAATTGCATTATAATGAGGTTTATGTATAATAACTTTACTTTTATTGACTTATTCGCTGGAATTGGTGGTGTAAGAAGATCATTTGAGTCTGTTGGTGGTAACTGCGTTTACACTAGCGAGATTGATACATCGGCATTAAAAACATATAGAGCTAATTTTAGCTGTGATCATAAAATTGATGGTGATATAACACAAGTACACGAACAAAATGTACCCCCTCACGATATTTTATGTGCAGGATTCCCGTGTCAACCATTTAGTATAGCTGGGGTTTCAAAGCGTTGCTCTTTAGGAATTCCACACGGGTTTTTATGCAATACTCAGGGAACTCTCTTCTTTGATGTTACAAGAATTATCAGCTACCATAAACCAAAAATCGTCTTTTTAGAGAATGTAAAAAATTTATTATCACACGATAAAGGTAAGACATTTGCAATTATTAAAAAAACACTCAGAGATTTAGGTTATACTGTTTCTGAAAGGGTTATTGATGCACGATATTACGTACCACAGCACAGGGAAAGGCTTTTTATAGTAGCAAATAGGATAGATGCAAAAATAAATTTACATAAAATAGATTTGCCCAATACAAAACATATAATTAAAACAATATTTCATTGCCAAAATAATTCAAATAAAGATGACATTACTAATGGCTATGTCGAAAAAAATGGTAAAATTAATAAGAAATATACCCTTACGGACAAACTGTGGCAATATCTACAAGATTACGCAAAGAAACACCGTGCAAAGGGCAATGGTTTTGGTTTTAGTCTTTGCATGGATGATGACATTAGCAGAACTCTGTCAGCAAGATATTATAAAGATGGGGCTGAAATATTAATACATCAAGAAAACTCAAATCCTAGAAGATTAACTCCTAGGGAATGTGCAAGATTGATGGGGTTTCCGGATGATTTTAAAATTGTTGTTAGTGACACGCAAGCATACAAACAGTTTGGTAATTCTGTGGTAATTCCAGTTGTTAGGGAAGTTGCAGAATATATAACAAAATTTCTATAATTCATGAGAACTAACGTGCTATATTCTGGATTATTATCAGACTATTTTGAAATAGTAGCATTTAAAACATTAAGTAAAGTTGATACGATACTCGGTTCTAATCAACATGAATTTAATGGTGACCGTGCATTAAAAGAACTGTTTCGTTTGTGCAATAATAATACACTCGAAAAGAAGCAAATATACTCTACTTTTATTTACTTAAACGAAGATGAATCACAAAATATCTTGCAAGATGCTTTCCTGACTTGGTACGATGCTAGAGCAAAGAGTCATGATAAAACTGGGAGGAGTGAGTATCGACTATATTACCAAACAAATGATGCTACAAAACGAATGAAGAAAGGTGATTTCTTGGCTATTGCAAGAAAAAATGATGTGTTTCATGTAATTATAGCACAGCATAACAGCACTGCAGAAAAACAAATTATGTGGCTCTTTGGAGTTGAAAAAATAGAAGATAATAATAAATTTCAGATTAAGAAAATTCAAAATACAAATAATAAAGTTACCTTTGCATCACGATTTATTTTGGATATTTTAGGCATAAAAGTCCAAGAATTGAATGAAAATTACTTAGAGATAATGCAGAAAAGATTTGACAATAAAATACCAAGTACGAGTGAACTTTCGCAATTCACACTAGAGTTAATGCAAAAAGAAATTGACCCAATTGAAGAGCCGGATGTTGCAATTGTGAGATTATTTGAAAAGGAAGAGGTTCTATACAAAACTCTTGAGAGGATCAAGATAGTTCATAAATTACAAAATGGCTTTATTGAAAATAACAATGTTGATGTTGACAGCTTCTTACAATTTTCATTATCTATACAAAATGCAAGAAAATCTCGTGCTGGTAAAGCTCTTGAGAATCATTTATCTTTTATTTTTAATGCAAACAAGGTGATGTATACACACAGCGGAATAACAGAAAATAAGTCAAAACCAGATTTTATTTTTCCAAATATTGCCAAATATCATGATATACATTTTGCAGATACTGGTTTATCAATGCTGGCAAGTAAAACAACTTGTAAAGATAGATGGAGGCAAATCTTGTCTGAAGCAAAACGAATCAAGAAGAAGCATTTATTTACTTTAGAGCCAAGTATTTCAGAAAATCAAACTCAAGAAATGAAGTCAAATGATTTAACGTTAGTTTTACCGAATGAAATAAAGGCAACTTATACGATAAATCAACAACAAGATATTATAAATTTAAAAGATTTCCTACTGCTTGTTAAAACAAGACAAAATAAATATATTAACCTCAAGTATCGATGTAATAAATTAATAGTAGGCTCAAGTAATCATTGCCATTAAGGGTGATGTCAACCCCTTAACTGTTGAAAGTTAAAAAATCGCCTATTAGCAAAATGCCGTTAGGTGCTGTGGCAATCTTCATGATAGTCAAGACCTCCTTCACAAAATTACCATAACTCTTCTATTAATGCTATGGTATTAGCCCTTAGATCTAGGTCATAATCTATGGTGTTATTTATTATTCGCTTGATATTTGCAAATTTTGTTATCAAATAATCAGGGGAATTAGAACGCAATTGATTAAATATTTTATTCTCTAATTCATTGAATTCAATATTGATATTGAGAGATTTTTTAGTAATTCTATTAACTAGATATAGCATGCTACAAGCAAAATCTCCCCATAATTCCTTGTTTTTACTGGTAAACTCTTCGATAAGATCTAACCTCACTTTAGGATTTGCATAGTTAGCAATATACGTCGTAATTTTAACATATATATCACTTCCCACTAAGCGATTTTGTGATTTTATGTTAATTTTAGCACATCTAGATCTTATAGTACTTATTATTCCGGCAGCCCTTGAGGTAATCAAGAAAATAAAACTATCCTTTGGCGTATCTTCTAAAAGTTTAAGACAGGAATTTGCTGCATTAAGATTCATTAGATCTGCTTGATAAATAACAGCTACTCTATATTTAGAGATTGATGATGTTCTATAAAAAAATTGCTGTAAATCTCTAATTTGGTCAATATATATGTCTTTGACACTGCTCGTCACAGAATTATCCCTAGCTACTAAACGATAATCTGGATGATTTGTTAATTGAATTTTATCTACAATCAAACTGCTTTCTATAAATATAAGCAAATCTTCTAAAGCTTTTGCGGTATCATCAACATCAATCAGCCAACTATTATAAAGCCTAGCCTGTTTGAATCTACATTCAAGATATTCTTTGATCATTCTACTAATGGCATAATAAAAAATAGGTTTCTAGGCTTTGCCAACATACGCGAACTCGGGATAAGAATTAACTAACTCTTATCCCTAACATGGGTCAGAAATGCCAACGTAAGTAATGATACTTGTATGGCAAAAGCAATGTCAACCCCTACGTAGGCAGGGATGACACTAGTTTTGTTGTATTGAACTCAGGTTACTTATTATTACAGGCTTCCTTCATTTTCTTACCGGCTCTAAAGACTGGTTGTTTATAGGCAGCAATATGCATTTTCTCACCAGTTTTTGGATTACGACCTTCACGTGCAGCTCTACTTTGTATATGGAAAGAACCAAACCCCACTAGGTTAACGTCCTCACCACGACTAAGTGCTTTAAGTACACTATCTACAACCCAAGTAAGGGCTTTTTCTGCATCACTTTTTGAATGACCTGCTTCAGCCATTAATGCTACTAATTCTCCTTTATTCATATGATCAACTCTCCAAATAAATTGTTAACATTTCAGACATTAATGTATTTAGTATACTCAAATGATTTAGAGAATGGGATTTAAAAATGAAGAACAAGCGGGGCGTACATAAGGTACGTTGTTACGTTTGTCCTTGATATTTTAAAAAACAATTCTTCAAAGCATTCGAGTATATACTAACATACCAGCAAGATTTGTTATATCTCGTTGGCTAGATTATAGCAAACACTAAATTGACTGCAACTGAGACTTCTTTAGAACTTTTGAATATATTATTTTATAATCTAATTTCAATAAAATTGTATCTATTTTACATCAAGTTAGTTTCTTATCCTGTAGTTAGGAGGATAGTATATTATTTTTGCTTAAATGAAATAATTAGTTGAAAATCATGATAATTTATATATTATAATTTTCTTATTTAATATATAAAAAGGTAACTTTTATGATCACTAGACTATTCTACATATTATTTATTTCAATTTTTAGTTTAAATACTAGTGCTAATCCAGCTCCATTGGGTTTTGAATTAAATAAAGCAAGTATAGCGGATGTAGAGCAAGTATATCAGATTACCAAAAAAGAGAGGAATCATTGGGATGGATATAATTATTATGTTAATGTTAGAGATGTCAAATTAGAAGGGCTGACTGAGTTATTAGTAATATGTAATGATGATAATATTATCCAAGCAATCATCTTAACGATAAATAACGATAAATTTACAGAGTTTTATGAGTTACTTTCAGAAAAATACAAACTCACCCATAGCCAAAACCCTAATTTAGGTAATAAGGAGATTAGATTTGCCGATGGTAGTTGTACTATTATATTAGATGCTCCATTCCTTAGCTTTAGTATGAGTCTTATATACATAACAGATGAGTTTCTAACAAAATTTAAAGGTAAGCAAAAAGAAGAAGAAAAAGTGAAAAAAGCAAAAGGTAAAGAATTGCTATAATTCAATTATGGGAGTTTTTGAAGTATAAGCCCAACAAACATAAGCCACTGCAAGGGCATCTGCTTCATCAAAGTTACTGATTGCAATTGCTCCTGGTAGTAAAAGTTTAATCATTTGCAGAACCTGATTTTTTTCAGCATGACCATAACCCACTACAGATTTTTTGATAACATTAGGTTTAAATTCTTGAAAAGCAATATCATATCCTCCTATAAGTGACATGACTGCTCCTCTAGCATATCCCAATTTTAAAGATGAAACATTATTTATATTAACAAATGTCTCCTCCATAGCAACAATAGCAGGTTTATATTGTACTATTATCTTTTGCAAGGACGAGCTAATGAAAGCTAACCTTTTATGCATTGCTTCGCTTGATTTAGTCTTTATGACCCCACTATCTAAATATTTCAGAGGCTTGGTATCAATTACCCCCCATCCCATACCAGCTAAAGATGGGTCAATTCCTAGTATAATCAAAATTATTCCCCCACTAATAGATTTTTGTAAAAAATTATCTAATTCTTCAATTCATTTATTTGAATATATTCCCTTTTAAAACTTTGATATAAAACTGGAATAACGAATATAGTGAAAAGAGTTCCTATACTCATTCCACCAACTATTACTAAACCAATAGAATTTTGTGCGGCTGCTCCTGCTCCAGAACTAATCACTAATGACATTGCCCCAAAAATAGTTGCTAGAGTAGTCATTAGAATAGGTCTAAGTCTTAAGCTAGAGGCCCTAGTTACAGCTTCTCTAACAGTTAGTCCTTGGTCTCTTAAGTTATTAGCAAATTCTACTATCATAATAGAATTTTTTGTTATCAAACCAATTAAAGTGATCAAACCAATATTACTATACATATTAAGCGTATTACCACATATTAAGAGCATTAATACCCCTCCAGTAATTGAGAATGGTACAGCAATAAGTATTAATATAGGATCAGTAAAACTTTCAAATTGAGCCGAAAGCACTAAATAAATAAACAACAAAGCAAATAAGAAAGTAACAATAAGATTACTTTGTGATTCTGTCATTCTTTTAATCTCTCCAATATATTCTAATGTAGTTGTGCTACTATCCAATAATTCATCAGCTATAGTATTTATCGAATTTATGGCATCGGTAATTTTTTGCTTTGGAGCTAAACCTGACGAAATCGTTACAGATCTAGAATTATTATAGTGGTTATAAGACTCAATAGACACTTTCTCAACCATATTAGCAACTACACTTAATGGCAGCAAATTATTAGTTGGTTTATTGGTTGGTATCAGTATCTTACTAAAATGATCGGTACTATTACGGTATTTTAGGTTATATTGCATAGTTATATCATAGAGATTATTGCCCATTCTGAAATCACCAATTTTTCTTGCTGCCAGCAAATATTGCAATGTTATTCCTATATTTTCTAAACTCACACCAAGCAGATAAGCTTTATCTCGGTTAACAATTACGTCAATTGTCGGCATAGAAGAATTTAAATCACTACCCACATTGATAAAAACTGGATCTTTCTTCATTTTATTAACGAATTTCTGTGATATTTGATCTAACTCGTCATATTCAAGTGAGGTCTGTAAAGTAAATTCGACAGCATTTCTAGCATTACCACTAACCAACGAAGGTGGATTTTGAGCAAAAATCGACATTCCCGCTATTTGTTGAAATTGCTTATTAAGCATATTTTTTATATCTTCTTGTGACATTAACCTTTCCTTCCAATCTTTAAGAGGTACGAAAGCAAAAGCACTGTTACTACCTCCAGAGCCAATTATTGTCAAATAACCTGCTATATCTTTATGAGGACTAAGTATTTTCTCAGCTTCTGCTACTATTTTTTCTGATTGTTTAATACTAGAACCTTGAGGACCAGTGAAGAAAATTTGTAAGAAACCATCATCTTCCTGAGGAATAAAAACTTTTTTGACAAAAATAAAACTAACAACTAGTACAACTAAAGATAGTGCAATAATAAGTGAGAATTTCTTTTTATGATCAAGAGCAAGATCTAAATAGTACAAATACTTGCCTTGTACTAATTTAATGAACTGATCAAATTTAACTAAAAACCCTAAAGGAGGTTGAACATTTTTGTTAATCATTCGACTTGCCATCATTGGCGTTAAAGTAATCGCCACAAAACCGGAAAATAAAACGCAGAATGCTAAGGTCCAAGCAAATTCAATGAATAACTTACCAATAAATCCATCTATAAAACCTATTGGTAAAAATACTGAAACAAGTGTTATAGTCATCGCTACAATGGCAAAACCAATTTCCTTAGATGCAAGAAAGGCAGCTTCTATAGGAGAATGCCCCATTTCATTGTACCTAAAAATGTTTTCTAACATTACTATTGCATCATCTACTACCAAACCAATAGCTAATATCATTGCTAAAAGGGTAAATATATTGATAGAAAATCCTAAATAATACATAACAATAAACGTACCAATTAATGATATCGGAACAGTTACAAATGGTATGAGGGTGATTTTTACTGATGCCAAGAACAGGTATATTACTACCATAACCAAAACTAGTGCTTCCATGATAGTGAAGAATACTGATCTGATTGAAGCCCTAACTGGAATTGATGAATCATGGGCTATATCAATTGTTATACCCTTAGGTAGATTTTTTTTTATTTTATCTAGTGAATATCTAACCTCTTTGGATAAATCAAGTATGTTTGCCTTCGATTGTTTTATAAGACCAAGTGCTATCGAGTTTTTTCCGTTATATCTAAAAATTACCTCAGTATCTGGAGGGGCTAAATATATTTTAGCAATATCCCGTAACTTTAATATATTAGCATCTTTCACTTTTAGTATAATTTTTTCAAACTCTTCCAGTTTACTTAAAGAGCCATCTAATCTTACAGTAAAATCACGTGCAGTTGTTTTAATAGTTCCTGCTGGATAATAAATATTTTGTTTTTTTATAGCACTCTCAATTTCTAACACTGACATTTTATGCTGATATAATTTTACCGGGTCTGGTTCTATACGCATAGAGTAATCTTTAGCACCATATATCTCAACCTGACCTATTGTTTCAAGTTTTTCTAAAATGGTTTTTACGCTATCTTGAACAATTTGGGTTAATTGTAAATCATCATATACATCACTACTGATACTTAAATACAAACTAGGGAAATTATCTGCATCCATCTTAGCAACATAAGGCATGCTCATACCTTGGGGGAATATGTAACTTATATCAGATATTTTAGACCGAACATCGTTTAAGGCTGTTTCTATATCAACCGATGATAGAAATCTTAAAACTATATGACTGCTACTTGTAGTACTTTGTGAAGTGATAGTATCAAGGTTCTTGACAGTTTTTAGTGCTTTTTCAATACGAGTTGTTATCTCTTTCTCCATATAAAGAGCATCTGCCCCAGGGTAATTTGCATATACTGTTATTACAGGAAAAGAAATATCGGGAATACCCCTAATTTGTAGTTTAGTAAAAAATACCGCCCCTAAAATAACAACCACTAGACTCAACACTGTTGCAAATACCGGACGTTTTATACATATTTCACTTAAGTACATATTATCAATAAATCCTACTCAGCTCCAATTACTAGTCTTTTCTCAATAATTTTAGCTAATTTACTGATAATTATTACCATAACATAGTAACAAAGTCCTGCTATTAACATAGGGGTAAAATAAGTATAACTTTCAAGCGATACTAATTGAGCTCTACGCATTAAATCCATTTCACCGATCATTGATATAATCGATGATTCTTTGATTAAATTAATAAGCTCATTAACCAGTGAAGGTAAGATATTTCTTATGGCTTGAGGCAAGATAATATCTTTCATCATTAATCTCTCGGGTATAGCTAATGCTTTAGCTGCCTCAATCTGTCCTTTATCAACACTATTAATTCCAGCTCTAATTATTTCCGAAACATATGCCCCGGAGTTTAATGAGAAAGCTATGCTACCAGCAACGAAGACACCAAGCTTAATGCCAATTACACTAGGTAAACCAAAATAAATTATGCTAAGTTGTATAAGTAACGGAGTACCACGAAAAATAGATGTATAGAAATTAGCAAACAGTCTTAACGCACAACTTTTACTTACCTTACAAATTGCTAGTAAGATACCAATAATCAACCCTAATAACACTGAAACTATACTGTATTTCAGTGTTACTACCATCCCTTGCATAATAAAATATATAGAAGAAAAATCAAGTAATTGCTCAAACATCTAACACTCTTAAATAACCTCAATTTTGGAATTGTGCCAAACTTACTACCTATTCAAATTTCCGTATATTACGAGCAACCTCAATGGAAGAATTCATCATATTAGTACAATATATTTCAAACATTTTCCGCTGTAACAAAGCTAAATCTAGTAACCCATTACATTTCAACAAATCTTTAGTAAGTACAACATTATCCTGCATTCCTTTACTCATCGATGATAAGAGTTGACTAAATATATCTTCGGTTATTCTAATACGATTATTAACAACTGCTAAGTTTTTAGAAATTGCAGAATTTACTATATCAGTATACTCTTTTGATAATCTCGATAATTGACTAACCAAATTGTCTATTGTTTCAGATTTCATTTCAGAACTATCTGAATTGTCCTTTAATTGAACACCCGGAGGTAGTTTTTTATTCGAGTTTAACTTATTTTTGCCCATATTTTCTCCAATATTTTCTCCACTTTAACTCGATAATCAAGCTTTTCCTTAACCGTCATTGCAAGCGAACGTATGTGAGCGTGGCAATCCATGAAGCTTGTCATATGGATTGCTTCGTCGACCTACGGTCTCCTCGCTAATAGACGTATTTTTTAATAATTCTAAAAAACTTGATTATCGAGTTTAATATAAATATACTCTAAATTGATACTACCACTAAGCATTATTATTGACGAATATGTCTTATATTACTAAGTTTTGTAACCTCTAGGTTGCAATTGGAGCGTATAGGGTTAATATCTATGCCACCACGTCTTGTATATCTCGCATAAACAGTTAATTGATCGGGAATACAAAACTTATTAATATCACAAAAAATACGCTCAACGCATTGTTCATGAAACTCATTATGATTACGAAATGATACAAAATATTTTAATAAAGAACTATGGTCAATTTTTTTGCCTCTGTAACTAATTTGTACCGATGCCCAATCTGGTTGGTTAGTAACTAAACAATTCGATTTTAGCAAGTTAGAATATAGTACTTCATTTACTACTTGCGTATCGTCTTCAGATAATTTTGGCAAATTTTGGCTAGTCTCAAAACTAGTAATTGTCACCTCCAGCCTATCCAAATTTATGCCTGAAAAGGACTGCAGCTTTGTTCCCTCATATGATTCTAAATCTTTTATAGAAACAGTTACAGGTGCTTGAAATACCAAACTTAAGTCCTTTGCAATTAATTCCTTTACTTGCTCTCTATTATCAAACTTAGTATTATTAAAAGAATTTAAATAAAGCTTTAGTGATTTTGATTCTATAATATTAGGCGACTCACAACTTACCATGAACTCCAATATTTTTACTTCAGGTTTACCACTTGGGCTTAGCCAAGAAACTTCATAACAATTCCAAATGTCAAATCCATTAAACGGCAAAGAACCTAATATCTGTAAGCTATCTCTAGCAAATTTACGACTGATTGGGTATAGTAAACTATTGTCATACAAATCTGCATATTTAGTTTGCTTTCCAAGTACGGTTTCAATAAACATTATTTTATCCAGTAAGTCATATAGTTTGGATGTCCTGTATCATTCAACAAATATTTGAGGCCTATAGCGATTCTTAATATAAACCAAACAAACAAGCATGCGTATAACACCGGACCAATTAGTATTATAGTGGTTATCATAGATATTATAATACCAATAAATCCTATGCAAAAAGTACGTAATATAAAAGTGTAATGGCTAGCTAAAAGTCCATCTTTAATATCCTTATTAATATATGCAAAAACTGCTCCAATAATAGGTAATAATGGTGCAACTACTCCGCACAGAAATAATATATATATTACTATAAGGTTTGTTTTCCCTGCATTTATGTATTTCTTAATCTCCTTATCCATGTTCATCTCTTAAATTTTTAACTACTAGATGCATTATACTACCATGTTTTATATAGTCTATCTCATTATCTGTAAAAACTTGTAATATTACTTTGATAGTCTCAACTATACCACTTTTTCTCTTTATGATACAATTAAGTTGCTCATAAGGCGTTATTTCATTACTCAAGCCAGTAATGGTGACATACTCAGAACCATCAAGTTTTAAGTCATTTACAGTAGAAGAAGAAAGAGCAAGCGGTAAAACACCCATACCCACTAAGTTTGACCTATGAATTCTTTCAAAACTTTCAGCAATTACTGCTTTTACTCCAAGTAAACTAGTACCTTTTGCTGCCCAGTCTCTTGATGAACCAGAGCCATATTCTTTGCCTGCAAAAATTACTAAAGGCACAGAATGAGCTTTATAATCCATTGCAGCATCATAGATACTCTCTTGATTACCTAGTTGGTTTATAGTTACCCCTCCTTCAATTCCGGGACACATGGCGTTTTTTATCCTATTATTGGCAAAAGTGCCTCGCATCATTACTTCATGATTGCCACGCCGTGATCCATAAGAGTTAAAATCGAGAGGTAGAATGCCATGCTCAGTTAAATACTTAGCGGCAGGACTTGTTTTACTAATATTGCCGGCTGGAGATATATGATCAGTCGTAATGGAATTGCCAAAAATAGCTAATATTCTAGCAGATTCTATATCGTGCAAGCTACTAGATATATGTTCAATACCTTCAAAATAAGGAGGATTGTTAATATAAGTACTATCTTTACTCCAATTATAAGTATCGGTTTTAGTTACCTTAATATCTTGCCACTCTTTATCACCTAAAAATACTTCACTATATTTGTCTTTGAACATTTTAGAGTTAATAGATTGATCTATTAACTCTTTTATCTCTTGGTGGGTTGGCCAAATATCATTAAGATATATATCCTTACCATTATGACCTTTACCTATCACGTCAGTTTCAAGATCAATGTTCATAGTACCTGCTAGAGCATAAGCAACAACTAAAGGAGGAGAAGCCAAATAACTAGCTATTGTTAAAGGATGTACCCTTCCTTCAAAATTCCTGTTACCAGATAACACCGAAGCAACAACAAGATTGTTCCCGGCAATAGTCTCTTCTATTTCCTGCATAAGCGAACCAGAATTGCCTATACAAGTAGTACAACCATAGCCGACAAGATTAAAACCTAAATTATTTAGATACTGGTCAAGTCCAGTTTTTTTTAAATATTCCGTTACTACTTTTGAACCAGGGGCCAATGAAGTCTTAACCCATGGTTTTTTCATCAACCCAAGTTCTACTGCTTTCTTAGCAAGCAAGCCTGCCCCGATCATCACAGTAGGATTCGAAGTATTTGTACAGCTTGTGATTGCAGCTATTACGACATCACCATGTCCTATACTATATTGCTCATCAACAGAGTACTTTTTATCAATATCAACATCACCTCTAGTTAGAGAAGGTAGTTCAGTTTTAAAATTACTAGCAGCATTTTTTAGGTTAACCCTATCTTGTGGACGTCTTGGACCAGCTAGGGAAGATTCTAAAGCGGATAAATCCAATTCTAATATATCAGTATATTCTGGAGTAATTATTGGATCAAACCATAATGATTGTAGCTTGGCATATTGCTCTACTAGCTTTATTCTATTTTGATCTCTAGCTGTAAAATTAAGGTATTTTATAGTCTCATTATCAATTGGGAAGAACCCACAAGTAGCACCATACTCAGGAGCCATATTTGATATAGTCGCCCTATCTGCCAAGCTCAGTGATTCTAACCCATCTCCATAAAATTCAACAAATTTGCCGACTACATTTTTCTTTCTTAGCATTTGAGTAACTGTTAGCACCAAATCTGTAGCAGTAATCATTCCCTTTAAAGCGCCAGTTAACTTAAAGCCAATTACCTCTGGTAAAATCATTGATAAAGATTGACCAAGCATGGCTGCCTCAGCTTCAATTCCCCCAACTCCCCAACCAAGAACTGCTAAACCATTAATCATCGTAGTATGACTATCTGTGCCAACTAATGTATCCGGATAAGCGAAAGTTACACCATTTTGTTGTTTGCTCCACACAACATTGGCTAAATATTCCAAATTAACTTGATGACAGATTCCTGTTCCTGGTGGTACTACTCTAAAATTATCAAATGCTTCTTGCCCCCATTTCAAAAACTCATAACGCTCTAGATTGCGTGCTACTTCCATTTTGACATTCTTAGCAAACGCATCACTTGTTCCATAATAATCAACTTGTACAGAATGATCTATGACAAGGTCAACCGGGATCAGAGGATTAATCTTTAATGGATTACCCCCTAGTTTTTTTATAGCATCACGCATAGCAGCTAAATCAACAATGGCAGGAACTCCGGTAAAATCCTGCATTAGTACCCTAGCCGGCATAAACGGTATCTCAGCGTCGGATTTTCTAGCCTTAAGCCATTCTTTAAATAGTAACAAGTTTTTTTTACTACCAGTTAGACGAAGGACATTTTCAAATAATATCCTTAAACTATAAGGTAGACGCTTTAACTCAAGATTAATATCACTTGCCGCTTTATTTATATCAAAAATTTTATAAAGATTATCTCCTACAGATATTTCTTTAAGATAATCAGGATTCATTCCCGTTCCTCCAATTTTTTAAAATTCAAGTATACACTAAAAATACCTACCACTAAGGCCTTCATTTAACTTAACTTGAAAAAATAAATATTTGAAGTAAATTATATAAAAACTTTCTTAGAATCGTATAAATGCTGTCATTTGAACAACTAACTCTTATTATAGACGAAAAAACTATCTTCACTAATATTAGTATGACTTTTTTACCATCATCTATAGTTTATTTACAGGGAGCAAATGGTTGCGGGAAGACTTCACTACTTAGAATTGTAGCTAATATACAAAATCCAACAAGTGGCAATGTTTTGTATAGATCATTGAACTGTAAATATTTAAAGAAACCTTATTGTAATTATATTGGACATAATCTTGGATTAAAATCCCAAATAACTGTATTAGAGCATCTAAAATTTTGGTCTACAATTTATGATTCCCTTGAAGCTTTAGAATCTTCGATATACTATTTCAAGTTACATAATATTTTGCATGAGAAATGTTACAAGCTATCTGCTGGTAACCAAAAGAAAGTTGCCTTAGCAAAACTCATTGCTTGCCAGTCAAATTTATGGCTATTAGATGAAGTAGAAGCAAACCTAGATCAAGAAAACAAAGAATTACTATATAACTTGATTATTTTGAAAGCAAATAATGCTGGAGTTATTGTGGCTACCTCCCACTCTAATATAGATATTAAGACAGCACAAATAATCAACCTTAAGGATTATAATTGTTAGACCTTAGTAACCTTAATTCGATATAAGAATTAATAATTCTTATATCGAATTGGCTTCTTATAATGAAAAATGCATTCTTGAAGCGGCTGGCACGAATGCATTTTAATCTATTACCGCTAATAATTTTATTTTTATACTTATAAAAATAAAATTATTAGCAAATTAATATTTAACAATCAGGTGAAGAACCGCTTCAAACCTGATTGTTTCTATATATATCACTGAATTCGATGTAACTTGTTACATCGAATTCAGGTTTAGTAAGTTTTTGTAATATCGATTTAAGACTTTTACACCCAAAATCCAAGCTACACAAACAACAAGAAAAACAACCATCAAAAAACCAGCTAGATCGTTATGTACAGCATTTGGGAAAATACTGAAAGAGACAAATTGAATAATTGCTCCAGAAGATTTTCCTACTTTGTATCCAAGTACATCTACTGCTGCCTTTCCCTTAGTTTTCATTTCATTATCAAGAGGTATATATACCATTTCTTTAGTAGAATCAAACAATGAATATTTTACGCTTTTCCCTAAAACATGCCACAAACCGCCTACAAAAACAATGATCATTAATGGAGAAAGATAACTAAGACCAGTCATAATTGCCAATAAAGGTTTTTCTAGTACAACAAAGGTAAAAAACATCATACCTGATAACAGTGTTACGATAGGGGTGATCACTGCTCCCCAAAACCAACCACAAATCCTGACTAAACTACTACCTAGAAAAGCACAAATTAAAGTAAGTACTCCCGTCCAAAAAAACACCTCACCGTGATAAGATATAAAGGCTTGGGTACTAGGGTATAATTGCTTGGTTTTAGACATCCATAATCCTTCAATTAGGTTGATTGTCATGGAATATGAAATCATTAATACACAAATAATTCCTAAATATTTAGATGTAAAAATTATTTTGCTGCTGTCAACTAACCCTAGTTTTAGTATATCGGTTCTTTTATTTTTGAATCTAATATTTTTAGTAGTTTCTATAATTTTCGATTCAACAAATCTATGCAAGATTAAACAAATTAGACCGGAAATTATAATGATTAGCATAAACGATTTAAGGAGAATTTCTGTTTTGTCGTTAAGATGGGAAAATAGAGGTAACAAAAAATGTTCACCTTTGGCAAAATATATAATTATACTGCCAGATATTAGTAAGTTAGTTTGACCAAATAAGGAAAAAAACGTATAAAATCTTGGAGCTTCTTCAATACTGGTAATCTTATTAGCAAGTTGCCAGTATAATAGTGTAAATACAATTACTGGCCACAACTCCCCCATTATATAAAATAACACAATACTCCATTTTCCCCAAATGATAATAAACCATTTTAAATGTGGAAGTACGGTAACATAATATTCTATTACTTCAGGATCTGGATGAAAATATTCCCGGTATGGAAACAACACAAAAGCAAATAATATGAAGAATCCCAAGAAAAAAGATACTACTATCCTAAACACTTGCTCAGTTGTCATAATATTACAAAGTTTGGAGTAAAGAATGACAAATAAGACACCCATAGGCATCTCACCCCAAAGTTTTATAAAGCTTAAAACTTCTGTGCTAATTAATGTCACTACCAAGCTATCTTTGATACTACGTACTAGATTTTGGTTAAGGAGAATACAAAACATTAGTAAAGCCATAGGTATAAACTTTACTAACTCATTAGATCTAATAGGCCAAACAACGTGTCTAAATTTACTATTTCTAGCCCTATTCCACATATTGAAAGAAGAATTTACTGCATCCATTTAATACCCATGTTCATTTCTAAGCAACCTAAACTATAAGAAAAACCATGTCAAGTGGTTTTATAATTTAATACTCGATAATCAAGTTTTTTTAGATACCTGCCTTCGCAGGGATGACACCCACAACTGTTGAAAGTTTACAAATATCTAACCACAGCGTCTATTAGCGAGCGTAAGCGAAGCAATCTAGGAAATAATCTATAGATAAATGATGTTACTGGATTGCTTCGTCGGTCTTACAACCTCCTCGCAATGACGATTTAGGGCTTACAAAGCTCATCGCGAGACGATTTTTAACTTTCAACAGTTGTGGAATGACACCCTAGGCTATTAAACCGATGTCTTACATCGATACTTGAGATTATATTACGCTTCCAGTAATTGTTGTTTGTTTAGACTTGGGAGATGGCAAATGTTTTATATCGCTGTTAGATGTCCCATTTGGCACAACATGTTTAGATACACTATTCTTTATATCATTAATGGCCATTTTACCATTCTTGCTTTTAGTACTCTTTGCCACATAACTGGTTGCTTCTTTACCTATTTTTCTAGCCTCACTTTGAACATCTTTTTTATGTTCAGGTAATTTCGTTTTCTCGTCAAAACTAACCTGATCAAACGTAGCTTTACTAACTGCCTTGCTCTTAGACTTAGAGTCTTCTGAAGTAAATTGTGCCTCAGTCAAATCTGTGCCTTTCATAGAAATATCTTTAAATGTTAGCCCACTTATATCGCCAACAATTTTAACATTATCTAAAGTTATTTTATTATTTGCATGATTTTTATTATATTTATTAATTGCAGGCAAAAGAGTTTTTAAAGATTTTGCATCAATAGTTGCCCCTTCAAAACTAATTTTATCTTTAAAAATAGCTCCTTTAAAAGAGCAATTGCTAATTTCACTATTTTGAAAAGAACGTTCTTTAAATATCGCCTTATCAAAATTAAACCCATTAATTATAACATTTTCAGTAGGTATCGGATTTTCTTTGTCAAAAACCAAACCTCTGAAATCTTTACTTATTAGAGAATATTCTACAGTTTTTGAGATTGTACCAATATTGGTGGCATCAGCTTGTTGTTGAAGTAACTCACTTAAATCAAGTTTCCCTTCATCTATTTGCTGAGAACTTTGCTGAACACTCTGCTGAGAATCTTTATCAGAAAAACTAAAACGAACTTTGCCTAAAGATTCACTCCATTTTTGTCTACGTGTTCTCAGTGAGGTAAAACTTCTTTGTATTAGGAATCTAGCCCCTTCAACTAATGTTTCTGATACTATTCCTAGTAATTTCTTGTCAGATAATAATTTGAATATCCCGAACATAACCATGTTATAATTACCAGTCTTAAATTGTTCGGCTATCTTTGTTAAATCTGGTATCTTTTTGCTAGCTAACTCAATAATTTCCTGACCTTTTACTTTTAAATTCCTACCCACAACTGTTGTATTGAGAAATTCATCAACTACAGCACCAAATCGCTCAGCATTCTCACCAAGAAACTTTGGAATATCTTTATCAATTATTTTCCTCACATCTGCATTTTCTGGTTTATTTATAAAATCTAAAATAGAATCTGCTACTGTAACAGCTTGAGCAATTTTCTCTTGTTCAGGACTATTTACTAGGTCTTGAATTTTAGTAATAATAGTTGTTACCCCCTCTTTATCTTTTAAAGTAGCATTAACCAAATCAGTTGCTATTGGTAATATTTGTGGGACAATATCAATAGCTAACTCAGCCATCTTTAACACTAGATCAGGTTTAACTTCAGCGGTATCTAGGCTAGCTTTAACCTCTTTTTGCTCAGTTATATTTTTTGTAACTGCTAAAATAGTATCTTTATTTTGTTGTAAATAAGCAGGGATACTCTTAGTTAATAGAGGAGTAATATTTTGAGCAATCTTACCTGCATCATCAATTATATTAGACAAAATTTCTAGCGTAGCTTCATTACTAGTTTCATTACTAGGCTCATTTTGGTACTTAGCTAAATTACTATTAATTCTAACTAGCTCTGGCACTGTACTAAGACCATCTGACACTATATCGACTTAATGGCACTGTAGCATCTATCAATTCTTGTGGTACACCATATCTTGCAATTTGGGGATTATTATTGCTAATATTATTAACTATAGCCTTGATAGTTTCTGTATTTGCTCTAAGTAAATTTGGCAAATCCTCCTTTATATTTTTCTGGACATCTACATTTTCAAGTAATCCTATAAATTGTTTAATTAATCTTTCTGTAGCTTGATCTTTCAACTCAATATCACCAGTTTCCTGAGTTATTGTTTGTATATCTTGATAGAGTGCCTTTATTTGCTCTAGACTTAGTGCTTTCATGGTATTTTGTAGCACATCAATAGCTGTAGGAATTACCTTCCCATAAAATTCAGGGTTCACATTAGCTAGCATTGGAACAATAGGTGATACTACTACTTTATAAATATCCTCCTTCTCTAAATTTTGAGTATTGCTTTGAGCTAAAGATTCAGCATTACTCTTTAGTGTTTCAAGCAATTTTGGCAAAACTTGAACAGCAACATTGGCAATCTCTGTTTTATTTTTTGCTAAAACATCCGGCAATCTCTCTTTTAGTGTTGTTAAGGTTGCATCTTGTAACAAAATATTAGGTAACTGTTTAACAATAGCAAGTTTTTTAGCTCCACCTTGTTTATCTAGGTGACTTACTTCCGAAATAGTTTTAGCCTCTCGTATTTTATCATCAGTATCATCCAATATAACTGGCTTTAAAGCTTCATATATATTATTAACCCCTTCATGGTTTGCTAAAACGTTACCAATAAGTTCTGAAAGTACAGGTACTACTTCCGGTAATAATTCTTTTTCCATTCCCAAGCTACTAAGCGTTCCCTGCAGTTCTGTATTTGATCCAATGATTATTTGCAATGCTTTGGCTATATTGTCTCCATCATTAATTAAGAATTTAGATAGTATATCATTTTTTATGAGTACACTAAGATCTATTTTATCTAATATTGTAGCAAGTAAATCTTTTTTTACTTGAGGGTCGTCAGATAAAGCTCTATCGGCAGTTAGCTGCACAATTTCTATAATATTTTCAGGATTTTTAAGTATCTCAACAACGGTATTTTTGACAATAGGTAATAATTGACTATTTATATATTGTTCATCAAAACCAGCTTTCTTTAATTCTTGTAATAAAATAGCCCTATCATACTTAGCTTGTAGCGATTTTAAAGAATCAATTTTTTCTTCTAATTCTTTAATTTTAGATTCTTTTCTTATTGTAGATGATTTTAGCTCTTGTAATTCTTTGTCTAGTTCCGGTAATTTCTGTATATCATCCTTTTTAGAGTTAAAATCTTTTTGTATCTCATCTATTTTCCCCAACTCTTTTAATGCAATCTTGGTAAGAATTGGAGCAAGATTTTCCACTAATCCATTAATTATTTCGACATTTTGAGTAAGAAATGTTTTTGTATCAGGATCTTGTAATAATTTTATAAAGAAAGGAGGGTTAGATGGATCATATTTTTCTTCACCATTTAATATTTTCTGCAATTTCTCTATTTCCTTAGCATAAAACCCCCCTGAAGTTATAACACCAACAGTTGTTTTAGCATGACTTACTGCAAATTGTATACCCTCTATGGCAGCTTTAAATGCCTGACCTTTACCAATACCTTTTTCTTTTGTTCTTGCCTCTGCTAAAGGAGATAATATTTTCTCTAAATGAGTTTGATCTTTTAAAATATCGCTACATATTTTAAAAAATTTCTCTTTTTCTTCTTGATAGGAAAGTTCTCGCTTTTGCTGTTGCTTTATCTCCTTTTTTTCTTGCTTTTGTTGTTGTTCTTGTTGCTTTTGCTGTTGCTTTATCTCTTTTTCTGCTTGCTTTTGCTGTTGTTCTTGTTGCTTTTGTTCCTGTTTTATCTCCTTTCCTGCTTGCTGTTTATCATGTGAGTTAACTAACTTGTTATAATCCTCTATCTCTTTGTTGCATGCATTAAGTTTTTCTTCCCATGACTTCAGTTGTTCTTTTGTCTTTTTTTCTTGAGGTTTTTGCTGAGGTTCTTGCCTTGCTAATGCAATTAACTCTTTATACTTAGTAATTTCTGCTAATAAATCCGCTTGCCTTTGCTCAACTAATTTTTTATATTCCTCTATTTTTTTTATCTTTTTTTCTATTTTTGCTGATTGTTTGGCAATTTTCTCTTTATCTTTGAGGTTTTTTATATCTAATACTTCTTTTTCTTTTTTATAAATATTTTCTTGTAGATTTTTCAAAGTATGATTAGCCGATTTAAAAACTTGCTTGACGGCAGTAAAAATTGATACCTTATCATTTGTTTTACTCATATCTAATTCTCCTTTATTTATAGTTAACCTAAGAAGGTTTTAGCCATATGTTAATCTTAGCTATACGTCTATTAGCGAGGAGGCTGTAAGGTCGACGAAGCAATCCAGTAACATCATTTATTTATAGATTGTTTCCTAGATTGCTTCACTTACGCTCGCTAATAGACGCTGGTGGTATAGGTGTTTGTAAACTTTCAACAGTTGTGGTATTGCCCCCGCGGGAATGATTGCATGGACTTCGTCCATATATGACATCAATTCTATCACCATTAGCTAAAAGAATCAATTCGCAATACTCCCATTATCCGAACGAAAAGTTAAGTTTGGAATATTATAGTAGTGAACTAAAAACCTACTGACAAAAGCACCTGCAATTACCGTAATAATAGAGTATTTTATTGTATTATAATTAGGATTATAAGCATAAGCATCTAATAATATACTAAAGATTACACCCCATAATATAAATATTTCAAAATTAACTTCTCTAGGTATATACTCCATATTCTTGTCATGCTTACAAATTAAATTCCGCAATATTATACCAGCACTAGAAGTCAAACACGCAAAACATGGTCCCCAAAACTCTAAAGGTTCAATTCTTTGTACAATTACGGTTACAACGCCAATTATCATAAAGGATGCTTGCCCTAAAGAATCACAAATAACAAGAGTATTACTCCATATTTTTTGGATAAAACTATCCTCATATAACTGCTTATTATAATAAGCTAGGAGTTTAACGGTAGAGAAGCCAACAAGTACCGTTATAAAAACACGGAAAGTATAATATGGAGTCAAAACAAGTTTTATATTATCACCATGGTGTACTATTATAATATCGAGTAAAATACATCCTAATAGAGACGGTAACATTGCTAATACAAAAGTACCAAACAACGTGGCATTTGTTTTAGAGGATATAGTGATAGCAGAAATCGCGAATGCTATACTCCCGATAACTCCAATAATATAACACCATTCTGAATCAATAGATTTTGGCAATAAAATATGATATATATAGCTTTTAACGATTTTTTTATATTCATCGCTATCGACAAATTCTTTTATTGAATCGTTAAACCGTGCGACTATGTTAGAAGATACAGTTTTCTTACTGAACATTAAATGTACAGGGGTTTTAATACCAGTAGGGATTTCTTCTATTTGATCTTTTTTAATATAGTTTAATGCAAGAGCTACCCCTGAAATTCTGTCAGCAAGAAACCCATCAATTTCATTACGTAGCAGCCCATTAAATAACTCTAGATTACTTCCATATTTAATGATAATATCATTATTATTCACCTGATTTAGGTAATCAGTCGTTCTTGCATCACCATAAACAGCTTTTTTAATTATACCAAGACGGAAATTTAGTAAACGTATCTGAGCTAAAAATTCATTTATATTACTAAAACTCAATTGTTTTTTTGCTGAACGTAAAGTAAATAAGGAAATTTCTTCAAATCGATATGGAAGAGAAAAATTAGCAAAGACTGCTCTCTCAGCAGTATAAGTAGCTCCCGCCACCATATCACTGTCACCATGCCCTATATTTGATATTGCTCGCTCCCACACAGAATCAGCATATTGTACGCCAATGCTAATTTTGCTACTAATATTATTGATTAATTCAATATCTAAGCCAGTAACACAATAGTGACCATTTTTAGCTATATGACTAAATTGGTAGGGTTCTAGTGGATACCAATCAACAAGCAGATTATCTTTATCAGACATTTCTTCAGTACATTGAGTAAAATATTTGTCCTGAATACTAGATAGTTGATTACTACTATCCTCAGGATTAGCAAAGGTAAAAAAGTTTTGCACAATAATAATAATCGGGATGATACTTTTAAGTACTTGCATTTTGCATTAGTTCTCCTAAATTAAGGTCTATTCCAAGTTTTTGCAGCATACATTAATATCACCGTCAAAGAACTTAATATTAAATTCTTGTTTTTTGCTTGCAACAACTTTTGATGTTATGAATTCTCCATCTTCTGATTTAATTACCGCAAAGCCACGTTTTAGTACAGTTTTATAATCTAGACTTGTAAGTAGCAAATTATTTAAATTTAATTGATGCTCATAATTTTTTAACTTAGTGCTAATAGATTTTAGCATATAATTAGATTGATGCACTAATTCTAACGATTGATAATTAACTATTCTTAGAGGATTTAATATTTCTATATTAAGTGAGTCAAGTTTTGCCACTTTAAATCTGAGTAGGTTAGGCAAAGAATCTGTTAATCTAAAACTGAGTTCATCAAGAAGTTGTTGATTATAATCTATATAAGTAGTTATACTCCTAAAAATATCAGTATTAGAGTTAACTGCTTGCTGTTCATATTTAACTAGCTGATTAATACGACTGCATAGTACATCATAATACGAACTGATTGTATAATGTAAATTAGAAAGCACAGGTACAGCAAATTCAGCTGCAGCAGTTGGTGTGGGGGCTCGCCTGTCAGCTACTAAATCAATTAAAGTATTATCCACTTCATGTCCAACTGCAGAAATAATAGGAATAGCTGAATTAAATACGCTCCGTACTACTACCTCTTCATTGAAAGCCCACAGATCTTCTATAGACCCCCCTCCCCTTGCAACAATTATAACATCAGGTTTTATATCTTTATCTAATTCATTAAATCCTGAAATAGCACTAGCAATTTCACTTGCAGCATTTTCGCCTTGAACAGCAACTGGCCATATTAGTATATGAGATGGACAGCGGTCATTAATACGGTGTATAATGTCCTTAATTACCGCCCCAGTCATTGATGTAACCACCCCAATCTTATTAGGCAGAAAAGGTAGTGGCTTTTTTTGTTTATTAAATATACCTTCTTTTTCTAATCTCTCTTGCCGCTCCTTGAGAATTTGCATGATAGCACCAAGACCTGCGGGTTCAAGGACTTCTACCGATAGCTGATATCGTGAATTTCCTGCATACCCAGAAAGCTTACCTCTAGCTACCACTTCTATACCATCAATTGGTACAAACTTAATTTTTGCAAGTACAGGACGCCAACAAGTACAGGCTAGAATAGCTGTATTTTCTTTAAGATTAAAGTAACCATGACCAGAAGTTGCTATCTTAAGACCAGAAATTTCCCCCTTTACTCTAATATAACCAAAATTATTCTCTAGCAACTCCTTGATCTTACTAGAAATTTCAGTAACTGAAAATTCCTGATCTACTAGATTAGTAATAAAACTATCTTCTTCTAACATAATGACACTGCTTTAGATAGTGGATTTTGAAAATGATTTTATATAAGCATTTTAAACTAATAAATTCAAGAACAAATAGACAATTAGTGTATTATAACCTCAAATATTGATGTAAGACATCGGTTTAATAGCCTAGGGTGTTATGCCACAACTGTTGAAAGTTTACAAATACCTATACCACAGCGTCTATTAGCGAGCGTAAGCGAAGCAATCTAGGAAACAATCTATAGATAAATGATGTTACTGGATTGCTTCGTCGGCCTTACAGCCTCCTCGCAATGACGCCGAGCTATTTTCTTCATAAATCTCTCCTTGCCAAATGTGCATAGTCGTCATACTTTAGTAAATCAATATCATATGGAAAGTTTTTATTCGTTACATAATATTCTAGTACTCGCATCATCCCCTGTTTATGACGCTCTAAGTCTTCTTTCGTTAAGTCTATTTCCAAAGTTTGGATTATTGGTTTCGAGCTAGAAATTTTTACATAAGTAACCTGTTTAACGCTATGAACTTTTATATAGTCAATTGATGAGAAGTTGGTGACGTCGTCACTCGTCGCTCGCCTATTACATATAGGCGTCGCTCCATCGCTCCTAGCACCAAATCCTCCTGAATTGACTATAGCAAAACCACCTTCCTGTAACATTAAACCTCCAATGATTAGCTGCGGAGATAATCCGGCTTCTACATCTTTTTTACTCGGTAAGCTACCAGTCTTATAATCGATAATGACAGCTGCCCCAAGCTCATCTACCTCAATTCTATCAGCAACTCCAATTATTGTTAATTCTTGCCCTCCAATATTTAACGAAATTTCTCCTCTACATTCTGAGTAAATATATTGGAAATCACTTCTGCGTTTTTCATCAAACTCAATAAAAGACTCAGCAATAGGAATAAATTTTATTTGCCAAATCTTTTGTGTATAGGTTGGTAGAATAGTATTCTGTAAAACATTATTACTAATCTCCAATATTAATCCAATTTTGTTATTTTCTAACTTATCATAATTTTTAGAATATTGTTCTAAGACCTTATGAACAAAACTACCAAATTCAGATATTTTAGGCTCCTGCCCTATCATATCCTTGCTTCTCAAATTCAAAATCTTCTTAGCATAGAAACTATAAGGATTCCGTACTAATATTTCTATATCAGTAACTGATATCACTTCAGGAAAAATTGGACTATATACATAACCACTATGATTATGGCTAACCCAATTAGTATTTTTGACGTCATTGCTAAGCACTGTTGTAAGGCTTAAATCGTCATTGCGAGCGAACGTACGTGAGCGTGGCAATCCATGAAGTTTGTCATATGGATTGCTTCGTCGACCTACGGTCTCCTCGCTAATAGACGATTTTTTAACTTTCAACAGTTGTGGAGCGAAGCCCGAACGAAGCAATCCATTTCTATTCACTTCCCTAGATTGCTTCGTCGCTACTAAAGTAGCTCCTCGCAATGACGAACTAATGTTAGTCGGATTAGCTATAATTGACTCAACCATATTAACATTAGATATCTTTTGAAACTCTACTTCTGCTGGTAATTTGTACGTCGTTCCGGTACTCAAATCCTCACGTACGCTTGCCGTACTGCTTGCGGTTTTGCGTTCCGTGACTCCTTCAAATTCCTCAGCACAAGCGAGTTTCGAAAGATATCTATTATTTGGTACATCCACTAAGTTATTTTCTGATAAATATGTTAAATAATTTTCTGAAATCAAACTTTTCTGTAAAATAAATTGCAATTTTAGTAATAAATTTGATGGTAATAAACCTGATTTACCATCTTGTCTTTTTGCTCTAGTAATTATCACTTGAGCATTATGCAGAAATAAATAGAAATAATATTGATGTATGGTAGATCCAGTAGCAATATGTAATTTTTTAAGCGTCTGCTCATTAATCCACTGATTTATAGCTGATGACGAAGCTAAGCTCCCTTGATTAAAGTCGGATAAAATTACTAGGTCAAATTTAAGTAACATTAAATCTTCAGCTTTACCAATAATTATATTTTTAGAATAATTATTATGTGCAAAATACTTACAACTAAACATTAAAGATTTAAGTAACTCTGGAAAGCATTTTTTATTACTTAATGTTAGATTACAATTATCTTTGATTAAGCTAGATAAAAAAGTTGATAGTTCAGTAGCAGGCTGTTCATACCAAATATTTGGATAAAGTTTTTCAGCAATCTTAATCGAGGATTTTAATATTTTAACAAAACTACTACCACTATTTGTATAAAGTAAGTCTATTAGTTTCTTACACCACTTTATTAATGCATCATCATTGGTTTTTTCTACTAAAGACAGCATCTGACTAGGCTGCCGTATGAAACGGTTCTTGCCGCTCATTAATAGTTCTAATTTTGGTACTAATTTACAATTAATAAAAGGATTCTTTAATAGTAAGAATAACTTTTTTATATCAAAATCATTACATAATATTTCACTAACAGAAATTATTAGAGAACTAACTAGCGTTTTTGTTAAATTATCACCTAGTAAATCTTGAAATTCTAAAGAATATTTGGTCAAAAAATTACAGTAAAAACTCTTGCTTGTTTGATTATTAATAATAATAGCTATCTTCTTATCACTATACTGTTTGCAGATCAGGCTTATTTGTTCTGCTTCTTGAAAAATATCCTCAAGCTCAAAATATTTTATGCAATCTATAGACTCGCTAGTTTTTAAATCTTTATAGTCAATTGATGAGAATTTTGTAACGTCGTCTTCGATCACTCGCCTATTATCTATAGGCTTCGCTCCATCGTACCTGCTATCTAATTCTCCTGAATTAACTATATCCTCAAAAATTATCTGATCTAGAATAGAATGATGTTGTTGCTCATTACCTAAAGGCTGAAAATCTGATAAATCTTTATTTAGAGTTGTCAGTAATTTTTTTAGGCTATATAAACAATCTTCTTCATGCTTATCATATTCTAATAGAGGTCTATTACTAATAGGCGGTAAAATTATAAAACCACACGGCGAATTAGCAATATTCTTTAAGAAATTCCATGATATAAGATTGTGACCTATGATGCCCGCTACTATTAAATTGGTATCAGCTCTTTTCAACCTTGCTATCTCTGCTTCCATCATAGTTATTTGATAATTTACACGATCTAGCAATCCGAACAATTCTATCTGTTTTTTCCATTGATGATGGGTATATTTAAGAAATTCATAAATAACATTCCAATGTTTTGATGGATTCATTTTTTCTATTTCATTTACAGAATCTATCGATAAATTATTACAAGCTAGCTGATAAAATAACTCAGCTATTGTTGAACAAAACTGTAGAGATTGTGTTATACTAAATTGTAGCTTAGGGTAATTATGGATGATTTCTGCTAATATAATTCTCTCTTGCAAAAACGTTATAGGCTCTAGCGTTATAGGTTCTAGATTTTCTGATGTAATACCAAATATTTCCTCACCTTCAGCCATAATATTGGAAAAAGGGATAATATTCGGTAAAATCGCAATATTTTGCTTCTTAATCAAAATATTTTGTAAATTTAAACAAGCAAAGCCACTCGGCAATATAATTTTAAGATTGCTAATAGATTCTTTAGCAAAATTATCTAGAATAAAATCAGCTACTATATCCAAAAACGATGAAGACGGGTTGACTCTATAAAGGTTCATTAAATTCCCTAATTATATCATACAAATATAATAACATAACTTGACAGCACCACTAATAGCTAAAACTCTTAAAAATCTTGTTTTAGTAAAACCGGCAATTAAAGGAATAAACTTGCCCCATAACGGTATTATCGTAAACCAAAGTATAAATATGTTATATTTTAAAAAAAATTGGGAAAATGATTGGTGGTTAGTATGAACCTGTTCATTTTTAGAATAATAAAAAATTTTCAATAATATCAAACCAAAGAAATAATTTATACTAGTAGCAAATAATGAAGCAATGGTGGCGACAGTAACTATTATTAAATTATTATAAACACCAAATATCCTCATAGAATGAACGATTAATTCACTATCTAAACTTATAACTAAATTACCTACTAAACTATCAATAAATAATAACGAATATGCCTCAAACTGATCCATCACTCAAACTGGTTACAAACCACACCTTCAAATATAGCAGGTACTTCTCCTAATAATTGAGACACCTCATCTTCTATTATAGGATGAGTAGCTATGAAATTGTTTAAACTCTCTATTCCTTTCTTAATTTTTTCATAATTGTCTTTATGTTCTTGATTTGGTGAATTATGAAATTTTTCAACTAACTTATCTATTTCTACAACCTCTTTAAAAGACTTAATGAGAGAAAAACCATTATTTTTTTCCTCATTGCAAAAATAATTTATATACTCTTCTACTTTCTCAGGTAACCTTAATATGAAGTCTGAAAATTTTTGTAACTGCAGGTTAGTAATTGCTGTAACAACTCTTCCAATAACATGAGGTGTTATTTCTTTTTCAAACAACTCACTTTGACTTGTTTTTAATACTTTAATAACGTCATTAGATGTGATAACTATTTTATAATCTTTATCAGTTTCATCTAATTGAGATTGTACAACTGACTTATCTTTATTCAAATCTTCATCCTTAAAAAATTCTTTATATCGAGCAAACCAAGACCCAAAAGCTGTTTTCTTTAATGTATCAAAATATATTCTTAATTGCATAAAACCCCTTAATTAAAGCATATCACCTTATAATATTATCTTAATCTCGATATAACAGCAATTATAAATTCAAAAATAATAAATTTGACAAAATATTATCGATACTATAATTTGCTACCTTAAAATACAATATATTATAATTTAAATTTTCCTGTGGACAAAGCTTTATCCTTAAAAAAACCACTTTTGCTATGGTCTCTTGCCACCCTGTTTTTTGCTTTTCAATTTATATTAAGACTCTCAACTGGAATTCTTAGAGAAGAAATTATACAAAAATTTGCCATTGATACCATAGCATTTGGTACGTTTGCTGGATATTATTATCTAGGTTATGCAGGAATGCAATTACCAATCGGCATAATGCTAGATAAATTTAATTTTAGGATTGTCACATTCTTATCTATCTTAGTTACCTCTCTTGGTACTCTAACTTTTGTTGCTAGCACTGATTTTAATTACTTACTCATTGGTAGATTTATGATCGGAGCTGGTTCTGCTGTAGGTTTTTTATCAGTAGCTAAGATTACTAGAAGCTCCTTCCCGGCTAAATATCATTCCTTAATGCTTGGATTCTCCTTTACCTTTGGCTTACTTGGAGCAGTATTTGGCATTACTCCAATGAAGCTATTATTTACACATTTTGGTTATGACGTAACTTTTAATAGTCTAGCTCTAGTTGGATTTATCATTGGACTAATGATTTTATTAGTAAAAACCGATGATATAAGAAGTAATTCTAATACTAGCGACTCCAAATCTTCAATATTGAAGCTCTTATTAAATCCTACTATTTTATTTATTGGAGTTTGTGGTGGTCTAATGGTAGGAGCATTAGAAGGTTTTGCTGATGTATGGGCTATTCCATTCTTCAAACAAGTTTATCAAATGAATGATATGGAAAGTAACTTGGTTACCTCATTCGTTTATATAGGTATGTGTTTTGGTGGTCCAATACTTGCACTTATTGCTAATTTATCAAAATCATCTAATTTTATAATAATAATGACTGGATTGCTAACGGTAGCAATTTTTACTATTCTATTATATTGTCCTTCATTAAATTTCTTTATTAGTAGTTCTCTAATGTTTTTATTAGGAGTTTTTTGTTGTTATCAAGTTCTAATTTTTACTGTTGTAGGTAACCTTGTTACAGATAAATCTGCTGGACTTGCTATTGCGATAGTCAATTGCATTAATATGTCATTCGGACATTTTTTCCATAAAATTATGAGTAATTTAATATCTTACAACTGGGATGGTCTACTAAGTGAATCAGCTGTACCTATTTATAGTCGCTTTGATTTTATTATGGCAATTTCTATAGTTCCAATTTGTTGCCTTATTGGAATCACCGGCTTTTACTACTTGTCCAAAAAGTCAAAAACTCAAATATCAATCAATAGGCTTGTGGAAAAGACTGTTTCAGCTTAAATAGTAATATTTTATAAAATATTACTAATAAAGCTTAGTGCAAATTATAATTGTTGTATACTACATAAACATAACCATTTGTCCTAATAACAAAATGACCAACGAAACAATTAACAAAAATACTTTATTAATAATTGATGGTTATGGATTTGTCTTCAGAGCATACCATGTTCAGTCACCATTAACTTCTCCGAGTGGCTTAGCTGTTGGAGCATTGTATGGTTTTACCTCCATGTTGTTAAAACTATTGAACGATTTTAAGCCAAAGCATGCTGTCATTATTTTTGATTCTGGTGGTAAGAATTTTCGTCACCAAATTTATGAGCAATATAAAGCAAATAGACCGCCTACACCAAAGGATTTGAATGATCAATTACCACTTATTCGTCTAGCAGCAAGTAGCCTAAATTTTCCAATAATTGAGAAAGCTGGTTGTGAAGCAGATGATATAATTGCCACTCTAGCCAATAAAGCAACTGCATTACAAGAAAATACTATTATTATCTCTTCTGATAAAGATTTAATGCAATTAATTAATTCGCATACTAAAATGTATGACCCTATAAAAGCAAAATACATATCTGAAGATGACGTGATAGAGAAATTTGGTGTAGGACCAAGTAAGCTCAGGGAAGTAATGGCTTTGATCGGTGATAAGTCAGATAATATACCAGGTGTTCCAAGCATTGGTCCTAAAACTGCTGCAACACTTATAAAACAGTTTGGTTCGTTAGCAGAACTTTTAAAGTCTCTCGATCAAATCAGTAACGATCGTCAAAGGGAAATCATTAACTCCTCAAAGGATCTAGCATTAATTTCCTGGCAACTAGTTGGTTTAGATTATAATGTTAATATAGACTTGGATTTTAGTTTATTGCAATATAGACCACCTGATAATAGGCAAATCTCTGACTTTCTAGCAGAATATGGTTTTAAATCTCTAAACAAACGAGTGGAAAATTTATTCCAAATACAAATTACCAATGAATCTTTGCCTATTAAGCAAGTCATAGTTCAGGAGATATCTTCTAAACAACAGCTTGACTCTGTGACGATTAAAGCTGAAGAGCATGGGGTTGTTAGTATTTATCTATCAGATCATCTAGGACAAAATCCTTCTATAATTTTATCGATTGATGATAAATGCTATAACATTAAATTTGTAGATAGAACCCCTAGCGATATGTCTGATTTACTTTCTGATGATTTTCGCCAAAACTATCTGCATCAATGGTTTATGCCTGATATTCTCAAATTGCTAAAAAATAAGTCTATTAAGAAAATCACTTATAAACTAAAATCATTATTAAAATTCTTTGTCGATAGTGAAATATACTCATGCGAAGATCTAGAACTAATGCAATATCTGATATCTGCCGGTAAACCTCAAAAAGACCCGTTTGATTCGGTGAAAAAGGATAATTTAGAAGCCATGGCAGAAATAATTACTGGCTTTAGTACTGATTATCAAAAACTATTGTTAGAGTTAAAGGATAATCATGCCTTAGCACTATATAGAGAAATTGATTTACCTTTATGTTATATAATAGATAAAATGGAGAAAGCTGGGATTAAAATCGATTCACAGTATCTTAAACAGCTATCAAGTGAATTTGGTAATGAAATTACTAAATTAGAGCAGGAAATTTTTACCATTACTGGTACAAAGTTTAACATTGCCTCGCCAAAGCAACTGGGAGAAATTTTGTTTGAGAAAATGCAACTACCCTTTGGTAAATTGTCATCAAAAGCTAAGTCTTATTCTACTAGTGCAGAAATACTTGAAAAAATTAGCGAGAGTGGTTTTGCTATTGCCGATTTATTATTAAAATGGCGTCATTTAACTAAATTAAAAAATACTTATACGGATAGCTTACCCCTGCAAGTAAATCCAATAACTAATAGGGTACATACCACATTTTTGCAAACTTCAACTAGCACTGGTAGGCTTAGTTCTCAAGATCCAAACTTACAGAATGTACCAATTCGCTCGAAAGAAGGCAACAGAATCAGAGCAGCTTTTATTGCAGAATATGGGCATAAATTAATTTCAGCTGACTATTCACAAATTGAACTCCGAATCTTAAGTAGCATGGCAGATATACCCTCCTTAAAGCAAGCTTTTGTTAATGGTGAGGATATACATAGTAAAACGGCTTGTAATATATTTAAAATTACCGAAAAAGATTTAACACTAGAACATAGGCGTAAAGCAAAAGCCATAAATTTTGGTATTATTTATGGTATCAGTAGCTTTGGACTAGCAAAACAGTTAAATATTAGCTCTGCACAAGCAGCAGAATACATAAAAAAATATTTTGAAGAATACCCGGAAATTCAAAAATATATGGAATATATAAAAAACTATGCCAAGGAACATGGTTATGTCCTAAACCTATTCGGGCGGAAATGTTTTATTCCCTTAATCCATGATAAAAAACACTCCCTACAGCAATTTGCCGAAAGGGCAGCAATCAACGCTCCAATTCAAGGAACTAGTGCAGACATTATAAAAGTGGCAATGATTGATCTTGACCGTAAGATACGGAAATTAAAATTAAGAACCAAACTAATTCTACAAATCCATGACGAGTTACTTTTTGAGTCTCCTATTGATGAAATAGAAATAGCCACTCACCTAATCAAAACCACTATGGAAAACTCACCTAAATTAGCCATTCCACTTATTGTTGAAACCAAGGTAGGAGATGATTGGCTAAATACACATATTTATATTAAAACTAAAAATCCATATGTCAAATAGTCATTATTCCCATTCCAAAATTACTTTTGTATCACCAGCTAAAGGTGCGTCTAGTACAGTATCATAGTGTAATTCAAATTCATACCTATCACCTTCATGCTTATATGATTCACCAACTAGTTTAAAAGCTAAATTTTCTAGTATTTTTTTAGAGGCGGTATTAGTTTTTAGCGTTGTAGCCTGAACTGTAGTAAAAATTTCACCTCCAACAAATTTTACTGATTTTTCGTCATAAGTTTTATTTACATAATCTTGTTTTTTTGCTAATTCTTTACCATATCCCAAAATTAATGCACCAACATTCTCATATCCTACATGTTGTTTTGCAGCAGCAGCACCTCTATGATATTCTTTATTGAACAAATAAGCAATTTCCCCTACGTGTTCTTTAGAACCATTACCTATCACTTCATATCCAACAACTACATCGTTAGATTTGTCTGTAACTAAAAAGGCAGCAAATGGATAACCATTGTTCCATCGAAAACTTTGTTCGTTAATTCTTTTTGCAAATTCTTCTTGAGTACTGACTTTTCCTGTTGCATATTGTGACATTACAGCAGGATCTGCAAATGTAACGTTAAATAATTGTTTAATTTGATCCGAGAAATTTACAAAATCCTTTTCTGTAGTGTATAATGATTCAGCACGAAATCTATCTGTATATATATAACTTTTTAATATACCATCTTCATTCTCTTCACCAATGGCTACATTGAATTTACCACAAATTCTTTCATAATATGTAAGTGCATCTTGTAAAGTATTAATCATAGTACCCTATATTTTTCTATAATCGTCATCGCGAGGCATCTTTAGATGCCGTGGCGATCCAGTAAACAGCGAAACTGTTTTTTTAGAGTAACGCTTCGCGTATCCTAGATTGCCGCGTCGCCGCTTTCAGCGACTCCTCGCAATGACGCTCGGAAGGTCTCTTAACAGCAGCGGCATAAAAAATGTAGGGTACTATGAGTATTAATTTGCTTAAACATTGTTACCAAATAAATATTGCTCTTGCGAAACTCTGCTTCTGCAAGGCAGTTTAAAAGTCACACCCTAAAATTGCAAAAGACTCAAATAATTCTTGGGTGAGTATAAATTCAACATCACAAACGTCATTGCGAGCACAGCGAAGCAATCCAAAAAAATAATCTATAAACAAACCATGTTATGGATTGCTTCGTCGGCTTTAGGAAGCCTCCTCGCAATGACGTTTGCAGCTGTGCTTACATAATTTTCAACCTTAAACTGCCCTGATTCCTTGGTTATACACTAACAAGAGACATTTAGCAAAGAAAAAATATTATCAGTTGGAATATGGTTTAGATAGTTGATACTACTGTAGAAAAAATATCACAACCCTTCCCCTTTTTCAACTGGCTCTATTCCATATAGTGATACCATTCGCTCAAGGACTCTTCCAACAGTAGGAGCTGCAGTCCAGCCAGCAGTAGCAAAGCCAAAGGATTCTTTTGTTCCTTTTGGTTCATCAAACATTATAAAAATAATATATTGGGGATCAATGGCTGGTAATAAACCTAAAAATGATGACATTCTGCTATTCTTAAGATATTTTTTCTTGCCATGCCCATCTGAAGTTAATTTTTCAGCAGTACCAGTTTTACCACCGACAAGATATCCTTTAACATCGGCTCTACGTCCTGTCCCTTCTTTTACCACCAAACGAAATAACTCACTCATTTGTTTAGAGGTTTTCTCACTAAAAACACGCGTGCCAACAAGACGCTCATCGTGCCTTTTGATTAGAGTCAGATCATATAATATCCCTCCATTTACTATTGGCAATACTGCTTGCATAAAGTGTAAAGGACTAATTGAAATGCCATAACCATAGGCCATGACAGCAGTAGTAAGATCACTCCACCTCTTGTCAGATGGAAACAAAGGAGTACCTCTCTCTGGTAACTCAATTTTAAGCTGATCTAGTAAACCTAATTTCTTTAAATAGTTTTTAAAATCATTCTTCCCAACTTCAAGCATAATCTGGCTAACACCAATATTTGATGAATGCAAGAAAATTTCTGGAACACTGTGCCACCCCTGCCTTGGATGATAATCTTTTATATTAAATCCCCCTACCTTCATATAACTAATATCATAAGCATCGTTCATTGCTATAGAATCAGTATCAAAAGCTACGGCCATAGTCAAAGTTTTAAATACAGACCCCATCTCATAAATACCAAGACTTGCCATATTAAATAGTTCTTCTGGCTTTGCTCTACTAGGATAATGTGGATTAAAATCCGGCTTACTAACAATAGCTAAAATCTCACCATTATTAGGGTTGACAATTATTCCCACCGCTCCTATTGCACTAAACTCCTTTAATGTCCTATCTATTTCTTCACTTAGGATATTTTGTAATCTTACGTCTATAGATAGTTCAAGAGGTTTTTTAAGTTGATCCGGCTGTATAAAGTCAGAATTAGTTAGAAACTTATCATAGGTTCTTTCTAATCCAGCAAGACCAACCAAATCCCTACCCACATATCCTATAATATGTGACAATAAATTGGAAAAAGTATAGATTCTTTTTTGTTCTTGTTCAAAACTAAAACCTGGCATTCCCAAATTTGATATCGCTTCTTGCTCTTTTGGCAATAAATCCCTTTTGATCCATACGAAACTTTTGTTACTTTGTAGCTCTGCAAGTAACTTCATTTTATCAATCTCAGGCAATATCTTGGATAATCTTTCTAAACATTGCGAAGGATTAATTACTTTCTGTGGATTGACAAACAATGAGGAGGAAGGTAAATTTACTGCTAATAAGTTACCATTACGATCTACTATCTCTTTCCTAAAGTCACTATTTTTTACTTGATATTCTGGCTTAACATAGCCATTGGTCGCAACAATTATTAAGCGATATGATAGACCACAAAAAAACATAGCAAAACAACAGCTGACTATTAATAATCTGATTTTGGTATTGTTAGCACCTACATCCCATAAAATAATACTACCAAAATTTTTCTTCATCTTAGTTAGAGTATTTTTTAGAAATACCAATAAAAATATATCGTTACCCATCTACATACTACTGCTAATGGCTTATTAGTATGTTATTCTGCGAAAGTAGCGTATCTATAATAGACCTCTTGTGCAATTCTACTTCTGCTGGTAATTTGGATGTCGATCCGATACTCGAATCCTCACGTACATTTGAGTACGCTGCGGTTCTGCGTTCCGTGTCTCCTACAAATTCCCTAGCACAAGCGAATTTCACAAGAGGTCTAATACTGAATAGTCTTTCAAGGTATTTTTTTAGATCCCACACCGAATCAGGATATACTGCTCGTAAATGAAGAGTTGGTAGACGAAGATCAAAATCATGAAGTGCTAGGAGTCGAAGGGTCGAGGAGCGGAGCGTACATTTAGTACGTGAGCACCGAAGATCCCTAAAGACGACAACGCAATTCTTGATTTTCATCGAGTATAACATCTTTTTTTCCATGTAAGTACCATACTAATGTTGATTTTCATCGAATATATTCTGTTTTTTTAGTTGAAACAGTTTGTATGTATTTATTATTAGCAATTGTTTTATAACGCCATTTAGTGTTGGTTTTACTAGAATACGAGCCACTTACTTCATTAGCCTTTGCATATTTTTTACTCTCATTAAGTGCTAAAGGGTCACTAATCATTTGCTTAACCTTAATAGTATCTAATTGTAAATAAAGTGATGATAATTTTCTTAGTCTAGCTGGAGAAATAAGGTATGATTGTTCGACTTTTAACACGTGAATCATGTTTTTCTCATCAGTTAGTTGTTTTGAAACTTCCCCAAGCTGATAATGCAAACTAATGACCTTATCTTTGACTCTAAATAAGCCATAAATAGAAAGAATTATAGTACCTACCACTATATAGCTAAATACTCTAACTACCATATATATTACCTATTTTCTGTCCAGCCCTCAACTTTGCAGACCTTGCTCTTGGATTAAGTGCAACTTCTTTAGGCGATGGACATAATGGTTTTTTTGTAAGAATTTTAAGCCATTCTTTAGAACTTTCTTCAGACGAAATCTTTACACTGTATTTAGACCTAGCAACTACCTTAGCAGAATTTGCTTTTAAAAAATTCTTAACAATTCGATCTTCTAATGAATGAAATGAAACAATTACTAGTCGACCATTTGGTGCTAAAATATTCTTGCAATTATCTAGAAATCTTGCTAATTGACCCAGTTCATCATTGATATGAATACGAATTGCTTGAAAAGTCTTAGTAGCAGAATCAATTTTACCTTTTCTAAAACCTATACTACTACGAACAATATGGGCAAATTTTGCTGTATTGGTAATAGGCTCTAATAACCTGTGTTCTATAATCTTTTTAGCGATTCTTCGAGAATAAGATTCATCACCATATTTATAAATTACATCTGCTATTTCTTGTTCATCAGCCTCATTTATAAAATCTGCAGCACTATATCCCGTATTGCTCATCCTCATATCAAGTGGACCATCATGGGTAAATGAAAAACCCCTATCTCTAGAATCAAGTTGCATAGAAGAAACCCCTAAATCCATAACTATCCCATCAAATTTCAACGAACCTAATTTTGAAAAACTTTCAGCGAAACCTGTCTGAATAAAGTTCACTCTGCTAGCATAATCGTTTACCAATTGATTAGCATAAGTTCTAACATATGGATCACAATCAATTGCTACTAACTGACAATTACAAGAATCTAATATCATCCTGCTATAACCACCAAAACCAAAAGTGCAATCTAAATAACTTCCTCCATCTTTAGGACATAAGACTTCTTTAACTTCATTCAACATAACCGGCGTATGAGATGATGCGAACTCTTGTATCATACTACTATATCCTTAATGTTTTTCAGTGTTAAACGGTTACTTTGAGCAATTTGCCGAGCTGAAGAAAGATACGTTTCAAAATTTTGTGGCTGCCAAATTTCAAAGACCAATCCCTTCCCTACAAAGCAAGCTTGATCTGATATACCAGCGTGATCTATTAAAGATTTAGGTAGAATCACCCTCCCCTCACTATCAAAGCTAAGCTGGATAGCTTCACCAAGAATGATTGTTTCGAAAGCATCTCGCTCCTCAGAATAGGGATCTAAGGTTTGGATTATTTGACTTAGCTCCTCAAGCCTCTTCAAACTACAACCTTCAATGCACTTATTTCTAAAAGAAGGATAGGCAATAATCCCATTAAACGACTGACTAGACAAAGCTAATCTATAGCTGGCAGGTATCGAAACCCGACCTTTCTTATCAATATTGTTTATATATTTTGATAAAAAAATATTCATTTACCCTTTACCTTTCAATAATTACCACATGGGGTATCAGATCCCAGCCTACGCTGGGATGACAGCAAAATTGCTTAAATATTATCCCATAATTAAGTTATAACTAATTTTTGGTTATAATTGGGATAATTTGGGATTATATGGAATTTTTAGGATATTGTACTATAATTATAGAGTCAAGAAGGTTTTAAACAGTTGATAAACAAATTATAAATTTTTATCTATTGTGACTTATTTGACGTATATATGTGATTCAAAGAATTAATAAAAAAATATTAAAAAAAAGTGGATGACGAGTATTAGTGCAGAGAAAAACTTTACTATAATTATATTATACTAAAACTTAATGAGCATTTTATGATTACACTACTTGCTTCAATAACGGGCTTTATTAGCTCAATTATTCCGGAGATTTTAAAAATTCTAAAGGATCAAAATGATAAAAAACATGCACTTAATCTTTTAGATCGACAAATTGAAATCAATAAACTAGGACATACAAAGCTACTAACAGAACTTGATGCTTCAAAAGACATTGCTGAAAATAATACTTTATATTCAACATATAAATCAGGCGTTAATTGGGTTGACGCGTTGAATGGGTCAGTTCGCCCTGTCCTTGCCTATAGTTTTTTTATTATGTATGCCTACATCAAATATGTACAATATAGAACCATACAGAGTACGGCGATCCTCGTAGAATATCTTGATGTTTTATGGAATATAGACGATCAGGCTATTTTTGCCGGTATTATTAGTTTCTATTTCGGACAACGGATGTTTAACAAATTATGGAAACGTAAAATGTAATATTGCAATATGTTGCAATATGTTATATTGTAGCTATGGAGTTAAGAACATTTAATTTATTTAAAGATTAGATATATGCTAAAAAGAATTTCGTGGCTTGCTTTTTTTGTGCTTATCATATACCCAATTTTACTTGCATTTTTGGTTATAAAATATCACATTAGCCACAAGATAGGTATATTCGAAATAGGTTTGCTGATAGCCGGTTATTATGGTTCTAATATTACTGTTGGTGTTGGTTTGCATAGGCTTTGGTCACATCATGCCTTTAAAACAAATACAGCGGTGGAGTTTATTCTTGTTATAATGTCAGCTGCTACTTTACAAGGACCAGCCTTGTCTTGGGCCTCAAATCATTATAAGCACCATAGTTATACTGATAAAGATCAAGATCCGCATAGCCCATCAAAGTTTGACAATAAAATCTTGGGATTTTTATGGTCACATATTGGATGGATGATCATTGATGGAAGTTATAAGTCAATTGACCGGATTACTATGGTTAAACTTGGTAAAAATAAATTGCTAAGATGGCAATTAAAATATTATTGGCAAATTGCTGCGTTTATGAATATTGTATTTCCAGCATTAATAGGTTACTTAATAGGTGGTACTATCAATTCTGCATATGCTGGTTTCCTGTTTATTGGTATGGGGAGAGCATTGCAACAACAGGCAACTTTTTGTGTCAATTCTCTATGCCATTTCGTTGGTAGTAAACAATATTATAAAGGTACTGCAGGAGATATTTGGTGGATGGCTTTGTTCTTATTAGGTGAAAACTGGCATAATTTCCACCATGCCTTCCCATCAGATTATCGCAATGGTGCTAAGTGGTATCATTTTGATGTCCATAAATGGATAATATACGTAATGAGCAAACTTGGACTAGCTTGGAATTTAGAAGTTACTTCCAAAATCAGAATACAAGCCAAGATAAATGAGACTAGTAAATACCTAATAGAGGGACGCAAACAACAATTAAATTTACTGCAAGATAAAATTAATCAACTGGTAGAACATGTGTATGTAAAGCTTAATGAGCTTGAGAATTCTTCTATATCTATTAAAGCTCAATTAAAAAAATCTTTTATGGAAATTCAGGAATCACTAAAGAAGCTTGCTGAACAACTACATTCATCAATTCAGTTAACTGAAAAGTCATCAGAAAGATTACTAAAAATTGCTAGTAAAAAAATTAAAGATCGAGAAATGGCAATTTATAGATTATATAACGAGCTAGATAGAAAGTATATTAGGAACTAATATATATACTCAAATGATTCGGAGAATGGGGACAACAAACAAGAGGTGAGCAGGAGTACCGCTAGAATCTTGGATAATGACGACGCAATTCTTGATTTTCTATTCTAGAGTATATAAAAAATTATAGCAATTTTGGGTATCCAGCCCACAACTGTTGAAAGTTAAAATCGTCTATTAGCGAAGTGCTGTTGTAAGGCTTAAACCGTCTATTAGCGAGCGAACGTATGTGAGCGTGGCAATCCATGAAGCTTGTCATATAGATTGCTTCGTCGACCTACGGTCTCCTCGCTAATAGACGATTTTTTAACTTTCAACAGTTGTGGCATCCAGCCTTCAACATATGGATTAAAATTTACAGACGAAGCAGCCATTCATTTTGGAAATACGATAAAAATACTTAAGGGTACTTATGCTGCACAGTTAGGCAAGGCTGAGGACATACTTCACAGCATAAGTAAATTTGAAGGAGAAATTATTATGCTAGACTTAAAATCTATTGAAAATATGAGCTTTGAAGCTGCCTTAGCTGAACTAAAAGAAATTGTAAAAAAAATTGATACGGGAGAGGAAAGTTTAGATTCATCAATTAATAGTTTTGAAAGAGGAGTCTTACTAAAAGATCACTGTGAAAAGAAACTACAAGCCGCTCGCTTAAAGATTGAAAAAATCACTAAGCTGCCAGATTCAACCATCGCTATAGAAAAGGTAGAGTCCTAATTTAAAAACAAATTAATAATTTTATGTCTTTTGCATTACTAAATTTCGATGAATTGGAATCAGCTCTAGTATCTAATTCTCCTTATACTTATATGGTTGCTAAAAATGTAATTAATATAGATAAAAAAGATATCATTTCTATCGATTATCCCCAAATAAAAAGTGCTGGTTTTTTTCCTCTTGAAAGTATAAAGTATGAGGGAGTTTTTAAAAATTTAATCCAAGAATTGCAAGCTCCTAAACTTGCTGATATCTTGACTAAAAAACTAAAGATTGAGCTTAAAGATAAGCCTTTTATGATAACTATAAGGAGGTGGTCAACAAAATCTGATGGCAGAATCCATAATGACAGTAAATCTAAAATTGTTACGGCTTTATTATATTTAAATGACAATTGGTTACAAGGTAAGGATGGAGGGAGTTTTCGGGTATTAAAGGATAAAAAAACTTTTGAAAGTGCAGCAGCTATTATTCCTCCGGAATTTGGTTCTTTTGTAGTATTTGTTCGCTCTGAGAATTCGTGGCATGGTCATATGCCGTTTGAAGGGGAGAGGCGAGTCATTCAAATAACTTGGCTTAATAGTATAGAAGATATTGAGCGTAAGAATAAAAGAGGAAAATTAACATTGTTTTTAAAAAATATATTTAGTCGTTCTGTAAATGTTGGTATCACTAACTGATAAGGTTTATTGGACATTAAATGCTACAGGGCAATTTAAAAATTACAGCCATTAGTTGTTATAGATGCAAGTTTAACCACCACCGATGTCATCCTTGCGAAGGCAGGAACATTACCACAACTGTTGAAAGTTAAAAAATCGTCTATTAGCGAAGCGCTGTTGTAAGACTTAAACCATCTATTAGCGAGCGAACGTACGTGAGCGTGGCAATCCATGAAGCTTGTCATATAGATATCTATTATATCATACTTTTAACTTACAATTGCTTCGTCGACCTACGGTCTCCTCGCTAATAGACGGTTTTTTTTAACTTTCAACAGTTGTGCTACGATCCCTGAAGACGACAACGCAATTCTTGATTTTCATCGAGTATATTAAAGCCAGTTCGATATAAGAATTATTAATTCTTATCCTGAATTGGGGTAGTTATCAATAAAGGTACAGTCTCTAATATCTTTACCTTATCTTCTAGTTCCACTAATCCACCTATTACTTCACCCAATTTTGCATCAAACTCATCTATTTCATCTTGTAAAAATTTAATGTGTTTTTCTATACTATCTTTATCTATACCATCAATGCTATGATGCAATCTCTCTTTTTCATTGTTAAGTATTAGTACTAAATCTTCTAGCCTTTGTTGATATCTCTTCAAAGTCTCTGATTCAGTTTGATATAGATAATTTGCTGTAATCTGCATCTTAATATAATTGCCTTCATCTTATTTGTGCAAGACTGTTTTTACTGTTTCTTCCAGTATCTTCTGTAATGCATTATTCTCTTTGAGTGTGCTAATTCTCCTAAACTCATCAAGTAACATTTTTACGCCCATTTCTACTTCATCTAAATGAATGGTCACGTGCAAAATATGCTGTTCTTTCTTGGTAGTTAGAGTGGTTATCTCTTTTAATTCTTTATGTAACAAAATTACTTCTTCTTTGGCTGTAATGAAACTATTCGAGAAATCCTGACTCACAAGCCAAATATTGGTACATGCCAGCCTAATACTATATAACCACTTAATACAAATTACTATCAATAGCATTTCAATAATGATTAAAATACTTGAAGAAATTGCTAATAGTTGAATCATTTCATTCCTCCTTTTATTGCCTTCCACGAGATAAGCTATACATTCGAATGCTCGATTGGTATACTCAAATGCTTTGGAGAATGGAGACACAAACAAGGGATGAGCAAACGCAAGCAGTACGTGAGTACGCGAATTACCTGATAGTATTTGCAAGAACCAACTCTTCAAAGCAGAAGAGCATATTCAAGTATACTTTTTTGATTGTTTATTACTTAGTAATGCCACTTTTACCTCTAATGTCTTTATACTTTCTCTTTGCTGTAATAAAATTTTTATCTTTTTTATTATTGTTATTTTATCCTACTATTCTTGGATATAACATTTTCTTGGTCTAATTTTATGGGTACATAGGAATTCTCTTTAATTTTAGAGCTGTATATTTTTATATGATACAATAGATATTATGATGTGTAAAGTGCTTTTAATAAAAAAATTTGTGAGAATATTAAGTTTATTGAGAATTTTGCTAGTTCGCTACCATAGTACCCTTGTATCTTAAATATTGTCTTTAGTGAATAACTATAAGATACAAGGGTACTATGCACCTTCTAGCAGAGATAATTTTTGGAATTCATTGGAAGATATAGTATTGTATAGTAAACTTTGTTCTAAAAACCAAAAATCTTTTTACTCGATAATCAAGTTTTTCTTTAACCGTCATTGCGAGGAGGCCCGGCAACGGGCCGACGTGGCAATCTCGTAAAGTAATACTTCAAAAGATTGCCACGTCGTCGCTTTCGCGACTCCTCGCTAATAGACGTATTTTTTAATAATTCTAAAAAACTTGATTATCGAGTTTTAGGGTTTTTAGCAAGTTCTAAAAATATCTCTCGTTCAAATTGCAATAATTTTTGCTCATCAATTTGTTGCATGGAAATGATATCTTGAAACTTTGACAATAACCATCCTTGAAGATTATCATACTCAGCTATACTCTTCTGCTTTAAAAAATTGGTTTCTGCAAATTCTTCAGCTAAAGTAACTTTAGATAAAATAACTTGCTTGCTTACTTTCTTTATTTTTTCTGGCAAATCCAAGGCAAAAGCCTCTTGCAGTATTAAATGTTTATTCATATTTACTTGCACGTTAGTAATATCATAATCAGCTATAAAATAATCAGCAGAACTTGATTTATTTGGTAATAGGATATTTCTTAAATTTTTTACTAGCTTACTTTTATCGCTACTTGCACGATAAAACATTTCCTTAATGCCTCCCCAACTTGGAACTAAGCCAACCGATACCTCAACAAGGCCAGCATTTAACTCCTGATTAGCTACAATAAAATCAGAATGTAACAATATTTCACAGCCCCCACCTAACGCAGCACCTAAAGCACAGCTAACAATATTAATATGCGAGTATTTTAACCTTATCATGGTTTTTTGACCAAGTTTTAAGAAATCTTCTAATTTAGCAAAATCTTGATTTTTTATACAGGAAGCAATGAATTTTAAGTCAGCACCAGCTGAAAAATTGTTGGTTAATGGCATAATATATAGTGTTTGCTTCTCATTTTCTGCAATATCAACAGATTCTAACAAAAGTTTAAAAACATTTTCATTGAGGCAATTCATTTTAGTATTAATAGTAAAAACTAACCTATTTTTATACAGAACTAGTTGAGCCGAATCATTCTTCAATAAAATCTTACTTTCTTCTAATCTAACTCTAGTCAAATGAAACTGACTTAGTTCAATAGTTTCATAGGAATTATTAGTGATATATTCCGGTAATATTAAATTCATTAGCATTGCTTGTTTTTTAAGCCACTCAAATCCTCCTCCTATGTGATTAATTAACAACTCAAAAGGACCAATCTTCCAACTATAACCAAGCCTCATAGCTGTATCTATATCGTAAATATTATCAGTAACCGATGGAATTAAAGATGTTATATATAAGTAAAACTTCACTAGTATCTCATGAAAAAATTTACCATAGCTAGAGTTGCTATTTAACAACTGATCAATAGAACTATATTCAATCTTGGTATCTTCAAATGCTGCATAAGTTAAAGTTGTAAAATCTATGACTTCTTTAGTTTTTATGCCATTTATCTTTGATATACGGTAAAAACCTCCTAAAGCTTTACGACCAATCAAGTTATTCTCTATCATCTTATCAAGGATAGAAGATGCTGAGTAAACTTGGTGATAATCATCATTATTCGGTAGGGAATTAACTAGTGATGTAGAAATTAATCTTATTACGTCGTGACCTATCAAATCATATAAGCCAAAGATTCCTGTACTTGGTAATTTAAATAAATCAGTAAAAATTTTATCGATAATTACTGGACTTAAATTTTCATCTATGCTACTACGAACAACCAGCTCAAGTAGATAACAACCAACTCGATTTGCTATAAAACCTGGAGTATCGTGACATTTAATAATAGTTTTCCCTAAATCTCGTATTAGAAAATCTGATATCCTCTCTATAACCCCTGAGCTAACCTCTGAATCTACAATAAGTTCAAGCAATTCCATATATCTTGGAGGATTAAAAAAATGACTAATGACAAATCTAGACCTGATGGTAGATTTTATAGAATCAGGCATTTGCTCCTTTAATTTCCTTAAAGGTAAGGTTGAAGTATTAGAAGCTAGAATAGCATCTTCTTTTAGGTAGGGTAGAATCTTCTCATACAGCTGATGTTTTATTGCAATTTTTTCAATAATAACTTCAATGATCAAATCACATTCTGTAATCAGCTTTAGATCATCTTCTAAATTACCAATGGTGATAAACGCTAATTTACTTGGATGTGATAAAGGAGCTGGTTGTTGTTTCTCTATATTTTCTAGAGCCTTGGTAAGTATGGCATTCCTATCATTAGGGTCGTTGCTTACTACATCTAGTAAAACAACTTGGTGAGAGGAGTTAGCTATCAAGGAAGCTATTGCTAGCCCCATTACTCCAGAACCAATAACACATATTTTTTCTATTTTCTTCTCTATTTTATTTTCCATCTTATTCACCAAACCTTTGTAACGAGCATCGCAACTATTATATCATGAATTTCTTGCACACTAAGAGTTGAAGCATTTATTTTTACTATTCTATTTGGAAATTTGGCTGATATATATTGAAATCCGTCATAGACTTTTTGATGAAATTCAATATTTTTGCTTTCAAATTTGTTATTATTCCCTCGCACTAATGCCCTTGGTAAGGCAATATTTGGATCTATATCAATAAAAAATGTAATATCAGGCATCACATCAGATATTAAAGACTTATGAAGATCATAAACTAAATCAATCCCTATATCTTGCCCCTGATAACAAGCTGTAGAGTCTACAAACCTATCACAAATAACTGATATCCCAGAATTTAGTTTAGGAATAATCTTTTTATGAATATGTTCATAACGTGCCGCCATGATTTGCAGCAATTCTGACATAGGTAGTAAATCTTGATTAACTAAAATGTCACGCATCTTCTCTGCAGAAATAGTTCCCCCTACTTCACGCGTTAAATCTACGGGAATATTTTGTGATAGTAAATACTGGTATAACATATTACTTTGGGTGGATTTACCGCACCCTTCCCCACCCTCAAACGTAATAAATTTACCCTTTTTAATTGACATAGCTATCACTATTCATCTCATATAACCTTGAAATAGTTCTGTTAAATTCACCTTTGCGAAAACCATTCTGATATATTTTTATAGGTTCATCTTGCAATGTCATGAATAATACAACCTTATAAAAATAAGCATTATCAACAAAATTAATAAACCTAACAGCTAAGTCTGTGTTATCAGAATCTATTATACGAATATTTTCTACTATTATGATAGAAAATTTTTGGCAAATATTTACATAATCAACATAACCTAATTCTCTTACAAATAGCTCTTCAAAATCTGTTACTAATACTTTTTCACTAGCCATTTTAAAAGATATTTTACGTCCAAAAACTAGGATATCCTTAGAAACTAATCGGTTATTACTATTTAACTTGCTAATAATATTCTGTATCTCAAGCTTATTATCTTCATTAATGGGGTATATTATACGTCTATTAGTCGTGTGTATAATTTTATCTAATCGATAATCATGATCACTATCTAAATGCATAACTTCAAACTTTTGATAAATCTCTTTCATTATTGGCAAAAAGGAATTCCTTTGTAAACCATCTTTATACAAATCTTTTGGCTCGATATTACTAGTAATGAAGATAAACACCTTATGTCTTATGAGTTCAAGGAGCAGTGGTCCTATTATCATAGCATCAGTTATGTCTTTAATTTCAAACTCATCTATGCATATTACTTCCGCCTGCTTTGCATAATTTGCAGCAATTCTTTTGATAATATTATTTTTAGATTGTGATTTATCTTGCAACTGATAAATATCTTTATGTACCGATTGCATAAAGTTTTGGTAATGTACCATTAATTTCTTAATTTGCAATATTTGGAAAAAATGTTGCATTAATACAGTTTTGCCATTACCTACATTACCATATAAATATATAGCTTTTTTTGCTAATAAACTGCTATTAAAGAATCTAAAAAACGACTTATCTTCAATTTGTTTAGCAAACTCTTTAATTCTGCTGAGTAAAAGCAACTGCTTTTCGTCAAATTTTAATTCAGGCAATATATTACATTCTCATTTTAGATTTAGTATAACCTAGTTTGATATAAGAATAATTATTCCCCATGCAAAAGTGATGTCATTCCTAACTAAAAGCAGGAATCCATGATACTTAATAGCCTTTCAGGCTATTTTTAGTCCCAGCCGTAGCAACACCGAGGCTATTAAACTGATCTCCTATATCGAACTCATACAATAAAAAAGCCATAATAAATATAACGTGATCAGTTATATATAGCGGTAGGATGGGTAAACTGTATCTCGAATTGAAGCTTTGAATTTTAAAGACTTCGTACCTGAGCAAAGACCCATCCTGTTTAGATAAAGACTACGAACGAATGTCATAAGGTTTAAACCTTGCGTATGAGTATGTAGCGTATCCTATTATTAATATAAATCATGAGGCTCTATATGACAACAACTTATATTGGTGTGGACGTTAGTAAAAAAACTTTAAGTATCTATATGCCAGCTACCAACAAGGCTTTTGAAGTTACCAATGATCAACATGGCTTTACTACTATACTTAGCACTATTAATAAATACTATCCTGTCTTATCTGAGTTAATTGTTGTCTTTGAACCTACTGGTGGATATGAACATAATTTAAGAGAATTTTTAAAAATAAATAAATTGCCTTTTGCTACAGTACACCCTAATAAAGTGCGTAGTTATGCTAAAGCTAAAGGATGGCTTGCTAAAACTGATAATATCGATAGTAAATTGTTGCATGATTATGCAACGTGCTTTGCTTTACCAATGAAGGTTACTTATGATAGTAATAGTCATACTAATTATCTTTCAATAAAAAATTAATAGGATTAATAATCCAGTTCCAACTAGTGATAGACTTAATAATTTGAGGAGTTGCTTCATATTTTAATATAGCATCTGACATTCTATTTAATACATACTCCATTGAATGGAATAGTTTGTTGAAAAAGAACTTTTCTTTTATTTCTTTCCATATATTCTCAGCAGGATTTAGTTGAGGAGACAAAGGTGGAAGATGATGAATCATTATGTTTTGTGGTATTGTTATAGAAGTTTGACGATGATTTGATGCCCCATCACATATCAACAAAATAAACTTATCAGGATGTCTTATGGATAATTCTTGTAAAAAAATATTCATACATTCTAATGTCATAGAAGGTAAGATTAGCATATCCGATACTCCAGTAATTGGACAAAATGCTCCATAAATATAACTATACTCCCGGATAACTTGTTTGGCGACACCAGGTCTGTTGCCTTTGTAACTCCAACATCTTTTTATATCATTTATCCTTCCAAAACGAGACTCATCTTGAAACATCACTTGTAATTCAAGTCCCTGTGATTTAGATTGTGTATTTGCGGCGGTAACCACTGAGCTGAAGTTTTTTTAAAAGTTTCCATCTCATCTTTATTTTGCTTTGGATGATGGGGACGAGGGAAAACTTTACGCCAACAATGACGATGTAACATTTTGTAGATTGCTGATTTAGTTACTTTCTTTTGCAAAACTTCTTCATATTTTTTCTGTATTTCTCTGACTACTACAATTTCCCCTTGTGATGCTCTATCATTAAAAGATTCCAGTATTTTACTTTCATTAGCCTCGTCCATATAGCAATGATTCCTACCACCTCTTTTAGTTTTTTTTAATACTGATTCTCCTAGTTTGTAATAAGCTGTATGAATTTGCCTAACTCGACTAATACTTAAACCGGTAATTTCAGAAATCTGTTTAGGTAAATATAAAAACTTGGCACGTAAATAAATACATTGAATCTTACGAAATGCTATCATATCTGAGGCTGATTTTAATAAAAATTCCATCCGACAAACTGTTTCTGATAGATAAACATATTGATAACCTGACATTAGCTTTTTTATTTTTATTCTATAGTAAAATACATTGAATTAGGTGGCAAAGAACATAGAAATAGCTTCGAATAATTTACTAGTTTCTGTTATCTTATTTTTAATCCATTTTTTCATATTAGCCCACAATTTTTCTGTCGGATTCAATTCTTACTTTTACCCACAAATATAAAATTAAGTATAAACTAATATTGAATTATATACTTAAAATATAAGAAGGGGAAAGAATGAGGAATATGCAAGCGTTATCTAATGCTTACAACTTAGGTGATAAGTGGTTAGAAAGGGAATTTAGGCATGTTAACTTTGGAGATCAAAGGCTTATAAAAAGACTTATTAAAACTAGCTCACTTATAGAAAGCAAAGCTTTTGGTTCAATAAATCAAAGTTGCAGAAGTTGGAAAGAGGCTAAAGGAGCGTATAGATTATTTAGCAATAAAAAATTTGATCCAGCGGGAATTTATTATTCACATTATAAAGAAACACAAGAAAGGATTAAAGGTAATGAGTTTGTATTTTCAGTTCAGGATACAACATACCTAGATTTTGATTCTCATATTAAAACTAAAGGGCTCGGTAGCGTCTCAAAGTCTTATACAAAACATAAAATGGGGCTGATTGTGCATAGTGCCTTGATGTTTACAATGGAAGGATTACCTTTAGGATTATCTTCTCAACAATGTTGGGCTCGTGTTATACGTGAAGAAACTGCACAAGAAAAATCAAGAAGAAAATATATATCTTCTACTGAAGATAAAGAAAGTTATAAGTGGATAGCAGCACTTAAGGACACTATGCATATTATACCTAAAGATACTAAAGTTATAACTATTGGTGACAGAGAAGCAGATATCTTTGAACTATTATGGTCGTGTCAAGAAAAGGGTAGTTTGTTTATTGTTCGTAATAGACAAAATAGAAAATTTATTTCTACAGAGGGAAGAAAAACAAATTTGCAAACCCATATAAATCAGATATCCGCAAAGAAAGAAATAGTAATTCAAGTTCCAAAAAAGAACAATGAAGCAGCAAGAATGGCAAATATTGAAATAAAATATATGTCTGGTTTAATACCAATTAGAACCCCTTCATTATATGGTTCAAAAAATACTGAACACAAAATCAGTGATAAAGTAGTGCTCTATGTTGTAAGAGCTAAAGAACAAGTCCCCCCTAAAGGAGTGGAAGCAATTGATTGGCTCTTGCTAACTAATGTTCCTGTCAGTAATTTTGAAGATGCGATTGAAAGGATAAATTGGTACAAGTTAAGATGGAGAATTGAAGAATATTTCAGAGTTCTAAAATCTGGATGTAAAATAGAAAATTCTCGTTTAGCTACAAAAGAAAGACTAGAAAAATTAATTGCCATAAAAAGCATCATTGCATTTAAAATTTTATATTTATCAAAAGTAGCAATATCTCATCCGCAAGAAGTGTGTACTAAGATTTTAACTTCACAAGAATGGCAAACTCTTTATATTCGAGAGCATAAAACTATTTTCATACCTGAAGAACCTCCAACTATGAAACAAGCTATTATCTGGCTTGGTAAATTAGGAGGATTTATGAATAGAAAAAATGATAAATTACCAGGAACTATGACACTATGGAGGGGCTACGAAAATCTTACAGAAAGTATCGAAATATTATCTATATTTCTCTCCCAGAATTGTGGGTAAAAGTAAGAATTGAATCCGACAGAAAAATTGTGGCAATATTTAAAGTCTAATACTATAAAGAATAGAGTATATGACACAATCGAACAACTAGAAATAGTAGTATGTTCCTGCCTTAAAAATTTAAGTGCCTCACTAATTAAATCGATTTGTTGTATGAATTATTTGCTAAATTAAATTAGGGAATTAGTATTATATGAGTTTTGCAGTGCTTAAGACTATAGAATACAAGGTTGCTCTGACCCAAAAGATTAGTGTAACTAATATTGTTGAATTATTAATATCAGTACAGGCTTCAATCTTAAGACATACAAAGACTGGTGATTTTTATAAACTACCAAGTGCAATAAAAAACGAAGCTAGAAAAATCTATAAAACCTTTAACATCAAACGTTCAGACCATGCTGAAATATATTTAAAATAACAAAATAATGTTGTGCCTAAAATTTAAAAACCCTAGCACTATATGCCTTCCAAGCTTATGCCTTATTAAAAAATGCGGAAGTCGGGAAGAAGTATATCACTACTCTCTAAAAAAACAGCCTGAGCCTATTAATAAATCATTTGTTGATTGGTTAATAGATAAATACTACGAACCATAAATATTCTATTACAGATGCTTGCGTTATTATACAAAGCTAAGGTTAACTTGACCATTGTCTTATAAATTAGATACATCAAATTGAAATGCTAATGCACTTCACCTCTCTAAATTCATACCATACTGTTTACAATATTCAAACATAGCGATAGTGTTAGGGTGATCTACTCCAAATTCTTCAACTTGTGATTTACCAAAATCCTTATAAATACGAAAATCTTGTTTTTTACATGCAGCTTTAGCACCTTGAAGGTACAAGTAACTTGTATAAGCAACATTCTTTCTTCTATCCTTATATAGATAAAAATATATACCATAAGCTTGTCTATAAGATGTTATAGCTTCCTCCAACTTATTTAAAGCAAATAAAATATCACCTTGAACTACATAACTAGCTGCTAAATCAGGATCAATGAGATAGGTAGTATTTTTAGGATTTCTTTTCTCATCAGCAAGAAAAATTATTATAGCTTTTTTTGCGTGTTCTAAGGCTTTATTGATTTCTCCTAATCCAAGTTCAGATCTTGCCATTTGAGTAAAAATGCGACCAAATACTTCACAATGCTCTTTTGTTACTAGTTTATGAGTATCATATAACTGTTGTATTTGTACATAGGCTTCTTGATATCTACCAAGTGAGTTTAATATTTCAGCTTTTAATATGTAATTATTAGAAAAATACAACACATCATTGAGTCGAGTACCACTTCTAGAGATTTGCATTATCTCTTTATCACATTCCTCTAACGCTTGTTGCTCATTACCAATATAATGATATAACTTTGATTTCATTATACGCGTTACTTGCCCTAAACCTATAAAATTAGTATTCTTTTCTATTGCATTAATCTCACTTTGAGCTTCGTTAATTTGACCTAATGAAATACGAGTACTTGCTATATTGTAAAGAACGTTACACTTAATAGCTTGATAACCTTCTACTTTTTCTAACACTTGATTAGCTCTTAAGGAGTATTCTAAAGCTTTATACCAATTCGCCAGTCTAATTTTATAATACCCTCCGATCACTCCTAGATATCTAGCATAAAATAATTTTTCTTCATTATTCATTAACCATAATTTCAATATCTCTTTTTTATCTAATTCATCAAACCAATTAAATAATTTTTCTGCCTCATAAAACTGAAACATATTAATATAATTTATAAATAATTGTAAATTGAGTGGCAGTAACTTGTATATGCTAAGATTATAACTTTGCTGATAGTCTGTAATGATTTTCAAATTTTCATTTATTGTTTTACCACTACGAAAAGTATGTTCCGGAGGCTGTTTACCATTATTAGGTATAGCTTTAGTGATTTTATCAATAATATATTCTAAATAAACTTTATTATCCTGATAACCATTAATCTTTATTGTTTTCTGAGCTATAACATCATGCATCTCAAAAACAGGATTATCTTGATCTGAGTCAATATTAGAAATTAATACAAATTTTGATAACTGGAAAATATCGTCATCTATGGTATTTGGATGATCGGTAATAATAACAAGTAATTGCTTGGAAAAAGCTTGATTATTTATTAAAGCTATTTTTTTAAGTAATTGAACAGCTGAAGGTGTTAACTCTTGCATTGCTAATTCGATATTCAGCTTGATCTTGTCAGCCGATTGGTAAATCTTTTTCTTATATTCTTCTCTACCTAAACCCTTAACTTGATTTAACAATTGAGTTCCTTGAACTATTAGTATTGGATACCCATTAAAAGCTTCTACTAAAAACTTAATATCTTTCTTATCTGGATTATTTAATAAATTAGTTGTTAAAGTAATAGCATCACTATTAACAAATAAAGTCATCTCTATGGTATTTGGTAATATCTTACCATCTTGAGAGCAAAATATAATATTGCCATTATGTTCCCAATCGATTAAATCTTGAATTTTTTTATTTTCTCCAATTTTTAAATTATCAAAAACTAATAACCATTTATCTTGAGTTACTAAATAATCCATTACATCTCTCTTAGCTAGATCAGCATCTTCTGATATATTATTCTTATTAAGCTGTTTAGCTAATTTAGTAAATTCTATATTAATATCTTGATTACAATCAAAAAACCAAATGATGTTGTAAGTGGTCTTATTGTCATAAGCGTATGTTCTAACAAGTTGTGTTTTACCTATGCCACTAGTACCAATAATACTAGCTTGTCGGTATTTATTTAGATTATCTTTAAGTTCTTCTAGCTGTCTAACATGATTAACAAAATAACTTACTGGTATTACAAGATTAGATATTCGTTCTACTGCTAGAGATGTACTATGCATGATTAATAATATTGTTAATGTTAAATATTTATTCATTTTTTTCTTTCTTAAAAGAGGTAATGTGAACTATATTATCATTTTTCTTGTCTACAATTCGTGTACTTTTTTGAAATTTCTCTGCTATTTCTATCACGTTTATCTTATCATAACTAACTTTACAATAAAAATCATTCGACCTTAGCATATTAAATATTTGATTTATATTTAATAAAAATGGATTTGCATGAGTTTTAAAGAAATTACTAGACATATTCAATAATTCTTCTTCATTCTTAATAGGGATACCATCATATTCTAGATTCAACTTGAATTTTGTATCTTTTTGGTTCAAAGACAAGTTAATTTGGCGTTTAACCACAGGAAATTGTTTTTTTAATAAAAATAGTATGTAATTAATTAAACTATATATTATCTGATATAAAGCTGCCTGAGATACAAACTTTATTACTTCTAATGAGCTTGATATTTTAATTGATATATTTTCATCTTCTTTCTTAAATCTATTTGTAAAAAACTCGATTAGTTTACTAGTACTTACTTCCTCTACCATATGGTTTTGATATAATACTATAGAACACGGCATACGATTACTAATATTCTGCACTCCGTAATTTTTAATCATTTCGTCATAATTACTATGTTGTTCATTCATAAATACTAACTTATTTGCTGCTTGAGAGAATAAGCAATTGATTTCTAAGTCTTTTTGTTTTGCAAACTCAATATCCCATATCTTTTTCATTAAAGATGTTTCACGATCTGACAGTTCTTTTTTATGTTCTGCCTTTAGTTGTTTTAAATAAACACTATTTTCATTTTTATAATAAGATTTATATTCTTTTTTACAATGACTGAGCATTGTTTTATATAAAAGATATAATAGTAAGAAATTAACTAATATAAATAAAGATAATAAATAAAATGGTTTCTTAATCTTATGCTCTGTTTTATTCCAAAATGCTTTGTCAATTAAAATACTTATATTAAGTTGCGTATGATCGTTAATGCGATAAGCCTTTGTAATTGTATATTTTGACTTATTGGTATTTGCACAAAGCATGTCATTGTTTAATTTAATCTTATAATAAATGAACTTAGGAATAAATTTATCTAGTAATGTACTAAATTTAAATTTGTTATAACTGATACATTTATTATAACAAATTTGGATGTAGTTATTTGTATCTATTGTAATAGTACTTTTTTCAAGATTTGTAGGAACTTTTAATGCTAAATAATTTAGATGGTTTAAAGTAAGTTCTAATATTCTATTATAATACTCTTGTAAAATATGAAACTTTTCTTGGCTAGCTTGTTTTTGATAATACTGATGTATGTATATACTAAATATAGTGTACATTATAAAGATTAACAAAAATATTCCGTATATAATTTTTGTTAATCTATTTAAGCAATGCAATGATTGTTCACGCATAATTTATAATTAATATTAATTAATGCATTTTGTTGTACCTACATAATAAGCAGAAAACCTTGCTTATAGCCAGCTAAAATATGCAACTTGACACCATAGTAATGTAGTTTTTAGTTGCACAATAACCATTAGCTGTGGCAATTTCTAGAGCTACTTTTGCATTAAATCTTCTTCCACGATGTGCTAAAATTACCGGCATAGAATTGATCAATTGGCATGTTTTTTGACTTTCATGTACTGGAATTTGTTCATGCAAAATCTCAGTAATTACAATAAATGCATCAGCCAATTTATTCAACCTCTGAACAAAGACTGTATAGCTTGGTATACTCAATTAACCTGAAGAGTTGCAGAAATGGTTAACGGTAATAGTTTGGAAATTATCGTTTATGAAGGTACGTAACCTATCTTTATAATCACCAATGTTGCTAAAAAATTTGTTTATTGCTTCCGAAAATTGTTCAAAATTATGATAAATTAGTAAACTGTAGTTTAACTTAAATAATTCTTGCTTGTCAAAATCCAGCTTAGCCGGTACTATTTTCGGCTTCTTGTAAACAAAACCCAATTTGTATAGTAATTTTGTTACTCCCGTTATCGTATATGTTACCCCATATTTGTTCTAAATGTGATGCATGATATCTTTAGCATAAACATAATTATTTGCTTCTAGGTGACTCGCTAATTCTTCCCTCTCACCATCACTTAATTTGCTTGTGCTACCTCCATTGTTGGTATCAAGCTTATTGGCTTTTTGATAATCAACAATATGTTTTCTTATCGATTCGTGGCTCAAGAGTAGTACCTTAGCAATCTCTACATTACTATACCCATCGTCATACATCAAAACTGCCTTAATACGATCACGTATGCGTCCGTCTCGTTCTGTCTTATGACGTTCCTTCAACTTTTCTCTTTGTTCTTCTGTCAATACATTCTTACTCATAATCTCCTAAACTCTACAATATCTCTCCTATCTTTGCAACCCTTCATTTACGAGCAGTATACATATCCTCGCCGATAAACTGATATATTCTCAAAGTCTTTTATGATACGAGTTTCAGAGTATTTTTTGGTTATTAATTAAACCTTCTAAAAGTTCTCATTTTTGTTTCCATTCAATCCATGTACTATTTTTCGTCTCAATCTGCATAATATTTGTTATATCCAGATAATTCAACTGTCCCTTCTTCTTCACTAATGCTTACATGTTCTATCTCTCTAGTGATATGTTGAAGTGAATAGGATGTTTCTGTTTTCTTAGTCTCCTGAGGAATATTAGGAATATAAGATATCTCGCATTCAGTAGTTTCCAAAGGACCTGCGTTTATTGCTGCTGTTACTTCTTGATGTCCTCCCCAATTATCAAAATCAATTAAAAACTTACCTTGCTTTGTGTATACATGCTTGGTATGTAATCGATCATCACCGGTAATTTTGAGTTCGTAGGTTGTAGAGAGAAATTTTATCCCATTACTACCCTGCTCCCTGCCAGTGAAACCTTTTAATAAAGCATCAGTAAATTTAGTTAATAACTCCTCTTTTTCTAATTTCTTAACTAATTTGCGATTAATTACTGCATAAAAATTTTCTTTACCTGTTACAGGATAAACATCTTCTTGATCAGAACTGTAAACAACTCCTGTGTGTGTATTCCACACGCATGGTGGTTCTTTTACTGTTGCCTCTATTGGCTTTTGTAATAACCCCTTCTTTTTTTGTTGAAAATAAGCATGTATTGCTTTGGGATATAAGGTATTAACAAGTTCATTTAATTCATCAGGATTTTCGGTTGATTCAATGGCAACAATTTCCTCTGTAAAACTAGTTTTTTCTGTGGCAACAGATGGAGTTTGTTCTGTTGTCAAACTACCTATTTTTTGTAGTTTTTCTAGCAATAACCGTAATTTTGTAGCTTCTTTGGTTGCCTCATCTAACCTTGGAGACTGTATGCCAGTTTGTTTTATGTCCCAAACAAGAGGTGAATTTAAATACTCAGACGCTTTAGTAAAATCATTCTTTTCTATAGCTATATACAAGGCAAAATCTTTAGCATAAGAGAACAATCTAGAAGCTATATCGCCTGACTTAGCATGGGTTTCTAGAAAATCCCAACAATCTTTAGATTGTTGCTGACAGTCATTTGCTTCATAAAAAATAAACTCTAAATATTTTAGAGGAAGCATAGTATGATTTGATAAGATATCACTATATTGCTCGTACATAGTTGTAAGATGCTCTAACCCTTCTCTCCAAGAGTTGGAGTATTTGCAAAGCTCTAATATTTTAAATAAGTATGTTGGTATGATATATCGTTCTGTATGGGTACTAAGTTCTTGGTAACAATTAATGGCTTTAATAGGTTGTTCTTGGGAAAATTTTTCAGCCCAAGTTTCTACACATAGAACATATTTTAAGTTTTCAGGCTTTCCAAGTTTTGGAAATGTAAAACCATGTTTTTCGCATAATTTTGCAATAGTAGAATCTGTTTGATCTACAAATTCCAACATGATAGTGTATAATTTTCTAAGTTCTGCATCTTCTGTACTTTGTGCATGTTCCTTTAATTCATCAATAATATGACCATCATGTTGGAAATAGGACTTCCGTTTTATTGAGTATAGTGTTTTAAGATCAGGATCGGTTATTTTGTTTATTTGCTCTAAGGATTTCTCAACATTATGGCAAATAATGTAATAGTTTAATAATTCTTTCACTGTATCCTGATCACCTGCTATTAATTCTTCTGCCTTAATAAAATATTGAATAGATATTTCTTTATCAAAATATTTCCACACTTTCCCGAGATTATAAAAAATATTATACAATAATTCCTGCAAAGAGTTATCTTGAGCTTTTGTACAACGATTTATATTATCATAAGCTAGTTCAGCACATCTTCTAGCATTGTAATAATCTGCATTGTCTAAATACTCTACACATATTGTATTATATAACATAGCTAGCACAACAAATGCTTCCCAATATTTTGCTTTCTCTATTATATAGTCCTTTAGTTCAGCACTATTATTATTCTCTTTATAACATTCATATACTGCTGCTAATGTACGTAATGCTTCTTCGATAGGTACACTCACCGGCAGTTCTTTGGCAGGTGATACATTTGCTGAAGGTTTGGTTAATGGGTTTAGAAACTCTTCTAAACTATCAATAGTAGTTAGAATATATTCCTCTCTGTTTTTGTCCAATAACATAGCTTTATAAAAACTTACTATTCCTTTGTATAAATTTAAATATTCAAGTGATTCAATTGACGGTAACTTAGGGGGAGGAAATTCATTCTTTTGTTTTATTACATCTTCGCGAAGCTTTTTATAATTATATCCACGCTTATCTTTGATTGTAGTATCAGCTCTTAGGTCTTCTAATTTCTTTGCCATCGCACGATGTTTATACAATGCTGTCAAGTGAAGTGCAGTATAACCGTTACTATCTTGAATATTTAGGTTAGCTTGATGATTATGGAGCAAATTGACAAAAGGTTTTTTGTCATAAATTACCGCGTAATGTAAGGCAGTTTGCTCCGTTATATCTTGATGGTTAGAATCAAAGTTACGATTGAGCAAGAAATTACCAATTGCTACACTCCCATAACAAGCCGCTAGAGTAAGTAAAGTGCCTCCAGTATCCGGAGATGTTTGTTTACTTAAATCAATCTCTAAACCATCAATTACTAATTCTACTAAGTTGAGATTTTTATCATTGTAGACTACGTAAGTTAATGCATCAAATAATGCTTTTTTGTCTATATGAGACTTTATTGGTGTAAGTTCACATAATAATTTAATAGCCTCAACATCCTCAGCCCAAATAGCATACATAAAAATCTCCTGTAACGTTTTTGGATTTTCTTTGAATCTAGTAACCTCTTCTTCTTTTATTGTAATTTTTGCCATAATTCAATCTCTCCGTGTTATAGATTCATTTTGTAATATATTTTTATAAAAAGCTGGGTACATTTTTTAGCAAAATTTAGCTTTGCCCCTGCTTTTGAATGGTCTCAATTAGTCCGCCTTGGCTCACATGGTGAACTTGGTTTATAATTTTTAACATGTTGACAATCTAAAGTAAGTTATGTTAACTTACTTTAGATACATTTTATTCATTTAAGTGTTTATATTTATGAGTGCGAGAGCAATTTTATCTTCAAAAGGTCAATTAGTAATTCCTAAGATATTAAGAACAAAGTTAGGGTTACATTCTGGCTCAGAACTACTAATTAATATAAAAAACAATGATAGCTTAGAAATTTTTTCTGTAAAGAAAAGTATTACCAGCTTTTTTGGTATGGGTAAAAGTAAATCTCAAGAGAAACCGATGTCTATTGAAGACATAGATGATGCAATTAGTAAAGCGATAGCTGAAAATGATAGGAGTTGACACCAATGTACTAGTTAGAGCTTACTTACAGGATGATCCGGAGCAGGCAAAAGAAGCTCAAGAGTTTCTTTTAAAAATTACTCAGGAAAACTCATTGTTTATTTCTTCTTACGCTATTTTAGAATTTGCATGGGTTTTGAAAGTAAAAGGATTCTCTAGGGATGAGATATATCAAGCAATAATAACACTAACTGATTCAACAGGTATCGTTATAGGTCAAAGGGAAGTAGTACTAGAAGCTCTAGAAAAATATGTAACTGGCAAAGCTGATTTTGGAGATTATATGATTTTAGTAGAAGGTAAAAAAAACAAAAGTCACAAAATAAAAACCTTTGATAAAAAGCTTCAAAAAGAATTAAGTTATTAGAATCATATTAACTGACTTTCACTTTCAAAATTCAAAGCAAGGTAGCAGAAAAAATGAATACTACCCAGTCTGTAATTGCTCGTTTAGAAAGTGGCAAGCATTTTCCAAGTCTACAAACAATTTATAGATATGCTATTGCAGTAGATAAGCCAATTGATTTGCATGTGCAACCATAATAGTAATTAAAATCAGTTCCTTTACTTCTGATACTGGGATTCTAAGCGTGAACCTTAGATTTTTAATTTTTAACATAACTTTAGTGGCTATTAATATCTTTAGGAATTTTATTAAGAGACTCAATGGAAATTCTGCCAATCATTTCATCTATTGACAGCTGAAAATAATTGGCTAGTGCTACCATAACAGGACTACCAAGAGTTTTTTGCTCTCTTTTATCGTCTAGAAAATTAAAAATAGTATTTTGGCTACATCCTATACGAATAGCTAATTGAAAGGCACTGAGTCCAGTTTCTTGAATTTTATCTTTAATTAGTTTTTTGAGATTAGTATTAATTTCATCTTCTGTTAGTTTCTTATAGTTGTTAGTAAAAACAGTATAATACTTTTTATCTCTGCCAATCACTTCATCTAAGTGACAATTAAAGTAATTAGCCAATTTTAATAGAGTTTTCAGGCTGGGATTACGGAAATTACCACCAATAATTTTGTTTGTTGTAGTTGGATTTATCCCACTTTGAGATATAAAATCTTTTCTTTTAAGTTTTTTTTCCTGAAATTTTATCCTTAAAAAATTTTGTAAGTTAATACTAAGTGACATTCTATAAAAAAAATAAGATGAATTAAAAAATAAATACTGCTAAGCAGTATTTATTATTGACGCTCCTAAAACCTTATATTAAACTCAATTAAGCAAAAAGCGAAGAATAAGCGTAACAAGTATAAAAGTTTATCTCTGCTTAGAGTGCTAATGTCCTGTACTAAATCTTCATATTTCAAAGTTTGACCACCGAAAAATATCTGAAGACTTAGTACAAACTGATTAACACAAAATGTGTTAATCAGTCTCAACCATAGTTAACAAGGTTAAACAATATGATAAATAAACTTACCCGTTAAATCAACTTCATTCTTTATAGAAACCTCTTATACTTTCACTTTGTGTTTTATTTTAACAAAGATTATAGAGGTAATTAATATGTTGTACCAAATAATTACGATATCACTTATCCTTATTGAAGGATTATCTATATTAGTTTCTTTGAAATTCCTGAAACATATCTACCTTAGTCTTAGTACTAATAATACCTCTATTGTCTTTAATGATGAAAAAAAAGAGGTTTTATCCTTATTTGAAAAGCTACAAGAATTGATAAACCTTAGTATTAAAAGAGAAGAACATATGTTACATACAACTTTTCATTTAGAGCAAATAGAAATGTACGTAAAAATGGTTTTGAGTAAGCTTGAAACACTAGAAAGAGAGCGTTCTTAAAAACATTAATTAAAAAATATGTAATACTAGGTTCTTATATCTTTAAATTATGATATAAGAACCTAGTGTATTTTTATTAATTATAGCTATTGGTTTTAGAAAATTTTTATCCTGTTTTATTTTTTGATTCACCCCTTGCTTAGTATAGTTCCATCTTTTAGCTAAGTCTATTATTCCCAATAACTTCATAAGTTTTTGTATTCGATTTGTACACATCATTATTTAAACGCACCCATTGACGAAAGTCAATGTATAAGCACGCAGTTAGCAAAAACTAAATGAACTGACTATATCTATTATTTCACCACCTTATATAAATCTTTACCATCTTTTTTATTATAAAGGGGTTTAAGAAGGGGGCATACCGCCCCCTCATACTACCCCCTATTCTACACCTAGGTAGGGGTGTGTTACTCGGCTATTTGCTAAATTATATGAGCAGTCTTCGCTTATCATCACTAGCCATTTGAGATTTGAAGAATGGGGTGATATATTTGGTAATGCTAAAGCAACAAAAGTAATTATCGATAGACTGACACATCATTATCACATCATAGAAACCGGTAATAAAAGTTTTAGAGGTGGAAAAGATGTAAATTAGCAAAAACTATAATTGAAAATCACTAATTGAGTGTAACTAAATATTATCTAAATTTTAATTTAGATTCGATTAGAATTTAAATTAAAAAGTGCTTAAATTAACTAATTTTTAATGCGGTTAGGGGGGGCAATAGTTCATTACAATAGGGGGGCAAAACCTGATTACAATTTACAAGAAATCCAAGAAGCTTTAAGAGTTGGCAAAACCAAAGCTTCTATCTGTAGAAACTTTGGCATTAAACGTTCTACTTTGTATGATACTTTAAATCGCCTAACCACAAATAATTAAGATACGAATGCTAACGTGTACCGGCATGAAAATTAATGTAAATGTTACTGATAGTAAATGTTATAATGCTTGAAGTTAAACTGATAATGTTATAAAATGATTGTAAGTTTTAAATGTAAACATACTGAGAAATTACATAATAGAGAACTAGTTAAACGTTTTGAGGCTTTTGGCGAGCAGGCACGCAAAAAATTATATATGTTGCATACAACCATTAATTTAGAAGATTTACGTGTTCCGCCTTCAAATCGTCTAGAAGCTCTTAAAGGTGTACGTAAAACCCAATATAGTATTCGTATCAATAAGCAATGGCGTGTGTGTTTTGTTTGGTATGACGGAAATGCTTACGATGTAGAAATTGTTGATTATCACTAATTTATTAAGAGGTATTAGCTATGACAAAGAAATTATCCCTTATTTCACCTGGTCAAATTCTTCTTGAAGAATTTATAGAGCCTATGGGAATAAGTCAAAGCCAACTAGCTCGTGATATTGGTGTACCTGTTAGCCGTATAAATAATATAATTAAACACCATCGTTCTATCACAGCTGATACTGCTCTAAGGCTTGGGAAATACTTTAATGTGAATCCTCGCTGGTGGATGAACATGCAGAATCAATACGATTTGGAATTTGCCGAAGATAACGATTGGAAGACCACAGAACAAAAAATACGTACTTTATCTGTAGCAAGTTAAACATTCATTCTAAAAATCTAATCATAGAGCAAGTTGTGATTAGGTCAAATTGCTTTTATATATCTGACAATACTAAGATTTACCAATTTAAAGTACATCTTAAAGATATAAGTCCAATGATTTGATGTAGATTTCTAATTCAAATTTAGCTTTGCCTCTGCTTTTGAATGGTCTTGAATAGACTTATTAGTGTTAAGATACATGCAAGTACAACATATGTAATTAGGATTTAAAAACTAAATAAAATTAAATTTTTCTTATGAAACAATATCATTACTTAGTGATTATTATATTATTTATATTTAGTGGTTGTACACAAAAAAAAAAGATGACCTCACTATGTGACTCAGGTTGCCAAAAAATATATATAATAGCACCAACACAATTAAGGTTTAATAAAAAGCACCAAATTCAGGTGGTAGTAATTATTGATGTATTTCGTGCTTTTACTACAGCGGCTTATGTCCTAGACCGTAATCCAACAATATATATGCTGGCAAAAGAAAGTACTATCATTTCTCGTTTGGCAACAAATTTCAATAACCCTTTATTAATTGGGAAATCAGAAAAAGGAGTAGATCTCATTTATGATATTCCAAATTCTCCAACAAGAGTTAGAGCTGTTACTATAGCTGGTAGAAGTGTATTACATAGGACAGAAGCAGGGGCTTGGGGAGTTCTTCTTGCTAAGGAAGCAGATATAATACTTGCCGCAGGTTTTGTTAATGCAGGTGCAACTGCCGAATATATTAAAACACTATCAAATGCAAAAGTTATAATAATTCCTATGGGACATGAGGGTACAACTCCTTCCCTAGAAGATAATGTTTGTGCTGAATATATTAAAGATCTCATTAATGGAAAAAAGACAAATTTGACTAAATTTTTGTCTATACTTCGAGAAAGTTCAGGCAAATACTTTTTTTCTCAAGACCAGTGGCAATATCCTAAAGAAGATTTTTTTCGGTGTCTTAAAATAGACCACTTCAATTTTATAATCAAGGCAACTATTATGGATAATTATGCAATCCTAACTCGTGGTAATTAACGTTCTTAAAGGTAAGGTTTCCGGTACTATTCCTAATAGTTCAATAATTAGATTTCTAATCCCATATCCTTGCCACTTAAGCTTATTAAGGGTAGATTTAGTCATATTTTTCCATTCTTCCCGACTTACTGATTGTTTAATATCATACATGTAAGCAAAATAGGGAGTATTTATAGCAAAATGCATAGGGTGAATAGTAATAACTTTTGTTGCTTGATTCAAAACAATATTCCGCAACCTTTCATCCAGTTGCATTGGGTGATTACGCCACAAATATCCACCATCTTCCAAAGAAATAGGGACTTCAAGAAAACCAAACCGATCTTTAAAAGGAGTAATTATTTCTAGATCCGTACATACATTTGATGATATTAACATACCTGCCTCAAACATAGCTTGCTTAGATAAATTACATGTGGCAAACCGATGACAACGGAAAGCTGCCAAATTATGAGGCAAATCCATAACGTGCTTTACTACCTCTGAAATTGTAGTACCATGTGATGAATTTGTACCAAAATACGGATGGAGTCCTATTTCAATTTTATTTATAACGGCTTCTACTATAGATGAATTATGGGTACTAAAAATAGTAGGAGTAATCTTTTTATCTTCTAAAAAAGCTAAGATTCCTTCTATAGCAGGTTCACATGCCCAATCAAGGTCAACAGTTACTATAACACTCATAAGCACATCTCATGAAATTTACGAAAACGTTCTTCGTTAATATCATGCTTTGCAAATAATTCTGACATTGAACCATAAGAACGCAAGTCTTCGGTACGTTTACTAGTTGACCATGTATCATCATCTCTCATATATTGTGCATTACCATAAGACAAGATATTAAATAATGAAGCATCCATTTCTTTATTATCCTTAAAATGCAAACTTATTCTTCTTCCTGATAAGGCTTCCATACTACTATCCTTAAACTGTTCATACATTTTAGTTGAGATTGCATGGGCATTATCTTTTTCAGGGTTGTCGTATGACATATACTGATAAAATTTCCAGCATGATAAGTTACCACCTGCACTTTTTAGAGAATTAAGAATATCTTTAACTTGACTCGGTAATGTTAAATAATTTTTAGTACTAATAACACTGTGAAACTTTAATTCAATACCAGCCTTTGAAATTAAGCTACATTTATTCATAATATTTTTATAATACTCCTTATATCCACCAAAATTTCTACCAATTTCTGTCAAAAAACTATCTTCAGTACTATCAATCGTAACAGCAACAATATCGACTACTCCCTGCATTTCATTAACAACATTTTCATCTAAGTAAGTACCATTGGTATAAAGCTCTATAGTTAAGTTTTTAGCTGGATCTTCTGAACGAAATTTTCGAATATGACGAAGTAACTCAATGAACTCCTTTGGTGGATGTTTACCAAAAATAATTACTTCTCCACCTGATAATGTAAGACGGCGAAAGTTAAGTTTGTGATACAAATGGCTCACTAATTCTTTCTTGGCTTCTAGATTAAGTTCTGCCTTGAGCTGATGCGGTGCATCTTCAAGTACACAATAACTGCATCTTAAATTACAACGATTTGTTATCATCCAATAGCCTTTGTAATATGAATCACTCATACATTCCTCCGTTTTTATTAAGCTACTAATTTTTTTGATACCTTAATAGAGTTCTTGTGTAATTAAGCGATCGTTTAATTACACAAGAACTCTATTAATAGTTTTAACAAACTTTCCACCAAAGTAAGTTAAAAATTCTTTATCGTATTCACTATCTCCAAATGCTTCAACTGTTCCAGACCAACTAATATGATTTAAAAGTCTATGAATTGCACGTAATTTTGAGGACTGCCAATTAGCTACAAAAGCTATTTCTTGATAAATTTCAACATGCAAATCAAAAATATCTAGTAATAAACTTATTGGCATAGACATTTGCACAACTTGTTTTGACACAGTTATCTTCCTTGCTTTTGGAACTAAGGATTGTAACTTTTTAATATCTTTCAAATCAATTGGGGTAATAAATAGTATATTACCTTCACCGTCAGCAATTACAGCACCGCTATAGGCTATAATCCAATCTACTTTTAGATTGTTCTGTCTAATCTCTTTAAGCAAATCATTAAGTGAACGTGCACTACATATAATTTTTGTTGAAAATTGCTGGAATTTTGACATGCATTTTTTTGTTCTTTCATAATCATTTTTATGAAAAAGTGTACCGTCAAAATCACTTATAGCTACAGCTTTTTTATTATGAATTTTTGCTACAAGTAACCTCTCAAGTATTTTATCACTATAAAGTTTACCAATTTCAAGCGACATTTCTGATAATTTAGGTAGATTATTAAGCACTTCTTCAATAGCATCTAGTGCTTCATTATTATTACTTACGAACTTAGCATAAGGTAAATCTGATAAGAATTCAGCGGCAGCATTATTTTGTATTCTTGCTATATTCGGTATACCAGAAGCAAGAGTTTCAAAGATTGAGCGACCAAAGGTTTCACAAGCTGAGGTAGAGATATGAATGTGTGAATCTTCAATAGCCGATGCAAGTTTAGCTGGAGGTATATAGCCGGTTAATTCTATAATGTTATCAAGTCCCAATTTTTTAATTTTATTCTTAACCGCATTATAATATTCCTGATTTTGAACTGGGCCAATGATACGGAGTGTTGCCTCAGAGAATCTGTTTTTCACTTTAGCAAATAAATCTATTAATCCAAGAGTATTTTTTTGAGGCTTGATGCTACCTAAACTACAAAATACCGGTAGTTTATTAAAAAAACGAATTTTAGGTATAAGTAAACTTGTATCTACACCTCTTGGAACTACTTGAATCTTTCGTTTCGAAACTGCATAAAATTCTATTAATTGCTTTTTTTCCAAGTAACTTGGTGTTAAGACATTTTGAGTATTAGCTAGAGTCAAAAACTCCATTTCTGTATATTTGGATGGTACGTTTTCGCCAGATGCTTGGTAAGAAGGCGTCAAAAACATAGGGAATGTCCATGTTTTTATCTCTTCCCGTAATTTAATATCAATAAACCCAAATTGCATTGATATATGGATAAAAATTATATGAGTAAATTGCTGTTCAACAGATTTTACTTTTTTTGCAATAAACTCAGCATTAGCAAGCCTTTTTTCAAACCGATTATCCAAATTCACAGGATAATCAAAACTCCAAGTTGCTGACGAATTGGTTTGTCCACCAAATTGCATTATGCTTAAGCAATTTTTAAAACCTCGTTTTAGGGTATCTACCAACCTAGCTCCACCATCACGTTGAGTTTTATCAGGACTAAATTTTTCTGTAACTAATAATATTTTCATGTTTAGATACACCTTTACTTTTAGGATTTGGTAACAAAAGATTTACTTTATTCTGTATGTAAATACTTACAAAAATCATTGATTAAACAAAATATGTTGGTAAAAGAAATTTTTATATCTAAACCCTTATCGGGTTAGATATATCCTTAAATAATTCTTCATAACCTTTAAAAATTTTTAACCAACAAAATTTATCGTCCAAAGGCTTTCTAACTTGAGGATATTTTAAAATCTGTTCAACCTGATTAACTATTTGTTGAAAATCATTGAAGTTAACCAGTAATCCACGATCGGCTGTAATAACCTCTGGCAAAGCACCACTGTTACCAGCTATTATAAAAGTTCCTGCTGTTAAAGCCTCTAAAATAGAACGTCCCATTCCTTCTGAATGAATATATGAACCACCGGGAACTTCTGTTACTTTATCACAACTTAATTGCATGTAAATATCTGCATTGATAATCTCTTCACATATTTTTTCATTTTCGAGTACTCCAAGAAATTCTACAACTGAACTCAGATCATTCTTATCTACTAGTCCTTTTATTTGTTCAAGTAAAGGACCTTCCCCGGCTAACCTCAACTTAAAGCTATAGCCTCTTAACACTAACTCATGAACCAAAGATATCATTAATGAATGATTTTTATATGGAACAAAACGAGCGGCACAGAAGATAGTAAAAGGTTTATTATCTAAAATCCTTGCTGCCTTTAATGCAGATATATTTACTCCACCTACAAAACGTTTAAAAGGACATTTTATACCAATTTTACTTAAACGATTTTCCGTGTAAGTAGAATTGGTTATTAATAAATCTACAGTATCATTTAAAATATCAACCCAATATGATCGCCGCATAATATATTCTGACATTTTTCCACTAATCAAAGAAGCTTTCAAAATTTCATTACCACCTGTACGGTATATAAATTTAGTTTTTGGAAATATATTACGAAGTTGTTTAAGATCTTCTATCCATCGCCCACTATTAAAAAATATAATAACTGGATTAAATACATTATCTAATTTATTTAAATTTATTGGTTTAGTTTCTTTGTTTAATATAATACAATCTTGCCCTTCAGCATTTTTTGTAATTATACTCAAAATAGGAAACCTAGAATGAGTAGTGAAATATTCTGTAAAATATTTGGCATGCATTTCCATGCCACCGATTAATGGAGGAAGACGATCAGCAAAAAATAGAATACCTAACTTTTGCATATAGTTTCTTTTTTAAATTCTTGTTCCAAGATATTAACTATCTTCTCTGCTGCGTAACCATCCCCATAAGGAAAATGCACTCTTGACATTGCAGCCAGCAAATTCGGATTTTTTAATAAATTATTGCAATTCTTTATAATATTAACTGATTTTGTTCCTACTAATATACCTGTATTAGCTTCAATTACTTCTAATCTTTCAGTTGTATCTCTAATAATGAGTACAGGCTTTCCAATAAATGTTACTTCTTCTTGTATCCCTCCAGAATCAGTTATTACAAAAAGACATTCTTTTAGCAATTTAATAAATAGAACATGATCTATTGGTGAAACTAAATCAATATTATCTATATCTGATAATAACTTCTTCACAGCCTTACTTATAGAAGGATTAGGATGTAAACAAAATATTATTTTTATATCTAAAAACCGTTTAGAAATATTATGTAAAGCATTACAAACTTCCTTTAGCACTTCACCATGATTTTCTCTTCTATGAATTGTAACTAAGATAAATTTTGATTTATAATCTGTTTCCAATCTATATAATTTGTTATTAACAAGTCTTACTGCATCTATGGATGTATTACCTACTACCCAAATTTTATCAACTTGTACCCCTTCTTTGATAAGATTGATTTTTGCTTGATTGGTTGGCGTAAAAAAATAAGTACTAAGTTTATCTATAAAACATCTATGTACTTCCTCAGGCCATGGTGAATATATATTACCTGTCCTCAAACCTGCTTCAATATGTGCTAATGGTATACGCAAATAGAAACTAGCAAGGGCTGCTACAAAAGCTGTTGTAGTATCTCCTTGAACAATAATTAAATTTGGTCTTGATTTTTCTAATATATTACTAAATTGTGATAACATATGCACTGTGCTTTGGCAAAGAGAACCATTACTTTCTATAGGTTCAAATTGATAACTGACTTTAATGTTCATATCTAAAAGCAAAGAATCAAGTAAAGATGTATGTTGTCCAGTTATACATATCTCATTCTTAAAATACTTATTATCCTTAAAAGCTGTAATAACAGGGGCAAGTTTTATCGCCTCAGGTCGTGTCCCTATTACTGTCATTACTGTTTTCATTTTATAAATACTCCGGTAAAATCAAGAAAAATTTTTTCATGAAACAAATGGTTAGATATATCCAAAAATTCATTGTGAGCAACTAACACAACCACCATATCTGCTTTTATTAGTAAATAATTTATTGATTTTATATTTTTAACATATGGATCAAAAGCAATAACATCAAATTCTTGTTTAAGAGTCTCAGTTATTATGATAGCCGGTGATTGTCTAGTGTCAGGTACATTAGGTTTATAAGTTAGACCTAAACAAGCTATGGTTCTAACATTATTTTCTTTTGCTACTTTATTTATTTTCTGAATTACCCAATTAGTTTTATTGATATTAACTTCCCTTGCTTTTAGTGTTAATTGGGCAAATCTAGGTGCTGCATTTGCTAAAAAGTACGGGTCTATAGCTATACAATGACCACCCACACCTGGACTTGGTTGTAAAATATTTACACGAGGATGCTTGTTCGCTAACCAAATCAATTCATTTATGTTTATATTAATATGATCAGCAATCATAGATAACTCATTAGCATAAGCAATGTTAATATCACGATAGGTATTTTCTGCAAGCTTAACTGCTTCTGCTGTTTTTGAATCAGTAACTTCTATCCCACCATGAATAAATGATCTATAAAAATCAGATGCTCGTATCCCAGATTGTCTGTCTATTCCCCCTACAACCCTATCATTATGTATTAATTCATTAAGAATATTACTAGGTAATATTCTTTCTGGACAATAAGCTACAAATATATTAGCACAAACAGCTCGAAGTTGTTTAGCCATTATCTCGGTTGTTCCTATCGGACATGTTGATTCAATAATAACCAAATTATCAGTTCTAAGATAAGGTGTAATAGATTCAATTGCTGCATTTACATAAGAGATATCTGGTTTGTTTTCTAAATTTAAAGGAGTTTGTACAGTAATTATATAAATATCGGAATGTTCAATCTTTGTAGATATTTTGATATTCCCATCATGCATTCCTTTTATAAATAAATCTTTTACTTTTGCTTCAAAAGTAATATGATTAGTTGTATTTATTCTCAATATTACCTTTTCATCAATATCTACCCCGAGAACTGAATAACCTGAATTTGCTAAAACACAAGCAATAGGAAAACCTATATATCCTAACCCTATAATACAAACTTTTTTATCCATTTTACTCATAATTTTGGCTTAAACTGTCATTTGCAAAATTATTTTACACTATTTATGCAACATTAAATTGCACTTATTAAACTCTCTAGGTTCTATGAACAAAATGTATGATAATATTCGTTTTCCAAAGACAAAAGGACTACCAAGAATGAGTACTGGTATAAGATACTTTTCTTTTTGAAAACTTTATATTACACCGTCAAGTTAAATGATAAGTAATTTATATTAAAATTAATTAATAATTTTACTAGTGATAATAAGAAAAATAATATAGAAAATTGTAAGAATAAGTTTTTAGTTGTAACAATATCACACTACTTGTATAAGTAGGCGTTCTGACATAGAACCCCAGATTTTTTTGATTACGAGCAGAATTGAAATTACTAATTGACAGTCATGAGAATAAGATATAGTCTTCATAATCCTAGGTTAATATCTTAGCTTAGCCTTTGTATGCCTTCTCCCACGATGGAAGATTTAGTTGTTTGACAAGTTTATATTTACTTTTTATCTCTGCTGTTGGTCGTTGCAGCACAAATCAATAAATGGTTATTTACTAGCATTTAATTTACAAAGCAAGTAGATTGCCAGATGTATTAATAAGTTAATTCGATATCTTTCATTATTTCACCTATATTTATAGAATTACCTTTATTGTAAAACGTATATTGACCGAGAAAATGAATATGATGATGCCAAGCAACTGGCGATATTTTCTTTAGTATTGTCAAAAATTTTTTATTATTGGCAAGGTTTCCATATTTATCTAGCACTCTAGATAAAATAACGGAGTTAGAGCTTGTCCGCAAACTAAGTAATAGAAGTAATCCTACGAAGAAGTAATCGACTCATAGCCAAAAAAATTATATTTTCACTAGAATCAGTAAGAAAATCATACTCCTTGGAGAGCCTTCTATTTCTATTTATCCAAGCAAAGCTTCTCTCAACAACCCATCGCCTTGGCTGTACTTTAAACCCAACTTCCCTTGTTGGCAATAGTTCTAGTGGTGTATTTTTTGGTATCCAAAATCTGCACACTGGTCGTTTAACAATTTCTAAATCTATGTTATACTTTTCCTTAATGAGATCCTTTAAATCTTTAGACTGATACCCCATATCAGCCCACATTTGTTTAATAGTAGTGTACTCTTTTTGCATGTTACTGAGTAGCACTGTAGCTCCGTATCGATCATTCTCATTCGCAGAACCGACATAACAACCTAATACAAAGCCTTGTGTATCGGTAATAATATGCCTCTTTCTGCCCTTAATTTTCTTAGCTCCATCATAACCTTTAGCTCCCCTTTTTCTGTTGTCTTGACAGACTGACTATCTATTATGCAAGCACTAGGATACTCATTTCTACCTAATTTTCGTCTAACATCCTTGATAAGTTCATGGTTCATACGTTCAAATACACCTTGCTTCTTCCATCTTCTAAATTGTTCATATACTGTCTTCCAAATTGGAAAGTCATGCGGCATATATCTCCACTGACACCCAGTACGTAATACATAAAAAATTGCATTCAAAATCTCTCTTTTGCTATGTTTTAAAGGTCTACCTCCCTTTACATACGATACTTGAAACAAACCCTCTATCCTTAACCATTCTTCATCTGTTAAATCTGTTGGATAATTTTTTCTGCTCATTCTTTTATACTTCTTACTAATAATACTTTGTTCACTTCATCATACCTTAATTTTAGTTTGCGGACAAGCTCTTAGACAAAATTTATTGGAATTAAAAAATACAACTACAAATTAAATGATTGACTTATTCGTCACGACAGCTCCATTAGTAATAAATCTTCTAGTAATAATGAATGTCCTAAAACTGTACATTCTTGTGGTAAGCGATCACCATGGGTTAAATAACTGAGTAAATTCTCGATTACTTCTGGTCCGCAATTATTATATTTTTGTGGTTCTAGCTCTGTTTCTACCAAATTGACCCTATAACCGGGGTATGTGGTTGACATTTGGTGAGTTAATTGCACTTTCAATAAACTTGGTATAGTGTTTTGTTCTGAATCCATGTAAATAATGTTGATATCACTAGCAGTCTTTTCTATTACAATCCCTACCCAGTGTTTACCATATAAATTTAGTGGTACTAATAATCTATCTTTAGTTGCCTTTAAATTAGAGATAATTTCATTAATTAATTTTTCCCCTTCATCCTCAAAACCTTCCCATACATAATTTGGACTGATTATTTTATATTTATCCAAGTTAGCACTTTCAAGCCTGAGTTGTAATAATGCTTCCATAGCTACTTTGCTATATTCATTCCAGTAATTCAAGTAATCGTAATCATTTAAACCATTACCAGTTGCATTACTTTGATCTTCCCTCGCTAGAAAGCCTTCTAGATTTAAATCATAAATTATTTGCCAATATTGTTCTTCATTAATCAGGCGTCCTCTAGGTATTCCAACAATATTTGGAGCATTTGGAACATCTGTATTTTTTATATAGTTAAGCATCTCTACGATTGATGATGCGTAATAATCTCGAACTACTCCTTTAGTTCCTTTAGGAGTATTTAATACATCGTTGCAATCTACTTTTAGAGCCTCCCAAAATTTTCCCTGTATCAAATACTTCTTAAGCATATCTCTATATGGTTCTGATCCAGTTGAGGAAGCTGCACCAAGAGAGCCTGCTTCATTACGATGGTGTACTAGCTCCATTGCTATAGCTGGCATATGTTGTGATTTAATTTCCGAATATGGGGTGTCTTGGTATGAAGCTTGTGGTGGCACGTGATTAATTTCAGTATGTCCTTGCCGTATACCACCAAACTCTTTGTTCAATTGTCCATAAGAACCACCAAAAATGGAAAATTCTAGGTCTAGTCCATTTTCAAGGCGATCAGCATTTGTTGCTCCTCCCATTAACCAAATAGACTGACCTTTTTCATACAGATATTGTGGAACTCCATGATCAATTGACTCTAGAAATGCCATAACTTTCCTAAAAACTTTATGTTTAAAGCTATTCTTTGCTTTATCAGCTATTTTAATTAATTCACCACTACTATAATTGCTTTCCAACGAACCAAGATGATCTAGTTGAACAGCTAGGGAATCAAATAAACAATTATTCGCACCAGTTGACTGTATCTTAGTCTTATCCTCTACTTTATGTGGTGTATAATGAGCATCCTTATAATCAAGCTCTACCACTTTATTGCCTGATCCGTTACTGTGCTTTTCACCAATAACCACTGGTTTACAATTAGGTTTATCCTTAAAATGTACAGTGATAGTTACTTTCAAGGCTTTACTTATTGCATTCAAATCAAAATAATTACCTTGTCGATGTGTACTGACATCAGCTTCATTTGTTATTTGCTTAAGAGGCCATAACATTTCGTACATGTCACATGCTTTGTTAAAGTCAGTAGTACTGTCTTTATCACGACGAAGGTTTATGATTACTTTTTGGTAAGTTTTCTTTAGCTCCGCTTCACTATTCCCAAAGACCTTGTTAAAATGATTAACTTCTAAGAAATCATATGCTTCCCTAATGTGTTGAAATCTTATACTAGCTTCCTCATTTGGATTCTTGTCAGGATGATTTCTAAGTGCATTTGTTTTATAAGCTTTACGTATCTCTACCCAAGAAGCTCCTTCATCAAGTCCTAATAATTTTAGGGCTTCTTGGCATTTATTTTTATGTGCATCACTTTCCTCACTTTTCCTCTGCCGGTTTTGTTCACTATCAATTGAATCACTAGCTTTACTCTTACTTGCTGATGAAAAAACCTCTTGGCTTACTTTACTTAAAGTCGGTTCTACTACACAAGTATGAGCAAATTTACCACTAAGATGGATAATTAAACTGTATATTTTTTCTGTTACTTGCTTGCTAAGTTGCTCTATTAGTAGATCAACATTGTCGTTCTTTAGGATATTACTCCTCTGCTCTTGCAACTTTTTATCCATTCGATAGTTTAATTTCTTACAGAAATCTTGCGGATACTGATTGATTCTATCTGCTGTAACTATACTATCAATTACCAAAGAAGTTGCTTTTATTTTCCAATTATTCCCGTGCCTTGCTACTCCAAGTGCTATTTCCTTTGCTATCTCCGCTGCTATTTGTCCGTTGCTACCGGTAATTATTTCTGAGGCTAACTCGAATATCTTAATTTGTTCTACTAACTGTATCTTCATTCTATCTATTTTCTGAGATAATGTACCACTAATTTTTTTTTGAATTTGTGGTTTTAAGCTAGTGAGTAACTCCTCTAACCCCTTTGTTACTATTTTTTCCATTATTACAGATCCGGCAACATCCATAATAGTTTCCTTTCCTATACTCTTTGTTACTACAGAAAGCTTTTCAAGTCGGGATAATTCACCAAGTTGTTGTGCTTTTAATGATTTTTCAAGCTTTATTTTTGTTAAGGATTTCTCTAGCATTTTTTCTATATCGTCTATTTTATCAGCGACTTTATTGCATATAGTCTTCATAGTTTTACTATTCTTAAATGCTTTGGATAAACCTCTACAAGCTTTTATTGAGTTATTTAATATCTTCATAGAACTTGCTACCGCCCCAATACCCATGGTTGATATACTTATTCCATAACTAATTAGTTTTCCCTTAATATATTCGGCTTCATTAAATTCTGTTTCGCCGCTGCTGATTAGCTCCATTACAATATCGCATATCCCTTCAGAAATCAGTACCCCAGCAGCTGGACCTGTTACTATTAGCAAGGGCGGGAATACTAACCCAGCTGCTAAAGCTGCTAAACCTGAACCAATTTGGGCTTGTGCCCTTGTAATTACATTATCAGGAACATCATGTACTTCTCTTGTTGAATAGATTGCGTTTAGCCCTACAAAATTTAATTCTGAGATTTCAGCTTCAGTAATTGCCTGCTTCAGTTGTTGATCTGCATTATCATTAGTATCTAAGGTTTTTAAGTAATCAGGAATCTTTTTATGGATGGTTACCCCATCTTTAAATTCCTCTTTAATTTGATATAGTAGACCTCCAATTACCTTACCATCTTTGTCTAGGCACTCTATGATATTGCGGTAAGTATTTAGACATACCATTCTTGACTCTAAATGCTTTAAGAAAATATTTTCTTTGTCATGTACTTCAGGTACTATTAATATATTTTGAAAATCTTGAATTTGACTCTCGTCAGTTTGAGGATTAGCAAAGAAATATTTCTGAATATAGCTAACCTCTAGGTCTAGAGCCTCTTTTGCTTTTTCTAAAGCCGATATGGCTTTGGTTTTGTATGTTTCATCTTTTTCAACATTTATAGAAATTACCTTTGCTAGAGCTTTTTTAAATCTTTCCATCATTTGCCCACCACGTTCCATGGCAATTTCAAAAAGTTTGATGTAAGCCGAGTGTAATATCTCAGGAGTTTTAGTTAATGCAATGGCGTGATTTAAAGCATTCTCTGCGTCCTGCAATTGTTCATTTAATAAGAAAGCGTCTGCCTGTCTTATGCTATAATAAGGATTATGTAAAATCTTCCCACCCATTATAGATTTAGTATTGGGAAGTGAGATAAAAGCTTCAAACTCTTCTTTAGCTTTTGTTTCTGTTAGCTCTTTGCCTTTAAAGTTCTTTGCCTCAAGCCAAAAAGCCCAAAATTCTTTAATATCTTCTAATACATAATGAAAGCCTAATATACCTTGATTCTTACCCTGCAAATCTTGATATTTTTCTGAAAATTGACTAAATAATAAATCTTGGAAATTTAACTCTAATATTTTACTTTCTTGAAGCTCCTTTATTCTCTCCCGTTCTTTCTGATTTCTCGCTTCTTTTATGTTTTTAAAAGTAAAATCACTATCATTTAGTCGTTCAATATCAATACCTAAATTTTTCACCTCGCTTACTTTGATTATTAATTGTGCAGTACCTTTCTTACCCTGACGTGCAGTTCTACCAAAAGCCTGATCTTCTACTCTTTGGTTGCACGGAAGGAAAACAACGCACACATGCAACCCACCGTTTTCTTCCAACTCTTTAGTAGTTTGAAAATCTGTTCCTCTGCCCGCTATGTTAGTAGCAACAATTATAGTACCAGCTTTCAGCTCTTTTGGGATAATGTCACTATCATCTCCATAAGGCTTGATAGAGAAAATTGTTTTTGTTAATTTCTGTAGAACCTTTAATGCTTTCTCTATATTTTTTAAATCTTCAATCGTCTCACAAATAATTAAACAAGCCCTGCCACCTTCGATCTTTTCTAAAGCATCTAAAGCAACAACAGTAACAAAGTGATCATCTGCTACGACTATACCACCTAATTCATTAAACTTTTTTGCTTTGTATGTAGGGATTTTGGCGTAATCTACATTATAGATAGATGATAATAATTCTTGCTCTGCTATTGAACCTAAAGTACCTGTAAGACCAAATATTTTATTGCCGTATTTTTTGATATATCCAAGATTAGAGATAAAACTACTAGTTAGGCTTTCACTGGTAAGATGTAAATTATGCTTCAATTGTACAAATTGGTGTAACCCATGCGACCACACTGTATTTTTTAGTGTGACTCCAGTATTTGCATAATCAACTGGGATTATAACGTTCTCATCTTCCTTTTCCTTGATAATATATTGTCTATTTTCATGACAACCATATTTTGCATAAATAGCGTTATCAATCCACTGCTCTAATTTTGCTTTTTTATAAACCTGAAGATGCTCAGGTATTAGAGTATCTATTTGGCTAAAATCACTTGCCTTTATTTGAGCTTTAATTGTTTCTCTTGCGGATTTTGTTAATTCATGTTGGAAGCTTATATATTCTGTTTCCTTGTCTTTTTCAGATTTACTGCTTACTTGTAACTCTTGTGCCTTTTCTCTTAGTTTTTTATCAATTTCTTTTTCTAAACTTTTCTCTGCTTTGAGTAACTCTTGCCATATTTTAATATAAACATATCTTAAACTTTCCATACTAGGGAAAGGAGTTGACAATTTCGCAATACTGCCAGCATTATCTATAATCATGCTATCTACTTCATCTAGAATAACAGTAGCAAATTCTCTACCTGCACGGATACCCAAGCCCAAAAAAGTGTCTTTGAGATAATCAAATTGAAAATTACCTATACTACCGTATAAAACATTTGCTTTATAACATTCCTTATTTTCATCAGTATTATTATGGGCAACGCTTATACCAAAAGCGTTGTAGAAATTTTCTCTCTGTTCTACCCCCTCTCCTGCAAGAACATGGTTGCTGGTAATAATATCTACAGTTTCTCCTTGAAGTACTTTAATAACTGCCAATAATGATACTATAGTAGTTTTACCTTCACCTGTATGAATTTGACATAATTTCCCTTGGTTATTTTTTGTTTGTAAAAATACCAAAATAGATAATATTTGAGTGTCTCTTAAACGATGTCCTTCAGTGGTGATTAATTCATTAACTCTATCCATTATGGCTATAGCTTCGTATATATCAATAGCAGTGAGCTTTCCCTTTTTTGAATCAGCCCAACTCCTAATATCTGTTAGACTCTTACTATTCCATAACAGAGAAGAACTTTTTACTTGGTTAAATTGTTCTCTTAATTTGTCTTTTAATGTTTGACTTTCTAACGAATTATCACCATCTTCTCCTAAGACTATTTCGCTTAATAATTGTTCTAAATCCTTAACGTTTGGCTCTGTAGACTTATTATTAGTACTAAGTGGAGGCTCTGTTCTTTTTTCTAGATGATTAGTTTCTTCAGCATTAGCATTATCTATTTGTAAACTACCATTATTTTGCTGCGAACTATTTTCTTGTCGAACCTTTATTAAATCAAAAAATGGTTTTACTTTGTCATAGTCTAAATTTAGTTTTTGGCAAGTATCTTTAAGTAGGTTTTCTAATTCCTCGTTTACTTTATATCTTGCTAACAAATCAAATATTTGAGTAAATTTCCTTAGCTCTTCAGAGTATTGTGATTCTATTATATCGTTAGCTTTGCGTATAAACAGACTAGCTATCGACTTAGTAGTATTTGCTGCAAGTGTTGAGCTTTTATCTACCACTAATTCTTGTAGGGTATCAATAGTTTCTATTGTTTTTTCTTTGACACTACTCGCGACATTTACCATCACCTCACTAACTTTATTTACTCCTTTTTGTACTGTGTCTTCCACTGCTCCTTGTATTTTATTAGTGACTTGATGTGCAACAAATCTTCCCCCTACTTTAATTGGTTCTGCTAACAGAGTTGGTAAGTAATCTGCTATTACAACTACACCTGCTTCAATTATCCCATTTGTAACCGGTGTTACCAAAGGCAGTATTACCTTAGATACCTCTGTTGGTAATGTTCTTTTTAATTTATCCACATCCTCTGCAGTTTTAATCCCTTCTAGCAGTATGGTTTTAACGTACTCCATTAATTTTGGTAAATTTTCTAATGCTTCTTTACGCAGTTGCTTTAACCTTGCTCTTGCTTCTTCTCGGGCTTTCTCTAGCACTTCTTTTTGCAGATGATCTACTATTTCAGAGCATACTTCTTTTGGTTGCTTTTCAAAGTACTGTTGTAAAGCTTGACCATAAGCATTAATCTTGTCAAAAGCTTCGTAGGGTATTTTTTCTACAAAGTTCTTTATCGCTACCTTAAACGCCACATTTTCTGATAACTCTAGGATATATTTATTTATAGTAACTCGTATGTATTGACCTAGTTCTGATTTAAAATATTCTTTAACTTGTTGTACTTGTCTATGTTGACAAAATTGTGTAGTCTCAAAGTGTTCGATAAAGTCTAATTGGTTACCTTTTATGGAAGACATTATTATTTCCATATTCTTTAAAGACATAGGACCACAACTAGTGGAATCTTGTTGTTCTTTGTTCGCGTGTACTTTCAGTCTTGTACCTAGCCCAAACTTTTTAAATAAAACATCATGAATATCGCCGGGAATTTCTCTGCCAAAAGAATCTTTATATAAAATGGTGGTAGACTGCCCAATATGCATAATGCACAAAGTAACCCAGTGATTAGCCTCTTTGTTATATATAATAAATCTAGGCTCTGAATCAGCTTCTTCGTACTTTTCAAGAAATTTACCTAATTGATCTATACTACCTGCAACTTCACATTGTTTTACAAAATCATATCCGTATTTCCGAGTAAGATGTTCCATGACTTTTGCAATATCTTCCTGACTGTACCACTTATCTGAATTAAGGTTAGTTAATATTTCTGACGTTATTTCTATGCCAAGCTCAGTATTGCGATTAATTCTTTTTGCTTCAGACCTTTTCATTTTTACTTCCATTTTCTATGTAAAAAATCAGTATTTAGCTTATGTGATTCCCTCTATTATCAATTAACTTGTATACTAATAATCAACATCAACTACTCCCATCACAGTAACAACATGCTCGTAAGATGTGAGTGGATTATCTGATAAATTATTGGGATTATGAGTATCGGGATTAGGTATGTATTCTTCTAGATTTCCATAATGTTGTTGCTGACCTATTTCTTCAATTTTTGTATTACATATTGTGATAGATTCTTTAACTAAGTCTATACAATCTTGAAATCTTGCGTCATGCTTAAGACCATTTTGAAACTTTTGCATAGCAGTTGTATACTTCTTTAAAGCTTGTTCGTATTTTCCTTGATCTCTTAGGTTATTAGCTTCATATTGTAATTTAACTCCTTCATTAAAGTTAGAATTACCTTCTATCTTTAAACTAATCATATGAAAGTTTCGTGTATATTCAGTATTGTCAGGTACAAGTTTATGTGCTTGTTTGAACTTAACTTTTGTTTCCTTAAACTTTTCTTTCGCTTCTGCAAGATATTGCTCTACTGTTTCTTCAATTTCTTCCAAGCTAGCTGTTTCTTCTGCTGTCCAAGCATCGTTCCATAATTTTTTACCTTGTTCATTAAGAACTGTAGCCTTGTTCTTTTGATAAATCTCATTGTTTGGTTGTAGTACTATAGCTTCATTAAATTTTATAAGGGCTTCTTCATAATTTTGAGCATTAGAATCTACCTTGGCCAACTCATTCAAGGCAAAAGCTTTTTGTTCTTTTGCTTGTTTATAGTTTAGGTCTATATGTAATGCCTTATCTGCAGCCTCTATGGCTTCATCATATTTAGTTAGTTTGATAAGAGTCGCAGCCTTGTTTTTGTGATAAATCTTATTGTTTGGTTGTAGTGCTGTAGCTTTATTAAACTTTACAAGAGCCTCTTCATATTGACCTTCTCTATGATGTTTTGTCGCTTCCACGTTTAACTTCTTTGCTTTCTCCGCATCACATGAATTGGAATAGCACCTTACACCTTGATTAACTCCATAACTTAAAGCAGCCGTTGCTGACGCAGCAAGCACAGGTACTGCTACTATTGCTATAGTTGAACCTACGATAGCTCCTACAGGCACTGCTATCGCTGCAGAAATCGTCCTAGTTGCTATGCTGCTACCAAGACCTTTAGCTACATTTGTAAACGTTATATCAATACTTCCGTGCTTATAATAGTTTACAGCCTGCTGAGTGCCATAGCTTAATACCCCTAATGCTGTTGGTGAGTTATCTATAAATGGTATAGACCTAGCCACTGCCATTGCTGCCATTGGTATGCTTGTACTAGCTGTATCTATTACATTATTAAAGGTAGAGCTTTGTGGATTATTTGCAGTCTTACAGAAAGCAGAGGTTGCTATTCCTACCCCTCCTACCACCACAGCTCCGACTAATGGTGGTAAGGTCGTCCCTACTGTGTCTATTCCTCCTATCTTTACTATTTCAGTAGCAACGGCTTGACTTACTGAGCCTCCCAATGCTCCTCCAATATTTCCACCAATTGCTGCTCCGGCGATACTACCAAAACATTTTCCTGTCTTCTCACCAGCCCCTTGATATCCAAAACTTTTCCCTATTTTTCCTCCTACTGCTTTTCCTATATAATTGCCTATCTCTCCACCAGTAGACCCACCGTATATTCCTCCTACTGTTTCTCCCCATTCATGGGCTGTTTTAGTTATTGCTTCTTCCTTCTCCTTAACTTCAGCCTCTTCTTTGGCTTTTCGTTGTTTGTCCTGTTCCTCTTTGGCTTTTTGTTTATTAGCTTCTTGCTGCTTTCTTTCTTCTGCTTCTTTTGCTTTTTGCTGTTCTGCTATATACTGATTCCGAAGTTTCTGTGCTTCTACTTCTCTTATTTCATTATCATTAGAATCAATATATTTTTTATCATGACGTACAAGTTTATGAAATATATTAGCAGAACCTACGCTAGCTGCTGCATAGTCTCCTTGCCTTTCCATAACGTCATATTCGATTACGGTAAAACCACGTTCTTCATATTTATTATAATTAGCTAAATATTCTCGATGATCTTCCCACCTCTTACCCTTAAGTCTTGCTGTTATAACTTCTGGGGAATAATGTTCTTTTGCCATATATTTCTCCTACAATTTTAATTTTTTAAAGTATTTTCTTTCACTTTGTTAGGAAAATTAGATTATTTGCAATTTATCAAACTGTAATCAGTAAAATACCCTTAATTTTTCCCCTTAAGTACAAAATGAGTAGGTTTAAAAGTACCTAGGAATCAAATTATAAGTCTGCTAAACTGTAGGAGAGTTCTGAACTAGACTTGGTATTTAAGGTGAGCTATATCGATAGGGAAGAGATATTCTCAAAAAAGTTAAATGAAATAGGTGGCATAAAATTTACACCTAGAGAAATAGATATTATAGCTTGTATAATTCATAATAGAGGTGATAAGAAAATAGCGACTTTATTAGTAATTTCGCCTAGAACTGTAGAGACTCATATTCGCAGCATAATGCAAAAGCTAGGCAATAACTCACGTGAATACATCATTGATCTTGTGAGAAAATCTGGGAAATTACAATGTATAACTAAATATTATTTGCACTTATTAGCTCAGAATTTGTTTGAAAGACAATTGCAAAAAATAAGAAAGATTATAAATAGGCAAGATTGTAGTTGCCTACTTCATTATACAAAAATCAATAAAAATGAAGAAGATTTACTAAAGAGGTTAAAAGAACACTTAAAAACAGCTAATATAACTCTGATAAATAGGGAAGATAAAGACCAAGCTACTACAGGAGTTACTCATAACTTGTGTATCTTCGAAAAAGAACTAGTAAATGACAACAAGTTAAATGCCAGTATTGTTTTAATAGTTGATAAAAATTTAAACCCTTTAGATATTAATGCTGTTGAATATATAGATTTTAGACAAGAAGAAGATTATTACCTTTCTACCCTGAGATTAATAAAGAAAATTTTAAATAAAACTGACTTAGATCAAATTATTAAGGAGTTTAAAGCAGAATATCAAAATATGCTGAATTCTCATTTAGAAGAGGAAGATTTAAAAGATAAAATTATACCTACATCTCAATCTATCGTACTTAAAGAAAAGTTATTAAGCAGAAAATTTATTATTTTATTGATGTGTATTAGTTGTTTTTCTATTTTAGTAGTATGGATTATTTCTAATAATTTTTTTGTTTCAGATAAAATAATAACTCAAAATATAAGATCAGATTTTATTATTCCCCACAAGAGTACGCTTTTAGAACGTTCTTCTATAATTGCAGAAATTAAGGAGAAATTAAACGACAAAGACAATATGCAAACCGTTGTCCTAATTGGAACAGGTGGGGCAGGAAAAACAACTTTGGCTCGTTTGTATGCAAGTAAACAAAATGCTAATGTTACTTGGGAAATAAATGCAGAAACCAAAGATAGTATTATGAATTCTTTTGAGAATCTAGGTTATGCTTTATCTCAAACTGCAGAACAGAAGCAAGAGTTAAAGACCATACAAGAAATACAGGACTTTGATAAAAAACAAGCTAGGCTTGTGTTATTTATTAGAAATAAACTCAAAATACATCCTAATTGGTTACTAATTTACGATAATGTAGAAACTTTCTCAGATATTAAAGACTATTTCCCTTATGATCAAAAAGCTTGGGGATCAGGACAAATTATCATCACAACACGTAATAGCACTATTGCAAATAACAGTTACGTTAGTGGAGGACAAGTAATTTTCCTAGAAGAACTAAGTCATTCAGAACAATTTGATCTTTTTACTAAGATTTTGAATTCAGAAGACAGATACAATTACTCTACTTCAGAACAAGAGAGAACATTACAGTTTTTACAAAACATCCCACCTCTTCCTTTAGATGTAACAACAGCAGCTTACTATATTAAGGAAATAGGCATTACATATGAGGAGTACTTGAACCGTAAAGAACAGTGTAGTGAGGAATTTGCTGTTACTCAAGGAGAGATTATAAAAGAAAAAAGTAGCTACATTAAAAACCGTTATGGTATTATAACATTATCGTTAAAACATCTTATGGAACAAGAACCTAGTTTTAGCTCTCTTTTATTACTGATAAGTATGGTGGATTCACAAAATATTCCAAGAAGTTTATTAGATTCTTATAAAGGTAAAATCTCTGTTGATAATTTTCTGCATAATCTAAGTAAATATACAATTATTAATAAGAATTGTTATAAAAACAACACTAACTCTACATTTTCCCTTCATCGTAGTACGCAAGCTATCATTTTACATTACCTCACTAAGGTATTAAATTTAAACAAAAACTCCCAACTAATTGAATCGATAGCTACAACTTTAGAAACATATATAGATCGAATATTAGAAGTTGAGGATATTATTATTATAAAACAACTTTTTCCTCATCTTACTTCATTTTTAGAAAAAAATTTGGTTAATGAACTTACTAAATCTCATTTAACAAGTAAGCTTGGACATATCTATTGGTCTACATATCTTAATGGTGCAAAGGCAGTAGACAGCCTTAAACAAGCCTTAAGATTTTATAAAAGTTATTATAAGACTCCTAATCCTAGAAAAGCATATACTTTGGGACAGCTGGGAATAGCATATAAAATGCTTGGTAATAGAAAAAAAGAACAAGAGTACCTTGAAAAAAGCCTTGCACTATACCAACGCTATTATGGTGAGGAAAAACATATTGAAATAGCTTGGTTATTGGTAAATTTAGCATCTTTTTATAGAAAAGTAGATTACCAAAAGACTCAAGAGTATTTTGAGAGGGGGCTTGCTATTTATAAAGATTATTATGGAGAAAATGATATAAAAACATCATGGGTACTTGGAAATTTAGGGCGTTTCTATAGAAGTTTTGGCAATTATAAGAAGGCTAAAGATTTACTTGAACAAACTATTACTATTCAACAAAATAATGAAGCAAAGAATCAGATAGAATATGCTTGGTTGGTTATTAATTTAGGTATTGTTCACCAAAACTTAGGAAACAATGAAAAGGCAAAAAAATTAATCAAAAAAGGTTTATCATTTTACAAGGAAACCTTAGAAGATGAACATATAGAAGTAGCTTGGTCACGGATACATCTAGCTATAGTTTATGGTAACCTTGGTAACTGGTCAAGAGCAAAGCAGCTCATACAAAAGAGCCTTGGATATTATATACAACATTATGGCAAGGATCATGATGAAATAGCTTGGGCATTAGAAAAGTTAGGAGTTACATATCGAGAACTGGGGGATTTTATAAGTGCTAATAATATATTCAACCAAAGTCTTATTCTTTGTAAAAAATACTATGGTATTAATTCCGCTCAAGTTGCTTTTCTGTTATATAATATAGGAAAAACAAAGATTCTTGAAGGTGATCTGACAATAGCTGAGGAATATTTAAATCAATCTTTGGCAATACCACAAAATAAAAGGCATCCCAAGGCATATAGAGTATTGGAAAGCTTAATAGACCTATATAAAAAAAGGACAATTTATGAAGAGCAGCAAGGCGATATTAAGCAAAGTCAAATTTATTACACTAAAGCTAAATACCTAATTAACAAGCTCCTTAGTATTCTAAAAGATAATTTTCCTGAAGATTCCTCGTACATTAAAAAAATTAATTTAGAACATGGAGAGCATTCAAAAGCAGGGGCAAAACTAAATTTGAATTAGAAAACTACGCCAAATCATTGGAGTTATATCTTTAAGATGTACTTTGAATTGGTAAATCTTAGTATTATCAGACATATAAAAGCAATTTATCAGTTACATCAAATAGGGTAAAATATGTTTCAGGTGTTATAGATTCATATTGTAATATATTTTTATAAAAAGCTAGGCATATTTTTTAGCAAAATTTAGTTCTGCCCCTGCTTTTGAATGGTCTCCATTTTTCTACCATTTACAACAGATGCGACAGAACCCCACTTTTCCTTGAGGAATATAATTTCTCATAAACTTATAATAATCGTCAATATTGATATTGTCTTCTTGCAGAAATCTATATACCGCTTTTATTTTTGAATCTAATAATTTATCTCCTTCTATTCCTTCTGCCATATTTTTATATTTGCTTCCTCGACACAATATTAATGATTTTATTATGCCCTTGAACGTATTTAGTCTTGAATCTTTCATCTCAAAATGATTATATAGTAATTCAGCTAGTAACATAGAGTACCACTGATTTTTTTCTATTCAATCTAAAATACTCTACTTACTAGCTCTTGCAACCCCTCCATCTCTTTTGTCCAGTAGTGTGACTAAGATGTACGTGAGGATTCGAAAATTAACGCGACGCCAAAATGATCAAAAAAGATTATCTTGCAATAGTTCCATTAACTAATATCATAGAGAGTATTTTATGTCAAAGGATAGTTCAAAAAACACAACTACTACTACAAATAGTACTACTACTTCAAGCAGCATAACCACTTCAAACAGTACAACCACTTCATCTGATTCATCATCTAGTAACCGACACGCAGACTCTTATTATTGTGATCCTAAACGACCTTGGTTAAATGATACTATTGGTAAAAGAGGCGGTCCTGCACCTTATTGGGATCACCCTGATTCTATTAATTCATACTATAATCCTGATGATTTTTTACAGAGCAATAATATGAATTCTAGAAATGAATAAGATGCTAATGTTGATACATTGGGAAAAACACCAATAGAAGATGTTACTCCTTAATCAGGTTCTGTCGTATCTGTTGTAAATGGTAGAAAAATTAGGTATAGTCAAAAAAAAGATATAGCTATGCCATTTCATATTTCTAACAAACTGGTTCTAAAGAAGGTTTTATTCTTACCATAGCTCACCACCAACAGTTTGTGTAAAATGTAATCAACTTTTGACCCTTTTTGAGTAAAAATTGTAATGTAAGTTGACCCCTAACCTAATCATGCTAGAACCTAGTTAAGATATAACTTCTAGAGTTTTAATTTTCAATTCTTATGGGGTCAGTTTTAATTACAATAGGGGGTCAAAAGATGATTACAATTTACATACTTAATCAGCATATCCCATGTTTTACTATAGGCTTTAATTAGACTAACTAGTTCTCTACCAGTATCATTAACTAAATTATGATTGATCAAAGTCATTGATAATAGCTCAACTGTTTGCTTTAACTGAACTAGCCTATTTTGCACGACTTTATCTTGATTAATGCTATACCCTTTAATGAGATAATCTTTTAATATTTTGGTTGCCCATTTCCTAAACTGCACTCCTCGTTTAGAGTTTACCCGGTATCCAACGGATATTATTATGTCCAAATTATAATATTTCGTATCATATTTCTTACCATCTGATGCAGTATGTGCAATTTTTGCACATACTGTGTTATCAAGCTCCTCTTCTGCTAAGATTTTATTAATATGTTTAGTAATTACTGTTCTATCTTTATCAAAAAGTTCTGCTATCTGTTGTTGAGTAAGCCATACCGTGTCATCATATATTTGTACGTCAACTTTGGTTTCACCATTTTCAGTTTGATAAATAACTAACTGATTATTTTGCATTTTATTCATAGATATTCCTAATTATTTTAAATGCATTTACAAAAATGTTTATTTCTAACCAACGCGGTTTTTCTAAAAAACAAATATGGGGTCAAATTACAGAAACGGGGCAAAAGCTAACTAGCAGCATGAAATTTGCCCAAAATAACTTCTTTTTATAAAACATATCATAGCATAAATTATAACGTCCCATCTATGCATTCCTTGAGATATATACCTTGGAACAACTAAAGCTAAGAAATCTAATCGTATAATAACCTCAGCATCCGTAATGGAAGTCAATAAAAAAATAATAACTTAACATAAATTTTCATTCCAAGAAGAATTATTTTTGACAATAGAGTGCATAAAAGCGAGTAATACTGATTATTTTTTAAGATAGAATTATTAATTCTATTCCAACTGGTGATAGACCTAATATTAATTATACCTGTTAATTCTATATTGCAAGACAATTAGTATTGTCAGACATAATAAAAGCAATTTATCAGTTTATCAGTTACATCAAATAGGATAAAATATGTTTCAGGTGTTATAGATTCATTTTGTAATATATTTTTATAAAAAGCTAGGCATATTTTTTAGCAAAATTTAGCTTTGCCCCTGCTTTTGAATGGTCTCCTATTTTAGCAAAATAATACGTTTTCAAAAAGAAAAGTATTTTATATCTAACTTGTGTAATGGTTGATATTAGTTTACAATCTAATCTGCTATTACAATTATAAGAAATAGAGAAAAGTTTACCATGCGTGTGTTTATAGTAAAAAATTATAAGTAGTTTTAAGAAGATGACAAAAAAACAGAATATTCAAGAAGTTTCGGTTAAAAGTACTAAGGATCAGATCTTAGCAGCCTATAATGAGGTGGTAACAAAATTAACTGAAAAACAGGTTGCGAGTCCTCAAGAACATAAAAAGCAGGAAGAGAAACAACAAATAGTAACCAAAGCAATCAATAATTCATCGGATGATATATTAGCTGACTTAAGTACTTTAAAATCAAAGACTATTAAAAAAATTGATAATTTATCAGAACAATTGTTGGATGAGTTTCAAAAATTAGCCAATTTGCGTGAGGCTATTATTTTAGAACAAACGCATCTACAGGAACTATATCAAATTCATGAAACAGCAAATACTTTATCAGCTTTATTGCAAGCTCAATCTGAACAAAAAGAGTGTTTTGAGCTAGAAATGCAGCAAATAAAACAGAATTTTCAACAGGAAATGGCTAGTGAAAAATCTCATTGGCAACAACAACGTACAATTCTCGAGCAAGATTACAAGGAACAGAAAGATATTCTTGCAAAAACTAGAAAGCGTGAGGAAGAAGAATATAGTTATGCTTTGGAATTAAAGCGTCGCAAAGAAACTGATGAATATAATAACAAAAGAGCCATTATGGAAAAGGAATTATCTGACTTAAAAGATAATTTACTAAGACGAGAAGCTGATTTAGTAGCAAAAGAGCAGGACTATGATGTTTTAAAAGTGCAAGTGGAAGAAATGCCAAACAAAATAAAAGAGGCTATGGCAAATGCCGAAGAATTGTTACGTACACAATTATTACAACAATATGAGTTTGATAGCCAATTGAAGCAGAAAGAATATGATGGCATATTAAAACTAAACGAGCAGAGTATTGGTTATCTTGAAGAGAAAATCAAGAAACAGGAAACATATATAAAAGAACTGACTGAGAAAGCAGATAATGCAACTAAGCAGGTACAATCAATTGCTTGCCGTGCCTTAGATACTTCGGGTCAACGCTTTGTGACTTTGGGTACAAGTAAGACTGAAGAAAAAAGTTGATATTTGTAACAACAACAAATGCTCCAAATACTATAGTAGCACCAAGGATGATCCTAACTGGCACTGATGACTTTAGGCAGTTATTGCAGAGCAAGGTGGAGCAAGACAGGTGTGTGGTATCCAAAGCACAAATTCCCGCCGATAAACTAGGATGCTCTATGTACCTTATATGTGTGATTTATAGACCTTGTTGCAACAGAGATGTAAGATAAAATAGTATCTAATTATTAAAAAACTTGATTACTACAGCTTGTTATAATAGGAATTAAGTTAGAGACTTATAAGGTCATTTGTAATGGATGCTAAGATTAAGTTGCGTTTGAGTTGGATTAAGTTATATAAACAGTTAGAGCATGCAGGAAAGATATACGAACATTATGGTATTTCACGCTTTACATTACGCAAGTGGTACAAACGCTATGAAGTATTAGGTAAAAATGGTTTGTGTGATATTAGTAGTAAGCCCAAAAACTTTCCTTTTCAAAAAAGAAGTGAAGTTGATGAAAATCTTATACTTAAGTTAAGGAAAGAAAGGAATCTAGGATCACGACGCATTCATAGTGAATTAAAGCGTTTATATGGTATCTCATTTTCTACAGCTACTATACATAAAGTGCTTAAAAAACATAATGTAGCTCCGTTGAATTAAAAACGTCATTATCGTAAACAGATTAAACGTTATAGTTCCAAGATTCTAGGAGAAAGGGTGCAAATGGACGTTTGTAAAATTGACAGGCATCATGATCTAGATGCTACTTATCGGATGATGGACAAATTACATGAGCAAATACCTAAAATTAAAGAATTATGCTTTAAAAACACCCTAACCTTGATTCCTAATAAAGAGATTAGCCTAGTATTTTTTGATGTTACTACACTATACTTTGAATCAGTAGAAATAGATGAGCTAAGAGCCTTTGGCTATAGTAAAGATCATCGCTTTAATACTACCCAACTAGTTCTTGCCCTAGCAACTAATGAGGATGGATTACCACTCGGCTATGAGCTGTTTAGTGGTAATACCGCAGAAGTTAGCACCTTAATTAAATCAATTAACAGCTGGCAAGCGTATCTTAAAGTTAAAGATGTCTGTTTTATTGCTGATCGTGCAATGTTTAGTAAAGCTAACTTGCAAGCTCTCGATGAAGGTGGTTATCGTTATATTGTGGCAGCAAAGCTTAAAACACTCAAGAAAGAAAAGAAAGAAGAAATATTATCAGAGGAAAACTATAAGCCTACTGTTATAGGCAATGATCTTACTTGGATTGCCGATCTAGAGCATGATGGTAAACTTCTAATTACCAGTTATAAATCTAAAAGGGCTATTAATGATGCACAGGAGCGACAAAAAATTTTAGATAAAATTAATAAGACTATTGGTGAGTCTGGTAGTACTAAAAAACTTATATCTAATAGTGGAGTAAAAAAATATACTTCTAGTGAAAATGGCAAGAGCTATATTGACGCAGAGAAGATAGAGCAGGATGCGTTGTGGGATGGCATGCATGGGGTAATCACCAATGACCAGACTATAACTCCACATGAAGCAATAGCAAAATATGCTAGATTATGGGTAATTGAAGAGCAATTTAGAATCAATAAACATAATTTACAAATGCGTCCAATTTTTCACTGGACTAAACAAAGGATAGAAGCACACATAGCTGTGTGTTATATGAGTTTTGCAGTGCTTAAAACTATAGAATACAAGGTTGCTCTGACCCAAAAGATCAGTGTAACTAACATCGTTGAATTATTAATATCAGTACAGGCTTCAATCTTAAGACATACAAAGACTGGTGATCTTTATAGACTACCAAGTGCAATAAAAAACGAAGCTAGAAAAATCTATAAAACCTTTAACATCAAACGTTCAGACCATGCTGCAATATATTTAAAATAACAAAATAATGTTGTGCCTAAATTTTAAAAATCCCAGCACTATGACCCTTCTAAGCTTATGCCTTATTAAAAAATGCGGAAGTCGGGAAGAAATGATTACATTTTTTCATCAACTTGATAGCATGAATCTCTCGTTTGAAAGTATTGAAGACAATTTAATAATTGATAGAAGTAAGTAGCACATTACATTTAACGCAATTCATTTCTACCAAAATTTTAAATTTCAAATAGAACAATTTGAAGATGAGTGATTAACAGGACTTAGAATAAGACAAAATAATTTGGCTCAATTTAGGCAATAGAAATAAATTTACATAACAACTTTAATAGTTGCAAATAAAGTTAGCCAAGCTGATTTATAGAATCATTTAATCTTAGTCACAAATTGTCCTTGATTGCTGGAATTCGTGTTTATTATTGCAAGCCGATACACTTAGCTTTTGCAGGCAATTCTCTAAAAAGCAAATCTATTGATTAGAAGTATATTTTATTATAATTTACTTCTTTTGGTATCGGCATCTTGATGATGATATCTTAAATCCCAATATAATGCAAATCAAACAATTTCATTATTCATTATTTCTTTATGCTTGTTGGTTTTGAGATTTTATGGCTATTACAAGCAGATTTTAGTTTTTCTCCAGCAGAGAATTTAGGTTGCACATAAGCTGCAATATTAATTGTTTCACCAGTTCTTGGGTTTTTTCCAGCTCTAGCTGCAACTTTACTAGAGTAAAACTTACCAAAACCTACTAGCATTATTTCTTTACCTTCGGCAAGTATAGAAGTCACTGATTTAGTAAAGATATTAATAACCTTTTCAGCTTCACTTTTAGTACAACCTTCTCTATTTGCTATATACTCAATTAGTTCTATTTTGTGCATGGAAACCTCCTTGAGATTATAATCTAGTGTGATTACTCTCACTAAAAACTTAATAATAGTTGAAATCTAGAATTTTTAATACCTTAAATCAATAAATTTTTGTTATTTGACTGTAAGTTACCTAATTGAATGGCGTAATTTTAGCCATTAATGATAGAATAATGACTTAAACAAGTATTTGGTTTAGCACAATGAATCAAGATAGATTGTACTTTAAAAGATTACAAATGCTAGAAACTCAAATAAAAAGGCGAGGCATTCAAGATGAACAAGTGTTGCGTGCTATGCACATTATTCCTAGACACTTTTTTGTTCCTGAAACTCTTAAGGATTACGCCTATGAAGATGAACCTTTGAAAATAGGATATGGTCAAACTATTTCTCAACCATACATAACGCGAGTTGCCAATTAATTGTTAAGCACAAAGCTGAATTTCATCAAGCCTTTGAAGGTAACTTATAGCATTAAAAGGCTCAAAATTAGTTATATTTTAAAATATAGCTAATTATAACGAACATTTTAACTACGACTTCTAGTTGTAAGCTGCTTTAAATAAGGGTTTACCTATATAATTAATTGGCAACTCGCGTTTGTTTAGTAGTCTTGACAACTACATATGAATATATTAGAATACAATGTATTCACAATACATGACATTATTATGACCACAATTACTACACGTATTCCAAATGATTTAAATAACTCTTTATCTTTGATAGCTAAATCAATGGAAAGATCAAAAAGCTATATTGTTCATAAAGCAATTGAAAGCTACATTAAAGAACAACTAGAAGATATAGAGGATGCAGAAGATGCTTTAGCTAGGATGAAAAGTCCAAACAGAAAATTTTATACTTCTGAAGAAATGAAACAAAGATTAGAAGAAAGATATCGTACAAAGCATGCTTTATAAAACTAAATAGGAGGAAAAAGAAGATGCAGATTTATCAAATATTTCTCCTGATATCGCTTTAAAAATATACAATATAAGTGGAAAACATCGATGCCACAAAAATTAGGAAAGCCGTTAATTGGTAAATACAAAGGTCTTTATCGATATAGATACGGTAACTACAGAATACTTTATGAAATTGATTTAGAAAATAGTTTGGTCATTATAAATAAAATAGGACATAGAAGTAATATTTATTAGTTTAGAATTTCTATATTGATTTATATTATTAGTAAAGGTAGTAGGCTACTTATAACAGTTGGTAAGAAAATAAAAAATCTAATAATTGCCGGTGGTGATAGATGCCAATTTTATTTTTAGCATTTGTTATATGTTTTTCTGCAGTTCTATACGATATGCCTAGTCTAGCTGCTATGTGCTTTTTAGGAAAGCCAAGAGCTGCAAGTGTAAGACATTCCATAGCTCTTTGAGTAAGAATGAAAGACTTGCCTAAATATTTTACGCTAATTTTAGTTGTTTGCATAATAGGGTTATTTTAGTTAGTTGCTTAAAACCCTTTCAGGAAATAATTCTGCCAAGCTATTGGGGCTAAAAATTTTTACGTATAAGTTATTGTTGTGTAAGTTTTGGCAGTATGAATTACTGCATCTTATACTACCTAGAACTAGGTTAACATAAAGACTTACAAGACTAATAAACTGTTCAAAAGATTCAAAGTGGCTAAGGTAATAGCTAATAATTTCTGGACTATTAGTTGATGGCAAAAAATAAAACCCTTCAATTTTATCTTTTGTTCTTTGGTAAATGACAAAACTGTTACATGCTTGCTGACTGTAGAATTGTATTAGAGATTGGTAGCTGAGATTTTTATTTTGGATATTGTGGCTATTGTCAATATTTTTGGTGCAAAAATTTCGGGTACAAAAACCCATAGTTGTGCCATTGCTTAAAAATTGGCGATAGCCAAATTCTTGAATCTGTAAGTTAAACGTATCAGTTAATTGGTCAATCAGTTTTGCTTGTAATACATTTTTTACTAAACCAGTAAACACAACTTCATTGATTAAACACTGGTGCATTAGCCACTCACTCATTGAATATTTAATCATTTTTTTACCATTTTGTTTATGCTTACTCTCACTATTTTTGTAAATTTCGTTAGACTTCTCGCATAATACTACTTCTGTTGGTGATTTAGACAATGAGTCTAGACTCAAATCCGTAACAGAGTTTGAGTGTGCTGCGGGTTGAGGCTCTAGGTCTCCTTCAAATCCTTGCACAGAAGCGAATTCTGCAAGAAGTCTATTAACTGGCTCCATTGAAGTAAGCTGAGTTTGAGATTTTTTTAAGGTAGTTTTGTCCATAATTTTTTCTCTAATTGCCTTTATTAATCACAGTATGACAAGGTTTTTTTTATAAAACAATAGGCTCTTATATTTTAACGGTCTTGATAATGACCAATATAACGTTTGGTTAAGATTATTATTGTGCATCTTTACTACCGTTAGATGATTTTTCACTTGAAGTTGGTAAGATCATATTTTCCTAGTTTCTAGTTTTTTTAATAGCTATGCGTAATTGCTATCTTGGTTCTTTACTTCACCTTTTCCTCTATCTTCTCACCTTAATAAACCATCGATAGCAATTACTATTGCGATAGTATGAAAGATTTTTACCTTGTGCAATAGGATGTTCATGGCATGAAACGATAATTTGTCTTATAAAGCTAAAGGGAAAGCAAAAAATAGCTGGAATTAGTTCATGTTATGATACAAGGTTTAAAAACATCGTTGTATTTCAGCAGTAAAATAAGCAAAAGATTTTGGACGTTCTAGATTTTGCTTGCTAACACGTTGGAGTATTAGGGCAATTTTTTGATAGATAGAATCGATACTAATACCAGCTTTTATCCATTCAACTAGCAAAAATTGATCCTTGGGGAAAAGCATACTATGCTCACTAAAGAGTAATTGCAGTTTATTATATAATTCGTGATAAACGGTTAATTGTTTTGAGTTATCCACAGGCCTATCTATATCATCTAATCTTAAATCAATATCTTTCTTTTTAGACGTGCGTGCGTAGCATTGCAATTGCATATGCTGTGGCATTGCAGTTGCATATGCTGTAGCATCATTTAATTTGCAATTTTTGCTTCCTATTGATGCAATATTTTCAATTATTTTATCATCTATATTGCAATTCTGTTTACCCCATCTCTTCCGGGCTTTCAGAGAATTGTTTTGTGATATTAAAACAGTTTTTTGGTATTCTTTTTTGAGTTCAGTATGAGTAAATGTTTTGTCAGAAAAAATGAAAAATTTTTGTAAAATTTTTTTGTAATTTTGCCATTTTTTTGGTGTAATGCGTAAATAATGAGCAATTTTTGTATCATCATGTGGTAGTTTTCCACCACTTATCCACATATGTTCCAATAGACGAATATAAACACCATATTCATCATGTTTTAGTAACTCTGCATCCTTAATAATAGCCGATGGGTAAAAGAGTTTATGGTAGAATTCTATCATAATTAATGTCCTTGTTAATTAATATAAATTAGTAAAATATCGAGGCTAAAAAGACAGTTCATTCTATGAAACCAAAAAAAATCTTTAAAAAATTGGAAAAAAGTTCTAATTTTCTTTAGATTTTCTGAAAATTTTCTACTAGATTTTACAGTTTTTGTAGTTTTTAAAAACTTATCCACGCATTTTCCACAGAATTATCCACAATATTTGCGAATAATTTTAATACTACTAATAGTTGTTTAGTAGCATTTTGTAATTAATAATTTTATAAAAATTACTTATGTAAAAAGATAATGCTAAATTATTAAGAGAATATTAGGTAACGATTAAAACTTAAAATAACCATGAGAAATTGGACAATCAAATATCCTGTAAACAGATATATGAGTTATTTTACTGTCTTATATAACCAGCTCTTCATAGTTATTTAATGTGCTTAAAACATCAGAAATATGGAAATTATTATCTGATACATAAGAGTTATTGATTGGATTTTGATATGTTAATTACGCTTGATATACTAATCATCACGAAAAGAATTAGCATGTAATGTTTCTTTCTCAAATAATTTATCAGAAAGCCTATGGAAATCATTAGCTGAAACTGCCCCCAAAGTTGCAATATAAATTTTAACAATGACATCATGCTTTGGCATAACATCTTCATGGATATATTTATGTACTTGACTTCTATTCTTACCTATTTTCTTAGCAAATATATGAATTTGCATTTGTTGCAGCTCTAACCACTTTTCTAATCTCATATAGCCTTAAAATAATTAACCCGTAAATTGTATATATCTTCATTTAAAAAATCATCGTTTGCTAAATACTCCAAAAGATTTAGTAATTAGTTCATTACAGGAACTAATTACTAAATCTTTTACAAAACTATATCGCTTATAAAGCTAAAGTTAAAGGCAACTAGTTTTAGAAAACAAATTATTTTCTGTTACATGCCATGAACTCATAGTTGTGTAATGTAAAATTATGTTGGATGCTTAAGATAAAATTATAAAAATAAGAAGAGCTGAAAATATTATGCCTATAAAAGAATGTAATGAACGTACCAAGGAAGAAATCTATGCTAGCATAGTCTTTAGGATAAAAGTAATGTACCATAACAAAATCACTGACTCAGAAGCTCATGAAGCTGCGAGAAACTTAATTGACTTCTGTCAAGAAATTATCGATTATAAGATGAAAAAGCAAAGGACTGAGCAAAGTAAGGTCAACAAGACAATTATTTCTACAATAACCTAAAATTATCAATGACAAAAGAATGTTACACTTGGCTCTAATACTGGGGTTACTTGGATAATTTAATGCAAACTCAACTTGACTTGTCCAGTATTTAATCTATCTCTGAATGCATAATACTTATTAATTTAAACTCTAATTTATTATTACTATTATCAAAGGGAAAAATATGACAGACTCAGCACAAAAAGGCATAATTTTAGTTCGTGTTTCAACAAAAGAACAAGAAGAAGGACACTCTATCGAAGCACAAAAACACAGATTGTTGGAATATTGCCAACGTAAAAACCTAGAAATTATCCAAATCTTTGAAATTATCGAATCTTCCAGCAGAGGTGATCGTAAACAATTTAAGGAAATGATCAAATTTGCTAAAAGTCACAGAGATACTATTGCTATTGTTGCTGATAAAGTAGATCGTGTTCAAAGGAGAATCTCAGAAATTTCATTATTGGAAGAACCAATAAAAGCTGGTAAAATAGAATTACACTTTAGAACAGAAGGTTATGTAATAAACAAAGATTCTCAATCCCATGCAAGGCTAATGTGGGGGATGAACGTATTAATGGCACAATCTTACGTTGATAGTTTAAGTGATAACGTTAAAAGGAGTCTAGATCATAAATTACGTAAAGGACAATGGATAGGTCCAGCACCCCTTGGGTATCTAAATAGCAGAGACGCAAGTGGCAATAGTATAATAATTCTTGATCAGTCTAGAGCTTTTATTATCAAAAAACTATTTGAAGAATATGCGAGCGGGGTCTATACTCTTAGGTCTATGGTAAACATGGCTAAAGAATTAGGCTTAAGAAGTAAAAAGAATTGTCACCTAAATAAAACTGTTATACATCGTTTAATACAACAACCATTTTATTACGGTGAAATGAGAGTAAAAGGAGAGATGTGGTCACATGGTTATCAACCTATTATAACAAGAGAGATTTTTATGGCATGTAAAGATGTACGTTTAGGCTGGAAGAAGAAGCCATTCAAATATGGTGGGAAAGATTTTCTCTTTAGAGGATTAATCACCTGTGCTGTAACTGGCAAAATGGTAACATCTGAAATTCATAGTAAAACATATCCAAACGGTAAAGTGGATGAATGGATATATTTAGCTACTTGGGATCCACAAAACCTAGACAAGAAAATATATATAAGGGAAGATGAGGTTTTAAAGCAAATAGAAGAGGTTTTTAAAAGAATAGGTATAAGAGACCCGGAAATGCTAAAAGAGCCCCTTGCATACCTAAGAAACACTAATGAGCTAAAAAAAGCTGAACATGACCAAGCAACAGCTTCATTAAAGAAAGAACATACCGAAAATGAAAATAGATTAAATTCATTAATAGATTTGCGACTCAATGGAGAACTTAGCACAGAAGAATTTCAAAGAAAAAAACAACAATTAAAAGATCGTCAATATGAAATTGATCGTTTACTAAAAACTTATGATGAAGCAGACGATAAATTTACTGATACCGCTACAACGCTAATAACTCTAGCATCTGAGGCCTATGAAACTTTTAAAGGTTCTGAAATGCCTCAAAAACGCAAAATGATAAATTTCGTATTTCAGAACCTTAAACTGAGGGGCAAAAAACTTGAGACCTCTCTACGTTTCCCGTTCGATATTTTTGAAAAAACGACGACTTGTACCGAATGGCGGAGAGAGAGGGATTCGAACCCTCGATACGGTTAACCCGTATAACGGTTTAGCAAACCGTCGCCTTCAGCCTCTCGGCCACCTCTCCAAATCATAACATGATTATATTATGAGTCACTTATAGCATTGAATCGTTTATATTTCTATAATTATTTTATATAAGTTCAATAGGGTAATTTAAAAGTCACAATCAATAGTTGATGCACATGTGTATACTAGGGTTCTGATACTGTCCTAAGAGCCAAGGACTAAAATAGGATTAAAGATAGAATTATTTTTAATTACTCCAAAGACAATATGTAATAATTTACGCATAATAGCAACAATAATAACCTTAGTAGGTTTACCCTTACTAGATAGCTTTTGGGTAAATTGTTTAAATATAGGGTTATGATTTTTAGCTACTATAGCAGGAAAGTATAGTGCTTTACGTAGTTTAGCTGAACCAATCTTTGATATAGCACTTTTCCAAATACTCTATGTTTAGGTGTAAGTCCTGCATAAGTAGCAAACTCCCTAGTGCTATTAAAAAAATCTAAATCTGGAGATTCTGCCAATATAGCAACAGCTGTAAGTTTACCTATACCTAGCCCGGATATTGCATGAGATAGGAGGAGAGAACCCCCCTGTAGTGATATATAATACTAGTGTTACAAAGCATTAAAGCAAGGAATTTTGCCATGAAATTGTATAGCATCAAATTACCAATTTACCAAAGTAAAAAATCGTCAATTAGCAATAAATTTCACTGGTGGTGATATTAGTAGCGATGGAGGTGCGTTGTTGCTAGGAGAAGCAGATAGAAGAGTTGGTATACTCGGTGAACTTCAAGAATTGGCGTCGTCGTGTCTAAAGATCAAAGCTGCTCACGTACTAATATACGCTCCGCTGCTCGACTTTGACACTCCTAGCTCTTCTTGAAGTTCACCGAGTATACCAACTCTTCATTTATGAGCAGTATATCACTAATGATTTGGCAAAATTATTTCCTGATAAACGTAATCCTAGTAAAATTACTCACAGCTTAGTTTCAATACTCAAGCAGCGTATTTACTCGATTGCTCTCGGTTATGAAAACTTAAATGATCATGATCATTTAAGAAAATGTCCAGCTTTACAAACAACTGTCGGTACACTCGAAGATATGGCTAGCAGCCCTACTTTATACCGTTTTGAGAATAAAGCTGTTCGTCAGTTTGCCATAGAGGTACATAAGTTGATGCTGGATAAATTTATTGCATCATATAAAACTGTTCCTTCGTCACTGATACTTGATTTTGATGCCACAGATGATGAGATTCACGGTAATCAGGAAGGTAAGTTTTATCACGGTTATTATCGTCATAATTGTTTTTTTCCTTTATACGTATTTTGTGGGAAAAAGTTATTAGTTAACTATTTACGTCAATCAGATCAAGATCAAGCTAAGCATGCATGGGTGATATTATCGTTATTAGTAAAGTATCTACGTAAAGCATGGTCTGAGGTTGAGATTATTTTTCGTGGTGACGGTGGATTCTGCCGTCATAAAATGTTAGATTGGTGCGATAGTAATAATGTAAAGTATATAGTTGGCATGGCAAAAAATAATAATCTTAATAAACTGCTTGCATCCATTATGCAACAGGCTAGTAAGCAATTTGCTACAACAAAAGAAAAGCAACGTCTTTTTAGCGAATTTCAATATCAAGCTGGCAGCTGGAGTCGTCAACGCAAGATAATAGGTAAAGCTGAAGTAGGTAGCCTTGGTGAGAATCCAAGATATGTAGTAACTAATTTAGCAGGTAAGCCTGAAGATTTATACGACAAAATTTATTGCACACGTGGCGATATGGAGAATCGTATTAAGGAGCAGCAGTTACAGTTGTTTGCTGATCGTACTTCTTGTCATAAATGGTGGGCTAACCAGTTGAGATTGCTTTTATCCGGGTTAGCATACACTTTGATAGAATATATTCGTGATAAACTATTGCAAGGCACGGAACTAGCCAAAGCACAAGTTGGTACTATACGTTTAAAACTATTTAAAATTGGAGCTATAATTATTCGTAATACTAGAAGTATCAAATTCTTGTTAGCTTCATCATATCCTTATCAGCATATATGGAATAGTGTCCTGAAGGCGTTAGCTCTAGAATGAGCTAACTATAGTGCTGTTCCCGGCACATATAAAAAATGGGGTAAGGGGGAATTTTATCTAAAATCAGAAAAAATCATGATTTTAGATATATTTTGTAAGAAAATTAACCAGTATGTAAGATTTATATACTAATTTACAACTCAACTCATATTCATACACCCTGCATGCAATATGCGGGCTAGAATGGTTTGCATGTCATCTATTTTTTTGCCATCACTATCCTGAAAATCTAAATCTGTAATCTTGGCAAGGGCTAGATCAAAACCTTCTTGGTACTTTGATTTACATGCTTCTTTAAGTATGTCAGTATGAACTAATTCCTCAGCGGGAATTGGTTTAGTTATTACTATACTGGGGTTTAAGGTTATGCCCTTTGATTTTCGATATGAATCAAATAGATACATCAAGGCTTGAAAATTGCTTGTTGTTTTTTGCAGTTGATCATTTAAATTGACTTGTTGTGTTAGAGCTTGTCCGCAAACTAAAATTAAGGTATGATGAAGTGAACAAAGTATTATTAGTAAGAAGTATAAAAGAATGAGCAGAAAAAATTATCCAACAGATTTAACAGATGAAGAATGGTTAAGGATAGAGGGTTTGTTTCAAGTATCGTATGTAAAGGGAGGTAGACCTTTAAAACATAGCAAAAGAGAGATTTTGAATGCAATTTTTTATGTATTACGTACTGGGTGTCAGTGGAGATATATGCCGCATGACTTTCCAATTTGGAAGACAGTATATGAACAATTTAGAAGATGGAAGAAGCAAGGTGTATTTGAACGTATGAACCATGAACTTATCAAGGATGTTAGACGAAAATTAGGTAGAAATGAGTATCCTAGTGCTTGCATAATAGATAGTCAGTCTGTCAAGACAACAGAAAAAGGGGAGCTAAAGGTTATGATGGAGCTAAGAAAATTAAGGGCAGAAAGAGGCATATTATTACCGATACACAAGGCTTTGTATTAGGTTGTTATGTCGGTTCTGCGAATGAGAATGATCGATACGGAGCTACAGTGCTACTCAGTAACATGCAAAAAGAGTACACTACTATTAAACAAATGTGGGCTGATATGGGGTATCAGTCTAAAGATTTAAAGGGTCTCATTAAGGAAAAGTATAACATAGATTTAGAAATTGTTAAACGCCCAGTGTGCAGATTTTGGATACCAAAAAATACACCACTAGAACTATTGCCAACAAGGGAAGTTGGGTTTAAAGTACAGCCAAGGCGATGGGTTGTTGAGAGAAGCTTTGCTTGGATAAATAGAAATAGAAGGCTCTCCAAGGAATATGATTTTCTTACTGATTCTAGTGAAAATATAATTTTTTTGGCTATGAGTCGATTACTTCTTCGTAGGATTACTTCTATTACTTAGTTTGCGGACAAGCTCTTATACTGATTATCTTTCAAAATAGAATTAATAATTTAATTCCAACTAATGATAAACCTAATACTAAATTATACCATGATACCATGTTAATTCTATTTTGAAAGATAATCAGTATAACTATCTCTAAGATAATATACTTTATATAATACAAAGTATATCTTATATGTAAAGTATTTTTGATAAAAAAAGGAGAAAATGTTATTAATAATACTCTTACTATTCTGTTACATTTATTGTAGATCGCATAAGAATAGGCTATAATAGCACAAAAAAGTATAGACAGGTCGTTTCATATTTCTTCCAAAAAGTTACTATCTATAGTTATAGAAAATATATAGGATGCTAATAATAATGTTTCTATTTTTGAAAATTTTCCTTTGTTAGATAGCCTAATCCCGTCTAAAATCTAAGATTATAATTAACAGGTCATTATTTTTTATTAAAAATACTTTACATATTAAAATAATTATATTATTCTATATAAAATAATATTAGTTCGCTACTTTCGTGTATACCAGTTGCATTTCAAGAGTTGGCTAGAAGTGCAACTGGTAAGCGAGCGTGCTAGGCGTACATATAAGGAATTTCTAATCTAGGCTGGAAAGGTACGGGAATAATTTTATATTTAAAGATGAGGCTATTTTGACAAAACAACGTATACAAGAGCTTCTACATCAACAGGAGGAAGCTCGGCACAGTGTTAATAAGGAATCATATTATTATACTGAAACAATATCAACAAATCATACAGTGACAAGGTTTAACCAAGGAAAATATGATCAAGATATGGCGGCAACGAATGCTAGAATTAATGACTTAGAAATAGAAATTAATAGTTTAAGACAACAGGAAGCTGCTGAGGAACAGGCAAGACAACGAGCAATAGCTGAAGAGAAGGCAAGATTAGAGGCTATTGAGCAGGAGAAACAGCAAAAAATAGCTGCTGAACAAGCAAGATTAGATGCAGTAAAACATGGCAATGATGTAATAAGTGCTAATATTAGCAAGCAGCAAAAAGCTAATTTTGATATGTTTCAATCACTTAATAGCAAACAGCGAGCATTTTTCTTATCTGAACTATTTGGTAAGTCTGATAATGAATCAATGACGATGATTAGTATAATAAAATCTCTAGGAGTTGATGCTGATGCATTAGCATATTACGCCATCAAGAAAACACATAATGAGTTATTTGAATTAGCTCTACATTATGGGGCTAATTGTTGTAATTACTCGGTTGAAGGCAAAACCTTATTACAACAATTGATACATAGTGGCAAAGACATCTTTATTCAAAAGGTGTTAGCAAAAGGTCAGGATTTAAGTTGTACATTAGTGGAGGCAATAGACCAAAATGATATTGTTACCCTCAACAAATTATTATCTAATAATAACAGTCTCTTATCACAAAAATTTGTTGGGTACACATTGCTACAAATTGCCATATCTGCTCAAAAAACAGAAATAGTGCAGAAGATATTACAACTAGGTAGTAGCAGTGCAGAAGTTTTAACTAATAACGGTGAATCTGCTCTAAAAATTGCTGTAAGAAGTGGTAATGATGAGATTATTAAAATGGTAGCCCATCATGCCAATCTGCAAATAGAAATAGCACAGCTTGGATTAAAAGTTGATCAAGTCTTTAAAGCAATGATATTAGAACATCAGGATATTGCAACAGTAATTAAACTACTGAAAGGTGAGGAAATATCATTGCAGCAATATCTGATTGTTCATCGTAGTAAGGATGAAGAGAAGATTGTTGCTGAACAAGCTAGAAAAGCGGAGGAGGATCGTTTAGCTGAAGAGACATATCTAGAACAAGTACAAGATATAGAATATCACCAAGAAGACGCAACACTAGTGACTTTGCAAGGGTTAGTTATAGATAATCCTCTCCATTAATATGTATGATTCATAGAGATTGTTTCAATTTTAGGATGTGCTAAAATAATGGTATGAACCTACCCTATATACAGAATGAGAAGCACGTAAACAAGCTAAAAGATACAATTGTAATCTTCCTGGAAAAAGGGTACAGATGGACGTGTGCAAAATCGCTAACCATTTATACCAATATACCGCTATAGATTGATTGTACTAGATATAAGGTTTTGGCTTTATATAAAAGACGTACTGCAACAAATACTTTAGATTTTTTAGAACAAGTTATGGAGCGTATGCCATTTCCTATACAACGTATTCAAACTGATAGAGGACAAGAATTTTTTGCTTATAAAGTTTAGGAACGTTTAAAAGAATATGCTATTAAATTTCGTCCTATTAAACCAACTTTTCCTCATTTAAACGGCAAAGTAGAACGCACTCAACGAACAGACTTAGATGAGTTCTATTCGAGTATTGATCTTAAAAGCCCTGATCTTATTGAGGAATTAGGATATTGGGAACATTATTACAATTGGAACAGACCACATAGCTCTTTAGGCGGTAAAACTCCAAATGAAAAATATATAGAATTGATTTATCAAACTCCACTCTATGAAGAAGTTAGTGAAAAATATGATCATTCTAAAGAGGAGATTTTAATCCATGGGTACAATAAGAATTTAGCAACAAAAATGTTGAAACGATGTCTGTGAATCCCACAAATCAGCTTATTCATAGTTAGTAATGATAAGTGCCTTGGTCACTATTAAATATTTTTGGAGCTTTGTATTTATTAAGGGCATCTTTTAATAGACTTCTTTCGAAACTCTACTTCTGCTGGTGATTTGGACAATGATGCGGTACTCGAATCCGTAACGGAATTAGAGTACGCTGCGGGTCGAGGTGAAGCGTCTCCTTCACACCCTTGCGCATAAGCGAGTTTTGAAAGAAGTCTAATACATCAGTTACCAAAGTCACATCCATTGAATTTGATAATTTATAACTCAATATGGCTTTACTATGCCAATCTATAATAGCAGCTAAATACATAAAACCACCATTAGTTCTGACATAAGATTAAATCTCAACTACTCCACTCAACCATTTCTGTCCTCTAATTGAAAGCAGGGGATAAACTTGTTGTTTAATTTTTTGATAGTATTGTTCTATATAATTTATCTCATCTGCGTTTAGCATTCTACGATCTATTAAATCTTTTGCATAAGGAACAAGGGTGAGAGTGTCAAACTCTAGAAAATTTTTATCCTGTAAAGTATTTTTGACATACATCAGATTTTCTATTCTAATGCCAAATTCATTCGTTTTATAATAACCTGGCTCATTGGATACAATCATACTAGGTTCTAGAATAACATTACTGCGTAAACTAATATTTTGTGGTCCTTCATGAACACTTAAGAAGCTACCAACACCATGACCTGTACTATGTGGATAATCTTGTCCATCTCTCCATAAAAACTGCCGAGCTAGAACATCTAAATTAGCTCCAGTAATAAGATTAACTGGAAACTTAATCATCGACAAAGCAATATGCCCCTTAAGAACTTGAGTGTAACGTAATTTTTGTTCTTTGGTAGGATACCCACCTATAGCAAGAGTCCTAGTTACATCAGTAGTACAACCGTTATATTGACCACCAGAATCAATTAATAATATGCCTTTACCTAAGATTTTCTTTGCCCCCGTGCTTGTTGCTCGGTAATGAATTATAGCACTATTTTCCTTAAAGCCACATATAGTCGGGAAGCTATCCATAACATATTGATCTTGCTTAAATCTAAACCCTGTTAATATTGTTCCTAAATCATATTCAGTTTGATCTTGTAAATTTGGTAGTTCGAATAAATATGCAAAGAATTCGCATAGTGCCACCGCATCCTTAATATGGGAATTAATTGCATGGTTAATTTCAATATCGTTTTTACGGGCTTTAGCTAATTGACAAGGATCATTAATTTTTTCTATTATCTTAGTGCTTAGCAAATCTATGATATAATTGGAAGTGAAGTTTTCGTCAATTAGGACTTTATTAGCTTGACTCAATATATCAGCAAATTGTGCTGAAGGTAAGATAGTTATATGAGGACGAGCAAGTATAATATCTTGGTCTACCCTATTTGGATTAATAAATAAATATAGTTGGTTCTTAGTGATTAGGACTATACCAAGCATCAATGGTGAATATAGAATGTCACTTGCTCTGAGATTTAATAACCAGCATATTGAATCTGCTGCAGTAACAATCATGGTATCTGCAGAATATTTAGTGAGTAGATTACGGCACATGGTAATTTTATCACTATACGATTGACCAGCAAACTTATCATCATAAATATATATTTTTGATGATGGTTCAACTGGCCTATTACGCCAAATTTGATCTACTAAATTATTAGATACTTTATGTAAACGAGTCTTTATTTTAGCAAATATTTTTAACTTAACATTAGTGAAGAGTTTCGCATCATATCCTAATATACCATCATTACCTAAATAATCATCCCAAGGAAAATAGGGTAAATCTTTAATATCGAAAATCTCAAAAATTTTTGGATCTAGTTCACGCTTACTTTGTTCTAGATAACGACCATCTGTAAAAAATATAACATTATTTTTACAGATCACCACAATACCATTTGACCCACTAAAGTTAGTCATATATTGCAGTCGTTTAGCACTTTCATGAACATACTCGCTAAAATATTGATCATTAGACGGTACTATATAGGCATCTATTTTATACTTAGCGAAAAGACCCCTAATATTGCTAATACGTTCTTGCATTAAATTATCATCGATAGAAAAGATTTATCTTCCTCTGCTGCTATTAGGCGATTTCTTAATTAAAGAACCCACATGGCTGGGAGTAACATTATCTGTAGTCAGGGCCTTAGGTGATATATCACCTGCAATGGATTTCCCAATCAGTTGAGCGGCTTTTAGAACTTCAGGATTCAATGTTTTTAAGTTACCTAAAGATCTGTCTACCTGCTTCTCTCTTCCAAGCTGCGAAGTTCTACCTAACATTCCATCAATAGGAGCTTTAAAATAATCAGCAATAGCTATAACCGCTTCGGTACTTAGCATTTTTTGGTTATTATCATCTTCTCTTAAAAAAGGACGAACGCTGTCTTCACTACGACCAATTTTTGATCCTAATTCGTATTGCGTCATTTGGTTTTTGTTCATCTTCTCGGTGATAAAGCTCTTCAAATTAGCACTTAATGCTTCTGGAGATAGTTGCATATATTCTTGTTTTTCTTGAGGCTCAAACTCCTTTCTACCTAGCACTTCATCAATAGAGCAGTCAAAATAATTTGCAAGTTTGATTATGTTTTTTATTTCAGGACGTCGATTACCCAACATCCCCCTCATAGTAGTCGTAGGAATGCCTGCAAGTTCAGCAAGATCACTTGCCTTTAGTTGTTTTTCTTCCATTTTATTCCCAAGGAATTCTTGTATATTTTCAATCCAGCCCATTGTAAATATTTTTTTATAAAATTGATCCGTGAAAAACGGTTTTTTCTTGACAACAAAAAATTGTCACAGTAAAGTTGTTTATCTTACTAAATGAACCAAGGAATTATTTAGTAAGATAAACTTTAAAAACTAAAACTATTCAGTACATAAATTCAACTACTACAAATATAGGTAAGTTGAACAAAAACGAAATAATACTAAATAGTTAGTTAAGCACAAAACCTCAATCATAAAAGGAAATGCCTTATGAATATATACAATATTTGCTCAGTAATCAAATTTATTCTTGCTTATTTAGCAACTTTCTTTTTAAAAATGCAACCTCAACTACCCTATCTAATAATGAATAGGAATATTTTACCTACAATCATAGTAAGAGGGTTTTATGCAAAATGATTTTAATGATAAAGATATAAAACAACTATATAGCAAGATTATGACTATATCAGGTTACATAGTTGCCATGAGATCAGAGTGTATAAGAGAAGCTAAAAAAACTGAAGATGCTCTAAAAATCCTAATCAAGCGTACATATGACATTAGAGGTGGGCTTTGGATATGTTTGATTACTATATGGTTTTTAGCCATACTTTTTTTGCAAAAAAACTTTTAGCCAGTACTTATTAAATTTATAAACTTAAAATTGGAAGAAGGAAAGCTAGACTTTATGTTACATTCACCGTTTGACACGTCTTATCTTCGAGATAAATATGAGAAAAAATTATGCTATAGAACTGGATTATCATACGGCGTGTTGGATGAAAATTTACATTTTCGTTACTGGCTACATGTTATTATTTGCAGATTTTGTCATTTGGGGCATAGTTATTCTTCTTCCATCTATTATGAAACCAAAACCATTGACCTGGATTTTCTTTAACCCAATTACCTAAAATTTGATTAATGGTAAACATTATATTATAACAATCTGTTTTACTATTATTAGTTTTTTGTAATTGTATTGGTGGATGGATAATAGCTTTAAAATAACTATTATTACTAGTGCGAACCACTTGTAATGGTATAATCGGGTAGCCGAATTGTAAGGCAATTTTAGCAATTGCATGAGCAGTCATGGCCGGTTGGTCTAAAAATGGTACTTCAATGCCATTATTCATTTTTTGATCTACAAGCATGCCAATTGCATATCCTGATTTGATTGCAGATATGAGATCTCTTGCACCCTTTTCTCCTTTTGGAATTAGCTTTATATCACTAGTTTTACGCGTATCATTAATTAGCTTATCAATATAAGGATTATTTAATTTACGATAGATAATAGCAAATTTAGGATAAAATTTATTTATAATTTTAAGTGCAAAATCCCAATTAGCAAAATGCCCCGTAAATAATAAGAAAGGTTGGTGTGATTTCTGAAATTCTATTATATTATCAAGTCCGATTATTTCTACCCTTCTAGATAATTCTTCCTCTGACATATTATTAACATATGGAAATTCTCCTATAAAACTACCAAAATTATCCCATACTTGATTAATGGTTGCTTGAGTCTCCATGCTTAGACCATTTGTCTGATTCTTGCCAAAAATATTTTGAATATTTTCTTTTGCAATTTTATTGACTGGCAATAGATGACCTATTTTCCTTGCTATATACCGACAAATTTGTACAGATTTGTCGATACCAAATGTTCCTAATATCTTTAGTACTATTAAAACGAAAAAATACTCAAGCAAATACTTAATATTTTTAAAGAATTTTTTCATATATTAAATCTGCTAATAATTTTTGATTATTTAGTAATAAATGTACATCACAACATATTACTGACAAGTCGGTATCACATATTTTTACGTAATCTTTTCTAGTTGTTATTAGAAGAGAATTAGATTTTTCTGATTGTTCTTTTAAATAGTCTAAATCTTCTTTACGATATTGATGATGGTCCGGAAAAATTTTATTACCTACTAACTGCAATCCATAATTTTCTAATGTAGAAAAAAACCGTTCAGGATTACCTATACCACTAAAGGCAAAATAGCTCTTTGTTTTATCTATGTCTATAGTTGGAACTATTTGGGCTTGAAAAAAGGGAAGCTCCTTATGTAAGAAAAAAGGAGCAACATTACTCGAACCAACGAGAATAACTATATCAGCTTTTTCAATAGCTTGTTTAGGATACTCACGCAAAGGACCGGCTGGAATTAACAATTCGTTGCCAAATAACCTGTCAGCATCAACTGACAAAATAACAATATCCTTATAAAAATTAGGATTCTGCATTGCATCATCTACTATAATCACCTTTGGTTTAATCCTTTTTATAAAAGGTAGTATATATTGAATTTTCTTGCTAGCTATGACTTTACCATATTTTAATAGCATTACTGCTTCATCCCCGACATCTAGTACTGTATGATGTGGTTCAACTAACAACGCCGTTTGCAGTTTACTGCCATAACCTTTAGTAATAATTATAAAATCAATATTAATAGCCTTCAACACTTTCGCAAGGAAGATCACTATTTGAGTTTTACCAGTACCTCCAATGCTTATATTACCAACACAAATTACTTTACAAGGAAATATTATAGGGCGTGCAATTATTTTTCTTAAATAACTAAAAAAAAGATATAACCAACTTAGTGGTAACAATAAATATGATATAATAGTTTTGGTGTGCCAAAATTTAGGATAAATAAGCCTGATCATAAATTTAAGACAACTTAAGCCCTATCATAGAAATTATCATAGTCGTAATAAAGAAAACTCGCATGGCAGAGTATGGCTCGTTAAAACACACCATCCCTACTATTACTGTTCCTACAGCTCCGATACCAGTCCATATAAGATAAGCAGTACCAAGAGGAAGTTTATCTAGAGTTTTACTTAGACAAACAAAACTCAATATAGAAAAAATAATAAAAGCTATAATGGGTTTTACTTTGGTAAAACCCTCTGACAATTTCAGCGATATAGAGAAACCTACCTCAAATAATCCTGCAAATATAAGGAGAACCCAAGTTACTAGCATATTGTTACCTTTGTTTAATTTGTCCCGAAGATTTGCTATTTTTATTATTTTGTAAAGACTTTTTACTAGGTAAGTTAACCGATAGCTGATCTTTTATTATATCTAATTTGTTAGATTTTAGATTGACTACCGACTTTATTTGACTATCTAATTTTTGCATGGATACATTATGCTCTACTGCTCGCTGTTGAGACAAGAATTCCTTATTATTTTTCCATAAATTACTTTTTAGAGCGGTAATTTTTTCTTCTTGCATACTCATGGATTTATCCTGACTCAGAATTACCCCGCCAATTTTCTCGCCGATTTTGGGAGCATATTCTATTGCTAGAATAGAAGCTGGTACTACCATAAAAGCAAATGTAGCACCAGCTGTTGCAACACTGATAGCCCCAACTGCTAGAACAGAAATAGCAGTTATAATTTTACTAGTTGCTTGTTTAAATATTTCAATTTTCTTATTATGTTTTACTGCAACATTTACTATTCTATTAATTTCTAATCTAGCATTAGTGCTGACTTCCTTTGGGTTTTGATATTTTTTTACCGCATGCATTACCGTTGTACAAAATACTTCTGGTTCAAGCTGTATAAAATTTGTTAATTCATAACTATTCCTTGCTGCCAATAAATCTTTTAACACTTGTTTTATTACTTTTCTCTCTTCAGAATTTGCCTTACCAAAATTTGTACTTATTAGTGTATCAATTATTATATCTTCTGATTTGTTTAGAATATTATCTCTATCTTGATATTCTACTGCATCAGGAGAGATTGCTACCGAAAATAACATTAAAACTGTTGAAAAACTATCATCCGTAATAACTTTCTGACCGAGAAAAACTCTTAATTTACCAATACAATTACTTATATGGACATCAATCTCAGGTGTTGATTTAAGTCTAATTTCGTAATCAATAGCTATTATATTAGCAAGTGTTAAACACGCATGTTTTGTTATATTATTAAATAACTCTTCACTTATTCTTTTTTTACATATAGAAATGTTTATACTGCTAAAGATGTTCATTAGTCTTTGGCTCTTTATTTTTTAACATGAGAGTGTTTTTTTACAAATGAAGCTATCGTATCCTCAAAAGAAATAAATTTTTTATTTAGTAAGTCAATTTGCTTAGTTTTTTCATCTTCTGTTAAGAAAGAATATTTAATACTATTAGACACTATTTCTTTTAGCTTATCATAAGATGGTTTATAGCGAGTGACAAATTTTAAATATTCATCAGTTAAATTATTACGTGACACCCCTGGATCATCAGTAGAAATTGCAATTGGTACTCCATACTGCATATAAAGTCTCACTGGATGATCGTTACCTTGTACTCCTAGTAACGCTTCATTACTAGTCAAATTAATTTCTACAAGTATATTTTTGTTTAATAATGTATTTATTAATTGGTAGGGGTTAGATTCGTGCATAATATCAACACCATGTCCTATACGGTTTGCCTCTGCCACATTAACCGCATCATTAATATGATAACTCAATTCTTCAGGAGTAACTTGACCTAAAGTAAGCTCTCCCGCGTGCAGCGACAATTTTACATTAGGAAATCTTTGTTTTAAGAAACGAAACATTTTCATATGCAACTTATAATCACGTAAAGCAATAGGATGAGCCTCATTACCAACAATGTTAACTCCAACAAATTTGGTATTATTTTTTACCATTAAAAACGCTGAATATAATCCAGAAAATATCAGCGATGGTTTGTTAAAACGTACTACATATGGTTGAAATCTCATACTAAAATCATCATCATCAATATCTTTGGAGTTAGATACGATTTCACGTAAATTTTGAGCGATTTCATTTTGTATAATGCTATCTTTATCTAAAACATCAACAGCCTGACTTAAAACACTATTGATAGTGGCATCATCTGTATTACTTGTTAGTTGATTAACCTTATCCAGTGCAGGATTGTCACTAATTGGGGCTAGGAACAATATAGTTTCAATATATTGGATATTTTCTGATTTAGCTCTTACCTTTAATAAGGTCAAACTACTTTTGACATCAACTGCTTCTATTGGACCTACATATCCAAAAACATTAAAAAAATGTTTTAACCCATCTTCTTGAACACAGTTATGATCGTAAAAGAATTTACCATATGACCAGCGACTTAAAAGAGTGGTATATAGATCATAATTATCTTGGAGAGCAGTAACACTAAGGCATGTTTTATTTAGTTTATTTGGTTTATTTTTTTGCGCGTGATAGCTATTTTTATCTATACAAAAACCAGCCTTATTAATAAGATCTAAATAATTTTCAGCATATATAGCTCCACTAAAATGATGATGAAGCTCCCCTCCTTTGGGTAACAAACTTAAAAACATATTAAGCTCTGCCATATCGTTACTGGATATTAAATTATGGTAATATTTACTGGTAGCGATATAATCTTTTGTTTCTTTTGATGAGGAGTTACTAGCCATCGTCACTTCTGCAATAAAAATAATATTTAAAATAATGATAACTCTTACTAACTTTTTTACAACAATATTCATATATTCCTCTAAGACTTATTAATAATTTTGTTATAAAAATATACTAACTACTTAAGATTACAATTACTTATTTGCCGTTATTTCTCTTATACGCATGTTAAGTTTTGTAAATATCATATCAGGTATTCTTTCTGTTGATAGTTTATAAACAACCTTAGGTTCTAATACATCTTCTTTCTTTACGTCTATAGATAGTACAATAGTATTCTCCGGCATACAAGAGTAGATTTCTTTTATAATTGTCAAGAAAGTTGCAAAATCTTTAGTGGCAAATCTTATGTAAACATCATAATTCTTTATCCTTATAGTATCCTGCTTTGTTCCCACCATTGGGTTAATTCCACTTAAGAATTCTTGTTTAATTGATATAGTAATAGGCTCATTTAAGTTGTATTTTTTTGAAAAACTATCAATTGTTGTTATTAACCTTGCTCGTTCTAAACAACTTTGTCTAGCAGAAATAGATAATAATTTCGAATATCTTGCATAAGTTTCTAGTATTTTATATTTGGAATTTATTATAGAATACAACTTTAACGTTTCTTGAGCTAGAGATTCTTCTATATTTTGATTCTTGGCAATTGATTCCATATAATCTTTATTAATACTTTGCAGCAACCATAAAATAGTAGAAATACACAAACAACACATAATAAACTTAAAGAATATAACATTTTTTAGATGAACAATAAAATTTTTAAGCATCTCTTATCCTTTTTTCTTAGTAATAATGACCTCAGTAGGTATTACTACTCTATTAGGTAACTCTAATATTTGATCAGTAAATATTGTAAAATTAATATCCATATTGCTAAATATTTTACTAAAATTTGCAATTTTTTGTTTTAAGAGATGAGTAGCATCTTCAACTAGCATATCACTAACGATAAATTTTAATAATATCTCGATTTTTATATACTGATTAGATGATAATAACGTATTATCTATATCCGACCTTTGCCATTTAATCTCCTCTAGGTGCAGATTAGGTGGTAAATTTGTTAAAAACTTTTCTAACGAGTCAAATGGCGTTGGTACGGGGATTTGCAATAATGCTTCAAATACGTATAAATCAGCTAAATTAGTGGTATTTTGAATATATGGATAGGTTTGCTTAACATTATAATAATCTTGTTCAGCACTAAAATAGTGTGAATTTAAAAGATCTAATTTTCTGTAATTTGCTACGGTTTTAATTTTGATAGCACATGCAGCAAATATCAATACTATTATTATAGTGATAAATGGTTTGAAAATTAAAGCACTGATAATATTGAGTTTAGCTATGGATTCTAAATATTTGTTAGAGGCTAGAAAGCTTTTTTGTTCATTAAATAACTCGACAACCATTGCATCTGAAAATTTGCTATTATCACCTAATACACTGCTAGACTTACATATTACTGGATGTTCACCAAAACTGGATTGTTCTAATAACAACTTTAGACTTTGGTCTACTATAAAAATTATACAAACTTTAAGGGTTAAACTATCAATATAGCTTTTACAAGATATCAAACAATCTTCCACTTCTTGTTCAATTATACCTTGAATATATAAGTCTGACTTATCAGCTGGATAATCAAATGTTTGAATTGAGATTATATTACCTTGATGTTTAACAACAAGTTTAATACCGTTTGTACTTAAAATACATACAAAAATTTGTAAATATTCACTATACTTATTATTTTCAACATTTTTTACAATTTTATCTATAATTGTTTTCCATTCCAAAGCTAAAAAATAAATCCCACCAAACTTTTGTCTCTTACTTGCCAAAAGATTCTCAAGTAACTTACTTAAAGGTGGGGTATAAGGAGTAGATACCAGCAAGGTATTCCACACCTCACTATATTTGGTATTGATGTTATAGACATTGTAAGCAACTATATCATCTATAGAAAAATACTCCTCTATAAACTTTTCTACAGGATTGGTTTTTACTATTGAATGTAGTACAGGTACTATATCATGGCGTACTTCACATGCAGAACCGTTTAATAAGAAGAAAACGTAATAGTTTTTGAATTTACCAAAAAATTCTTTATAGGAGTCTAAATTATCTTGGTTTTCAGCAGGAACAAATAAAGTATCCACAACTTTATCGTGTATTAAAGCACAAAGAAATGTACCTTTATCGCCTATTAAAATAATAATATTTCTTTTATATAAAAAATATACCACCAATTTATGTAGTTTTTTTAGTAAAACTTGTAGTTTGGGTAGTTTGGATATGTTAATCATGTAACTAATACTTAGACTTAAATATTTAAACATAGACTATTATAACAGCAATTATCTTTCCACTAAGTGATTTAGTATTTTTTTATGATTTATCTATAAAAAAATACTAAACATTATTGAATAATTATAATATTATCCGTTCCAAACGGATAATATCTATGTGAATGATATTAGGTGCAAAATCTTAAATTACTATTATTTTAAAATAAATTTTTATTTTTGTAATATTTTGTTGAACATCCTTAAATAATAAATATACTCTCCATTAGTTAGGTTATTACAACAAATTATAAAGGACGATAACCTAATAAAATTTTAATGGTTTTAATAATTGAAAAGTGAGCATACAAAATATAGATACACCTTAATTAGGTAAGAATAGTATATTTTGTAGTATTACAAAATCAATTATTAGTAATATGTTGAACTAATTGAGGATTATATTATTATGTCTAAACAACAAAATTATTTGTTTAAAAAACAGGATGTAGTGAAAGCTCAGGAAATACTTACAGCTGTGCAAGAAAAAAATATTAAAGCTATATACACAATAATAGGTTTACCTAGGGCAATACAAGAGAAACTTACTGATAAAACTAGTATAGACGCTGAAAAGATATTGACTAAACAACTCTCAGACTTAAAAAATAGTCATGATAAAGACGAAAAAAAATTCGCTAGTATTAACAAAAACAAGCTCAAAGAACTAGATGCATTATGCAAAAAATTAGCTACGGAAAAACAAGAGTTAGAACAAGTACAAAAATGTCTAAATTTGACTCATGCCATTAATGATACAAGTGTACCTATTAAACAAATACTTACTATGAGTGACATATCTTATCGTATAATAGAGAAACTGAATTTAGACAGAAAGTATACAACTATACCTGAAGTTGTACAACAATTGGAAAACTTATTGCCTACATTTTCATCATCAGGAAGTGATTCTGATTATGGATCTGATCTTAGTAGATCAACTAGCGAAACACAACACACAGTGAAGTTACTAAGTAATATATCAAATAATTCACAACAGCATGAACTATTGTCAAAGCTCAAGAAAATATCAAATGAATTCGCTCTAAAGAGAGGACTCGACAACACTGCCCCTACAAATAATCATATTGATGACGACGTTAGCGTAGCAGGAGAATATCCTGATATGCATTAAACTATAGCTAGCACGGACAGGTTAGTTGCAGTAATGGGATAGAATCAATGTCATTCTTAATTAAAAGCGGTAATCCAAAAAATAACCTGCAAAGGCTTTAGATATTATGGATTCCCGCTTACGTGAGAATGACATACTAGTGATCCACGCGGGTAATGCTGTAGCTAGGATGACATCTTTTCGAATTATCTTCATAATTTTTAAACTACCATGGCGGTTATATACTAAAGTAAGTTGTTATTTGCAGTAGACACCACACCCCCAATTCTCTATAATACTGCTATCTTCAAGAATGTTACGCTATCAGGATTTACTAATGACTAAACTTACCACTGAAGAAATTAGAAGTAAATTTATAAGTTATTTTGTTGCAAATAATCATATGCACGTTCCAGCTAGCTCCCTAATTCCTCATAATGATCCTAGTTTAATGTTTGTTAATTCCGGGATGGTACAATTTAAAAATGTTTTTACCGGTCAGGAAACTAGAAACTATCAAAGAGCCACTACTAGTCAGAAATCACTACGTGCTGGTGGTAAGCATAATGATCTTGAGAATGTTGGTTATACTGCAAGACATCATACCTTCTTTGAAATGTTAGGGAATTTTTCTTTTGGTGATTATTTTAAAGAACAAGCAATATATTATGCTTGGAATCTTTTAACCAAGGAATTTGCTATCGCCAAAGAAAAATTATATGTAACTGTTTATCATACTGATGAAGAAGCAGCAAGCTATTGGAAAAAGATTGCTAATTTAAGTGATGACCGAATTATTAAAATAGCAACCAATGATAATTTTTGGTCAATGGGAGATACCGGACCTTGTGGACCATGTTCAGAAATTTTCTATGATCATGGAGATAAGATACTAGGAGGCTTACCTGGTACAAAAGATCAAGATGGCGATCGCTATATTGAGATTTGGAATATGGTCTTTATGCAATTTGAACAATTGGATAGCAATACTAGGATTGCCTTACCTAAACAATCCGTTGATACCGGCATGGGACTAGAACGTATTAGTGCTGTATTGCAAAATGTATATGATAATTATGACATAGATTTATTTAAGGAAATAATTGCTTATACGGAAAGTATAGTAAAAGTTAAAGTAAAAGGGGAAGCAAAATTTTCTTACCGGGTTATTGCTGATCATTTACGAGCTTGTGCCTTTCTAATTAGTGATGGTGTCATGCCGTCAAATGAAGGCAGAGGATATGTACTTAGGCGTATTATGCGTCGAAGTATGAGGCATGCACATATACTTGGTAGCAGTGAACCTTTAATGCACCGATTGCTACCAAAACTAGTAGATCTTATGGGTGCAACTTATCCTGAACTGAAGAGGGCTGAGGCTTTTACCCGTAGTATCTTGGAACAAGAAGAATTAAGATTTAAAGCAACTCTTGAACGAGGTCTTAAGCTGCTTGACGATGAAACACAGCATCTTAATAAAAATTCAGAACTTTCAGGAGAGATAGCCTTTAAATTATATGATACATATGGTTTTCCTCTCGATTTAACTGAAGACATATTAAAAAGTAAACAGATATCAGTTGATCTTGATAGCTTTAATAATAAGATGCAAGAGCAAAAAGAAAGGGCAAGAAAAGCTTGGTTAGGTTCAAATGAGTCACAAATTGATCAAATATGGTTTGATATTAAAGGCGAATTTGGTAGTACTGAATTTTTGGGTTACTCTTTGGATAAGGCAGAAGGTAAGATATTAGCTCTAATTCAAGATAATAAATTAGTCAACAATATAAAAACTAGCGAAGAGCAATTTATTCTAATTAGTAATCAAACTCCTTTTTATGGAGAATCTGGTGGACAGATGGGAGATATAGGCTTTATCAAATCAGCAGGTAATAAAATTAAGGTAGTAAATACTTTAAAATATCTTGGTTCAATAATTGCTCATATATGTGTTTTACAGGAAGGAACAGCTATCCAAGTAGGAGATAATGCTGATTTTGCTATTGATGTCAAGTACCGTAAAAATTTAAGAATTCATCATTCTGCAACTCATATACTACATACAGTATTACATCAAGTGCTGGGGAAACATGTAACACAGAAAGGATCGCTGGTAGCACATGATCGTCTGCGTTTTGATATTAGCCATATGACACCACTAACAAAACAAGAAGTTATATTGATAGAAGATAAGGTAAATCAAATTATCACTGATAATTTTAAGGTTACTACAACATTAATGTCAACAGATGAAGCTATTAAGGCAGGTGCTATGGCTTTATTTGGAGAGAAATACGATTCTGAAGTAAGAGTGGTAGCAATGGGCAACTCGCTTGAGTTATGTGGTGGCACGCATGTTAATAGAACTGGGGATATTGGAATATTTAAAATTATTAGCGAAAGTAGCGTTGCAGCTGGCGTTCGAAGGATAGAAGCTGTTTGTGGTGAATTTGCCATAAAATTAATTAGACAAAACGATACTATAATTGATGACTTGTCTTCAACCTTAAAAATAGGTAAGAATGAAATTACTGATAAAGTAAATAACCTGATTGCCAGTAAAAAACAATTAGAAGATAAGTTAGTAGCTACTCAGGTCTCTATGCTTGATTTGAATATTGAACAAATTGCCAAAGAATCAATCCGTGTATCAGGTATAAATTTTGTCTATAAACTAGTACAAAACTTGGATACTAAAATATTACGCTTATCTGCCCAGCAAATAGCTGATAAGTCGGATAATCTAGTGATTATATATATAGGTATGCCTGATTTGCAGGGTAAATTATCTATTACTATTGCGGTTAGTAAAGAAATTAGCAATAAGGTACATGCAGGTAACTTAGCTAAAGAAGTGTCTGTATTCCTTGGCGGTAGCGGCGGTGGTGGTCAGGCGAATATAGCCCAAGCTGGTGGCACGGATGTAAGTAAAGTAGGAAAGTTACAAGATATGATAAGGGAGTTGTTATCTAAGTTCTGAATTATTAAACGTCGGCTATATACACTTCAGTTATGGATTAAAATTTTTAATTTTAATCCATAACTGGCTAGAATATCAGAAAAATGCATTCTTGAAACGGTTCTACGAATGCATTTTAATCTATTATCGCTAATAATCTTATTTTTATTGGTATAAAAATAAGATTATTAGCAAATGAAATATTTAACAATCAGGCATCAAACCGCTTTAAGCCTGATTGTTTACACTCTCATTCCAATTTCGGATTAATTTCATTAATCCGAAATTGAGGTTATACGATATTTTTACCACATCCATCCAAGAGTTTAATGCTAAAACTATTTTAGGCTTTTAAGTGACAGTATGATAATATATAATACACAGATAAGATGTTTAACAATTCTTTCTGTTAAGCAAATATAATCAATAGCTTTATTTAAATTAAGGAGTTTGTTATGCTAATACAAAAAACTGCAATAGCTTTTTTAGCACTATTTGTGCTTTCTGGATGTGGTAGTAAAAAGAAACCTAAAGAAGCGGAGGTAACTCCTGCTGTTGAAGAATGTTCTTTAGCTGCTGATTTCGAAAGAAATGTTGGTGATAGGGTGTTTTTTGCTTTCAATAAATCAGATATTTCAAGTAAATCAAAAGAACAGCTAAATAAACAAGCCGTTTGGTTAAAAAAACATTGTCATACTAAAGCTACTATTGAAGGACATTGTGATGAAAGAGGCACAAGAGAGTATAACTTAGCACTTGGTGAAAGAAGAGCAGAAGCTGTACGAAAATGCCTAGTTGGTCTAGGAATCGATAATAACAGACTTGATACTATCTCTTACGGTAAAGAGAAACCAGCTGTTATGGGTTGTGACGAAGCAGCTTGGGCACAGAACCGTAGAGCTGTAACTGTTATAAAATAAAGTAGTTAGCGTAAATTGTCGTAAGTAACCTGAATTCGACATAAAAATAATTATTATTCCCCTTCGATGTCACCCCTGCGTAGGCAGGGGTGACATCGTCACGACTGTCGAAAGTTCAACAAACGTCATTGCGAGAAGCCGCTGCAAGCGGCGACGCGGCAATCTAAGATACGCGAAGCGTTACTCTAAAAAACAGCTTCGCTGTTTATTTGGATCGCCACGGCATCTAACGATGCCTCGCGATGACGGCTGTGTTTAATTTGTTTATACATATTCAATCATTACGCTCTTAAGTTGACGCCTATGTACTTTCGCAGGGGTGACATCGTCACAACTGTCGAAAGTTCAACAAACGTCTATTAGCGAGGAGACCGTAGGTCGACGAAGCAATCCATATGACAAGCTTCATGGATTGCGCGCTCACGTACGTTCGCTCGCAATGACGGTTTAGGGCTGACAACGCTCATCGCAATGACGTTTGTTGAACTTTCGACAGTTGTGGTGACATCGTAGGATCGTATCTACCCTCAATTAGCCTTTTTTAGGGTGTTTTTTGGATTCCCGCCATTGCTAAGAATGACATCGTTTTTGTCATATAACTACCTCCCACATCTTATCTAAAAGCAGAATTTTAAACCACCTGACAAACAGCAGTCATTTCTTCTATATCACTACTACAATGTAGCACTAAGTCGCAACCAGCTACAATAGTTTGCCTAGCAACTTCAGCTATACTTGCAACAAATTCTGCCTTCAGTTTTGGGAATTCTTCTACTAAATATTTTTTTAGTCCGGTCTGGTCGGATTTGTCTTTAATAATTCCGTATTCAATAAGTTTTTCTAAATCTTGATCACTTATCGTAGTCGTAGAATCCTGCTTTTCAAAAATCGTCAGAGGTTTTTTAACTATTGAGTATTTAGCTCCAATTTCACCATGCAGGGCAAGCATACAAATATCATCTGAAACTAACATACCTTTAAAACCAACGTCATTTCTAATGAACTTTATAGCAGTGGGCGATAAAGTTACTGGTAGTTTGGTATCTAAAGCCTCAAATACAATGTGAGCTGTCATAGCCCATCCTGCCTTAGCATTTTTAGATAGTTGTCTAAACACTTCAAAATCTGTATTATTTAATTCAGCAAGTGAACTGGTAACACGCGGCAACTTATAATGACTATCACACGTAGCTCTGCCATGCCCTGGTATATGCTTAATAATGGCAATGCCTCCCTGCCCTTCTATCGCCTCTATTGTTTTTGTACATAAATCAACTACTTTTACTACAGAATCTCCAAAGCTACGATCTCCAATAGCATTATCAGTATAAGGGTAACGCAAATCAGCAACTGGACAACATGGTGAGTCTATTCCATATTCTTTTAAACTCTTCATCAGGCTTGAATAATTTTCAAAAACTTTTAAGTACGCATTCTCTGCACCTTCTTGATCATATATTTTACCGAAATCACCAACAGGGGGATATTCTATATCTATGATAGGTGGCTTCAACCTTGCAACCCTGCCACCCTCCTGATCGACAAAAATCAATATATTATAGTCATATAAGCCTCTTAAATCTTGTACTAACTTTAGTAACTGTTCTCGATCCACAATATTTCTCTTAAAGAGAATAAAGCCATATATTGGATTTTTTAAAAATAATTCCCTTTCTTGTGCAGTCAAACTAGTACCAGCAATACCAAATATTAAAGGTTTCTTGAGCATTTATTATCCCTATAGTGTTTTCTGTAAATTACTAAATTTTGAATATTGACCATCATAATGAAGTTTTATGCTACCAACACGACCATTACGATGTTTTGCTATTATAATATCGGCAATATTATATACTTGATTTAAATTACTCAACCATTCTGCGTGTTTTTCTGCGTATTTTGCATCACTCGAAGGAGGCTCTTTACGAGTTAGATAATATTCTTCTCGATAAATAAACATCACTATATCCGCATCTTGTTCAATAGCCCCAGATTCTCGCAAGTCAGATAACATTGGTCTCCTATCTTCTCTAAGTTCTACAGCTCTAGATAATTGTGATAAAGCAATTACTGGGATATTTAATTCTTTTGCTATAGCTTTTAATCCTTGAGTAATTTCTGAAATTTCATTTACTCTATTATCAGATTTATTTATTCCTCTAATCAACTGCAGATAATCTATAAATAATATACCAAGATTATGTTTACGCTTCATTTTTCTTGCCCTAGTACGAATAGCCGCAATGGATAAAGATGGCGTATCATCAATAAAAAATGGTATGTCAAGAGCTATAATTTCTCTACGTAATCGATTATAATTCTCTTCTGTCACATGACCAGACCGTAAGGCTGAAGAGTCAATGTTAGTATGCATGGAAAGAATACGAGTAGCAAGCTGCTCAGATGACATTTCAAGAGAGAAAAAACCTACTGACTGATCTTTTTCTTGTTCCTTATTTTTTAACTTCATAGAATTACAAGCATTTATCGCAAGATTTATGGCAAAAGCTGTTTTCCCCATTGATGGGCGTGCAGCAATGACAACTAAATCTGAATTATGAAAACCTGATAACTCCCTATCTAAATCAATTAATCCTGTAGAAATACCTATTACGTGATTAGAATTCTTCATAGCTCTGTCAATATTGGCAAGGGACTCTGAGAGAGACACAGCAATTTTAACAAAACTCTTGTCATTAATTCCTTCACTAGCAAGGTTATAGAGTTTACCCTCTGCATGCTCTATTTGTTGACTTGCATCATATTCTAAAGAGGAGTCATAAGCATTATTAACTACCTCCTCCCCTATCTGAATTAAATTACGCCTTATTGCCAAATCATAGATTATTCTTCCATAATCAAGGGGATTAATTACCATCATCGATAAAGTAACCAGCTTATTTAGGTATTCGCTGCCACCTAATTGCTGAAATAATTCATCTCGTTCTAACATACTTCTAAGCGTTACCGGAGTAGCAATTAAGCCTTTTTCGGTAATAACCTCAATAGCATTATAGATCTTTTGATGTATCGGCTCAAAAAAATGATCTGATCTTAGGAATTCTGAGACAGTATTTAAGTAATCATGGTTGACTAAAATTGCTCCTATCAACATTTGCTCGGCCTGAACATTTGCTGGTAAAGTTCGAGCAACAGGTAAAACTATACTTGTCTCATTTGATCCACTTAACTTATCTGCTTTATCACTCACTTTTTTACTACGAGGCATAATTTTTTATTTAATGGTTTAAAAACTTTTCTACTTCTAAAGCTGCCATGCATCCTGTACCAGCAGCGGTAACTGCTTGTCTAAAAATTTTATCCTGTACATCTCCAGCAGCGAAAACACCTTTAACACTGGTTTCCGTTGAATTTGGTTTAGTAATAATATAATTATCACTATCTATATCTAGTTGTCCTTTGAACAAAGCAGTATTCGGCATATGACCAATTGCTACGAATATACCAGTACAATTAATTAAACTAAGCTCGCCTGTTTGAGTGTTTTCAAGCTTGGCTGAATTAACCGATTTAGGATTATCAGTACCAATGACCTCAATCAGTCTATGATTCCACATGACCGATATTTTGGGATTTCTAAATAATCTCTCTTGTAAAATCTTTTCGGCTCTAAAACTATCCCGGCGATGAACAATAGTCACCTGACGTGCATGATTAGTTAAATATAATGCCTCTTCAACAGCACTATTCCCCCCACCAATAACTAATACATCCTGATTCTTGAAAAAAAAACCATCACAAGTAGCACAAGCTGAAACACCATACCCTTTGAATTGTGCTTCGGAAGGAATATTAAGCCACCTTGCTTCTGCACCGGTACATATTATAACGCCGTCCGCCCTAATTATACCAGACGAGGTGGTCACCACTAAGGGTTTTTTTGAAAAATCAACTTTTTCTACATAATCACAGATAATTTCTGCACCAACATTTTTTGCCTGTTGCATCATTTGTTCCATTAACCATGGACCTTGAACAGGTTCTGCAAAACCTGGATAATTTTCAACATCTGTAGTAATAGTTAGCTGCCCACCTGGCTGCATACCATGCAATAATATCGGTTTTAGTGCTGCCCTAGCTGTATAGATTGCTGCACTCAGTCCAGCAGGACCTGAACCTATAATAAGTACTTTAGTAGAACGATTCATAGCAACCTAAATTTTTATATTTTCAAAGCATTTACCCAAGATTTTATATAACTAATCTGATCATCAGTCATTAATGAAGGTACATGACCAGCATAATCGACAACGAAAAGATCAAAATCTTTGGTTTCTTTCATTTTCTCAATAGTAGATTGTTGTAAAATTTCTGATTTAGCCCCGTGAATAACCAACAATTTACAAACAATCTTATTCCATATAGTCCATATATCAACATTTTTGGGCTTATTTGCATTAGCATTCATACCTTGTACTATGGCAGGATCATAATTCATTTTATATTTTCCGTCTTGGGTTTTTATAAAACTATATTTGGTAAGATGATCCCAATCTTCCTCACTACTAATACCGAATTGGCTATATATTAGCTTTAAATGTTGCTTGGCACTAACTAAATCAACAAATGAGGGAGTTTGACCTGCATATTGACCGATTTTAACTAGAGAAGATGCTGGAATAAAAGGTCCTACATCATTTATAATCATTGCTGTGATAAGTTCCTTATATTTGCTAGCTAGCACATAACCAATTATTCCACCCATGGAAGTACCAAGCCAAATACAGTTGTTAATACCTAATTTTTTTAAAAAAAGCACCGTATCTTTTACATATACTTGATAATTATAATGCTTTTTCGTTTTAAAAACATCACTATTCCCACGTCCTGGATAATCTATAGCAATTACTCGAAAATTATCACTTAATGCCATAGCGATTTTATCAAAATCATGAGCATTCCTAGTTAAACCATGGGTACAAATTATTACATTTTCATTATTAGGGTCACCAAACTCAAGATAAGCTATTTTATGAGCTGGAATATATTGTGAGCCTAACCAATTAATATAAGATCCAACTTGGATAAATTTTTGTATCATTTTTTTCTACTAATTAATTTTAAGTCGGGGATGCCCTCCACAACTGTTGAAAGTTAAAAAACCGTCTATTAGCGAGGAGGCACAAAGTGCCGACGTGGCAATCTTGTGAAGTAGTACTCAAATCACCTCGAGGTCGCCTAACAAAAGCAGATATTACTTCATGAGATTGCCACGTCGGCGATTTCATCGCCTCCTCGCTAATAGACGGTTTTTTGGCTAAAACCTTTCCTGTTTAGCTATATGTCTTACATCAATAGCTGAGGTTAGTTAATTCAAATCGCTTAAAAATATAGTTACCATAACTGGTATATATACTACACCAAAAAGCAGGGAAAGAAATACTGTGGTAGCAACTTTTTCTGGATAAAATTTTTGTAAACTGGCTATGACAATTACGTTTGCTGCCATAGGAGCAGTTGAAAGAAGCCTTAAAGCATTGTAATAATTCTCATCATACCATCCTAAAACAAACTTATCCAAAAGAATAAATATGTTAACCCCTAGTGGATAGAATAAAAATTTTGCCATGAAAGTAGCTAAAGTAAACTTTATGTCTATTTCAAACTTTTGCAAAGCTGAAAGAGCTAAACCAACCATAACCATACCAAGTATAGAAAATGCCCCCCGCATGTTATATATAAAATCATCTAGGAAATCAGGTAAAGTAAAACCAGCAAAACTAAATAAACAACCAAGTAAAAAACCGTTTAAAATTGGTAACTTCACAACCTTTAATATACTTTCACTACTATTAGCAAAGCTCCTAGCACAAATATAAAAGCCTACTGATGATTCGAAAATATTTATTCCTATAACTGCCATCATATAGATGCTTAAAACATAATCATCAAAGAGAGTAGCGGCTATTGGCAGCATAAAATAACCACCATTAGCGGTACCTGCAGATAATGCTATAATGTTTCGTGTATGATCAAGCCAATATCGCCCAAAAAAATAGTAGGAAAATATTGATAACGAAGTGGCAATGAAAAAAACAACTACAGTAACGCTTAATGCCGATAAAGTCAAAGTAGTACTGGCAGGAATAGCAAAAAAAACAATAGGAGATATAAAATAGAATAACAAAGAAGCTATACTATCTCTCTCAACTTTAGAATATCTTCCTGCTAAAAAACCAATTACTACACTCAGTAATACAGAAATGGTTTTAAAAAAAACTATAGTAAAAATTGCCATGTAATAAAAGCCAAAAGATATCAGATGCTGTTTTACTTAACCTTTTAGACAATAGCAAATTTATTCCACAATTAACATAAATAAAGTACCTTTATTCACCTAATTCTTGTATAGCAAGACACAAATCTGCTAATTGAGTTCTATATTTTTGTTTACTAAGATAGCGACTATTTAATTTAAGATTTTCAAAATCTTTATTACTGGTAGGTAAATATTGACAAATCTGTACTAATTCCTCATCAGAAATAAAATGTCTCCTTGGTAAATCTATTGTACTGGCTTGTTCCTCCCGATAAGCTGCCATAATTTTCATTTTATGAATAAAAGACTCTGAATGATTATTGAATCTAACTTTTTGCCAAGCTTTTTGTACATTAATAATATAATTTTCAACATTAAGCAAAGATTTTATTTGCTCGTCATATTCGTTTTGTAAGTTATTATCTTGAATTATTTGTCGCAATACCTTGTAAATCGGTTCTAAATATTCAACATCTTTAATAGCATAATTTAACATATTAGCATTAATTGGACGCTTTAACCAATTAGACCTTTGGTAAGTTTTATCAATGTGAACTAAGCAAATTTTGCTACATATATCCGAATAACTCAAATATTTACCAAAATCACAAATACCAGCTGCAATTTGTATGTCAAAAACATTTTTAGGCAGTTTCTTAAATAAACGATAAAATATCTCAAAATCCTCTCTAGGGGCGTGAACTATTTTAAGAATTTTATCGTTCAGAAATATTTCGTTAATAGGAGAAAGATCCAAATTGCTCAAAGTGTCAATTATCACTTTATAACTACTGGCCATAATTTGAATCATGCTAAGCTGAGCAAAATAGGTATTTTTACGCAAGAACTCAGTATCAACACTTATAGTCTTACAATCTAATAACTGTCGACAGAATTCATTTAATGCTTTCTGATTATCAATAATAAGTATTTTTGAAGTATTAGTAATTAAATTGCTCCTATATAATAAATTTGGTATTTTTCTATACGCGAATTTGGGATTCTATGCTTTTTTGTGGTTAAAAGTAGCGTAACACTTTTACGCTACTTTGTCAAAGATGGAATCCTTAATTTATAACACTTATCTTAAAATAAGTGTTTCATAAGTGCTACAATTAAAAAAACAATTAAGACATTTCAAGAAACAGATAATCGGAACTATTAAACTGATGTCTCCCATCGAACTAAGGTAAAATAGTCAAATAAGATTCTAATAATACTATTAGAATTTCATAAGTGTGAATTTTAACTATATCAACTCTTTCAATTCTTTTATATTACTAATTGGACAAATTAGGTTATTACTTAACTTTTCAAGTTTGGAGCAAATTAATTTATTGAATCCTAATTTCGTTGCTTCTTTTATTCTCATTTCTGCTGCATTGACTTTTCTTATTTCACCAGATAAACCAATTTCTCCAAAAAAAACACTATGTTCTGGCACAGCTTTATTATTTGCTGCAGAAATTAAAGCAGCTGCAACAGCTAAGTCTGAAGCTGGTTCTGAAATTTTAAGCCCACCAGCAACAGTTAAATATACTTCCTTAGAAGTTAAGTTAAGACCAAACCGTACATTAAGTACAGCTATTATCATTGATAATCTATTTAAATCCCATCCTACAACCGAACGTCTTGGCATTGGCATATTGGAAGGAGCAATTAATGCCTGAATCTCAATTAGTAATGGTCTAGATCATTCAATTCCAGCAAATACCGTTGTCCCGCTAACATTTTTATCCCTTTTCATCAAAAATAGCTCGGAAGGGCTAGAGACTTCCATAAGACCACTAGCAGTCATCTCAAAAACACCGATTTCTCCTATTCCACCAAATCTATTTTTAATAGAACGCAAAATACGAAAATGACTATTAGGATCACCTTCAAAATATAGTACGGTATCAACAAGATGTTCGAGTAACTTAGGACCAGCTAATTGCCCATCTTTTGTCACATGACAGCTAAGTAAAATAATAATATTATTTTGCTTAGCATAGCTAACCAATTCATTAGCACAGGCTCGAATCTGCGAAATAGTGCCAGGTGGTGATGATAGTGTGCGAGTTACCATTGTTTGAATTGAATCGATTACTACCAAATCAATATTATTTTTATCAGCATCAATAGTTGAGATAATATCTTCGATATTAGTGGCAGCTAAGATAGATGTTGTTCATTATTAAGACCTAATCTTAAGGCTCTTAGCTTTATTTGGTCAATGGATTCCTCACCAGTTATATATAAGCAATTCATTCTAATTTTATCACAAAAAGAACTTGCCACTAAGTGTAATAATAAAGTTGATTTACCAATGCCAGGATCACCACCAATTAAAATTGCCGAAGAGGAAACCAACCCGCCACCCAACACCCTATTTAATTCATTTATAGGTGTAGGAGTACGTAATGATTCCACAACAACACCATCAAGCTTTTGTATTTGTTGTTTATTGCCTAACCTAACTTGTACTTGACTAATTACCTCTTCCTCAATTGCTCCCCATAAGCCACAATCAAAACATTGTCCTGCCCATTTTGATGTACTATTACCACAATTTGTACATATATATTGCTTTTTAATTTTACTCACTTTCCTAATTTTAATTCCTAGTTAACCTAGATTTAGCCTGACATCCAAACGCCTTAGGATGTCATCCCACAACTGTTGAAAGTTTACAAATACCTATACCACAGCGTCATTGCGAGCGTAAGCGAAGCAATCTAGGAAACAATCTATAGATAAATGATGTTACTGGATTGCTTCGTCGGCTTTACAGCCTCCTCGCAATGACGTATAGGGAAGCTGTATTTACTAACTTTCAACAGTTGTGGATGTCATCCTATATGGTATTATGCCGCCAATAATTGCTCCAACAGACTATTCGCTTCCTCTATAATATCTTTTCCTACCAATGTTTTGGTAAATACTAACTTAGTATCCGGTTTTATTTTGGTTTGCTGAGGATATTTTATAACAAAATTTCTAATCTTATCAGCTATATCTGATTCTTTATAAAATTTTAAAACAAATCCTCGATCACCAGAGTCTAAATTTTCAATATTAAGCTTACTGCATTTATGCTTTATTTTTACTATATTAAGTAGATTATTAAACTCTGATGGGATAGGACCAAAACGGTCAACCATTTCGTCCTTAAAATTTTCAATATCTATATCATCAATTAAATTTCCAACTCTTCTGTACAAACTTAGTTTAAGAGCAGAATCTGCAATATAATTATCGGAAATGAAAACAGGTAATCCCAAATTAATTATTGGAACAAAAGCTTTTGGCTGCTCAATAACTTCATCCTTAAGAATTGCTATTTGTTCATCTAACATCTCCTGATAAAGCTCCACTCCTACTTCTTTAATCTGTCCAGACTGCTCTTCTCCTACCAAGTTACCAAAACCACGTAAATCCATATCATGGCTGGCAATGGTAAAACCAGAACCAAGAGTACAACTACTCTGCATTATTTCTAGACGTTTTATTGAATGTGCGGTCATTTTCTTATAATTAGCTAAGGTTAAATAGGCATAACCTCTGACTTTACTTCGTCCTATCCTACCTCTGAGCTGATATAACTGACTCAAACCAAGCATATCAGATTTATGAATAATCATTGTATTAGCTTCGGCAATATCTATACCTGACTCAATTATTGTGGTAGAAACGAGTATGTCAAACTTACCATCACAAAATTCACTCATAATCTCATCTACTTTGGCAGCTGGCATTTGGCCATGAGCAACTTTGTACTTTAGTTCAGGTACACCTTCCTGTAAGTATCTCTCTATATCCGGGATGTCCTTAATTCTAGGCACTACATAGAAACTTCTACCACCACGGAAACGTTCTCTAAGTAAAGCATCTCTAATAATCACCGGATCAAACGGCATAACTGTTGTCCGAACTTCTAGCCTATCAATCGGTGGTGTGGCAATGATACTAAGGTCTTTCAGCCCTACCATAGACATCTGCATTGTACGAGGAATTGGGGTCGCCGAAAGAGATAGAACATGCATTGTAGTTCTTAGTTTCTTTAAATGTTCCTTTTGAGCAACACCAAAATGTTGTTCTTCATCAATTATTAATAATCTTAGGTTACTAAATTCTATATTCTTACTCAGCAAGACATGTGTACCAATTATTATATTAGCTGTACCATTTTTGATTTGTTCTTTAACCATTTTAGCCTCGCTATTGGTAACTAGACTAGATAATTGTACTATATTCAGCCCTAAATCCTTAAATCTTTTGCGAAATCTTAAATAATGCTGCTTACCTAGAATAGTAGTTGGTACGACAATGGCTACTTGAGGGGGGACGTCACAGTTTGATTTAGCTACCATAAAAGTTGCCCTTATGGCCACTTCAGTTTTTCCAAAACCAACATCACCACAAATTAATCTATCCATTAAAAGACCTGAGTCAAAATCTTTTCTAATATCATTTATGGCATTTAATTGATCTTCAGTTTCGGTATATTTAAATCTCTGACAGAATTTGTCATATTCTTCATGATCAAACTCTATTGGATTAGTTACAGTTAATTTCCTCTTAGCAGCTATTGCTAATAATTGTTCGGCAATTTCTGTAATACGATTCTTGAGCTTAGCCTTACTTCTTTGCCAGCTACTGCTACCTAACTTGGCCAGCTGTGCTTCACTACTACCATATTTCTTAATTAACTCTATATTCTCAACAGGAATATATAATTTATCATTATTCTCATATAAAATTTTTAGGAAATCATGAGCTTTGCCTTTAACATCTAGTGTTTCAACATTAAGAAATTGACCAATACCATGATCCTTATGAACAACTAACTCTCCTTCACCTAAATTATCTAATTCCATTAGAATGTTTTTAAGCTTACGTTTAGCACCTTGCTGGCGAACGTTTGCCGCACTTTTCCCTAAAATATCGTGAGCTGCAATAAACAAATATCTATCACTATAAAATCCTTGACTCAGTTGGACATATGCAAGATTTATCACACCAATTTTTGCCTGTTGTAGATTGTCTATCTCGATATATTCTCGTGAGTAGCTATTTATCAAGCTCTTCAGTCTTTCCAAATTACTTTTAGACTGACAAAAAATAATTGGTATTTTAGTATTATTGTTCTCTATAATCTCAAATAGCTTATCAAAAACTGTCTTATCCTCAATAAAACTAGTGGCAATAATTTTTTCTAATGAATATGCATAAGATGAATCTTCAGGAGTAATTAAAATATTCTTATCCTGTTCTAGTAAAGTTTGTATTTCCTGACTGGTAAAGTAAATCTGCTCAGGAGGCAACGCAGGATAGAATGTGTTTAATTTTATTTTATTAGACTCAATGCGGGATTTGTAAAGATCTGTATAATTATTCTCCTGCTCAAGAATTGATTGTAACGACAAATTATCATAAATAATAATAGGATCATCTAAATAATTAATTAAACTACTGAAAGAATTATAGAATAAAGGAGATAAATGTTCATATCCTTGAAATTTTTTTCCTTCAGTTATTGATTCATATAAAGGGCTATTCACGTAATTAACACCAAAAGCTTTTAGATAATTATCTCTAAAATTCTTTATTGTTTCTAGATTTAATATTACCTCACTGGCAGAATTAATTATTAGCTCCGTGCAGCTATTAGTAGAAATTTGACTATCAATATCAAATTCTCTTATTGACTCTATGTGATCCCAACTAAAATTAATACGATAGCCCTTATACCCTGGTAAAATTATATCTACTATCTCTCCTCTTACTGAAAATTCGCCACTATCAATGCTACTACTACTCCTTGTAAAACCATTATGTACTAGGAACTCAGCGAGCTTACCCGCTGAAAACTTCATTTTATTATGTAATTTCAGAAAAGACTTAACTAGGAATTCCGAAGGCGGTAATTTGCTCAGTAAATTCACCGCATTAGTAACTACCAATTTTTTTTCATTATTAGTTGCTAAATAACTTAGTGTATTAGCTCTTTCTGATAAAATGTTAGACTGGGGTGAAATGCGATCATATGGTATAGTATCAAAACTAGGAAAATATAATATATTACTAGTCTTAATGCTTTGTGCAAAAAATAATAACTGTTTATGGCTATTAATTGCATCATCTTCACTAGCAAAAATAAGTAAAATATTCTTGGTTGGTTTATTTGAGAAATACTCATTAGCAAAAAAACTTTTTGCACTGAGTGGTAGAGGTTGTTGTATCATTGTTTATTAAGCTTATAGGCGGTTAATATCAAAATTAAGTATTTGTAACATCACTTTTGACTTTAAGTGAACAGGAGGAGTTGTTTTATTGGTAATCCAATCATAAATATCTATATCATTTTGATTAAGTATTAAAGCAAAATCTGTTAAACTATCTATGTCCATATTAGCAAGAAATTGTTCAGCAAATTTACCTAATATTAACCCGGTTTCTTTGCAACCACGATTTTTGCTTTGGTATAGTAATTTTTTAGTTAGGAATGCCTTTTTTAAATAGTCCATATTGATAATCTTACAAAAAAATATCATAATATGATTCAGATAGTTTGACAATTACCAAATATAAAATATAAATTGTATATGTAGTATATACTCAAATTTAATTAGTCTAAATCTTGTTCTTATTCAATAAATTTTAATATATTCAAAAAAATGCAGATGCCTATAAGTATCAAAAATATATCTTCCTTAGAAGCTTATAAGTTGCTAGGAATGGATAAGTGTACCATTGTTGTTGATGTTAGAACTACTGAAGAATGGCAAAAAATAGGTATTCCAAAGCTTGATAAAGATCAAGTACTTTTTCTTAGCTGGCGTTTATTGCCTGATATGTCCTTAAATCATGAATTTAACAACCAGTTCATATCGAAAGTCAGGAATAAAAATAATGTATTATTCCTTTGCCGTTCAGGTGTACGATCTCATGAAGCGGCATCGTGTGCTGGTGGTTTAGGTTATCCAAACTGCTACAACATCATTGATGGTTTTGAAGGAGGAGATAATGGAGCTGGTTGGAAACAAAATAATTTACCATGGCAAGTTCTGTGAATACTAACCAAAATCAATTGACTGTAGAAAAGGAAGTAGCTCATTATAGAGATATTTGGCAGCATGTTTGTTCTGATCTTAATAAACATTATGGTGAGTCTTTGTATAAAAGTTGGTTCAGTAAGATTAACTTTCTAGAAGCTTCTACTACTACTGTTATACTTTCTACACCAACAAATTTTATTCGAGATTGGATAAAATCAAGATATGCACGTGATATATTGCAATCTTGGCAGTCCTATGACAAAGATATTAAATCAATTGAGATAGTTACTAAAGAATTACTAGAACAAAATCCAAATATACCTGAATATTTAGCAAAAATTCCATCAATAAAAGAAGGAATGGATATCAATTCCGAAGGCATTTTTTCAGCATTAGACTTACGATTTACTTTTGAAAATTTTGTAGTTGGTGGACCAAATGAGTTAGCATATGCAGCCTCTAGAGCAGTTGCTGAATCAGAGAGTGCCGTAGCTGAATCTAACCCCTTATTTTTGTATGGGGGTGTTGGCCTTGGTAAGACACACTTAATGCATGCTATTGCTTGGTATATAAGACATAATAACCCGACTCGCAAAGTAATTTACATGTCGGCAGAAAAGTTTATGTATCAATTCATCAAAGCACTTCGTAATAAAGATGTTATGTCCTTTAAAGAAGAATTTCGTTCAGTTGACGTGCTAATGATCGATGATATTCAATTTATATCTGGTAAAGATAGTACTCAAGAAGAGTTTTTTCATACTTTCAATGCTTTGATTGATAATAATCGTCAAATGGTTATATCATGTGACCGTTCACCGTCTGATTTAGATAATATTGAAGAGCGGATTAAGTCTAGGCTTGGTTGGGGATTGGTTGCAGATGTTCACAGTACTACTTATGAACTAAGATTGGGAATATTAGAATCTAAGCTTGAACAGATGAATATTCACATACCTAAAAATGTTGTAGAATTCTTGGCATCAAAAATAACGTCAAATGTTAGAGAGTTAGAGGGGGCTCTTAATAAAGTTATTGCTCATTCAACTTTAGTTGGTAGGGAGATAACTTTAGAAAATACCCAAAATATTTTACGTGACTTACTACGTTCCAATGAAAGAATTATAACGATTGAAGATATTCAAAGAAAAGTAGCTGATCGTTATAATATTAAATTTTCTGATATGTCTTCTCCTAGACGTATTCGCTCAATAGCTAGACCAAGGCAAGTAGCTATGTATTTAAGTAAAACATTAACCCCAAAAAGCCTTACTGATATTGGTAAGAAATTTGGTAAGAAAGATCATACTACAATAATGCATGCCATCAAAAAAGTAGAAGAATTATGTGAAATTGATGCAGAATTTCGAGAGGAACTTAGTCTGTTAATGAAGATACTGCAAAACTAGATTACTATGAATTTAAAGAAAAGCACGTTTCCCATAATAGAAATATTGTCTTATCCCAAATTCGCGTATCTTGAAAATATATTAGACTTACCTAAATAACTTATCTATATTAGAGGTATATAAGCTATATTAAACTCATAAATTAAAAAAGCGGAATCATGTCAGGGGAAGTTGGAAAAAAAGAATTAAACTGTTCTTTTTGTGGTAAAAATCAATATGAAGTAATAAAATTAATTGCTGGACCAACAGTATTTATTTGTAATGAATGTATTGAACTTTGCCGTGATATTATAAAAGAAGAGACTAAAGTAACTCTTAAACAAGTTGCCTCTTTAATTCCAACACCACAAAGAATTTTTTCTACTCTTAATGATTACGTAATTGGTCAAGATCAAGCAAAAAAAGTCTTATCAGTTGCGGTATATAATCACTATAAACGATTAGAATATATCGAGTCAGGTAATAATGATGTCGAATTAAATAAATCAAATATCCTAATTATTGGCTCTACTGGCTCTGGTAAAACCCTTTTGGCACAAACCTTAGCAAAAATTCTTGATGTACCTTTCACTATGGCAGATGCCACTTCTTTAACCGAAGCTGGCTATGTTGGTGAAGATGTTGAAAATATCTTGCTAAGATTATTACAAGCAGCAGACTTTAATATAGCCAAAGCCCAACGAGGCATTGTTTATATAGATGAAGTAGATAAAATCGCTAGAAAATCTGAAAACCCTTCCATAACAAGAGATGTATCGGGAGAAGGAGTCCAACAAGCATTACTTAAAATCATGGAAGGAACTATTGCTTCTGTTCCCCCCCAAGGTGGCAGAAAACACCCACAGCAAGATTTTGTTCAAGTAGATACTTCCAATATTTTGTTCATATGCGGTGGAGCTTTCATGGGGATAGATAATATCATTAATGCCCGTACTGCTCAAAGTTCGATTGGTTTTGCGGCAAATGTCCAATCAAAACAAGAAAAAAAACACAGTGAAATACTCAAATCATTAGAAATTGAAGATCTAGTAAAGTTTGGGTTAATTCCAGAATTCATCGGTAGGCTTCCAGTAGTAGCAACTTTAGATGACCTAGACAAAGCATCTTTGGTGGCAATTTTAACTCAACCCAAAAATGCTGTTATCAAGCAATATCATAAATTATTTGAGTTAGACGATGTTGAACTATCAATTGATAATGATGCTTTAGAAGGAATAGCCGAGAAAGCACTGGCACGAAAAACCGGAGCTAGAGGCCTTAGATCGATAATTGAGACACTGCTACTTGACAGCATGTATAATGTTACCAATCTGAAAAAAATGCATGTACATATTTCAAAAGATGTTATAGATGGCAAAGCTACCCCCATAGTTACACCAAAAAACTACGGAAAAGCTACTAAAAAACGTATAGCGGTTTAGAATAAATAATTTATTAATTAATAATTGATATTCTTTCTACAAATAATTATAATTTCCTTTATATTTTAAAATTAATAGAGGATTATATATGATAAATAATGATGCAACAATAAATAATGATAATGATGCAATAATTATTCAAAGAATAATAAACCAGAATTGTTTGCATCCCCAATATGCAGCAGCTTTAAAAAAAGCCCTTATGGATTATTTCAGAAATAACGGTGATAATAATTTTAATGCTAACAACAGGGTAGAGGATAATGATTTAAATGTTAACAACCAAAATGTTGGCAACTTTACTACTACAGAGGTAGCTAGTCTTAATACATCTGATGCCACACTACCACTAGCAGGAGAAGCCGCACATCCTACAGAATAACTACAAATACTACCGCTTCAAGAGCTGTAAAAACAGCTCTTGAAGTTAGTTGCAATGTAATTAAAAAGGTTTTACTAATTTGTCATAAAGTAACATGATTCCCGTAGAAAAAAAATGGGGCAAATATACTCTTTACTTCCAATAATGAGGATTCATTACTAATTTCTTGTTGTAAATCTCCTCTGATTAAATCAAAGATTTCCTGTAAACTTTTACCACCATCTATCATTTGTTTAAAAACATATTTGGTATAATTAGAAATTGGTATAGTAATATTGATATCCTTTAATAATGAATTATTTAATAGACTTCTTTCGAAACTCGCTTATGCTGAGGGATTTGAAGGAGACGCGGAACCTCGACCCGCAGCGTACTCTAATGTACGTGAGGATTCGAGTACAGACGTCGCGTACAAATCACCAGCAGAAGTAGAGTTTCGAAAGAAGTCTAATGTAAAGTTAACCTCAAATATTGATGTAATAAGTTAATAGTAGGCTCAAGTAGTCATCGCCATTAGGGGTAACATCCATAACTGTCGAAAGTTAGTAAATATAGCTTCCCTAACCTGAATTCAATGTAACAAGTTACATCGAATTCAGTATTATATATAGAAACAATCAGGTTTGAAGCGCCTGCCCACCTGATTGTTAAAATATAATACTCCATTCAATATGTGATTTTAATAATTAAAATCACATATTGAATGATGAAAAAAGTTAAAATGCACCCGCGTCAGCCGCTTCAAGAGTGCATTTTTCCTTATAACAAAGCAAGTATCGATATAAGAATTATTAATTCTTATATCGAACTGAGGTTCCCTATACGTCTATTAGCGAGGAGGCAATGGAATCGCCAACGCGGCAATCTTGTTGTGAAGTAGGGACAAGTATTACTTCAAAAGATTGCTACAACGACGCTTTTCGCGGCTTCTCGCTAATAGACAGTTAAGGAAAAACTTGATTATCGAGTATAATGAGATATGCATAAACTAATACAGCTAATAAAATGGGAATACTTAATTCAAAATCGTATTAATAATCTTAGCAAATATCTATTTATATTTTTTTTATTTTGTATTTTCAGCACTGCTTTAATCAATGACCAAGTAGATATTAAGAAATTTGGGGTTATTTTTTCAGTAATTTTTTTACCAATAGCCCTAATTGGCTTCTCTAGTCTAATATTAAAGCAAGATGTGGAGGATGGAAGTTTAGAGTTACTATTATCCAGTTTCAGTGAGAGTGAAATTGTTACATCTAAATTATTTGCTATATTTTTTAGTTCACTTACTAGCTCTTTATTAAATATCCCAATAATTTATATTATTTTCGATCTTGATCTAATAACAGTAACCTATCTTTTTATCACTCTAACTTTGCTATTAACTTTGTCCAGTAGCCTACTAGTTTTAATTGGATCTATTCAAAGCTATTTTAGGTCAAATACTAACCTACTAGCAATATTAATCATGCCACTATTAATACCCAACATAATACTTACCGGTCTTGTTTTACAAAATCTTGAGAATATAAGTCTAATTTTTGTTATGATTGGTATCAATATGCTTCTTTTACCAACCATATTTTATCTCTCATCATATCTAATTAAGAATATTTACAACATTTAATTTATATTATACACCATACTGACCCCTGCACTAATAAAAAAATTGTTATTTTTTTATTATTCATGTAATTTAATCGTAGTTTTTTAACCATTTTTTGGTAGTTATATATGTGGCAAGCTTTAAGAAGACTAATAGCAGCTAACCCTATGGGGATGTTTTTATGGAGTATCATAGCTAAATGGTACTTTATGATAGCAGTTGCCTCTTTGATAGTATTATTTTGGGTAGCCAAGGGTCTTGAACAAATTGGATTTATAAAATATATGACCGATGCTACAATTGAAATTCTTGATACATCTAAATCAATTGCTCAAAATTGTACTACAAAATTAGGTCCCAACTTTGAGAGCTTAACCAATTTTTGGAAATGTTTAGGAGACCCACCAAAATACGAAATTAGAGAAGAAGAAACAGGGGAAAAAGTTTTAGAGGATGGATTAAATAAGTTATTGCCTAAAGATAAGACAGTACCGGAAATGCTTCCATATCGCAATCCTTATGATTCTCCTAACGACTCTACAGATAGTGATGGTAAATAAACCGATGGTAATTAACCTGAATTCGATGTAACTTGTTACATCGAATTCAGTATTATATATAGAAACAATCAGATTTGAGACGGCTCTGCATCTGATTCTCGATAATCAAGTTTTTCCTTAACTGTCTATTAGCGAGAAGCCAAGCCGCGAAAAGCAGCGTCGTAGCAATCTTTTGAAGTAATACTTGTCCCTACTTCACAAGATTGCCGCGTCGCCGCTTCCATCGCCTCTTCGCTAATAGACGTATCTTTTAATAATTCTAAAAAACTTGATTATCGAGTTAAACCTTTTCGAGTTAGCTATACTATAGTCAATTCAGGAGGATTTGGTGCTAGGAGCGATGGAGCGACGCCTATATGTAATAGGCGAGCGACGAGTGACGACGTCACCAACTTCTCATCAATTGACTATAAAACTAAATCAAACAATAATAAACCACATACAGCCAAGAAAACACGCCATGTACGACTGCCCATAATACAGAGTGGTTTATATTAAATGAAATAGCCATAGCAAGTGCCGCACCAAATGACACGCCATGCTGCATAACAATGTTTATTCTCCTCCTTGGTGGATAAATTCCATAATCTTCACGGTTCATTTTACTCATTTTTTTCCTCATATAATTCTAGAACAATTTATAACATAATTTATGCTTACCACTAAGTAGCAAAAAGAAATTTTTTTATATATGAATAGCCTTACCATAAGCCTGTAATACCGCTTCTCCCATCATTTCAGATAAAGTTGGATGTGGAAAAATGCTATTCATTAAATCAAGTTCCGTACCCTCCATAGTTCTAGTGATTACATAACCTTGAATTAGTTCGGTAACCTCTTCACCTATCAAATGAGCTCCTAACAATTCTCCAGTCTTTATATCAAAAATCGTTTTTATCATCCCTTCATTATAACCATCAACCAAGGCTTTACCGTTAGCGATAGATGGGAATCTGCCAATTTTTACTTGGTAACCAGCTTTTTTCGCTTGTTCTTCAGTAAGTCCTACACTAGCAATCTGTGGTGAGGAATAAGTACAGCCTGGAATATTACGTTTCTCTATAGGATGAGCCTTAAGACCCGCTATAGTTTCCGCAGCAATAATACCTTCATGACTTGCCTTGTGGGCAAGCCATGGTGCTGATGTTACATCACCTATTGCATAAATGCCTTCTTCCGAAGTTTGCATAAACTGATTGGTAATAATATGACCTCTATCTATTTTGATATTAGTTTCTTCTAAATTAAGGTTTTCCGTGTTACCAACTATACCAACGGCTATAAGCAAGATTTCAGCTTGTATCTTGTAATTTTTTCCATCTATCTCAACTTCAACTACAACATGGTCTTGGGTTTTGCTATGATTTAACAATTTGCTATTAGTATGAATTTTTATACCTTTCTTTTCAAAGATTTTTCGTGCCATTAAAGAAATTTCCTCATCTTCACTAGGTAAAATCCTATTTTGTGCTTCAATTACAGTGACATTTGTTCCTAAATCATTATAAAATGAAGCAAATTCTATACCAATCGCTCCTGATCCAACAATAATCATAGATTTTGGTAATTTATCAAGAACCATAGCCTCTTTGGAGGTAATAACTTGCTTACCATCCGGCTCAAATCCATCTAAGATTCTAGATCTTGCACCTGTTGCAATTATTATATCCTTGGCTTTAATCGAAATCTTTTGACCATTATTATTGATATCTACTACCTTGCCTGTTCCTAGCCTAGCCGTGCCATCAATTATCGTAACCTTATTTTTTTTTAGCAGAGATTTAATACCCGATGTTAACTGTGTCGATATATCTCTAGAACGCTGTACTATTTTTTTTAGGTCAAAACTTGCTTCACCTACTATAATACCATAATCTTTAGCATGTCTAATTTTTTGAAATAATTCAGCTGATTTAAGCAGTGCTTTTGTTGGGATACAACCCCAATTTAAGCAAACTCCTCCTAAATGCTCCTTCTCAATCAACACAACTTTTTTATTTAGTTGTGCGGCCCTAATCGCAGCCACGTAACCACCTGGTCCACCACCAATAATCGCTAGATCGTAATTTTCCATTAATATATCCACTCATTCTTTCTAGATTTCTTTTATAACTTAATTTAACGGAAGAGTCTATTATTGAAATTTATAACAAGTTTGATTTTTTATATACTCAAATGATTTGAAGAATTGGATTTGAAAATGAATGGTGAGCAAGCGGAACGTACATATAGTACGTGAGCATGCGAATCCATGATATTTTCAAAAAACAATTCTTCAAAGCAGAAGAGTATACCTTTATGAGTTAGGATACCTTCCTTATAACTCCAAAGATTAGATCACGACTGGCCGACGCAGAAGAAATATCCTTATGTAATAGAATATAATCTTTCCTTGAAAACCAACTATTTGGTAATTTTATTTTAGCAAATTCTAACCTAGACTTAGGATTTTTGACTTGAGATACTACATATATTAACATGATAGTATCATATGATACTATCATTGGCTATAAAATAATATTAGATTTTAAATACAGAGTAATTTGAACTTTGCAGCTATATAGGCTTAATAACGGCGTTGGGATGATAAGCGAGAGTCCTCTAGCCTCCGTAATTTCTAGTATTTAGATGTGCTAATATCGGTTTTAATCATATATTTCACGTCTATGTCCTACATTAATAACCAAAATCAGCGATTCGTTATTACTAATATTGCAAATAATTCTATAATCATCAACTCTGTAACGCCAAAGACCTTTCTTCTCTCCAACAAGACTTTTGCCAAAATCATGAGGATTAATAGAGATTCTGCTTTCCAAATAGTGAATTATACGTTGTTGTATATCTTTATTTAATTTTGAAAATTGTTTTCTACTACGATCCGTAAACAGAATACTATAAGCCATTTTCCTTTTTAATTTGATTTAATGAATAAGTTTTAAAACCATCGTTATAAAACTCATCTAAAGCTTGCCTGCCAATTGTAAGATCCTTTTGATCGACTAAATATAACTCTACAGCTTTTCTTAGTATATAGGCTTTACTACGGTCATGTACTTTAGCAAAAGCTTCAATTTGTTCATTTAACTGATCATCTACGTTAAAAGATAAAGTATGCATAATTAAGTTACTCTTAATAAATTTAATTAACTATTATTATCAATATACTATATTAATAATAATTTTTAAATTAGATTTTAAACATGAAACATCAGCAGATTACTTTAGATAAACTAGGGGCTGATATTGACATTCCAGTAAGATATAGTAATAAAGCCAAACGAATTAGCATTAGAATAAACCACAAAGGAGCTGAATTAGTTTTACCTAATAAAAATTTTAATACAGGATATAAGTTTTTATTAGAAAAAGAATCTTGGGTTAGGCAAAAACTGCAAAAATTTTTAAACAAGCCCCCCTTTGATTATAACACAATAACAGTCTTTGACGAAGTATATTCGTTATTAAATATTGATGCAGATTATGAAAAAGTACAAATCACAGATGATGTTATTCAAATATATTCTTTACCCTCACAACACAAAAGTACTTTAGTAAGGTTTTTGAAAGATATGTTGTTACTAGAAACCGCAAAACTTGCTACTCTTCTAGCGAAAGAACATAATATAAACTTTACTAAAATTAAAATTATGAATAATAAGAGCAAATGGGGAAGTTGCTCTAGTAAGGCTGTACTTGCTTTTAATTGGCGTCTTATTTTTGCTCCAAAAAAAATATTAAAATACTTAGTGGTCCATGAAATATGTCATATAATTGAAATGAATCACAGTCCTCATTTTTGGAATTTAGTAGCAAAACTTTATCCAGACTATAAGTTGGCTAAATTATGGCTTAAGGAAAATGGCAATAATCTCCATCAATATTTGCAATAATCCGTAACTTACGGCTTTTTAATTAGAATTTTCATTATTTACTTATTAATTGATCAAAATATTTAATAATTTGTGCTAAATCCTGTACACCATTATAGTTAAGATTTTTAAAATTGTTAGGATCAGGTAGGTGATCGATATATTCCTCACTTAACCTTAGAAAAAACACCTGTCTATTGGAGTCGCCAGTAAAATGAAAATTTGCTATACCTATGCCTTCTAAAGTTGGCATATCACGATCATCACCTACTGTTATCACTTGTTCTTTTGTTTTATCAATTACAATAGTTGTATGCCCACTTACTCCCACGCTAGTTGCTGGTAAGTGATCTGAATTAAACTCTCTAAAAAAATAAATATCACCTATTTGTACATCTGCAGGTTGTACTGGTCTATATAACGGTATCAAACTAGCCTGCTTAGAATCTTTCCAAGGTTGAGGAATAAACCCACCCATATAGGATCTATATATACATAGCTCATCAGAGGTATCTAATGCTACAGGTACGGATGTCACTAAATCAACGAAAGACGAACAATCTTGCGGCTCAAATGTTTTGCCTTTAGGATACAAACTCTCTTCATCTAGTGAGCCACCAAATGAATAACCACTATGCACAAAACCAAAACCATTAATACCGTTTTTAATATAATGCCAGCTATAGTTTGGTGGTATAACAACGCTAGATGGTATAGCAATTACATGAGTGATCGCGGAATTAAATATATCAATTGCATTAATATTAGTTCTCTTTCGAAACTCTACTTCTGCTGGTAATTTATTCGTCGCTCCGGTACTCGAATCCTCACGTACATCATCGTCCGCTGCGGTTCTGCGTTCCGTGGCTTCTTTAAATTCCTCAGCATAAGCGAGTTTCGAAAGAGAACTATTATTTAAAGCAAAATATATATACCATATTGCACAAGAGCTAAAAGTAGTTTTAGAAGTACCATAATACCCTTGGCTTCTTAAAATAGGTAAATTATCTCCAATATTATTATTATAATCATTTGGCAATACACCATTTGCTATTTTTATGATATTGGCTTCATCATTGATAAATAACTGATTAACCCCACTTAGCACTTCTTGCATTTTGTTATATTGAATTCCCGGTGGTAAATTATCATTGTTTACAACAAGACTATTAATACTTACAATATTCTCTAAATCATTTGCTAATTTATCCTTTACACTCTTAATTAAAGTACTGTCAGTAATAGTCTGTTTTTGTTTGTCCCATAATATTTTATTTTCAGCTAGAATCTTATTTTGCTCATTACATAATGCATGTTGATAAGCTCTAGCTTTATATATTGCAATTAACGCAATTAATTTATTATTTTCCATTATATTATCTCCTAGAACTGTTTGTAGATATCAAGAGTTGATTATAAAACATAACTATATTATTGATCAATATATTTAATATGTTAATACATATTAATAAATGACCTTGTGGTATAAATAGCTTAATGTTTTAGTAAGTCTATTTGTTTTTGATAATCTTTTGACTGGAAAATAAAATTACCTGATACTAAAATATCAGCTCCAGCTTTTATACAGTTCTTACTGGTAACATCATTTATTCCTCCATCTACAGAAAGCATTATAGGTTTACCAAAATTTTTGATTTTTTCTGAAATAATTTTGACTTTCTCTAACTGATTCTCTATAAACTTTTGGCTAGAAAAACCGGGGTTTACGGTCATTGCTAGAATTAGATCTACTTTATCAATAATATAATCTATAGAATTTGGACTTGTAGAGGGAAGTAGTGCCACCCCAGCTTTTAGCCCCAAATTTTGAATAATACTTAAAGTTCTGTCAAGATGAATAGTGGTTTCAGGATGGATAGTGATAATATCTGCTCCGCTATTAGCATAGTCTTTAATCGAATATTCTGGGTTATTAATCATTAAATGTACGTCAAATGGTAATGTAGTGTGAGCTCTTAAAGCTTTTATTATAGGAGGCCCAAATGTTAAGTTAGGTACAAAATGTCCATCCATAACGTCTATATGGATCATATCAGCACCAGCTTCTTCCAAAGAACTGATTTCTTTTTGCAAATTAGCAAAATCTGCTGATAGTAACGAAGGTGCGATCTTAATTATTTTCACTTTTGTTTTTATCCTCAATATGAACTTTTTGGCTATTTTTTCTTCTTGCTATATTCTGTTTTAAAGCACTAGACAGTTTTTGAAATTTACTCTCACTAAATTTACTCCCATTATTTTGCAATTTCTGCTGCTTTTCCTTTGTTATAAAAACCTTCCTATAAACTTTTTTAAGTTTTTCACTGCATTCTATAAAATACATATCACTTATGTTATACCACCCAAAAACTATAGATATATATACTCGGTGAACTTCAAGAATTGGCGTCGTCGTGTCTAAAGATCTCCGCTGCTCACGTACTAATGTACGCTCCGCTGCTCGATTTTGACACTCCTAGCTCTTCTTGAAGTTGACCTTCGTCTACCAACTCTTTATTTACGAGCAGTATACCCACAGTTAAAGTGTTTTTAAGCTTATAGCTATTCTATTTAAGGCATTCATAATTGAAATACAAATAGTAATATCTACAATTTCTCTCTCAGAAAAATACTGTAATATTTCATCTTTCATTGCGTCAATTTCCTTGAAGAAACCCCGCGTTATTAATTCACACCATCTTAGAGCTATAACTTCTTTTTCACTAAATACTTCTTTACTAGAAGACCAAATTGGTAATAAATCTAACTTCTTTTGAGGCACATTATTCTTTCTAGCATCTGTAAGATGTAAATTGCAACAATAAAAGCAGCTATTTATTTGTGATACCCTCAGTTCAATTAAGGATCTTAGTCCCTTATCAAGAGGAGATTCATTAAGACTTTCATAAGATTTATATATACATGACATTGTGTTCTTAGAGATTTCGGCATAGTTCATTTTTTTCCTTTGAATTTAGTTATTTAGTAAATATTATTCCTGAACAATGTCTATATCTAAACCATTTCATCTGTCAAGTAAAGAACTGACAAATTCAGTAGTAAGTTAAATTCTATAACTATTCAAATAAATTTCTACTATCTTTTCGACATTTTATTATTATACTACAGGTTATGATTTTATAATGAACTAGTATAGCCATAATGAATCAACATATTGTAAATTCTCCTGAATCACTTGATGAAAAGCGTAATAATGCCCGTCAAGGTGGAGGGGGAGAGAGAATCGCCTTACAACATAAAAAAGGTAAACTTACTGCAAGAGAAAGGATAGAAGTATTACTAGATCCTGAAAGTTTTGAAGAAACAGGAATGTTTGTTGAACATAGATGCAGTAATTTTGGCATGAACGACAAAAAATTCCTAGGGGACGGTATAATAACTGGACATGGCACCATAAATGGTAGGTTGGTTTTTGTGTATAGCCAAGATTTTACGGTGTTAGGTGGATCTCTTGGAGAATATCACGCTAAAAAAATTTGCACTATACTCGATTCTGCTTTAGCAGTAGGAGCACCAGTTATTGGCATAAATGATTCGGGGGGTGCAAGAATTCAGGAAGGGGTTGACGCCCTTGGTGGTTATGGAGAATTATTTCAACGCAATGTAATTGCTTCCGGTATTATTCCACAAATCACCTTAATTATGGGACCTTGTGCTGGTGGTGCTGTTTATTCTCCTGCCTTAACAGATTTCATATTCATGGTTAAAAATACTTCTTATATGTTTGTAACAGGACCAGACGTAGTTAAAACTGTTACAGGTGAAGAAGTAAGCCAAGAACAACTTGGCGGAGCAAAAATGCATACTACAAAGAGTGGTGTTGCTGACCTTGCTTTTAAAAATGATATAGAGCTACTTCTAGAAACTAGAAGGTTTTTTAATTTTTTACCTCTATCAAATAGTAGTCCTCTACCACATCGTCGTACCGAAGACCCAGCTGATCGGGTTGATATGTCCCTAAACACCTTAGTCCCAAGCATTCCGAACAAAGCTTATGACATGAAAGAATTAATTGAGCGTATTGTTGATGAAGGAGAATTTTTTGAGCTGCAACCAGATTTTGCTAGAAATATTATAATCGGCTTTGGTTATATGGAAGGAAGACCTATAGGATTTGTTGCGAATCAACCATTACATTTAGCTGGCTGTTTAGATATTAACGCATCAAGAAAGGCAGCAAGGTTTGTTCGTTTTTGTGATGCGTTTAATATCCCAATAGTAACTCTAGTTGATGTACCAGGTTTTTTACCTGGCACTGATCAAGAGCATAACGGAATTATTAAACATGGAGCAAAATTGTTATATGCGTATGCTGAAGCGACTGTACCAAAAATTACCATAATTACTAGGAAAGCTTATGGTGGAGCTTATATAGTGATGAACTCAAAACATCTTCGTGGGGATGTAAATTACGCGTGGTTCAACTCAGAAATTGCAGTACTTGGAGCTGAAGGAGCTGCTGAAATAATATTTAAAGAAGAATGCAAAGATCTAGAATCAAAAAAACAAAAAATCCAAGAGTATAAAGATACTGTTACTTCTCCTTTCGCTGCAGCATCTAGAGGATACCTAGACGATATTATAAAGCCTCAAAATACTAGATGGCGCATATGTAAAGCACTAAACTTTCTTCAAAACAAAAAAATACAATTACCATGGAAGAAGCATGATAACTTACCACTTTAGTATATTTAAGCACGAGATTTTATGACTAAACCATTATTTGATAAAATTTTAATCGCCAATCGTGGTGAAATAGCTTTGAGAATAATGCGAACCCTAAAGAAGATGGGTATTACATCAGTTGCCGTATATTCTGAAGCAGATACACATTCAATGCATGTACAATATGCTGATGAAGCTTATTATATCGGCAATTCTCCTGCCACTGAGAGCTATTTGTCAATTAAAAATATTGTAAATGCTATTAGAGCAAGTGGTGCTTCGGCGGTGCATCCAGGATATGGATTTTTATCAGAAAATTCAAATTTTGCAAATATCTTAAAAAGGGAAGGAGTTGCCTTAATAGGTCCCAATGCTTCTGCTATTAAGAAAATGGGCGATAAAATTGAAGCAAAAAAAATCGCTATGGAAGCAGGAATCAGCCTAGTCCCTGGCTATATTGGTACTATCAGCAATATAAATCAGGCCATAGAAATTGCAGAAAAAATAGGTTTCCCTGTTATAGTTAAGGCAACAGCTGGTGGTGGTGGTCGTGGAATGAGAGTGGTAAAAAACTCTGAAGAAATGGCTAATGCCTTTGAATCAGCTAAGCTTGAGGCAGTAAATAATTTTAGCGATGGTAGATTATTCATTGAAAAATTAATTCAGTCCCCAAGGCATATTGAAATACAATTATTAGCTGATCAGTATGGTAACAGTGTTTGTCTTGGTGAGCGAGAATGTTCAATTCAACGTTATCATCAAAAAGTGATTGAAGAAGCCCCAAGCTCCTTTATTACCGAGGAAATACGGCAAAAAATGTATAAAGAGACCTTAGCTTTATCTAGCAAGGTCGGTTATTACTCAGCCGGTACAGTTGAATTTATAGTTGATTTAGATAAGAACTTTTATTTCCTTGAGATGAATACTAGGCTACAAGTTGAGCATCCAGTAACTGAACTGATCACTGGTATTGACATAGTAGAAGAGATGATAAAAATTGCTGCTGGTGAAAAATTATCATTTTCTCAAGAAGATATAAAATTAAAGGGGCATGCGTTTGAATCTAGAATTTGTGCAGAAAATCCAATGCGTGGATTTCTGTCGTCTAGTGGCAGAATTACTGAATATGCAGAACCACCAAAAAATGCTAACATACGTGTGGATACAGGTCTTGGACTTGGTGGAGAAGTCAGTATGTTTTATGATTCAATGATTGCAAAACTTTGTACTTACGGAGAGACTAGAGAACAAGCTATTGAGGTTATGCGTTCTGCTTTAAGTGCTTACATAATACAAGGTATTTCTCATAATATTAGTTTCTTAGAAGCAGTAATATCACATCCTCGTTTTATAGCAGGTGATATAAATACTGCATTTATAGAAGAAGAATATCCAGATGGTTTTTCTGGAGCAAGCTTAACTTCTGAAATCACTAAAATATTCCTAGCTACAGCCATTTTTGTTTATATTGCCGAGCAAAAACGTGCTTCGTTAATCTCTGGTCAAATAGTCGATCAAACTCACAAAATCGGTACTAGATGGGTTGTATCAATTGATGACAAACTATTTCCAGTTTTAATTAAATCAGTAGATTATGGTTATAATATAAGACAAGAAAATGATAGAATTTATATACGTAGTAACTGGAACTTAGGTAGTAGACTCTTTTCCTGTATTGTAAATGGTAGAAAAGCCAATGTAAAAATTGGCAATATCTTAACAGGTTATATGTTATCACATTCAGGCATTAGTGTTAAAGCTTACGTCCGTTCCCCACGGATGTCTGAACTAGAAGCGTTGATGATTACAAAAAATATCCAAGAAGAGCAAACAGAACTGCACGCCCCGCTTGCAGGACAAATTATTGCAATTAAGGTTCAAGAAGGTAGTAAGGTAGTTATTGGTCAAGAGATTATGGTTTTAACTGCCATGAAAATGGAGAATATACTTGTTGCTGAGCGTAATGGGAAAATTGCTAAAATCCTAGTTAATGAGAAAGATCAGGTGATTAGTGGACAGGTGTTACTTGAATTTGCTTAGGTTTAAATTAGGTAGGGGTAGAACTTCAAATATACTCAAATGATTTTGAATAATAAAAATGTTGAATTACTTTTATCGATATCTTAAAAAATATTGTAGTAGCAGTAAATTAATATTTGTTCTAATAATTGTAGCCATTATATTGGCTTGCTCGACTTATTATGTGATTTCAATTGAATCGAAATCTCTTGGACCAGACCCAAGTAGAGTTATAGGGCTTATATTAGTAGATCTTGCTGTATTCTTACTTTTAGGCATTTTATTAGCTCGTAAATTTTTACGAGATTTTATTGATAAAGGTGAAAGGGAGACGTCTTCGAAATTACAAAATCGTATCATTATTGCCTTTAGTTTAATTGCTACAATTCCAACCATTATTGTTTCAGTCTTTTCAGCATACTTCTTTAACTTTGGTATTCAATCTTGGTTCGATAAAAAGATTTCTGCTGTGCTTGATCAGTCGATAATAGTAGCAGAATCTTATATAGACGAACATAAACTACAGTTACGCGAAACAGCATTATCCGTCGCTGATGATTTAACGGAGATGTATTATAATTTAATACATAATCCCCTTTCATTTAATGAAGCATTAAATACTGAAGTTGAGATGCGCTCTCTTGACGAAGCTATGGTTTTACATAGACCTACTAATACTGTTATTGCTAATACATTCTTAAGTTTCGCAATTTCATTTGCTACTATTCCAGCTCATTTAATGAAAAGAGCTGAGCTAGGAGAAATTGTTGAGATAAAATCTGATCCTAAAAAGATTCGAATGCTTACAAAACTTAAAGATCATAATGATATATATTTGTTGGTAGGTAGATTGATTGATGCTAAAATTATTGATCATATTGATAAAACTAACGGTGCAGCTGAAGAATATTATCGTCTTAAAAAACATATATCCAGTATGCAGATCAAATTTTCTATAGTATTTATTTTTATTGCTTTATTACTGCTATTAGCTGCAATAAGCTGGGGGATGATTTTTGCTACAAAGATAGTAAAGCCTATTCGGAAATTAGTGATTGCTACTGAAAAGGTTAAAAATGGTGACTTAACTATTCAAGTACCAGAAGACCTTGTTAATAAAGATGAAATAAGCGTTTTATCCTCAGCTTTTAATAGGATGATTAAACAAATTGACCATCAACAAAGAGATCTAGTTATAGCTCAACGTGCACTTGCTTGGTCTGACGTAGCAAGGAAAGTAGCTCACGAGATTAAGAATCCTTTGACACCTATTCACCTTGCCTCCGAAAGATTGCTTAGGAAATTTAGTAATCAAGTTGAAGATAAGGCAGAGTTCAACAAATACATACAGATGATTGTACGTCATACTGACGATATTAAGAAAATTGTCTCTGAATTTGTTAATTTTGCAAGACTACCAGCCCCAATATTTATGGATTGTGATCTAGTAATTCTTATAAAGAATATGGTTGAATCACGAAAATTAATTAATGATAAAATATTATATAAATTCATCACAACTGATAAACACATAGATTTTATCTGTGATACAACTCAAATTAATCAGATTATGGTTAATTTATTAAAAAATGCCGAAGAATCTATAGGACTTACTAGATTTCAACAAGGTGTTATTGCTGTTTCTATAACCAAGTCTAACCACCAGATTACTATTACAGTAAATGACAATGGAGTAGGATTCCAAGCAAATTTAATTGATAGGGCTACAGAAGCCTATATAACAACTAGATCTAAAGGAACTGGTTTAGGGCTAGCCATTATCAAAAAAATAGCACAGGATCATTGTGCAACACTAGAGTTAGCAAACAAGTACGAGGGGGGAGCGATTGTCAACATAACATTCAACCTTGATGAATTAAAATTAAAGATCAATAATTCGAAGTCGATAAATCACATTTTCACTTAATATTCTTTTCTTACTTTACTTTTTTCTTGGTAACTCTCTCATATTTAAAGTCATGCTTTATAACAATACACTTAATCTGCAATCGTGATTTTTATTACATATTAGTAAATCTTTCTTTAAAAATAAAATTATAAATACAGTTTCTACTTTCCCTCTCTATGACAATTGCATTAACATTAATTAATCTTTAATAAATAAATTAACTGATAGGTAATAAAATGGTTTTATTTAACAAGTTACAAAATAATTTTCTTATTAATAGATCTAATAGATATATATTTAATAGATATTTAGTAACAAGGTGCATAATTTTTCTTTTTTTGTTTATTCTATTTCTTTTATTACAAGGGTTTGGTACATCTAATGTTTTGGCAGCAGAACTAAGAAATGAGCAAATAAATCTACCTCATTTAGATCCAACTACTAATAGAGAATACTTTGAAAATGAAATAGAGGCAACTCGGCAACTTATTGATGAAGCTCGTGGTGAGTTGAAAACACTAGAACAAGAATACAATTCACATAGAGTAACAAAAGCATTGGGTAAAAAAAACAATTATTATTCAGAAGCAGTTGATTTACTAGAAAAGGAGTCTTTAAAGTCTCTTGAGTTAATGAAAGAATATACTTTTGAGAAAGAAAAAATCTTAAACGAGATATTAGATAACAAAACGCTGAAAGGCATAAAGGAGAAAGGTTTAACCGAAATAGAGAAGCTAATAGATAGAAATTATGAAGAATATAATAAAGCTCTATTAGAAGCTAAACAAAAGATTTTTGAGGAAAAGAAAGAATATAATAAAGCTCAATCAGAAGCTAAACTAAAAGCTTTGGTGGAAAAGGACAATTTTTTATTAACAATAAAAAAAGAATTAGAGGAAACCTCACATCAAGATGCTGTATACTTGAAGAATGAGAACAACAAACAAGGAGGGAGCGAATACAACGTAGTAAACACAGACCCCGAAATTTACGAAGACAATTTTTCAGATCATTCAAGTATAATTGAAATTCTAAAAAAAATAAAAATATCTCCACAAGACCTAGGGTACGATGATAACAAAAAAGAAACTCTCTATACTAATCTTAAGGAAGTAAATCAAAAGTTAGGAGATTTAGCACAGAAGATACGTGAGACAGAAAAGCAAGACTCAATACTCAACCAAGAAAAAGATAATTACGACCAACTATCAAGTTCTATTGATATAAAAAAAGATAAAATCTGCAAGTTAGAAGAAACAAAAAAATACTTTGAATCTAAGTTAGATTGTAAAGAGGCTAATTTACCTGCTTTACCAAAGAAGAAACTACAGTTTAGGAATGTGGCAGCACACATTATTTCTATTATCAAAGCACAACCTCAAACTTCTAATAGTTTGGTATCAGTAAAATCACCTTATATATCTCTTGACGACCAACCTCCAGCTCCAAGCTTAAATATGCAAACAGAGATATTACCATACCAAATAGATCCTTCTGTTGTTACGCCTCTAATATTAGATACCACTCAACCTAATAATGAAACGCTAACCGATAAAGCTATACCACAAGTAAACACTAAAAGTTTACACGATGAATTGCAAGAGTTTTCAACAGAAAATGACGGTAATAATCAACGTAAGGAGATTATTACTCGCAGGCATAGCATCGAAACAGAACAACCTAAACATTATCAAGATAATAAAACTATTACTCGTACGTTTAGCCTCGAACTCCCCCGACCCCAATCACTAGACGAAGGATTTTTCTCTTATCACAGCAGCACACCAGAATCTGAAGAGGAAGAGTGGAGCGACTCTGAAGATGAACCACTCATAGATACTCCCAAAAGGTTTTCACGGTCATCTTCATTAGCACCACTCGATCCACAATATTATTCAAGAAGATCATCAGATGCTTCAAATCTTGATTCTAGTGATGAAGTAGCAGTAGTAATGTTTCCCCCCCTACCAATAACTCAAGAACAATCTTCAACAACGCACACAGTAGTTGACCAAGTTGTAGTATACAATGTGGACAATAAACAAGGGGTAAGCGAAAACAACATAGAACTACATGAATATGAGAATCCATCGAAACTTTACAAAACTAAAAGGCAGAAAAGGAGTATAGCTGTACAGGATATATTTGATGAAGATAATCTTGGATTAGAAGAATTGTTTAAAGAAAAGGCTGTGCCAATAGTAGCTAATGTTCAACTTCCTGAACCTGAATATCACACAGTTGAACAGCTTGTAGATAAGCCTGAATATCACGCAGTTGAACAACTTGTAGCTAATGTTCTACCTCAGCAGGCTGAATATCATGCACATGAACAACATCATACAGTTGAATATCATGTAGCTAATGTTCTGCCTCTAGTAGCTGTTCATCAAGCCCCTACTAAAAGGCAAAAAAGGAGTATAGCTGTACATGATAATGTAGTTGTTGTTCAAAATGAAGTATTTGATGAAGATAATCTTGGGTTAGAAGAATTGTTTAAAGAAAAAGCTGTGCCAATAGTAGCTAATGAGCAACTTCCCGAGGAAGAACATCATGCAATTCAACCTCTTGAGGCTGTACCTCAACCTCCTGCAGATGTAGTCCACGTAGAAAATAATCCTCCTGCAGTTCAACCTCTTGAGGCTGAACATGATATATTTGATGAAGATAATCTTGGGTTAGAAGAATTGTTTAAAGAAGATGCTGTACCTATAGTAGCTAATGATCAACCTCCTGAGGCTGAACATCATGCAGATGGACAACATGTAGATGAACATCAGAAGGATGAACATTTTGTAACTAATGAGCAGCCTCTTGCAGCTGCACCTCAAACTCCTCTAGAAACTATAGCATTAGTTGAAAAAAAATCTTATATCCCACCTATTAATTTTGATATCGAACAAAATATAGCAAAATATACTACATATATAGAATTTGATTACTTGGATTTAATTTCAAATGCTTTAAGTACTCGAAATCAAAATAATCTATTAACAGATAATCCTACGGTAAAAGCGGCAGGGGATAATGATTATTATATTAAAAAAGGAGGGTGGATTCAAGTTATGAGGTCTACTAGCAAACAAAAAGGAAATACTTTACCCTTTAAAAATAATCAGCAAGGCTTCGTTCTAGGTTTTGATGCACAGCCTCTTGATGAACTTATTATAGGAATCGCATATGCTAATGCAAATTCATATACTAAATTTCAAAACATCTTTAATGACAAGCAAAATATTATTTTACATGTAGCTGCAGTTTACAGCAAATATACATTATCACCAAATATGTATCTGAGTTCTTATCTTAAATATGGTAAAGCCTTTATTAAAAATCTAGGGAAAAGAGATACTATATCCATTAATAGCAAGACTAACGGTTATGTAGGACGTGCGAAGCTTGAAACTCACTATAAAGTTGATTTAGATAAATTTTTGTTCAAACCAATGGTAGGAATAATATTTGATCGTTTTCTAATCAAAAATTTTACAGAATATAGGAAAGATTTTAATATTAATGTACCAACTAGGAAAGGAAAAAGAGTATCATTTGAAACTGGAATTGATTTCAGTAAACGCATTTTGGTAAAAAATATTTCAATTATTCCTAAGGTATACTTTAAACTAGATCAGACTATTCTACTAAATAATTCAACCGACATTATTAATTTTACTAGCATAGAACACCATACTCAAACAGTAGCTATCACAAAATCTCTAAGACCATCTCCAAAAAATGTTATGTACACTTTAGGAGGTTGTATAAACATGCAATCTGTATCAGCACTTGAATTAGGTGCTGGTTATGATTATAGTTTAAAGAAAAGTTTTACTACCCACTCTTTCTATGTTAATGGATCAGTGAAATTTTAATATAAGTTGCTAATTATTACATAATTAGCAACTCTCGTTAACAATCTCTACCACCACCTACATTTCGGTTAGGTTGTTTATTAGCAAGTCCTTTCTTATCTAGAGAACCATCTAGAGCAGGGGTAGCATTAGCATCATGTAATAGCTGAGACGCATCCTTAAAAAGAGGGTCAGCTGTTACACGATCAGGTTGCAACCCGGGAACAGCAGCTGAATTTACCCTAATATTACCCTGGGCATTTTTAACTATTCCTACATATTCTCCTTTGTTTTTAAGAACTTCTTGCTCAAGTTTCTCAAGAGTGCTTTTATCTACTGGTAAAGTATAAGTTTTACCCTTACGTTTCAAATATAAAGGTGACTTATTGTCCTCAGAACAAGAAAATATTTCTGTAGGTTTGGTCAGATGCACCAACTTGCCATTCTTATAGTGAGCAGTCAAATACACAGCATCTTCTTTACTAATATTACGTCCATTTGTATCTTGTACTGCAAAAGACATATGGCACGCCCCCTGCATATCTATAGATAACGGTATATTTACCATACGAGCATTTTTAATTTCTTCTCCCTCACTAGTTTTATATTTAGCATTTTTGTCATCATGACTCAATATTGTTTCATTTATTGTCACAACATCCTTACCGTTTTGCTGCAAACTAAAGCTCTTATCTGCTCCTTTATCTTGCCATTCAATATCTTTATACTCAGCTGCAAATTTTTTATGAATATCTGTATAGCCTCTTTGTTCAATATTTTCTATCTCTCGTAGTACTTCTGAGTCCCGCAATACTTCGGATAATCCGCCAACATTTTTTTGGGCAAATTGAGCAAAACTGCTTGTAGATTGCAAAGAAAATTTATTAACAATTGGTCGGACTTGCTCTCTTGACAATTCCTTAAAAGCTTGCAATATTTTATCATCGTCATAAACATTACCCTTAGTCTTATCCTGAACTAATACTTTATCTACAGACATGCCACTATACATCCTAGGGCTATACTCTGTACCTACTGATTGATACAACTTTTGCCTATTATCTGTTTGGCTATCAACTGCTCTAAACTCTTTAGTAATAGTCTCTGTTTCCGTACCTATTGACTTACTAGCTATCTCATCCGTTTGCATCCCAGCTTCTTGTACTTCCGGCTTAATTTGTAATTTTTCCAACTGACTTAGAAGTTTAGCGTTTTTAGCTTCAAGTTCCGCTATTCTAGCCTGTTGATCTTTTTGGATTCTTTGGGCATGTTCCTGAGCAACCTCCAACCTCCCCCAAAGTTCATCTATATCCCCTTTTTGTTTTTCTTTTAAGGCATTATACTCTAAATCTTTTCTTGCACTAAGTGTTTCTAGCTGATTTTTTGTATCTTCTTTTATTTTTTCTAACTGAGATTTTAAACCCGCATTCTCGTCGGTTACTTTATTTAGCTGAGTTTTAAAGTTTTTATTTTGGTCATATTGCTCATCAGAAATAAGTTTTTCCAACGTTAGTTTTTCTTGGGCTTCGGTTAATTCTTGTTGAATTTTCTTTAGCTCTGCCTGTTGTTTTTCGTATTCTGCCTCTAAATAATTATACTTTAAATCTTTCTTCCCACTAAGTACCTCTAACTGTTTTCTTTCATTTTCTATTTCTTCTAACTGAGTTTTTAAACTATTATTCTCATTGGTTAATCCACCTAGCTGAGCTTGTAATTCTTTAGCTTGCTTACTTTCTACACCATATTCTTGCTCAGCTGCCTTTAGGCTTTCTTGAACGATTATTAATTCTTGTTGCTTCTTTTCTAGCTCACTCCAACTTTTTTGCTGTTCTAATTTTAGTTGTGATAATTCCTCATCTACCTCTTGCAATTTCGCTGCATAATTTTCTTTTGCTTTACTATACTCTAAATTTTTTGCTTCACTAAGTTCTACTAGCTCTTTTTTTTCATTTTTTTCTGCTTGTAACTGAGTATTTAAATTAGCATTCTCATTGGTTAACCCATCTAGCTTAGCTTGTAATTTGTCAGCTTGATCACTTTTTGCTTCTAGCTGAATTTGCAGCTCTTTATACCTATTACTTTCTTCTCCAAATTTTTTTTGTTCTACTGATAATTTTTCATTTAGCTCTCGCACTACTGCTACTTGTTCTACTTTGGCTCTCTCCAATTGTTCCTCAAACCCTTCTGCCTTTTTTTGTATTGCTTGAGCTTCATTCTTCTCTAATCCTATTTCTTTAGTAAGCTTATCTATCTGACCTTTCTGATTTTCTGTATTTTGTTCTGCCACTGCTAACTTAGTCATTAACTCATTTTCCTTATTAGTGAGTTCTGTTACTTGAGTTTGTAGTTTTTTAGCCTGCTCACTTTCTGTTGCTAGCTGATCTTGTAATTTTTTAGTTAGCTCACTTTTTTCTTTGGATTGATTCTGTGCTAATAATAACTCCTCTTGAGATTTTTCTAATAATTGTTGTTTCGCATCTAACTCATTCCGACTTTTTTGTAATTCTTCTTTAGCTAGTTCCGATTGTCTATTAAATTCCTTTGCATGACTTTCCTGTGCTGCATTTAATTCATTTTGCAACTCACCATAAACCTTGTTTAAATCAGCTAGCTTAGCTTCTAATTTTGTATTTTGCCCATCTTTCTCTCTAAAAGTAAGTTTTTCTAAATTTAACTCTTCTTGTTTTTTCTCTAACTCATTCCTTGTTTGTTGCAATTCTAATTGTAGTTGAGATTGTAGTTCCGATAATTTCTCAGTTGCCTCTTGCAATTTTGCTGCATAATTTTCTTTTGCTTTATACTCTAATTCTTTTTCCCCACTAAGTACCTCTAGCTGTTCTTTTGCATTTTTCTCTGTAGCTTCTAACTTAGCTCTTAATTTATCATTTTCACTGGTTAACTTATCTATCTGATCTGACAAAGATCCATCTGATTCACCTAGCTCCTGTAGTTCATCTGCCCAACTACGTCCGTGAGATATCGTAGATTGTTGTTGCTCTTCCTTTTCTCCCTCCAGTTCCCTAATCCGTTCTTGGAGTTCACTTATTCGTTCTAGATTTTTTTTGCTTTCTTGTTCTGCAGATAATTTTTCCGTATCTATCAATGATTTTAATTGCTGTAATTGATGATCTTGATCATCTATTTTACCCTGTGCAATCTTAAGCTGTTCATTCAACTTATTAATCTCAATTTGACGTTTCACTGACGCCTCAGCATCATTAGCTCTTTCTTGTAATATAGAATACTGGCTAACTGAACCTTCTTGTTGTTTTGCACTGGATAGAGGGGGGTAAGATTTTTGTTCCAATTGCTTTAATTCTTCAAACAACTGCTCTTCTTTTTGCTTGCTTTGCTTAATGATTTTAGTCTTTGCATCTATTTCGTCTTGGATTGTCTTTATTTCTTTTTCCTGGAGTATTATATTTTCATATTGTTTTGCTAGTATAGGCTCTTGTTCTGAAATAGCTTTTATATCTTTTTCTATCTCCGCTTGACGTTCCTTAAACAATTCTTGTAGTATTGGCTGAGCATCAACTGTCAAATTATCAGCTAAATCTTTCTTTTGTAACTCCTTTTTTAGCTCTATTAAATTTCTATCTCTTTCTTCTAAATTCTGCATACTGGCATTAAGCTCGACCATAAGCTGCAAATTTTTCTCAAGTAATTGTTCTTTGTTATCTTCGCTAAGTAATTCATTTCCTGCAAGAAATTTATCAAATGCCTCTTTGTGTTCAATGCTCCTATGAGAAGTATCTTTTCCATCTCCATGTAAAAACTGCTCAAACTCTCGACATAGCTCAAGATTTAATACAATGTTTTCATATTGCTGCTTGATCAATTCTAACTCTAAATCTATAAATTCATTTTGTTCTTGAACTGCTTTTTTTATTTCGTCTGCTGATTGAGCAGCTAGGTGTCCTTTTATTTTTTCCTGCTGTTTCCAAAGTTCTCCCAACAATTCTGATGCATCCTTATCTTGTTCCTGCAAATTCTCTCTTAGAGTATCTAATGCTGTTTGCTTCTCTCGGATATCTCTTTGTAGCACTTTGAGGTCTTTATTAGCTTCTTCAAATATACCCTGCTCAGTTTTCATCTTTTCTTGAAGTTGTTTTATTGCGGATAAAGCTTCTTCTGATTCTGGTAATGACATTTTATTTACCCATAGTTTAAATTATCTAAATTAATATTATAAAAATTAGAGTATAACTATAACTTCAAAAGTTGTTAAAAACAACTTTTAGAAGTAAAATCTCTAGATTATTGGAAATTCTTTATGTTAATTTCGTGGATTTATAAGAATTATTGCTAAAGCAAGAACCCCTCAACTGTTGAAAGTTTACAAATACCTATACCACAACGTCATTGCGAGCGTAAATGAAGCAATCTAGGAAACAATCTATAGATAAATGATGTTACTGGATTGCTTCGTCGACCTACGGTCTCCTCGCTAATAGACGTATAAAGAAGCTGTATTTACTAACTTTCAACAGTTGTAGGGGTAACATCAGGGCAGTTTAATAACCTTTGGTATACTAACTGTACGAGTATGCCACAAAGTATATATGCCCTTAGCTATATTCTCACTAGCAGAATAATACTTAACTCGCATATTATTAGGTATATTAGGTAAATGAAGATGCATATTCTCATCAATAATTGACACTCTTCCTTCATTAAACTCGTTTTTTATATGTCTTTTATGGGTTTCGTTCATTGTGGAGTTATAATACACCGTAACAGTTTTAGCAGGTAACATATCTACGGTTTCCGAGACCATAGAAGTAGACTCACCTGGTACTATAATCAAACTATGCTTGTTATATAAAACAGCTCCAAGAATAGCCTTATACATACTTGGTTGTCCTTTCTTAAAGTCAAATAATTTAAAGGGTACTCGATTTTCTTGTAAAACCCTTTGGAAACTTGAGGTCACCGTATCCATTATACTATCTTTTTCATGTACACTAAGTTCTTTATTGTTTTGGCAATCATATTTTCCTGTACGTGGACCATTGGATACTAATACGAAATAATTATTTTTTAATGCAAGATTACTAACATAATTGGCTAACTTCTCTGCTTCTTTATTTGTGTAGCAATGATATGTACCATTTTCCAGTACATCCCCTGCTAAAATCACTGCTAAATATTTATCAAAGGAAGAAAACATTGATTTAAATGCAGCATATTCTGATTCAATATCAGAGACCTGCATATTATGAGCCACCCCATTAGTAGTAAGTAGTATAGTGTTCACGCCAGTAAGCTTACCAGTAAGTTTAGTATTCTGCTTATCTAATGCATGACTAGGCAATGCTATTATGTCTGCACCCAAAAAATTATCACGTTTTTCTTGGACAAGTTGCTTGTGTGATAAAGTGCCATTATCTAATAGTTGGTGAGAAAGATGTACTGCGATAATATTTTTTGCCAGTTCAGGATCTGACTTTAATTTAGTTATTGATTCTATGCCGTAATAACCAACTGAAACTATAATGGCAAGATTTTTGTTACTGCTAATTTGACCCTTAATTTGATCCTTAACGGTTTCTAATTGAGATTTATCGTATTCCTCAACATTCAGCGTAACAGACTTGCTTTTAAAATATTTCTCGCTTTCTCTTGCTACTCCTAGCAATTGACTACGATCCCCAACAAAAGCTTTATCGCTTATGATATACAAATTAGCACTCTTTGTTTCAGCTGCGTGAGTGTGCATCATAAAAGATGATATTATTAAAACTATAAAAAAAATGTAGCAAAAATATGGTCTAATAATCATAATATCTCAAATTTAGAATTGTGTCATCACCCAAATGTTATTGCTGAGGAGTTGATCAACCATTATCTATTAACAAGGAGCTACTTTAGTAGCAACGAAACAATCCAAGAGATTAGGCATAGGTAAGCCAATATATTGGATTGCTTCGTCGACCTTAGGTCTCCTCGCAATGACGGTTAAGGAGAAACTTGATTATCGAGTTAAACTGCCCTACTTCGCAGATATAATAGTTTTAAGCTCGATTAACCTTCCATTAGTTGTTTACGAGCAACTTTTCTTTTTCTTCTTTCTGTTTCTTGATCTTTACGAACACGTTTTACTGAAGGAGGTTCATAGAAACGCGACATTTTCATTGAACGGAACACAAGCTCTCTTTGCATTTTTCTTTTCAAATTTTTAATTGCTTGCTCACCATTCCCAGCATGAACGTTTACTAGTATCACTTTTAATTACCCCCTATTTAGCATAAATTAGACTATTGAATGATAGTAACATTATCTATATACTAAGCTTATATGTCAAGATTAAAAGATGCATTTAACGACTATTTTTTATGACTACTTACGAAAAATATCATAGTTTGAAAGTACAATTTGTACAAGTTCTAGCAAAACTGCTAATCTTTGATGAGTGGAATAATAAATTATTGGCAGATGCGGAAAAGGAATGTGGTTTTGTTAAGGGGTATTGTCATATAATTTTTCCAAATGGTCTAAGGGAAATAGTTGATTTTTTTGAAAGCTGGCAAGACCAAAAAATGCTTGAGTTATTATCTCAGCAAGAAACCCCAGCTAAAATAAGGGATAAAATTGATTTAGCCTTAAAAGTTAGAATAAAAAATTGTACACCTAAACTTGTATACTCAAATGATTTGGAGAATGGGGACAATAAACAAGGGGTGAACGGACTAGGCGTACATGAAGTACGTGAGTACGCGAATACCCCGCAAGTATTTGCAAAAACCAATTCTTCAAAGCAGAAGAGTATACATTTGAAGAATCGTACTTATTTTACCACACCATCAAACACTCTATTTGCTACAAAAATAGCCTTTCGTACCTGCGATTTAATTTGGCGTTATGCAGGAGATACATCTATAGATCATAATTATTATACTAAGAGAAGTTTGTTATTTAGCGTTTATATAAGTTCGATACTCTATTACATTCAAGACGAGTCAGAAAATAATATAGATACCGATAAATATATTACCAAGTCTTTATCTAGTATCATAACTATGTTCTCTAAATGTAAGAATATTTTTAAATTACCAAATCCCGTCGATATACCAATTATTCGACTATTTTTATAATAATCAAGATTACAACATGACTAATAAATACTACCCAGATATCCAATCTAATGCCGATTTTCCAACGATTGAAAAAAAGATTTTAGCTTATTGGCAGAAGAATAATATTTTCCAAAAAACGATAGATGCTAGACCATCAATAAATAATGGACAAAATAACGAATTCATCTTTTATGATGGTCCACCCTTTGCTAATGGTCTACCACATTATGGTCATCTGCTAACTGGCTTTATCAAAGATGTTTATGCACGCTATCAAACTAGTAAAGGCAAAAGAGTCGAGCGACGCTTTGGGTGGGATTGTCATGGACTCCCTGCTGAAATGCAAGCAGAGAAGGAATTAAGTATTTCTGGTAGAACGGCCATTATCAATTTTGGTATTGATAAATTTAACGAGCATTGTAGATCATCGGTCATGAAATATGCTAATCAGTGGCAGGAATATGTTAATCGACAAGCACGATGGGTGGATTTTACCAATTCCTATAAAACCATGGATAAAGCTTTTATGGAATCTGTGCTGTGGGCTTTCAAAGAATTATATAACAAAGGACTTCTATATGAATCAATGAGAGTAATGCCTTATTCTTGGGCATGTGAAACGCCTTTATCTAATTTTGAAACAAGGCTAGATAATGCATATAGAGAACGAACTGATAAGGCAGTTACGGTAAGTTTTGTACTTGAGGATAAATTACCAAATTCTGTACAATATAACGAGTACAGAATGCTGGCATGGACTACGACACCATGGACTTTGCCAGCTAATTTAGCATTAGCTATTGGACCTGATATTGAATATGCTTTAGTACCAAATGGTCAGGTTTGTTATATTTTGGCTAAATTTGCTTTGGCTAAATATAAAAAAGAGTTAGGACTTAGTGATGAAAAAAATTATGATATAATTGAAGGTAAGTACCTATTAAATCTCACTTACAAGCCATTATTCAATTATTTTGCCAATCATCCAAGTAGCTTTAAAGTACTTTCCGGAGATTTTGTTGTTGAGGGAGACGGTACTGGTATCGTTCATATGGCTCCAGGTTTCGGTGAGGAAGACCAAATTCTTTGTGCAGCCCATGGTATAGAACTAGTTTGTCCGGTAGATAGTAGCGGAAAATACACCAAAGAAATTTTTGACTTGGCTGGTATGCAAGTATTTGATGCTAATGACCAAATTATTATTAAGCTAAAAAATCAGGGTAATTGGCTTAAAACCGAGCAATATATTCATAATTATCCCCATTGTTGGCGTACTGACACCCCTCTTATATACAAAGCCGTTCCTTCTTGGTATGTAAAAGTTACCGAATTTAAAGACAGAATGGTCCTATTAAATCAACAAATTAATTGGATACCCTTGCATGTCAAGGATAATTTATTTGGCAAATGGCTAGAAAATGCTAGGGATTGGTCAATTAGCCGCAATAGATTTTGGGGTACACCGCTACCTGTATGGAAATCAGATAATCCGGCTTATCCTAGGATTGATGTGTATGGATCAATAGAGGAGTTAGAAAAAGATTTTGGGATTACAGTTACCGATTTACATAGGCCTTTTATTGATCAACTAACTAGAAAAAATCCGGATGATCCAACCGGTAAATCAATGATGGTTAGAGTAGAAGATGTCTTTGATTGCTGGTTTGAAAGCGGCTCTATGCCTTATGGGCAAGTACATTATCCATTTGAAAATAAAGAGTGGTTTGAAAAGCATTTTCCTGCCGATTTTATAGTAGAATATTCAGCACAAACACGCGGTTGGTTCTATACTTTAATGGTACTGTCAACAGCCCTTTTTGACCAAACACCTTTTTTAAATTGTATTTGCCATGGGGTTATATTAGACAGCACCGGGCAAAAATTATCAAAGCGTCTTAATAATTATGCTGATCCGCTAGAATTATTTGATAAATATGGTTCTGATGCTCTAAGAGTTACCATGCTCTCTTCCAATGTAGTCAAAGGTCAGGAACTGCTGATCGACAAAGACGGTAAAATGGTTTATGAGAGCTTACGTTTATTTATCAAGCCCATTTGGAATGCTTACCATTTCTTTACTCTGTATGCTAATAGCGATCAGATAAAAGCGGAAAGCAACTTTAATTCTCAAAATGTGCTAGATCGTTATATCTTATCAAAACTAAAAATATCAGTAGAAAAAATCCAGTATGGGCTAGATAATTTTGATACTCAAATAGCTTATAATAATGTCGGCAATTTTTTTGAAGTATTAAATAATTGGTATATTAGAAGAAGTAGGAATCGTTTTTGGAAAATTGAAAAAGATCAAGATAAAGAAAATGCTTATAATACCTTATATAGTTGTCTTGAAATAATGTCTATTGCTCAATCTAGTTTACTACCATTAATTTCTGAGGAAATTTATTTAGGACTTACAAGGCTAGAAAAGCAAGGAGGCAGTGTTCATTTAGCGGATTTTCCTAAACTTGATATGATAGAAGTCGATTATGATTTAGTCAGCATCATGGATCAAGTATTAGATATTTGTAGTAATGCTTTATTCATTAGAAGTAACGAAAATATCCGGGTTCGTCAACCACTTAGCAGTTTAACGATCATTAGTAAAAATAATGAATTACTAGTAAAATTTGAAGAATTAATTAAAGATGAGATTAATGTTAAAAAGGTAATTTATAAAGATGATGTAGAAAATCATGCTGATTACAAATTATCTATTAACTTCCCTAATTTAGGAAAACGTCTACCTCATAAAGTCAAGGATATCATAATAGCTTCTAAAAACCATCAGTGGCAACTGATGAATGAGCATCTAGTAATAGCGGGAGAAACATTAAATCAAGGTGAGTTCTCTCTAGTTTTAGAACCTAAAAATGTTAAAGGTACAAAGTCTTTAGCTAATAATCATGGACTAATATTACTGGATTTAGAAATAACAAAAGAACTATACGAAGAAGGTATTGCAAGAGATTTAGTACGCTTTATTCAACAAACGAGAAAAGATGCCAATTTTGCCATGAATGATAGAATCTTCCTAGAAGTCATAGGCAAACCGGATGTTATGCAAATAGTTGAGCAACATAGTACATTCATTCTTGAGCAAACCTTAAGTGAATTTGCTAGCGATTTCACGCTAGAATATATGACTAATGTTGAATTAAATTCAGACATAATAACTATAAGGGTAGCAAGAGTTTCTAAGTAACCTCAAATATAGTCAATTCAGGAGAATTGGATAGCAAGAACGATGGAGCGAAGCCTATAGATAATAGGAGAGTGATCGAAGACGACGTCACTAAATTCTCATCAATGAACTATATAAAACTTGTAAGATTTGTTAAAATAGGTAAGGAAAATGGCTGAACGCTTAAAGCATGATCAAATCTTTCGTAAAGCTATGGAAAATCCACTAGTAGCACATGAATTTTTTGATGCCCATTTACCTAAACATATTAAGGATTTAGTAGATTTCACTAGCCTAGAAATGGACAATACAACTTTTGTTGAACCAAATTTAAGAGATACTATCTCAGACGTGTTGTTTTATACTAAATTTGGTAAGCAAGATGGTTATCTGTACCTGCTCGTCGAGCATCAAAGCAGCCCTGATCATTTCATGGCTTTCCGTCTCTTCAAATATATGATGAATATTTGTGACAGATATTTAACTGAAAATCCTAAAACCAAAACTTTACCGTTAGTCTATCCGTTAATATTTTTAACGGCACAAGAAAATATAATGTGTCTCGTAATTTGTGGAGTTTATTTGACAATAGTAAATTAGTTAGGGATATTTGGGCAAATGATTATCAACTAGTAAATGTGCATGATATTGCTGATGAGGAACTGAAAAAAAGAGTGTGGTCAGGTATTCTTGAATTTTTTATGAAACATATAAAAAAACGTAATCTATTAAAGAAATGGCAGGAAATAGCCAATATTTTACCTGAATTTACCAAAGTGACTATCGGCTATAACTATATTGAAATGATTCTTTCTTACACTTTGACAAAAATAGATCAATCGGATAGAATAGAGTTAGAAAAATTATTAACAAGTAAGTTAAATTAGGAAACAGGTACAAAGCTTATGGGTAGTTTGGCACAACATTGGGAACAAATAGGTGAAGCTAGAGGTGAAGCTAGATTAGTAAAAACGATGATAAAAAGTGGTAGTTCTATTGAAGAAATCTCTAGAATGACAAAATTATCTATTACCAAAATTAGAGAGCTATTAAAAATAAATACTTAAAGCAGCTTCCTTAATTATGACGACCTGATTTTGAAATGACACTGGCTTGCTTTCATCAGCAACAAGCGGCTTAAATTAACTGACTTTAAAAATACAGTCTAGCTTGATTTAATTGACTCTCAAAATTTCTTGGCTCACATTAATTGATTCTATATTTTCATCGGCTCACTTTATTTAGCTCTATCAAGTTGAGATTAGGTAAAAAAGTTAGAGGTTATATTCTTTTATGAACATATTTGCCGGGGGCAAGTTCGATGGATTTTAAACTACCATAATCTATCGATTTTATTAACTCACCACTATTATCTTCTAACCAAGTAAGCCAGTAAGACCACCATGATCCTTGATGCTCGTCAGCATTAATAAACCATGATTCACTAGTAGAGGCTATGTCTTTATTAGTTTTATAATTATATTTAGACGTTGCAGGAGGATTAACCACACCTGCAACATGTCCAGAACTTGTAAGACAAAAGGTTTTGTTACCTTTTAATAGTTTTAATCCTTCATACACCGATCGCCACGGAGCTATATGATCGTCATTTGCAGCAAGGAAAAAAGAATTACAGTCAATCTTGCTCAAATCAACTGGCGTACCAAATAATGATAAGTTACTCGGTTCTTTCAATAAATTATTTAGATACATATTACGTAAGTAATAGCTATACATATTAGTTGGTAAATTCGTTGGATCAGCATTCCAATATAATAAGTCAAATGCTATTGGAGTTTGACCAAGCAGATAGTTATTAACAAAAAACGACCATACTAAATCATTAGCTCTTAGCAAACTAAAGCTATTCGACAAATAACGACCATCAAAATATCCTTTAGAATTCATTTCTTGTTCGATCATGGCAATCGATGACTCATTGACAAAAATACTTACTTCTCCAGGATTTTTAAAGTCTAAAAGGGCAGTAATAAAGCTGACACTATTAATATAATTTAAATTATTTGCCTTCAGATAAGCAATGGCAGTCGCAAGAAAAGTTCCACCAATACAATAACCAATAGCATTAATATGGTTATATCCAAACTGCATTATATATTCACAAGCTTCTAAAACTCCTTCTTTTACATAGTCCTCAAAACTTTTATCAGCTAGAGTTTCATCGGGATTAACCCAAGAAACCATATATACTTGAAAATTATGTTCGACAAGAAACGCTACCATTGAATTATGTTCAGATAGATCAAGTATATAGTATTTATTAATACAGGGTGGAATTATAAGTAATGGTATTGCCCGTGTTTTTTGCTTAGGTTCATAACATATTAACTGTATTAATTGATTCTGAAAAACAATTTTTCCTTTAGTAGTAGCTATATTTTTGCCAAGTAAAAAAGCATTATTATCGGTAGTTTTTATATTGAATATATCACTAGAATTTCTTATATCTGCAAGAAAGTTTTCTAAGCCTTGAACAAGATTTTGACCACCTGTTTCCAAAATTTTACTAAGAACTATCGGGTTGCCAAAAGCAAAATTTGAAGGAGAGAAGGCATTAATAAATTGATGCGTCATAAATGCCAAATGTTGTTTAAGGTCAGGTGCTAGTTCATATTGTTCGATATTATCCTGTAACCATTCTGAAGACATTAAATAGAATTGCTTAACAAAATCAAAATACGCATTATCCTGCCAAGCTAAATCCTTAAACCTTCTATCTTTACTATTTGGTGAAAAAAGAGGAGTGGTTGATTTCCCTACAAATTTCTCTACTGAATTTATGACAAGATTCTGAAATTTTTCAACGTACTGAATATTTAGCTGCCAAAATTTTTCAGGATTTTTTATAAATTGTTCACTTAAGCTTGATAATATAACTTTATTTTTATCCATATCAATAAGAGATGCAGGGATCATATTCCCCCTACCCTGCATAAGACAAAGTATTATCTCTTGGTATTTATCACTAACTTTTTTTATATTTTTGATTATTTCATCACTAGAAATATTATCCATTATACCCAATTCCAATTCTTCAAGTCATTTGAGTATATAATATATACTATAAATTTCTAACACTAAGTGTTTTAAGAAAAAATTATTGGCTTATAGCTAAACCGAAAAAATTTTAGCCAAAAACCGTCATTGCGAGGAGACCGTAGGTCGACGAAACAATTGTAAGTTAAAAGTATGATCTAGATTGCCACGCTCACGTACGTTCGCTCGCTAATAGACGGTTTAAGCCTTACAACAACACTTCACAATAACGGTTTTTTAACTTTCAACAGTTGTACCTGGATTGCCGCGTCGCCGCTTTTTCACGACTTCTCGCAATGACGATTTTTGGCTAAAACCTTTCCAGTTTAGCTATAGCAATATTTCAAGTGGATATACCAAGCATCTCCCAAATTTTATCAATCTTTTCCACAACTTCGCTAGTCATTTCTATTTTCTTACCCCAAACTCTATTAGTTTCTGGGGCTATTTTATTAGTTGCATCTATTCCCATTTTACTACCAAGGCTAGACACAGGTGAGGCAAAGTCAAGATAATCTATTGGTGAATTATCGATAAAAGTAGTATCCCTAGAAGGATCTACCCTAGTCGATATTGCCCAAACCACTTCCTTCCAGTCACGAATATCTATATCATCATCTACCACAATAATAAATTTTGTATACATGAATTGTCTTAAAAATGACCAAATCCCCATCATTATTCTTTTTGCATGACCTGCATAAGCCTTACGAATAGATACCACAGCAACTCTGTAAGAACAACCTTCAGGTGGCAACCAAAAATCAACAATCTCTGGAAATTGCTGTTGAATTATCGGAATAAACATTTCATTTAATGCTTCACCAAGTATAGATGGCTCATCTGGGGCTTTACCAGTATAAGTACTTAAATATATAGGTTGCTTTTTCATGGTAATAGTCTTAACATTAAATACTGGAAAACATTCAACATCATTATAATAACCTGTATGATCACCAAATGGTCCTTCTGGTAAATACTCCTCAAAACTTACATGCCCTTCAATAACAATTTCACTATGAGCTGGCACTTTCATATCTATACTGACGCAATTTACCAGTTCAATTGACTTACCTCTTAATAATCCAGCAAAATTATACTCAGACATATTATCGGGTAGCGGCATAACAGCAGCCATAGTTACAGCAGGGCTCGTCCCAATAACCACTGCAGCAGGAAAAGGATCAATCTTTGCTGATTGCCAACGCTTATGTTGTTGTGCTCCACCTCGCATTTTAAGCCAGCGCATAATAAGTTTGTTACGCTCTACTACTTGCATTCGGTATATACCAAGGTTAAAATTATCTATTTTTTCTAAGCTAGGCCCTTTTGTAACAACTATTGACCAAGTAAGTAGTGGTGAAATATCAAGAGGCCAGCAGGTTTGTATAGGCAATATATTAACATCAGGATCACTAATTATCACTTCTTGACAAGGAGCTTTTGACAACATCTTGGGTGACATGGCTAATATTCTTTTGGCGAGTGGCCACATAGCAAAGGTTTCTTTAAAGGAAGAAGGTAGTTCTGGTGTTTTAAGAAAAGCTAGCAATTCACCAAATTTCCTCAACTCTTCTGTATTTTTTAAACCAAGTCCTAAGGCAATCCGCCGCGTGCTGGCATATAAATTGGTTAAAACTGGCATATCAGACTTAGTCCCATCATCTCTAATAACATTTTCAAACAAAAGAGCCGGACCATCTTTTATTAAAACTCTTCTACTGATTTCTGTTATTTCAAGGTTGGATGATACGGGATAAGATATACGATTTAAGAGACCATTTTGCTCTAAAATTTTTAGGAATTGTGGTAAATCTTGAAAACTCATATAATTTTACGAAAATATAAATACAGGCTTAAAATAATAGCGATAATAATGTTAGCATAACAAGCAAAGATAAAATTTAAATCTTTAGAAGCAAGATTTTGTAATACAAAGTGCAAATATGTAATAATTATTGCAGAAAGTGCCGTAATTAAAATCTGCTTTAGACTAGATTTTTTATTATAAGGCTGTCTTAAAAAAACCGACAATGTTAGAAAAACAAGTACAAAATTATACATTGGCCAAATCAACCTTTGGTGTCCCTCAGCAACTAATTTAATCTTCCTCTGCTTCGATAGATTATTGCTGGGTTTTAATAATTCATGAATATAATATTCATTGATTTCTCGACTATACTCTTCCTTTACCAATCTTTTAGCATCATTACTGACTAATTCTACTGTTAGAACATCAAATGATAAATTAGTTAAATTACCATTATAGTCATATACCTGCCTAACCCCATCTTTTAGCTGAACAAACGAAGAGTTATTATATATTTTAAATATCCCCGATCTAGAAAATAAAATTGCATGATTATCATGTTTACGATTATCAAAAAGGATTAAATCTTTCATAGTACCATCAGCCAATCTTTTATCAAAATAAACTGTGATATCTTTAGAAATTGTATTAAATGTCTTCTCATCTAGTAGAGTGGATGCATAATTATTTTTCATGAAATTAAGATCTGATTTAAGCTTTGCATAAGATAACGGCAATAAACTAGTCGAAATATAATAAGCAAATAACGTAACTGTCAAGGCTACAATCAATGCTGGACTAGCTAGTTGTATATTACTTAATCCCAAATTTTGTAGAATAATTATCTGACGCCTCTCACTTAAAGCATTATAAGTATAAATAATAGTGATAATAGTTGCAAAAGGTAGCAAAATAAATAACAAAGATGGAATAACTAAAATAATTAAATTTAAGAAATCCTGAGCTTTTATTCCTTTATCAATTAAGTATAAAAACTTTAATATCTGAGTAATCCATACAAGGCTAGTGATCGAGAAAATAATTATCACCAAGGATGGTACAATATTTCTTATTATATAACGTTTATATATTAACATTCTGTAATCAATCTATTGTCTTTCAAATATAACTATTTGGCTATTTTATACTATTTATTATTTATTTGCAGCTGCTAATTGATATTTTCTTATAAAGATATACTTGAAATTGTCTTTTATAACTAATTTTCAAAATCAAAGTCTTTCCCTTGTTGAATATATTGCCTTATTCTTGACATTAATTCTTGGAAATACACCAAATTATGCCACGTCATAAGTACCGCCCCTAGAATCTCTTTTACCTTTACCAAATGATGTAAGTAAGCTTTATTATAATTTTTACATGCTGGGCATGAACAATCATATTCTAGCGGTTCATGATCGCTACTATACTTACTATTGCGAATATTTACTATACCATATTTAGTAAAAGCTTGACCATTCCGACCCGAGCGGGTTGGAATAACACAATCAAACATATCTATTCCCCTTGCAACCGCACCAATAATATCAGCTGGTTTACCAACCCCCATAAGATATCTTGGCTTATATTTAGGTAACAAATCCGGAGCATAGTCTAACACATTGAACATTAGTTCTTGTCCCTCACCTACTGCTAGACCTCCAATAGCATACCCTTCAAAATCTAATTCTACCAAATTCTGTGCTGACTGAACACGTAACTCCTGATATATACTCCCCTGTACAATACCAAATTGACCATAACCTTCTCTTTGAACGAAGGCTTTTCTTGACCTCTCTCCCCATCTAGATGTCAATTCCATAGATGATTTTGCTTGCTCAAATGTTGCAGGATATGGGGTACATTCATCAAACGCCATAGTAATAGTGCTATCAAGAAGATATTGTATCTCAGTTGCACGTTCGGGAGTTAACATATGCTTACTACCATCAATATGAGAGTTAAAAATTACACCTTCTTCGGTAATTTTACGTAATTTCGATAGGGACATGACCTGAAAACCACCTGAGTCAGTAAGTACAGGCTTTGACCAGTTCATAAATTTACGCAAGCCCCCAAGCTGAGCAATTCTTTCAGCAGTTGGTTGCAGCATTAAGTGATAAGTATTACCAAGTACTATATCAGCTCCGGTAGACTCCACTGCTTCGGGTAACATGGCTTTTACCGTACCTTTCGTACCGACTGGCATAAAAGCTGGGGTACGTATCTGACCGTGCCTAGTAGTAATAACACCAGTTCTTGCTTTTTTATGTTGAAATTTTAAGTCAAATGAAAATTTTTGCATTATTAATTTACCTTTTCAATACACATAGCTATCCCCATCCCTCCACCTATACAAAGTGTTGCTAGCCCTTTTTTCGCGTTAATTTTTTGCATTTGATGAATTAATGTTACTAAAATTCTTGCCCCACTTGCTCCTATTGGATGACCAAGAGCAATAGCCCCTCCGTTCATATTGACTTTATTAATATCCCAATTCATCTGTTGATTTACATAAATAGCTTGAGCGGCAAAAGCTTCATTAGCTTCTATTATGTCCAAATCTTCTACTTTCCAACCAGCTTTATCCAAAGCCTTCTTCGATGCTGGTATTGGACCTGTTCCCATAATATTTGGATCTACCCCTACTTCAGCATATGATACAATTCTCACAAGAGGTTTTAGATTATATCTCTTTAATGCTTCTTCAGATACTACCATTAAACAAGCTGCACCATCATTAATAGAAGAAGCATTACCAGCTGTTACAGTACCTTCTTTGTCAAAAGCTGGACGTAGTTTAGCTAGAACTTCTAATTTAATATCAGCTCTAATTCCCTCATCTTGATCAAACACTAATGTAGCTTTTTGCATCTTAACTTCTACTGGTAAGATCTCGTCTTTAAAACGACCTTCTGCTTGTGCTTCACGTGCTTTTTGGTGTGATTTTAGTGCAAATTCATCTTGCATTTCTCTAGTAATATTAAATCTTTTAGATATATTTTCGGCGGTAATTCCCATTAAATTATTAGAAAATACATCGGTCAAACCGTCATACTGCATCAAATCTACCATTTGTGTGCTACCTAACTTATGGCCAGCACGAATATACGATCCATGTAAACCCAAAGACATATTTTCTTGCCCGCCAGCTATCACAATCTCATTATCACCTGCAATAATGCTACTTGCCGCTAAACATACCGTTTTTAACCCAGATCCACATACTTTATTAACTGTGAAGCCTGTAACTTCTTTAGGTAATCCAGCTTGGATTAGAGCTTGCCTAGCAGGATTTTGTCCTACGCCACCAGTGATTACCTGCCCCATTATTACTTCATTAATAATGGCTGGATCTAGTTTACTATCTTTTAAAATTGATTCTATAATGATAGCTGCAAGTTTGGTTGCTGGAATTGATCCTAGGCTTCCTAGCAGAGATCCTACTGCTGTTCTTTTTGCATGAGTTATATAAACTGCCTTTTTACTCATCGAGTATACTCCTTAAATAAGGTATCTAAATTATTATTAATCAAATAGCTAATATGACCACTTGGTACTTCGAAGATCATAGATTCTCTAAATAATTTGTGTAAGGATAACATAGATGATTTTGGTACTATTTTGTCATTACTTGCAATTATTTGATATACTGGTTTATTTATTAATGTCGGATCAATGATGATATTATTGACTTTCCATTGAAGTTTTGCAAGCATATTATTGCCTACTACATCATCCATAATTTGTATATATGTATTTCTAGACAAAGCAGTTCCAGACATCAACCAATTTTCTACTCTAAAAGATAAATCTCTTATTTTTGGTACAGTTATGGTAAAAAATTTATCAAGTTTTGTACTGAAATAATTTGGCATTAATAGGAAAAAAAGAATCTGAATATGTAGTTTGGGAATCATTGGCAAATTTCGTACATAATAATCTAGACCAAGATATTGATATATATTCCTTGCTGTAGCAAAATGGGAGAAATCCCAAGGAGTTGAAAGTAATGTTAATGTTCTTATCATGTTTGGTACTATTACAGTGGCTGCCATTCCTATAATACCACCGATGCAGTGTCCCACTAAGTCTATTTGATAATTTTTTTGTCTTAAATTGCTAATAATTTTGCTAATAATTTCAACTACCCTCTTTACGTAGTCTTCTAACAAATAATCAGCTTCATCAACTTCAAACCAATCAACTAGAAACACCTCACCACAATGTCTTAAGTTACCAACAAAGCTTTTTGATTTAGCTAAGAAAAGAATTTCCGGGGAGTTAAAGATCGAAGGAATAACTAAAAATATTCTTTTATTACTAATAATGCAATCTTGCGATGCCAGTGTTTTATAATATAAAATTTGATAATATTTTGTTTTAGTTATTTTTTTACCCAAGGAACAATACTTATTACCCAATAAATATTTTGATGAATAATCACTATATTGATCAAAATATTTTTGATATTTGTCATTGTCCAACATATTTTTTTATACACTAATAATTACTAGGAAGAACCAATTTAAAGACCAATATTAAATATCTTGACATAGGGAGGCTAATAATATATAAGTTCCTAACTTTCTTTGGTTTTCATAATAGCCTTAAGCCATTATAGAGAAATTCTTGAACATGTCCTCAAGTTTTTTTTTTGTCTTAGGGAATCCTTATTATGACTAATATACAGTCAAACTTATTTAAAAGCAAATTCAGAACTATATTTTGGCCTATCCATAATCATGAACTTGGAAAATTCATACCTATGTGCGGTCTGATGTTTTGTGTCCTATTCAATCAAAACATATTAAGAATTTTAAAAGATAGTATTTTAATTTCAGAGATTAGTGCTGAAGTAGTAAGTTTTACTAAAGTTTATTGTGTAACACCTGCAGCAACTTTATTCGTTATAATCTATGCTAAGATGCTTAATCATTTTAGTTTTGAAAAGATTTTTTGCTATTTAATCACTTTCTTTGTTGGATTCTTCATTCTTTTTGCTTTCATTATTTATCCAAATGTCGATATTTTCCATATTAATCCAAATTCGCTAGAACAAGTTATGGGGGCTTATCCTCATCTTAAATGGTATATAGCTTTAATTGGTAATTGGAGTTATATGGTTTTCTATACATTATCTGAACTTTGGCCAAATATCTTTTATGTTTTACTTTTTTGGCAGTTTGCTAATGAACTTACTACAACAGAAGAAGCAAAAAGGTTTTACACGCTTTTTTCATTATTTGGCAATTCTTCTTTAATATTTGTGGGCTTTTTGATGATGAACTTATCATCTGAGAACAGTATTGCTAAATATTTCTTAACCGTATCGGACAACAAAACTACACTTATAAAAATATCAACAAGTCTCGTGGTAGTTTCTGCTGTTATATCATGTTTACTTGTAAAATTTATTACTAAAAATGTTTTTACAAATCCAACATTTTATGCAAATGCTAAAAGTGGTAGATCCACTAAAGAAGGAATGGGTTTAATTGAAAGTTTTAAATATATAACAAGATCAAAATATTTATGGTTAATGCTAATTTGCTCTGCTGCCTTTGGTTTATCAATGAATTTGGTAGAAGCAGTATGGAAAGCAAAAATTAAGGAACTATACCCCACTGTTAATAGTTATGCAGAATTCAATAGTCTTTACATTCTTTGGACTGGAGTTGCTATTATGGTAATGACTATAATAGGCAATAATATAATGCGTAGCCATGGCTGGTTTGTTGCTGCAGTAATTCCACCAATTGTCATGATGATTACTGGTATATTGTTTTTTATCTTAATCGTATTTGACCACCAAGTATTATCGATATTTGATAGTAGCATTCTCATGACACCCTTAGCTCTTGCGGTGTCAATTGGTGCTTTACAAAACATTCTAGTGAAAGGTAGTAAATATTCAATTTGGGATACCTCAAGAGAAATGTTATATATTCCTCTTGACCAAGAGCTAAAGACAAAAGGTAAGGCAGCTGTAGACGTCATTAGCTCGAAGGTTGGTAAATCTTCGAGCGGTTTAATACAGTCAATTATTTTCACATTAATACCAACAGCCACTTTTAGCTCTATATCACCATTTTTAATGGTGGTATTTACCATTGTTTGTATTATATGGATTCACTCGGTAAGAAAAATATACTTTGAATATAAGAAAATTGCCTAGCCCACTCACTATGCATACTCAGGTAGAACTTCAAGAATTGGCGTTCCCGCGACCAAAGATCGAAGCTGCTCCGTTACTCATGTACGCCTAGCAGCTCGACTTTGCTACTGCCTAGCTCTTCTTGAAGTATACTATAGTCTACCAACTCTTCATTTACGAGCAGTACACTATTGTTCGCTTATCGAATTCGCGTATAATGTATTGACATAGTATGTACTATTTATTATTATATTAAATAAAATATATGAAACTATGAGCTACAAATTAGATAAATATGAGCAGGAGATAGAGATTAATTTTGAAAAACAACCTAGTATTAAAAATCAAAATGATATTAAACTATTTCAAAATGCAGCTAAAACACACCTAAAGAGAAAGTATCCTATTACTATAAGAGTAGCTGAGCAGGATATTGAAGCTATAAAAATTAAGGCTTCAAAACTTGGGTTAGCATATCAAACATATATTAATATGTTAATTCATAAAGAAGCCACAAAATTGTAGTTATTAGGTAGTTTAAGTTGATTAAATTCAGATATAATTATGAAAAGAATTCAAAATTGTTGCTTGAAAGGGGAATAGGTTTTGAAGAAATAATTCAAGCTATAGCAGATGGGAATCTATTAGATATAACTAAACATCATAATCAAGAACAATATCCTGATCAGCAAATTCTATTATGTAAGGATACTAACTGAAATATATGCTGTACCTTATATAAAAGAAGATGATAACACTATTTTCCTGAAAACACTATTTCCAAGTAGAAAAGCAAGAAAGAAATTTTTAGGTTAAGGGTTATAGGTAAAATTATATTCAGACAAAATTAAATACTAATTTAAAAAAAACTAATTAACCTCATTAGTTTGATGTAAGACATCGGTTTAATAGCCTAGGTGTCATCAACCACAACTGTCGAAAGTTAAAATCGTCATCGCGATGAGCTTTGTAAGCCCTAAACCGTCATCGCGAGGCGTCGACAGACGCCGTGGCGATCTAGGTAAACAGCGAAGCTGTTTTTTAGAGTAACGCTTCGCGTATTCTAGATTGCCGCGTCGCTGTGCTTTGCACAGCTCCTCGCAATGACTCCTATGCACGATGACGATTTTTTAACTTTCAACAATTGCGGGGTTTATTGATAAAAATACGTTGCAACTTATACATTAATTTATTAACTAGAAATAAATTATAATATTTATTTCTATATACTCTAGCACAAAAAAATAATTGAAATTAATCACTTTTCTACTTAGTGGAAGATAATTTTAGAATATAATATTTAAAGACTTAAAGAATTACTTTATTAATTAGTGGGTTTTTTATATACTTCCATTATTCAGATTATTACGCTTACAAAAAGAATATATAAAATTAGCCTCTCAAAAATAGGAATTTATGCTCAATAACATTAACTTTATAAGTAAAGAATTATCAAATAATCAAGCAACTGTAGTTTTTATTAACGAACAACTGAAATTAGACAATGAGTTATTGCTACTTGACCAACAACATCATGGTTTAATTTCTAAAACTATTCAGAATAAATTAGTATTTGCTGGAAAATTTGGACAAATTAAAATTGTTAATTCTATCGGTAAGGATGGAGAGATAAGATATTTAATTATAGTTGGTATTGGTGATGAAACAAAACTAAAGCCCTCTTGTATTGAGGAGATCGGGGGAAAAATTTTATCCAGTAGTACTTGCTGTAAAATTAGAACTATTGGTATAAAAATCTCTCATCATATTGGACAATATGAGCCAGCTGTTGTGGCGATGCTTATAGCTAGCGGCTGTTTGCTTACTTCATATAAATTTGATAAATACAAAACTAAACAAAGCGAAATAGAAAAATTCGTCGTAGAATCTCTTGAAATTTCTACAAACAACAACTCTAAGGCAGAAGAATTATTTAATGATAAGAGATTATTAGCCAAAGCGGTATTTTTTGCTAGAGATATAATTAATGAACCAGCCAATATCAAAACTCCTTTATCTTACTCGGAAAAGATATTAGAGCATCTTGAACCATTAGGAGTTGAAATTACCATTATCGGTGAAAGAGAAATGAAAAACCTTGGTATGGGGGCTTTGCTTGGTGTTGGACAAGGTTCACAGAATGAATCTAAACTGGTAGTAATGCAATATAATGGTTTGGATGATGATACGCCTCCCGTGGCTTTTGTTGGTAAAGGAGTTACTTTTGATAGTGGTGGTATTTCACTTAAACCAGCAGCAAATATGGGAGACATGAAATATGATATGGCTGGCTCAGCAGCAGTAGTTGGAGCAATCATGGCTTTGGCTAGCCGCACAGCAAAAGTTAACGTTGTTGGCGTAGTCGGTCTTGTAGAAAACATGCCTTCAGGTAACGCTCAAAGACCAGGAGATGTGGTAACCACTATGTCCAAACAAACAGTAGTGGTGGATAATACTGATGCAGAAGGCAGGTTAGTCTTGGCTGATGCAATTTGGTATACTCAAGAAAAGTTCAAACCTCAATGTGTAATTGATCTTGCTACCCTTACCGGAGCTATTGTTGTAGCTCTTGGCAAAACTTACGGTGGATGCTTTTCCAATAATGATGAGCTAGCTGATAAACTAATAGAGGTTGGTAATAAAGTTAATGAGAAATTATGGCGTATGCCTCTACATAAAGATTTTGATGAAATGATTAAATCTGACATTGCCGATCTTGCAAATATTGGTAACGTCCCTGGAGCAGCTGGCAGCTCTACAGCAGCTCAGTTCATCGGACATTTTATTAAGGAAAATGTAGCTTGGGCTCATCTTGATATTGCTGGTGTTGCCTATAATAAAACAGGTAATCCTCTTGGCCCTAGAGGAGCAGTAGGTTACGGCGTAAGGCTTCTTAACCAATTTATCCAAGACAGTTATGAAAAATAATCAACCAAATCGCATATTTGTAGTTGGTAATGAAAAAGGTGGAGCTGGTAAAACTACCTGCTCCATGCATCTTATTACTGCCTTACTTTATAATGGTCATACGGTAGCTAGTATTGATACTGATGCACGTCAGGGTTCTTTAACAAATTATTTAAAGAATAGGGCTGACTATAATCTAAAAAATCCGGATAAAACGGTTGCTATTCCTCAGCATGTTCATTTAACTGAAAGTCAAGAACAAGTCATTAACCTTAAAGAAAAGGACGAAAAAACTAGGTTTGAACAAATATTTGAACAGGCAAAAAAAGCAGATTATGTAGTAATCGATACACCAGGAAGCTACTCCTTTTTATCAAGACTAGCTCACTCTTATGCTGATACTATAATTACACCAATTAATGATAGTTTCCTTGATTTTGATGTACTAGGTAAAGTTAATGCTAACAATTTGTCAATTATTACTCCGTCAATCTATAGCCAAATGGTTTGGGAACAAAAAATGCAGAAGGCTAACCGTAATGGCGAAACAATTAATTGGATTGTAATGCGTAATAGATTAAGCAACTTGGATGCAGTAAACAAAAGGAATGTTGCTACTTCTCTTGAACAATTAGCAAAAAGAATTAGCTTTAAAATTGCCCCAGGCTTTAGTGAAAGAGTAATTTTTCGGGAATTATTTTTACAAGGGTTAACATTACTCGACTTAACAACAGCTAATCATGGCAAAACACTTAGTATATCTCACGTAGCTGCTCGACAAGAATTACGAAATTTTTTAAACTTTCTTGAAATTATTTGAGTGTATAATCAATATAACCATTAGTTCGATATCAAAATAAATATTTTTATATCGAACTAACGGTAAAAAAAATCCAAGAGGATAATATGGCAGTACCATTGATATCACAATTTATCGGCTGGAAATACTTGGCAAAGAAATCACTTGGAGCTAATGATGGTGGAGAATTAGGAGGCATATACAAAAGTTCCGATGACCTTCTATCCATGATTAAAAGCGAAGGGGATTCTCGAAAAAATATATCAGAGTTTTTGGGCTCGCAAATTTTTCAAGCAACAAATCCAAATCATGGAGCTAAAGTCTCTCTCACTGTACCTGATCATCTTACCGAAAAAGTACATCAGGAAGGAGGCCTTCAAAGTGATGGCTCTGAGGTATATGTACGGTCTGAATTTTTTAAGAATTATAGTGGTGACATGTATGTAGATATGGATGAACACATGTCTACGAAAACTAAACCAAGTGGTTGGCTTCGAAAAGATGGGGGAAGACCGATTTTCATGGGAACAAGAGAATTATTATCTAATACTTTAAGCAAAGCTTTTGAAGAACTTCATTATAGTTCTTTTGATAAAATAGCTCCAACTAGCTTATTAATAGGTGACTTTGATATTCATACAGGTAACATAGGAGTTATAAGAGACCCAGAAGATTCTACCATTCCTCCCAAACTAGTTCGTATAGATTTTGCTGGAAGTCTTGACAAATTAGAGGATAACATACATCCATATTCTTGGTCTAGACATCTACCATTACTAGGCCCAACTAACCATTTTAGGGAATTCCCAAGTAAATTAAGTCATAATGATTCATTTGTAAAAGGTTTACTTGATACTGCACAAGTCGATTTAAATAAGACTATCGATGACAGTTTTGCAGAATTATCAAAATATTATAGTGACAAAGCACTAGCAAATTGGGCAAAAATGGCAATGAGTCAAAAATTTAAGAATATCCCCCTAGAAAACATAAAGGTTGCCGATATTAAAGATGCCTTTAAGGAAACTATGCAAAAAAGACAACAATCATTAAAAGAGTATGGATTGCAAATTAAATTGGGTCTTTTAGTAACAAAAGGAAAAATTAACACACCAAAATTACGAGAATTAGTCCAAGAACATCCCGATTATTTTAACAATATAATCAACCAAACCAAAAAATTAAAATTAAGAAAAGAAACTAAAATAGAGTATATTTTAGGCTATAAAGCCCGAGAAATATTATTAATTAAAGAAATAGCAAAAATATTACAAGAAGAAAAACAGCTACTGACCAAAAAAATAAGTGATCTCGAACCATCTATGCAAAGTTCTAGAAAAGCACTAGACGTTATGCATACTAGCAAAACAACAACCACTAATGTTCAATCCTCAACCTCCAAAGTGGATTCTATAACATTAGCCTTTAGACAAGAAATTATTGCCAAACAACAGGCAATATTACAAAAAGTCCTTGCTGAAGCAAATATTAAGACAGATAAAGGAGTTGCAGTTGCAGGGCTTGCTACTAATTCTCAGGAGTTTAAAGAATTTGTAGAAAATAACAACGAATTAATAAAAAAGGCTTGGGCTGCCCCTAGTGTAAAAGCAAATATAGCACAAGCCATGCATGATGAAGTACAAAATTACGCTAAAGTCCTGCAGGCTAATCATTTTGAACCTTTAACTTGGAACGAACAAGAAACAGTAACAAACACAACCTCTACTAGGTCAAGGGTTATTAAAGTCAAAGATGAAGAATTATTTAAATTAATAGAAAATAATATAAAGACCTCTACGAAAGTAATGTTAGAAGATGGCGTAACAGAGAGAGAGATTAGTAATTATCGAAATATTAATCTACCATTAACAATCAAGCCATCTAATACAACTGTCCATCTTTCGTTTCCGGTACAAAACGAGAAAGGTGAAAATATTGCAAGCTCGAAAGCACTTTATTTTACTACTCACTATAACGAGCAAGGAAAACTAGTGGAAATAACCAACCCATTATCACTAAAGTTTGCTGGGGATGGTAAAGATGCTATAGGATACATACAAAGAGGGAATAATATCTACACTATCCCTGTAACCAAATGTCAATATGAAGCAATGGTACAAGAAGTAGCAAAAAATAAAGAATATAATATCAATATGTCACAAGCTATTATTCTCCCTGAGGCAAGCGACTCTATAGGTGAATTAACGCAGATTCAGAGTAGCTTAAAACGTCATGTGAACAACACTCCACCTGAAACAGAAACAGTAGTATCAAAAACACAAAAGACATTATCCCGACACCAACAACGTGATAGAACTCATGGTTACATTTAATACTTCATTTTTGCTTTTAGTAATGAACTGATTTTTAGTAGCAGAAGTAGAGAAGGAATTGTGATTATAATAATAAATGTAAAAAAGCTTTTCCATCCGAATTGTACGACAATATATCCTGAAAGAGCTGGAAAAATCGATCTTGAAAATCCCATCATAGAAGAGAAAAATGAATATTGAGTGGCACGAAATTTGCCTGTGCATATTGAAGCTATAAAAGCAATGTAAGCTGTCATAGCCATCCCACAAGTTATACCTTCACAGGCTGCGGTAATAAAGAATAATGGTAAATTCTTGCCATAAATCTCATGCACAATTAATAAGGTGTGTGCAATTGCATGAATTACGCCAAATATCAGCAGGCTATCTAAGATATTCTTTTTTTTCATCACTAAGCTGGCTATTAGTCCGCCAATTATTGTAGATATTATACCAAAAAATTTCCCTGCACTAGCTATTTCAAATTCGTTATAACCAAGATGTATTAAGAAGGGGTTCATCATCATAGTAATAAAATCATCTGGTAATCTATATAAAATAAGGAAAATTATTATTAAAAAGACTAAGGAGAAAGACCCTACAGGTCTTAAGATATTTTGTACAAAGTTTGAAATATTTATTTTATGATTTGGATAAGTTTTTGAGGCTAAGTCGTGTTTTAACCGCAAGATGCTCACAACTAAAATAGCAGAACAAACAAGTACAGAAATGGCAAAAATTTTATATATATTATTCCATCCTAAATAGCTTGATAGATAGATAGCTCCGGAACTTGAAATTAGCATACCGATACGCCAACCAAAAATATAAATTCCAGAAGCTGCTCCTTGAGATTCTTTTGCAATAATTTCGGTTCTGAAAGCCCCTAGTATACTATCTTTAGCTGAACTTAAAAATGATATTATCAAACCTACTAATGCAAACAATATTAGACTGTGGTGAGGATTCATGGTACTTAAAAGAAAAATAGCAAATGCCAACAAAATCTGGATCAGACAAATCCAAGATAATCTGTGACCAAGTAGTTTACTTAACCAACCTAACTGTATCGTATCAAAAATAGGAGCCCATAAAAAACTGATAGAATAAGGTATTGAGATAATAGCAAACATACCAATAGATTGTAAGTCAATATTTTCTTTGGCAAGCCAATAGTTTAAGGTATTACATGTAATCATTAAGGTAAATCCGCTAGTTAGACCAAACAACCAAATAACGAATAATTTTAAAGGAGTTAACATAAAATTAATATTGGAAAAAAGTTAGAATATAGTAATAATTTTTTTTATACAAGCTAGATTTCTCTACATCTATGCTAAGGCAGTTTAAAAATCACACTTTAAGGTTGAAAATCATGTAAACACAACTGCAGATGTCATTGCGAGAAGGCTTCCTAAAGCCGACGAAGCAATCCATAACATGGTTTGTTTATAGATTATTTTTCTAGATTGCTTCGCTATGCTCGCAATGACGTTTGTGATGTTGAATTTATACTTACTCAAGAATTATTTGAGTTTTTTACAATTTTAGGATGCGACTTTTAAATTACCCTAAAGAAGTTTTTAGGTTGACTGAATTGATAAAAAATATTATTATTACTTTTTTAAACTTAAGCTAGCGAAAGTTTTAAGGTTGATTTATCACTTTTTAGGTTTTTGCAAGTAATACCAAGGATAGTTTTATATGAAAGTTGTAAGCTCGTTAAAATCTTTAAAGAAAAGAGATAAAGATTGTCAGGTTGTAAAAAGAAAAGGTAAAATCCTTGTAATAAACAAGAAAATAAAAAGATTTAAAGCTAAGCAAGGCTAAACATAGTACCCTACATTTTTTGTGTAATCGTCATCGCGATGCACCTATAGACACCACAATCGTCATTGCGAGGAGCTGCAACAGCAGCGACGTGGCAATCTTTATGCAGTATTACGCCTCACTTTTCACTAGGTTATACAAAAAATGTAGGGTACTATAGTATTAACTACGAACGATGATATTAACGTCCAAGATGTTGAGTTGTTTTCTTTGTATCTTCTATTCTTTGTACAAATTTGGCAGTTGCAGTAGGAGTTTTCTTTTGTGTTTTTTCCTTAACTTCTTTAGTATTAAGTGTAATAGGTTTGCTGTCTACATGTTCTGAAAGGCCGTATTGTCCAACATTCTTGCCAGTTAATACATAAGTCACATAATCTATCATATGTTTTACAAAATTGCTAAGCCCCCCTATAGAATGAGCTTCTAATTGAAACCATGTTTTTCCGTCTTTCGTTTTTCCAACTAGAAATTCCCTAAATATTTCTCCAGCTTGTACTGATGCATCTGACTCAGCTTTGTTACCTCTATGATGTGAAGAGATTCGTTCTCTAACTAATCCCAAATCTTTTAAGGTATCATACATATCTCCATTGTCTTCAACCATTACATGAGCTCCTTTTAGAAAATCACCCGCATGCTGCAATACAACTTTTTCCATTATATCTATTATTACACCAGCTTTTTCAAGGCTACCCTTTGGATCTATAGAATCTTCAGGTGTTTTGATTATATTATCTATAAGTTTTTCTTTACTGTCTGCTGGATCTATATCAAGACCCAAAACACGATCAACTAAAAGACTTGTTAAATCTTCAATACTTAATTCTGAATATGCAGTAAATATAGTCATAAACATTCCATGTAAAAATATTAAATTGAGCTATTTAATAATATTTGGTTTTGTAACTTGAATAGATCAGAGGCGGCAGACCTCGCCAATTTTAGCATATCATAAAATTGCTCTTCGGAAAAGGGGTTTTTTTCTGCTGTGCTTTGAATTTCTATTATATTTCCATTGCCTGAGAAAACAAAATTGGCATCTACTTCCGCGTTACTATCCTCTAAATAATCAAGATCAACTATGGGCTGCCCTTTATATATACCGCATGAAATAGCGGCTACTTGGCTAATTAAAGGATTAGTTTTAAGTATTTTTCTAGCAATTAACGATCTAATCGCTAAATGAAGTGCAATATAGCTACCAGTAATTGCCGCTGTTCTAGTTCCACCATCGGCATTAATTACATCACAATCAATGATAATTTGTTTTTCTCCTAAGGCTTTTAGATCAATTGCGGCATGCATCGATCTACCAATTAATCTTTGAATTTCTTGCGTCCTACCTGACTGCTTTCCTTGCGTCGATTCACGCTTTATACGCTGGTGGGTTGAACTTGGTAACATACCATATTCGGCAGTTATCCAGCCCTGATTTTGCCCGCGTAAAAATGGCGGTAAACTTGCCTCATAGGTTGCACTACATATTACATGGGTATTGCCACACTTAATAAGGCACGAACCACCAGCATTAAGTAAAACTGATGGTTCAATTGAAATATTGCGTAATTGATTATTCTTTCTATTAAAAGCTCTCATGGATTATTACTTAATTAAAATTGACTTGAAAATACAAAGATTTACACTATATGTTAAGAAAATAGATTTTTGCAAGAAAAAAGGCTGTAAATATGGAAAAACAACAGGAGAAGAATAATGATAACCAAGAAATTAAAGTTGATAATGATGCTCAGCTAGTAAATGAAATAGAGGAAGATACTACAGATACCCTGATTTTGCAAAATAGTTTGCAAGAGATTGCTAGCTTGAAAAGTCAAATTGAAATTTTACAGGATAAACTGTTAAGGACAATAGCTGAATCTGACAATACTAGGAAACGTTTAGAAAAATTAATTGAAGAAGCAAAAGACTATGCAATTTTCTCTTTTGCTAAAGATCTGCTCAGTGTTAATGATAATCTTTCTAGAGCTTTGGAGCATAAACCACAAAATACGGAAGGTGATCTAGCTAGTATTATTACCGGGGTAGAAATGACTAAAAATGAGTTGACTAGCATACTAAAAAAGCACGGTTTAGAATCAATAGAACCATTATTAGGAGAAAAGTTTGATTACAATATACATCATGCGATTTCACAAGTAGTATCAGATGAATATGATCAAGATAGTATTATAGGTATTATGCAATCAGGCTACAAGATAAAAGATAGGTTAATTAGACCTGCTATAGTGCAAGTATCGAAAAAAACATGAATAAAGAAAAGGCATAATCTTGGATAAAGTTATTTTTTGGGTTATTGTTATTGGAACTGTTATAGTAACTTTGACTTTGATCTCTGATATATTGATGCCATTTCTTATAGCTGGGGTAATATCATATATATTACATCCTATAATTGATAATTTCTCATTACGATATAAACTATCTAGAACTATAATAGTTTCGGTAATTTCTTTGCTGTTTTTCAGTATTTTTACTATAGTGGTTGTGGTAGTGTTGCCTATTATATATCAACAAACAACTCTACTTATTAGTAAGATTCCTGCTTATAAAGATTACTTACAAACTGAATTAATACCGGTTATTACGGCAAAAGTTTACTCAATAGATACAAATATTGCCGATAAGATAAAAGATTCTATTAGTAATTTTGTTAATGGCATATTTTTGCTTATCACAGGTCTTGCTAATAATATTTGGCATGTGACAAAGATAACAATCAATTTATTTATGTTAATTTTATTAATACCGCTTATATTGTTTTATTTTTTACGGGATTGGCTAATAATGGCAAAGAATATAGACCTCTTGCTACCTTTAAAAGGTAAAAAGAGAATTCAAGAAATATTATCAGCAATTAATTGTTCCTTATCTGCTTATATAAGAGGACAACTAAATGTTTGTTTATTATTATCAGTTTATTATGGAATCTCTTTATCGATTCTTGGCGTAGATCTAGGGGTATTATTAGGGATTTTATCTGGTTTCTCAATAATTATACCATTCGTTGGAGTTTTTATATCCTTTTCTCTTACCATGATTATTAGTTATTTTGCTTTTGGTATGGTCAATAAATTATTTTATATAATAATTATCTATTTGATTGGTCTAATAGTTGAGGGGTATATTTTATCACCGAAAATCATAGGTGATAAGATAGGATTACATCCTCTTTGGATAATATTTGCGGTTCTAGCACTGGGTAACCTATTTGGCTTTATTGGTATATTTTTTGCTGTGCCAATTGCTAGTATAATAAAAGTTTTGTTTTTAGCCGCTATCGATTTTTATAAATCCAGTAAGTTTTATAAAACTTAAACATTAATTATGCCAAACTCCCAACAATATATATTACCATTATTTAGTAATGATCTATATGCTCTAGATAATTTTATTAATTCACTTTCTAATCAAGTTGCATACAATTCAATCAAAAACTGGTCTGTATCTTGGGGAAGTAAACCGTATGAGTTTACAGTTTTGATTTACGGACCACCATCCTCTGGTAAGACCTATCTTAGTAAAATATGGCAAAATTTGTCGAATGCATTTTTTATAAAAAAAGATTTAGATATACTTAGTGCAGAAGATATAATGCAGTATAATGCTTTTATTATGGAAGATATAGAATTTTGGAATGAAAGGAAAGTTCTCCATTGTTTTAATTTAATAAGTGAGTGTCGTAAATATTTGTTGATGACTACAGGAAGTTTAGCTAGTAATTTTGTGTTACAGGATTTATCCTCAAGAATTAATGCTGTTGTAAGATTAGAAATAAACCAGCCTGATGATGAATTAATGACCAAGTTAATCTTTAAGTATTTTTCTGATCAATCGCTTAAGGTATCTGACTGTGTAATTGAATATTTATTAATTAATTTGCCGAGGCAATTTGATCAAATGATAAAATTATTAGGGGTAATAACGCATTTTGCATTAGTTCATAAGCGAGCTATTACTGTTCCTCTTATAAAACAAGTTCTGAAATAGTATCGCCTTAGTGTGGACTTAATATATATAATTTTGATTATGTGGTAAAAATGTTATAAAAATTAGTTGATTTCTTTTATGTAAGCTATTAACGTATAATTTCAATAATTAGTTTTAGGAAAAATCAATGTCTATAGATGTTCTTGTTGTTGATGATGAAGCAGATATTAGAGATTTAGTCTCAGATATTTTAAAAGAAGAAGGATTTACTACCAAGACTGCTGCTAACAGTATTCAAACTTTTAAAATACTCCAAGAAAGAACCCCCTCGGCAATTATTCTAGATATTTGGCTTCAGGGTAGCGAACTTGATGGGCTTGGGATTTTGGAAATAGTAAAAAAACGCTATCCACTAATGCCTGTGATAGTTATTAGTGGACATGGTACTATTGAAACTGCCGTAAACGCTATCAAAATGGGTGCATATGACTATCTAGAAAAGCCATTTAGTCATGATAAGTTAGTAATTTTATTAAAAAGAGCCTGTGAAGCAGCTAAGTTAAAGCGTGAAAATCTTGATCTGAAATCAAAGGTTATTGATAAAACTGAGCTTATAGGTAACTCTCACATTACAACTAAGCTTAAGTCTGATATTGAAAAAGCTGCTTTAGCTACTAGTAGAGTATTGATTCAAGGTAAGATTGGTAGTGGTAAAGAACTAGCTGCTCGGTTAATTCATAAAAAATCAAAAAGGGCTAATGCTCCTTTCGTAATCTTTAGTCCAGTATGCATGAATCCTGACCGGATCCATCAAGAATTATTTGAAGGAATAGAGAACCAAGGCGTTATACGTCCTTCGATATTAGAAATAGTAAATAATGGTACTTTATACATAGATGAAATTAGTGGTTTGCCAGTTTCGGTACAAGTAAAATTGCTTAAATTTGTGCAAGATCAAATGTTTCATAAGGTAGGGGGAAGCAAAGCAATAAAATTAGATATAAGGATTATTGCTGCAACTTCTAAGGTTATACAAGAAGAAATAAGTAAAGGTGAACTATTGGAAGATTTATATCATCGCCTAAATGTTATTTCCTTAAAAGTACCATCTTTATATGATAGAAAAGATGACATGTCTGTATTAGTCAAATATTTTGTTAAGCAACTTGCTAAGTTTTCTGGTTTAAAAGCACGTGAATTTTCTGATGAAACTATTGCAGCTCTGCAAGTTTATAATTGGCCAAGTAATATAAGGCAATTACGCAATGTGATAGAATGGACTTTAATTATGAATCCACTATCTTCAAATAATAATGAAGTAATAAAACCATCTATGATACCACCAGAAATTCTAGTTAATAGTGCTAGTTCTGCAAAGCAGGAAGATAATGTTGATATGATGACCATGCCACTTCGAGAGGCAAGAGAGATTTTTGAAAGGCAATATTTAGCTGCTCAAATGTATAGGTTTAATAATAATATTTCTAAGACCTCATCCTTTGTAGGTATGGAACGTTCGGCTTTACATCGTAAATTGAAATTGCTCAATTTACATATTCCTAATAATAAATTTAACGAGGAGGAAATTTATGACAGTTACGAATAAGAAAACTCTAGCAAATTTTATAGCTAATAAGCATGCTGTAGTTGTTATTAAAGTGATGATGGGGGTAATAGCTCTCTTTGCTGGAGCTCAGATTATTATTCCTACCCAGCCAGTACCAGTATCTATGCAAACTGTGGTGGTTAGTATTATTGCTTTTACTTATAGCCCGCAACTGAGTTTTGCTACAGTTTTAACTTATCTTACAGCCGGAATAGTAGGGCTGCCAATGTTTACAAAATTATCCAGTGGTTTATATTTTCTTCTTGGTACAACAGGAGGTTATCTTATAGGAATGTTACTGGCAGCTCCTGTTATGGGTATACTTAATAGTAGGTTGTCTGAAAAATTTACTAAGAGATTTTTAGCAGGGTTTTTTAGCTGTCTTATTGGTCACGTTATAATTTACTTTTTGGGAGTTAGCTGGTTGGCAACAATTATAGGAATTAAACAAGCTATTTATAGTGGGTTTATAGTATTTATACCAACTGGTTTAGTGAAGATATTAATATTTTCTTCTTTATATCATTATATAACAGGTGTAAACAGAAAGAATGCTCTGTAATATCTTTAAGCAGCCTCGGTGTCATTCGAGCTACGGCGGGAATGACGTTAAAGGAAGCAAGAGTAACATCTCTTTTGTTGGCGAGTATTTTAAACTAAAATTCTTTATTCTAGCTTTACTTTTATTCCTTACCGGATGTTCGGATTCTCCGAGAGATGCAGATGGTTTGTTATCTAATAGTCAAAGTCTTGTTATTAGGAATTATATAATAGAGCAGAATAAAAATAAGGTACGAGTAAATATTAAAAGTAAATTTGGTTCAAATTTAAGGGGATTAAAATTATTAGGTGTTAAACTGATAGATGAAGATCTTTCTAGTGTTGATTTAAGTTTCTGTGAAATATCACGTGTGGACTTCTCAGGAGCAAATTTTGAGAATGCAGTTCTAACGAAATCTGTAATTCAAGAAAGTGATCTCTCTAATACTAGATTAAAAAATATATCAGCTTATGGCTCAGATTTTCAAGCATCTATATTTGAAAATGCCCATTTGGAAAATAATAATTTTATTCAATCAAATTTTGAGGACACTGATTTTATCAAAGCTAATTTAGAAAATGTTAATTTTGAAAATGCCAATCTTATTAAAGTTGTATTTGATGATAGTATTATAAGTAAATCTAATTTTCAGAAAAGCAATTTAGGAAAAAGTAGTTTTAAAAAGGCAGTTATATCAAACTCTATTTTTTATGGTACAGATTTGCGGCAAATATTAGCTAATTACGCTAGTATCACTGATTGTTATTGTGAATCTGTAGATCTAACAGGGGTGGATTTTACTGGAGCGATTATTAATAATTCAGATTTTACTCATGGTATTATTAATCAGGCTCAATTAAAAAATATAAAGCTTACTAACTCGTTATTCTCTTTTTCTTCTTTTCAGTCTGCGAATTTTACCAATGCAATTATTGAAAGTTGTAATTTTGAAAATACCAATTTTAATAATGCACAATTGCAGCAAGTGCAAATTCAAAAGAGTATTATGGGTAATACTCACTTTAATAACACTAGCATAAAGGACCTATCAATAAAGAATTGCAGTAGCATTTTGCTTAAGTTAAATAAAATTAATATTGTTAATAGCGATATTGAGAATAGTAATCTTACTGGTATATTACTGAATAATAGCTATGTCAAACAAGCAACTGTTATTAATTCTGATTTGACTAATAGTGAGTTAATAAACTCTAATTTCTCTAGTACTCAATTTAATAAGGTGAATTTTACTAAAGTGCTTATGCAGAATACTGTTTTAAATAGTACCAAATTTGTTGATAGTCATCTTTATCAAATGGCTATCATAAATTCAGATTTGTCAAAAGTGACCTTTGATAATTCATCAATTATAAATTCTCAACTAAATAATGTGAGCTATAAAGATGATAATTTTGTTAATTCAGATTTTAATAGAAATATTGTATTAAATAGTCCAGACTTTGATAAGCTTAAGTCAGCAAATATTATATATTCTGTAAAAGATTTAGAGCAGGTAAAAGACTTATCAAATATGAATTTACAAGATTTAAATTTACTAGATCTTGTATTTAATCAAACTATTTTTTCAGGTTCTGTTCTTAAAAGGGTAGATTTATCTAATTCTAAGCTTCAGAGTTGTATATTACAAAATACTGACTTAACTATGGCAAATCTAAATAACACAGATTTTAGTAAATCATCGCTTATCGGTAGCAAATTAGAATCTGCCAAACTTTATAATACAAATTTTAATGATACTGATTTAACAAATGTTAATTTCATTAAAGCCTTTGTTAGTAAAATATCTTTAGTTAATGCAAAGCTGGATGGAACTAAAGGCCTTGATGGTCAGGATAGTAAAAATATAGAATGATATAACATGAATTATCTTGACGACGAAATACGTATTTTATAGTGTCTATAAAATTAAGTCTTAACTTCTTATAAATCAATTAAATATTCTTAGGTTATTATGAAAAATGTCATAGTATTTTTACTTATATTAGTAGTATTTACTGCTTGTACTCCTAGAAAACAGATGCAATATAGCAAAAAAGGCTCTCCTTTAATTTCTGCCAACTTATGTCCTTTAGTAACAAAAAATATATCTATTCTTAAAAATAAGAAGAAAGCTGTTAGAATACTATCAATAGATGGCGGTGGGGTTAAGGGTATTATACCAGCACGTATTGTTGCAGAGTTTGAAAATCGAAGTGGTAAACCTGCCAGTGAGTTATTCGACCTTATGGTAGGTACTTCTACAGGTGGACTTGTGGTGTTAGCTCTCGCTACACCTAATGAATCAGGACAGCCAAAATATAAAGCTTCTGACATTTTAGATCTATATATGCAAAAGTCTAAAGATATTTTTTACGCTTCCATGTTTAGAAAAATATATACTGGTTTTGGTCTTTGGGGACCAAAATACGATCGGAGTCAATATGACAAGATATTAATAGGGCTTTTTGGTAATACTAGGATGAGCCAACTAATAAACCCTACGGCTGTTACTTCCTATAATTTGGATACTGATTTACCACAGGTGTGGACTAGAAAGCAGGCACTTAAAGACCCTAATAATGATTTTCTGATAAGTGATATTGCAGTAGCTAGCAGTGCTGCCCCTATATTCTTTGCACCAAAGCTTCTAACTAATGCGTATAATAACAGCAGTTATCAAGTAGATGGGGGTATGTTTGCCAGTAATCCTGAGTTGATAGCTGCTAATTTAGCTTATGAGCTAGATGATACACTAACTCAAAAAGATATCGTACTTATATCACTTGGTACAGGATTGACAAAACTAGGCATAGAGTCGAAAGATTTATGTAAATCAGGGGTTATTGGTTGGGTACTAAAAGCTAATTTGATTAGTGGAATGATGCAAGCTCAAGGTTTGTATAATGCTGAATTAGGGGAATTTTATGGTAATTCCTGCCGCCTACAATTTGAGCTTGATAAAAAGACAAGTGCTATGGATAATGCTTCTAAAGCCAATCTGCTTGCGTTATTAAAGTCAACTGAAGATTACATTAATGCTAACTCTGATCTTATCGACCAAATTATTAGTATATTACTAAATACATCACCAAACTATTAAATTTAGTTTGGTAAATATGCAGGGAGATTTAAAAATCGTAATCAATAGTTGGTATTTATTTTGTAATCAGAAACAATACGGTGAGAAATAGTGCGTACATGGCAAAAAGATGTCATTCCCGCGTAGGTAGGAATCCATAATATCTAATAGCCTTTACAGACTATTTTTTGGATTCCCGCTTTTAGCTAGGGATGACATCGTTTTTGACCTTGTAAGTACCATTACTTACGTTGGCTTTTTAATCCACGCGGGTAATACCTACGCGGGAATAACATCGGTAGTGGTTAAACTGACGACCTTAATTCTTGAAGTTTACCTAGTATAACACACTTTCTTCACAGCACTAATAACATCTTCTATAGTTGGCAGTGCTAATTTCTCTAGATTAATAGCATATGGTAGAGGAACATCCTTACCTGAGATAATCTCTATAGGAGCATCTAGATAATCAAATGCTTGGTTCATTACCATACTAGCTATAGTTGCACCAACACCTGCAAAAAACCAGCCTTCTTCTATAACAACCAACCGATTAGTTTTTTTAACCGACTCTAATATAGTTTCTATATCTAAGGGCTTGATAGTTCTTAGGTCGATTACCTCACAGTTAATACCACTATCATACAAGCTATTTGCTGCATCTAAGGCCAACTTAACCTGCAAAGAAAATGTTACTATTGTGACATCATCACCTTCAATAAGTTTCTTAGCCTGACCAAATGGAATTGGTTCTATTATTTCTGGGACTTCAAAACTATGACCATAGAGAATTTCATTTTCTAGGAAAATAACCGGGTTATCGTCACGAATAGCAGTCATTAGAAGCCCTTTGTGATCTTCTGCACTATAGGGAGCTACTACCTTAAGCCCCGGAATATGACTATAACAAGCTGTATAATTGTGACTATGTTGGGCAGCGACTCGACTTGCTGCCCCATTTGGTCCACGAAATACTATTGGACATTTAATAGTTCCACCAGACATATAATGAGTTTTAGCTGCAGAGTTAACTATTTGATCCATTGCTTGCATGGCAAAATTAAATGTCATGAATTCAACAATGGGACGAAGCCCAGCAAATGCCGCTCCAATAGCCACGCCAGTAAAACCATGTTCTGTTATTGGCGTATCAATTACCCTTTTTGAACCAAACTGCTCTAATAACCCTTGGGTTATCTTATACGCTCCTTGGTACTGAGCAACTTCTTCTCCCATAATAAAGATACTATCATCTCTTAACATTTCTTCTTGCATTGCTGCGCGTAAGGCTTCCCGTACCGTCGTTTGTAACATGTTTCTACTCATTCAACGTAAATATTCGTATATAGCTCTTTTTCATCCGGTAAGGCTGATCTTTCTGAGAACTCAACTGCTTCTGCAATGACCTCTTTAACCTCTTTCTCAATTTCTTTTAACTGCTCTTCACTAGCATATTTTTTAGCCAAAATTATATTTTTCACTTGTGATAATGGGTCTTGTTCTTTATAGTTTTCCACTTCTTCCTTACTACGGTATTTACCTGGATCAGACATTGAATGTCCTCTGTAACGATAAGCATCCATTTCTAATATTATTGGTCCACCATCATTTCTAACAAACTCCGCAGCCTGCCGAACATAATCATAAACTGACTCTAACGACATACCATTTAGTCTAAATCCCGTAATACCACATGACTCACCTTTCTTGTACAGGTCAGTCATAAAGGTAGAACGAGCTACTGAAGTACCCATTGAATATTGATTATTTTCAATAATATAAACTACAGGTAAGTGCCATAACGCCGCTAAATTAAAAGCTTCATATACTTGACCTTGATTAACTGCCCCATCTCCCAAGAAAGTAAAACATACATTATTAGTATTTCGATATTTCTCAGCAAAAGCTAGACCAGTACCTATAGGCACTTGAGCCCCTACAATACCATGTCCACCGTAAAATTTGTTTTCTACGTCAAACAGATGCATTGAACCACCCTTGCCTTTCGAGCAACCAGTCTCTTTACCCATCAGCTCTGCTAATACGTATTTTGCTTCAGTCCCTGCTGAAATAATATGAGCATGATCCCTGTAACTGGTAATAGTACTATCACCAGCCTGTTTTACTAAATCCACACCAGCAATTATTGCTTCTTGTCCAATATATAAGTGACAAAACCCACCTATTAGACCCATACCATAAAACTGCCCACATTTTTCTTCGAATCTTCTAAGCAACAACATCTTCCTGTAAGACTCAAGATACTGAGGACTATTTAATTTATATTTCCCAAAAACAATCATGTATACTCCTATAAACGCGAATTTGGGATAAGAATTTGTCAATTCTTATCTCAAATTCGGTGGAATTATCGAAACAATCAGATTTGAGACGGCTCTGCATCTGATTGTTAAATTAATATTTTGCTAAAAACATGATTTTAAAAGATTAAAATCATGTTTTTAGCTTTAAAAAGGTTTAAGAATTGGTTTTCCAATTTGGGCATACACTATAATACAAAAATCATCAAGGGTTAACTGCTAATTTATGTTTTAGATTTACTAATTTAATATGACAATTAACGCTACATTTAGGATTGGCTACTTTCTTTTTTGCAATACAATTTTCCTTAGGCTTTAAAGCAATATTATTCAAAAATTCTTTACTCTCCTTATGCATATATTGTACTCTAACCTTTGCTATACCTTGTTTTTTAAATCCTAAAATTTCAGCAGATTTTTCCGAAACATCTATAATACGGTTCTTTTTAAAAGGACCGCGATCATTAACCATAAGAATAAGAGATTTATTATTACTTAAGTTAGTCACTTTAACCAAACTAGGTAATGGCAAACTAGGATGGGCTGCACTTAGCATATGTTTATTATATGTATCACCATTTGCTGTTTTTTTTCCATGAAATTTATGCTTAGAACCATACCAAGATGCTATACCTACTTGGTTGCAATTAATATCTTCCTTAGGTTTATAAGTCTTACCTTTGATAGTATATTTTTTACCTATCTTATAATGCCCCTTATAATGAACATTTTTAGGATCTTCCTGCGATAATTTACGATATAGACTAGGCTTAGTAGAACAAGAGCTAAGCCCTATACAATAAACTAGCAACAAAAGAATATATCTAAGTTTCACTTTCATTTTTATCATATTTAACCTGAATTCGATATGACAAGTTATATCGAATTGAGATTATTTATTATCATTTTCTTCAGTTTCTTTTATTTTAACATGACAGACAACCCTTGCCACACCATTAATCTGGGAAGCAATAGAAGTAACTTTTTCTAATTCTTCCTCAGACCTTGCTATACCAAATATATATACTATATCATTCACTGTAACAATGGTATAATTTACCCATTTTATATCTCGGTTAACAAAAGTTCTAGCCTTGATCTGACTAGTAATCATAGCATCTTTAGTATATTGCACTAAGTCAAAATGATCACTTTTTTTATCTATTATTAGTTCGTTAATAACTTCACGAACTCCTTTTTCACCCCACACAATTTCTACAGCTTTTAATGCATCTTCTTTTTTGTCTATGATTCCAGTCAGTAGTACCCTACCCTGATTTACCTCAACCTTAATCTTAGTATATAATTCCCTGAAATTATTTTTTATAAAAGAAGCTTTGATTTTTGTAGCTATTTTTACGTCATCAATTGTCTCCGCAATTGATTGATCTTTTGCAACTGCAAGAGTAGAGGTAGTTGCTGCAGTAAAAACAGCTGGCAGACAACCTGTAAGCATGAAAGATAAGATTATAATAATAAAGTTAATTCTATACATAACCCTCCTTAAATCTACTAATTTAACCTCAAATATCGATGTAAGACATCGGTTTAATAGCCTATTGTGTCATTCCCATAACTGTTGAAAGTTTACAAACACCTATACCACAGCGTCTATTAGCGAGCGTAAGCGAAGCAATCTAGGAAACAATCTATAGATAAATGATGTTACTGGATTGCTTCGTCGGCCTTACAGCCTCCTCGCAATGACGGTTTTTTTTAACTTTCAACAGTTGTGGTGTTATTCCCACGTAGTTACGTGAATTTGGGATAAGAATTTGTCAATTCTTATCCCAAATTCGGTGAAATTATCGAAACAATCAGATTTGAGACGGCTCTGCATCTGATTGTTAAATTAATATTTTGCTAGAAACATGATTTTAAAAGATTAAAATCATGTTTCTAGCTTTAGAAAGGTTTAAAATGCATTCGCAAAACCGCTTTAAGAATGCATTTTTCCTTATATTAAAGTCAGTAATATTCGTGCCTTAAGATAACCTTGAGTTAAAATAAAGGCTTTAAATAGTTCATTATAATAAAATTCATAATAAACACAACTGATTTCCATTGTTTTAAGTTAGATTTGGGGAGTATACCCATAATGATTTGAAGAATGGAAACAACAAACAAGAGGCGGGCGAACGCAAGTATTACCATTTAATACGTGAATCCATGATATTAAAAAAATAATTATTTAAAGCAGCAGAGTATTACGAAAAAACTCACAAGACTGATCAAACTACAGCTAAAGTAACATGATTCATTCCTGTAATCACATAATTCTTCCCACATACCATTCAGAAGCTACAGTTAAGCCCATGCTTTTAAGGAAATTACGTTTGGGTTCGTCATATGCACCACAAACGACAAGAAACTGAGTAGCATTTTTAGTTTTTGCGAGTTCCTTGATTTCCTTAATCAATTTCTGACCAATAAAATTCCAATCGTGTTTACTTTCCACACAGAAATCATCGATCATAAGCGTTAGTCCACCCGGGTTATAGACTTTTGGTGCTAACATTAATCTACCGATGATGAAACCTAATACTTTTTCTTTGTAAACTGCAGCCAACATAATGTGATCGTCTAACCTCAATAATTCTTTGAACCATTGCTTTTGAGATTCCTCGGATTCAGGACCAGCATATTTCCAGAACTGTGGTTGAGCTTTTTCATAAGCACGACGCTTTTTATATGACAGAGCGACAAATGATGAAATGTCAGTAGTTTCAGCAAGCCGGATTAAAATATTTTCCTGAAACTTTACTGTATTCTTTATTTTGGTATTAATTTGTACCATTGATTACAATCGCTTTACTAAAAAATGTGTTTTGCGTCCAGCAAATACCCCCTCTCCTTCCATAATAAAATCATCGATATATTTAAATCCCACCTTTTCATAAACATGTCTAGCCCTTGGATTTGTGACATCTGGATCGATAAAAAAAGTATCAGCTTGGCTATCATAACTACTTCTAATAAAATCAATAAATACTTCTAAAGTCTTTGCCCCTAATCCTTTGCCAAAATAAGCTATATTACCAATGGTATAATCCATGCTATAGGTGTGACCATGTTTTGAAAGATAAGCTTTTTTCAGTAGTGGTATAGAATATTCCTGCTTTTCTTGTAGTGTCATGACCAAGCAATAAGGTTCGTTATAGATACACCCAATCCAATATGTGTATAGACCATCTGCGTAGCTTGAAGGCTTTATACGACCGTTGATGAAATTTAAAATATCATCTTTATGTTCTTGGCTATTATCCCAAAACTCTTGAACATGGGGTTCTTTTAACCAGTTAAAAATAGTGTCTTTATGACTTAAGTTAGCTTTTTCAAAATGAATATTCATAACATGTCCTGTAACAAGGTTTATCTTATTTTTTCTTGGCTATAACTTCATAATAATGATCAATTTTCCTATCCTCTTTTGGTGTAATCTTCACTTCTTTAAAACTAATAATGTTAAACTCTTTAAAAAGATCAATTGTTTGCTCTTTTGTATGAAAAGTCATATTTTTCTTATCCTCCTTCCAAAAAGCTACAATTTCGGGATCAAAAGTGTTCCCAACAAAATAACCACCTGAATCAATCTTATTTACAATATTACTCCAAAATTTTTTAAAATATTCAGGTTTACAAAACGGTACAGAAAAGCTAGCAACTATGATGTCTACATTTGGTAATTCTTGAGAATCTAACTCTTCAAAAGAAGATATTAAAGTTTTAAAATGATCTTTATATTTAACAATTTCTGGATATTTAATAAGCATAAAATCAAAAGCCATTTTTTGCTTGTCTATTGCAATAACATTGAAGCCTTTTTCTAATAACAAAAATGTTTCATGTCCTACTCCTGCCCCTAAATCAATGGCTGTACCTCGCATTTTTTGATTATCTACTAATTCAACTTTTTTAAAGAATTCAACAACAAACTCTCTTGCTGGTTTATGAAATTTTTCTTTGTAATAAGCCTCCCATGCATTTGGCTTTAAAAGAGATTTTGATTCACTCATTCAATTTCTTTCCTTAAATATAGTTTTGCCATCAGACCATCATTCTGATCACCAAGGCTTTTATAAAACTCATGACTTCCATCCTTGGCACGCCTAAGACCAGAGGTTAAATCAACGATGCTTGGACTAGACTGTTGTGCAACATTCTCTACAAAATCCATCAATCTTTTTCCAATAGCTTGACCTCGGTAACATTCATCAACCACAACTCCTTCAATATGAAATCTTGTTTTATCTGATATAAAAAGTTGAGATTTAGACCATGCAACCCACCCCACAATTTGGGATTCTAAACATGCTACAGCAACGCCATAACCATCTTTTTTGTGAATCTTTGAAATCTTGCTTTTAATTCCTCCTCTGATACCTTATATACTCAAATGATTTGAAGAATTGGATTTGAAAATGAATAGTGAGCAGGCGTAGCGTACATATAGTATAGTTACGCATGCGAATCCATGATATTTTCAAAAAACAATTCTTCAAAGCAGAAGAGTATACCCAAGTTGTTCCATGAGAGGTAACATGCAAGAGATGTCCTCCATTGCACAGTAACGAATTTTGATATTACTTATAAATCTCCTCCTCACAACTAACCTGAGGTTAACTTAGTTCACATATAGACCATGATTGACTCTGTCCGATTGGTGGACTGTGAAAAATAGCAGAACAATTTTTAAGATGTATAATTGGCCATCCTAAAAGTCTTTGGATAGCATAATAAACTCCACCATGTGCAACAATTAAAACTGGCTCTTGAAAGCTGAGCGTACTATTTAAAGCACACAAAACTCTCTTGTCAAAATCATTTACATATTCTGCTCCTTGGTGAGTATTGCCATCTCGCCATCTTTTCCAAATATTATCATCAACGGATTGACCTTCATATTCACCCCAGCAACATTCTGCTAACTCCGGGACAATTGTAATATCAACCTTTAGCTTTTCATTGACGATCTCAGCAGTCCTGTATGCTCTTATAAGCGGGCTTGTGACAATATGCTTTATATCCTTTTTTCCAAGAATATGAGAAGCTTCCCGTGCTTGGTTTTCTCCAGTTTGATTGAGAGGAATATCCTGTGAACCCATGTAAACATGCTGTCTATTCCAATCTGTTTCACCATGACGTAAAAAATAAAAAGGTTTTAAGGGAAGCGTCATAACTGTAATCTCTCATGCATAGTCATAAAACCTTGTGGCATAGGATTCTCCTCTACAAAAGCTAGAATTTGCTTGGCAATCTCAAAAGGTGACTTGCTCGTGGTATCAACTGTTAAATCATATTCTCGCAGGCTACCTGCGTGGACTCTATCTATTTGGTCATTCGATAAACCTATAGCACGATCACAGCGTAAAATTTCTCGCTCCTGCATCACTGAAAGATCACAAAAAACTCCGACAAAATAGACAATATAGCCATTCAAGCTTTTTATATAAGATTTGAGGCAAGCATCTTCAAATAAGACTTCATCAATGATAAGGTTATTATTACGACTTGCAAGTAGATTGGCAAAATCCGGCATGAGACCAAAGAGCTGCTCACCCTTTGGCTTAGTTTCAACACGCATGGTTGGACCACGATCATTCATCCCCGGAACAAAGGTAAAATATCTAGCATCAGGTTTATCATCAGGTGAATGTGGCAACATACTAATAAAAGTATCTATACCAAAAGTAAGCCAAGAATCCTTACTTAAATACTGTATTGCTCTTGCGATAGATGTTTTACCAGCAGAACCACATCCATTTAAAAATATAATTTTACTCATATGTACAGCTCCTCCAAGGTGGAACAACCAAAGAAACAGGTAAGTTTTTTACAGTAATAGCTGTATTTTGTAATGAATAATAATCATCCTCTCTAATTAAAGCTATTGCCATGTTCTGATAAATCGAACATATTGTACCAATTTTTATATTATTGGCAATAATCTCATCATCTTTTGCTATATCTGAACTGCCTGTATTAATGGAATCTATGTTAACGGATAATTTAAATATTTTTTTCCTTACTACTCCTTGGTATTTTGTTCTTGAAATAACTTCCTGTCCAATATAGCAACCTTTGATATAACTTACAGCGTTTAATTCCTCACAGCCATATTCAACCGGAATGGATCTGTTGAAAATTAGATCATCATACCCATCGACTATGGCAAAATTATATTTATCTTGCAGGTATAGTCCTAGTGTTCCTGCAGTTATTGGTATATCTTTACTAACAATAGAACGGAAACCGAGTTGATCATAACGAGGGTCTTTGTATCCATTAAATTCCAGCTGTTGTTTTGAGTAAATAACCTGATAGATATTAGATAAGTCGTTCACTTCAATTTTAGCACGTAATTTATACCGCACTAAGTGATTTTTAAATAAATCAGACTGATTAACATTTATATCAATAAAAAGTCTTGTTGCTGATAGTTTTAATACAAAAAAATCAAATAAATACCTTCCTTGATTACTTAGAGCATAACTATAACAATAATTATTATTTTTTATATCATTAGTTGTCAAATTATGCAAAAAATTCATTGCATCATCACCAGCAACTTCAATAATTGCTCTATTTGTTAATATTTCATGCATAATTACCAACTATGATATTTTAATTGACTTTATAACTTTTATAACTACCATATTATACTGATGCAACAGTTGTTTGCTATAAATTATTTATTATATGAGATGTGCTTCCTACTGTACGACTTCTGAATATAAGATGAATGACTTAGTAATAAATCTCAATAAGATTGGTCTTGAACCTAAACACTTCGATGATGTACTATATATTCAAAAAGAACAAGTAAAAAACTTAGACCCTATAGATGTTTTCTTTTTCCCATTTGGCTGTGTTACTATATGGGGAGCTGAAGAAAGCCAAGAAAAAATGATTCTAGAAGACATAGTAACTCTGCAAGCTAATCAAACTGACGAGATAATGTCTGACTTTATCTATTTTGATTATGATGAAACTACAGGTAAAACCTTTATAGATGAAGAAAAAAACCAAATCATTCTAGCAGATAAATCAACTTTTATAAAATTATCTATATCGCATGCTTTAGCTCAGTCAGTTAAGCTTAGTGTACTAGAAAAATCAGTAAGTAATTTAATTGTAAAAACAACGCCAATTCAACAAGAACTAGCCAGCACTGGCAGTGTATCACTTTCAAAAAAGGAAATATCTCAACAAATTGGCATATTATTTAACGAACGATATTCTATTAATTTACACAGCGATATACTAGATACTCCTGAATTTTTTTGGCGTCGTCCTAGTTATGAACCTTTATACTTAATGACTGCAGAGTTTCAAGATATTCAAATTCGTCAGGATATTCTTAACCATCGACTGAACATGATCCATGAACTCTACAATATTTTGTCAAATGACTTAAACTATAAACACTCAACTAGACTTGAATGGATCATTATAATATTAATTACCATAGAAGTAGTACTATCCCTTATTCACGATAAACTCTTTTTCAAAATAATTGGTTATCTTCTGAATAAAATTTAATTGACTCTACTCACATTAGACCTATGACTTTACACTCGATAATCAAGTTTTTTAGAATATTAAAAAATACGTCTATTAGCGAGAAGCCGCGAAAAAGCGGCGACGCAGCAATCCCACAACTGTTGAAAGTTAAAAAATCGTCATCGCGAGGCGTCGATAGACGCCGTGGCGATCTCATGAAGTAAGCTCTTCTTCACAAGATTGCCACGTCGCTTACAGCGACTCCTCGCAATGACGGTTTAGGGCTGACAACACTCATCGCAATGACGTTTATTGAACTTTCGACAGTTGTGGCAATCTAGGATACGCGAAGCGTTACTCTAAAAAAACAGCTTCGCTGTTTACTTGGATCACCACGGCATCTAAAGAGCCTTGCTATAACGGTTAAGGAAAAACTTGATTATCGAGTTACATATGGATTCTCAGTTTTAGTATAAGTAAATCTTATTGGCACACCGGGTAAATTAAAAGCTTCCCGCAAGTTGTTTACAAGGTATCTAGTATAACTATCCGTGATTTTTTCAGGATTATTAGAGAATAGTTTAAAAGTTGGTGGGCGAGTTTTTGTTTGGGTCATATATTTAATTCTAACACGTCTACCACCTTTTTGTAAGGGCAGTGGATGTTGCTCGAGTGCAAAACCCAACCAATTATTCAGTTTACTGGTAGCAATTTTTTTATTCCATAAAGTATAAATTTTTATAGCCTCATCTAGTACCATATTAATATTCTGCTTTTTTAAGGCTGATATGAATATTATCGGTACTCCTTTAACTTGCGGTAGATTGGTTTCCATCTTATAAAGAAATTCTTCCTTAAATTTATCTTTATTTTTCCCTTCAATTAAATCCCACTTATTAACTACTATGAGCAGGCTTCTGCCCTGCTCTATAACATAACTGGCAATATTCAAATCTTGTTGCTCTAAATTCATTCGTGCATCAACCATCAGAATAACAGTATTAGCAAACTTAATACTATTAATAGTATCAGAAGCTGATAATTTTTCTAAGGACTTGCTAATAGCTCCCTTTTTTCTTAGACCAGCCGTATCAATTAATTTAAATTTATTATCATTATATAGCCAATCAATTTCTATAGATTCCCTTGTTATACCGGCTTCAGACCCTGTTAACAATCTTTCATTATTAATAATACTATTAATAAACGTAGATTTTCCTGCATTTGGTCTACCACTCACCACTATTTGTATATAGTCAGCCTTTATTGGGTCGATTAATTCTTCCTCTAGTTCCTCATCCCCTAATTTCTCAGTTATTGCATCGTGTAAATCTGCCATACCAACACCATGTTCTGCAGAAATTGGCACTACATTATCAAAACCAAGCTTGTAGTATTCTTTAGCAAAATCAAACCGTCCTTCACATTTATTGACAATCAACACAGATTTTTTATCATATCTTCTGATAAAATTAGCAAAAAACTTATCTTCCGGTAATACGCCATCCTTACCATCCACCATAAGGCATAGCAAGTCTGCTTCTAGAATGGCTTCTACAGTCTGTTGCATCATTCTATATTCTAATTTCGCACATTCTGCTTCTTCTAAACCAGGAGTATCAATTACCGTAAAATCAAATGGACCAATTTGGGCATCAGCGTATTTTCGATCACGTGTTACCCCAGGGCGGTCATGCACGATAGCCTTTTTCCTGATAGCCAAACGATTAAAGAGCGTAGACTTCCCTACATTGGGTCTACCAATAATCGCCACAATTTTTTTATGCATCACCTTTATATTATCATAATAATTCATTAGCACTAATACTCAAATCATTTGAATATTGCACTATTTGAGTATATTATTAACACTTAATTATATAAAATTAAAGTATAAATAGACTTCTAAAGGACAAATATTATGCATAATGGCAGTTCTAATAATCTTTATTATGCACTAGAAGGCTTTAAAACTATGCTTATTCCAATGCGAGCAAACATAGAAATTTTAGAACAGTGGTTTAAAAATAGTAATAATCCTATAAAAGATAGCGGCTACACTCACGTTATGTTAGCATATTTGACGCTTGCTGAGAGGATGACTAGAACATACAAGAAGCCAAAATTTAACATTAATGAATGTATTATTTATGGTACGTCTTATGTTGTTAAAGAAAAAACAGTTGCTACTAAAACATTTTGTCAATTAAAGCATTTTAGCAAAATTGGTATTAAGCAAGAAATGCCAAAGTTATTAATAATCGCTCCACTGTCAGGACACCATGCTACCTTACTTAGGGACACTGTAACTGAAATGCTCCCCTACGCAGATGTATATATTACAGATTGGCTTGATGCAAGCACTATACCTAATCAACTTGGTAAATTTAACTTAGATGATTTTATAGACTACTTAATTGAGTTTATGACGCTTCTAGGACCAAATCTGCACACTATGGCAGTATGCCAACCAACAGTCCCCCTTCTAGCTGCCATTAGTATAATGTCTGCCAATAATGATGTAAATGTGCCAAGGTCAATGATTCTGATAGGTGGACCTATTGATGCAAGGCTTAATCCTACAGATGTTGACTTGTTTGCAATCCATAAAAGCATGCAATGGTTTTGCCAAATGATGATTACATCCGTCCCCTTTAACTATCCTGGTTACGGAAGAAATGTCTATCTAGGGTTTTTACAACTTATGGGTTTTATCAGTTTAAATATTCCTCGGCATATTAATTCGCATTTGGATTTACTACAAAATTTGCTAGATGGCAACCTTGAAAAAGCTAATCATACCATAAAATTTTATGATGAATATTTAGCCACTATGGATATAACATCGGAATTCTATCTCCAAACAATACAAGAAGTATTTAAAAATTTTGCTCTTGCCAAAGATGAATTTGTCTCAAAAAATCGTAAAGTTCATTTAAAAAATATAACAAATTGTGCTTTACTAGGTATCGAAGGCGAAAATGACGATATAGCTGCAGTTGGACAAACTAAAACTGCATTAGATTTGTGTTCCGGTATTCCTATGACAATGAAAAAATATCATTTACAAAAGGGAGTTGGGCATTACGGCTTATTTAGTGGTAGCAAATTTAAACAGTTTATTGTACCGATAATTAGGGATTTTATATATAGTTACCCAAATTGAATTAGGTTTTGTTGCCAAAAATAACAGGGTAATTTAAAAAATCACAGGTTAGCTATAAATTATTCAGATCAGGATCACTATTAAAGTTTTGTTCAGGAAATTTAGCATTGTCAGTATCTTTAGCAGGAGAAATTCTACCAACCATTTCGTCTAATGACATTTGAAAATGATCCGCTAGGGCTACTATAATTTGACTATTTAAATTTTTTTGTTCTCGACTTCCGTTAATAAAATTATGAATTGAATAATTAAATCCAATTTCTTTTCCTAAAATATAAAAATTTATATCTTGCTTAACAACTTTATCTTTTAAGAATTTTTTTAAGTTATTATTAATATCATCTAGTGATAAATCCTTAAATCTTCCTTTTACTTGTAATAATGGAATATATTCACTTCTGCCAACAACTTCATCTATAGAACAGTCAAAGTAGTTAGCTATTTTCAGTATAGTATGCATTTGGGGATTAGACCTTAATCCATTCATAATACTAGTAATATTATTATAAGGAATCCCACTACCCTCAGAGAAATCTCTTCTTTTTAATTTGAGTATTTCAAATTTTAATCCTAAAAATTTTTGTATTTCTTTAACAAGAGTCATATCTAAGAATTCATGGATTAAGTAAAAATAAAAAATATATCAACTGTTGACACATTTTTTCTTGACAACCCCAAATAACTATAATAAACTCTCAAAAATAGGATGAGACCAAAAAAAAGAGGTCAGTAACTACTGACTACTTTTTTAAAACCAAAATACACATTTTGGTTTAGCTATCCGATTAGTATTTAGCCATATAAATTGGCGTCATTGCGAGAAGCTACTTTAGTAGCGACGAAGCAATCTAGAAAAATTAAATTTGGATTGCTTCGTCGTGCTTACGCACTCCTCGCAATGACGGAGTAATGCTAATCAGATTAGCTATAAATCTCAAACTAAAAAAGCCAGTATAACACTTAAGCTCTACTCTTAAATAAAGCTCAAGTATTATATTGAATATTATAGCTAACTGGTAAGTACTGAAAAGTTTCACAGGCTCAAAAGTACTTACTAGTAGAATTAATCAAATAGCATCAAATGCTATTTAAATAACAACCCTTTTATTGAAGTATACTATGATTATATACAAATTTCTTAGCCAAATCAACCCCCTTTATTTTTACAGTCCTATAGCAGCAATCAATCAGCCAAGCTTATCTAACGAAAGGCTATAGCAAACAAGCACAATCCTAGGCAACAAAGGAAGTAACATATGAATTACCAAATATTGACCTTGGCTATTTTAGCATTCAGCATAATCATCGGACAGATACTCTTAATCCTCCTCTCAATCAAATTGCTTAATAACATCAGATTAACCTATAGCGAGATCGAGGTTATTTGCAAGGATTTCTCTAACATCTACATCAAAGCACAAAATGAAATAGCAGCTCTATATCAAAAGACCACAGAGCTAGCTAACAGTACAGTTAAGAAAGAACATCACATATTGTATGCTACCTTTCAGTTAGAAGATATAAATCTGCATCTTAAAATACTACTTGATGAGTTTAAAGTATTTGCTAGATATAATACTACGTCACAAACCAAGAAACAAAAATAATCCTGCCCCCTGCCCCTGCATTTCGGTGCGGAATCCATAACATCTAACAGCCTTTAAACTATTTTCTTACTAAGATTTTTGCTCTATCGGTGATGATTTCATCAACAAGTCCAAAAGATTTAGCTACTTCAGGATCCATGAAATTATCACGTTCCATACTTTTTTCAATAGAATCTAGTTCTTGCCCTGTATGCTTGACATATAAGTTATTGAGCATTCTTTTTAATTTCATGGTTTCTTTAGCATGAATTTCTATATCTGTAGCTTGCCCTTGGTAACCACCTGACGGTTGATGGATCATTATACGACTATGTGGCAAGGAATAACGCATACCTTTCTCACCAGCAGTAAGCAACAAAGAACCCGCGGAGCAAGCCTGCCCTATACAAAGAGTAGAAATTTTAGGTTTAATATATTGCATAGTATCATAAATTGCCAAGCCAGAAGTCACAACACCACCAGGAGAGTTAATATACATAAAAATATCTTTTTCTGGATTTTCTGCCTCTAAGAATAGTAATTGTGCAACCACCACATTGGCCATATAATCTTCAATTTGACCACAAACAAAAACGATGCGTTCCTTTAATAACCTAGAATAGATATCATAGGCTCTTTCCCCTCTAGGGGTTTGTTCAATTACTATAGGCACGTACGTCATTAAATTTTCTCCTAAATTTATTGTAACCTACCCCAATTCGGGATAAGAATTAGTTAATTCTTATCCCGAATTGGCTTTAATATAAGGAAAAATGCATTCTTAAAGCGGTTTTGCGAATGCATTTTAAATATTTCTAAAGCCTATGCGTTCGCTCGCTAATAGACGATTTTTTAACTTTCAACAGTTGTAGTTGACATCCGAAGGTGCTTAGAATAATAATTATTTTTATGTCGAATTCAAGTTAAATAAGTAATTACTCACTAGCACTCGTTTGTTTCTTCATAGAAGATTCCTTAGATAATTTTTTATTGCTCACTGATTTTAGCTGATCAAAAATGCTTAAAGCTTGAGTTATAAAACTTCCTGGTTCAGAAAGATTTGCCGGAAGAATTACTGTATTACTATCTTTGGCTAACTCACCAAAAGCATTTATATATTGTTCAGCAATTTTTAAAGATACTGCATCATTACCCCCAGACTTTTGAATAGATGCGGCAATAACTTCAATACTTTTAGCAGTAGCCATTGCTACTAATCCTATTGCCTCAGCTTCACCTTTAGCTCTATTTACTTGGTCAGTATAGGAAGCTTCAGAATTTAATACCACTTGAGCCTTCTCACCTTCTGCATGGTTTATTTTTGCTTGTCTATTGCCTTCTGAATCCAAAATTTGAGCTCGTTTCTGACGTTCTGCTGCAACTTGTAATTCCATCGCTTTAAGTATTGTTTGTGGTGGCTGAATATCTTTAATTTCATAACGCATACATTGTATCCCCCAATTCATTGCAGCTTGGTTAATAGCAGATACAATAGCGATGTTTAACGTTTCTCGTTCTTCAAAAGTCCTATCTAATGGTAATTTACCTATTTCTGAACGCATGGTGGTCTGTGCAAGCTGTGTGATAGCATAATATGGACTATTAACACCATAAGATGCAGCGACTGGATCAACAATTTTTACATATAAAACACCATCTATTAATAACGTAACATTATCATTTGAAATGGCTGTTTGAGCAGTAACATCAATAGCTTCTTCCTTCAAGGTGTGTTTATAGGCTACTCTCTGAATCACTGGTATCAAAATATTCAATCCTGGCTGCAAAACCCTATCAAATTTTCCAAACTTTTCTACAACCCATGCTTGTTGTTGTGGTACAACCTTAACCATCTGTACAATAATAAGAATTGCCACGATACTACAAACTAATAATATATATTCCATTTTAATCCTCTGTTAATTTAATCTTAGTTCGGTGACATCGCTCGCAGTTGATGCTTAACAATATAACTTGTTACATGAATTCAGGTTAATCTAACAATTTGACGACGTTACCATCATAAATCTTAGTAATCCCTTCCAATACCACCATATCTCCTTCCTTAATTTCGTTTGAGATAATCTCTGTTAAACCATTTAAACTAGTGCCAAGTTTAACATAAAGTTGTTGTGCCTTATTGTCATTGACTTTATATACAAAATACTCACCTTTATTATTACTCTGTACCGATTGATTAGGCACAGCTAAATTCCTATGTTTGTTAAGAATTAGATCTATATTTACATAGCTTCCATGCACAATATTACTATTAGAATCAACGATAATTTTAGCACTTATAGTACCATTATCTGAAACATATTGTGAGATTTCAGCAATTTTTCCATTAATTAATCCACCCTTATTATCGGTTATCACTAAATTAGTGGATTCTGATACCTGATTATAAAGCCCCTCAGGTAGCTCTATTAAAATATTATTAGTAGTAGAATTTTGAGCAATAATGCTAAAAAGATAATCTCCTTGTTTTATCTTATCCCCTATTTTGGATTTTATTATACCAATATATCCATCAAATGGAGCTATAAGAACCATATCGTTGTAACTATTCATTGCTTTAGCAAAAGCAAACCTAGCTTCTTCTAACTCGCTGCTAGATTTTTCTAGCACATCACTACTAATATATTTTTTGGCAAGTAATTCCTTGTTACGGCTATAAGAAGCCATGGCTTTTCTTAAAGAGACTTCCGCTTGTGACTTAATTGACATAGCTAAATCTTGATCAATAATAAGCAAAACATCACCTTGATGGATCTTACCTCCTTGGGAAGTAGATACTAAATCAAGTCTACCAGAAACATTTGCATAATAATCACGGCTCATACCACTCTTACATTGTCCTATAACGCTGAAAACATTATATAAATCAACCATTTGTACTGTAGTAGCTTTTACCCCGATAGTTTCTTGTTCTTCAGCTATAGCATAGCAAGAAGTAATGCATATACATAAAAAAATAATTATAGTTTTAAATCTGTTATCCAACGATGTTCCTTCTCTAAAATCTCAAAACGAATTTTTTCACTTTTTTCATCTAGTTCTGTTTCCGGGATCAAAGAAGCTCCATCAAATTCAAAACCATAAAAATTAATCTGTAATTTGCTACATATTTTTGCCACTGACTCAATATTTTCTAAAATATCGTCCACAAATATTATTGTTTTAGGATAGTAGTTTTTTTTATGTAAAATATTCTCTAATACTGCACCTTTATCAACATCGGCTGTCAGAATCACCCCTTCTTTCATCATTGGTACACCACCCCCAATATGTAATTCATCAATTAATATTTCCTCTTTTATCGGAGTAGATTTCATAAAATCTATATTTATCCCTTTAAGCTCTGTAAGACGCCAATTGGTAAAATCCTCAATAACACCAAATTTCCCTGTATATAATTTGGTCAGAGCAGCAGTTGGGATTTGCATCTTCCATAATCTACCTAGTATATCAGTTATATTATAGTCCACTAAGCGAATAGTACGATTTTTTAAAATAATACTGTAAAAAAGATGCCTTTCTTCTCTCGTAAGACGGTTTTTGCTTTCAGCACGCCACTGCCGTCTATAAGGATGAGTTAAGCGATATTCATCTTGATCCATGATAAGTACGTCATCTACATCAAAAAGCACCAAGCTATCTTGATCTAACTTATCTATTACTTCCGATATTTTCAAAAAATCGGAAACTTTAGTTGTTTTAGCAAATATATGTTTATTCATAGTTCTAATGATAAGTTTATTATTTCTTCCAAAGAATTAGCTATTATAGCTAAATCTGATTCTCGTACAAGAGTATGAACTCCGTCTTTTATTAATTTCACCACTACCATATCACTAGTAATCTTTTCTACAAGGTTATTTGAGATGGTATAAGGTACGTCCTCATCTAGCATCCCGTGAATTAAATGAATAGCCCCCTTAAGTTTAATACTATTTGCATTTAGTAACAAGTGATTTCTAGCTTCGAGTATTAATTGATAACTTATTGGATATTTATCGTTGCAATTACGCCCACCAACCTCAAGGTATTTTTGTTGTTGCATTTGTGTTTTTTGCATTTCAGTTAAGTTTTGCCAAATAGTTTCTGTAAAATCTAGGGCAGGAGCAATACAAACAAGACCACAAACTTTACTAGGAAATTTTATAGCAGCAAGAATGGCTAACCAACCACCCATGCTAGAGCCTATGATAATAGCTGGTTGCACTACAAGTTTATTTAAAACTAGTTCAACCCCTGTAAGCCAAGATCCAATCGTTTCATCTAGAAATCTACCTGATGATTCTCCATGACCAAAATTATCAAATGTGATAAAATTATAATCACGTTTTTTACAGTAATTCTCAAGAAATATAGCCTTCTTACCATTCATACCCGACATCAAGCCATGTAAAAAAATTACCAATGGCATATTTTTTTTGCTACTTTTATGATGATTGTAAGTGATAAATCTTTTCTTTTCTGTATTATATATTTTATGCATTTAAATTAATTATGTAAAAGATTAATGATTTCATCAGATTCACCCAAACGATATCATAAACCTACCATTTTGCAAGTAGTTCCAGCTTTATTCTCTGGTGGAGTAGAGCGAGGAACAATTGAAGTGGCTAAAATGTTAAAAAAAGTTAATTATAATGTTATTGTAGTTTCATCTGGTGGTTCATTAGTTGAAGAATTAGTAGCGGCAGAAGTGCCACATATTTTTATGAATAGTGCTACTAAAAATCCTTTAACAATATGGAAAAACGCAAGAATTCTGTCAGAAATAATTAAGGAATATAACGTAGATATAGTGCATGCAAGATCTAGAGCTCCAGCTTGGAGTTGTTATATGGCCGCAAAGGCTACAGGTGCTAAATTCTTAACAACATTCCACGGAGTCTACAACATCTCGAATCCTTTCAAACATTTTTATAATAGCGTCATGGTCAAAGGCGAAAAGATCATAGCTGTGTCTAATTTTGTAAAACATCATATATTAATTAATTATCAAATCCTAGAAGATCAAATTGTTGTAATATATCGAGGGGTAGATTATAATTATTTTGATCCAAAGAATGTTACAGAAGAAAAGTTACTAAAACATAAAAAGAAATATGGTATATCTAACAATACTCCTATAATATTGTTACCATCAAGAATGACCAGTTGGAAGGGGCATCTTACCCTTGTTGAAGCACTTGGCAAATTAAAACATCTAGATTTCTACTGTCTAATGGTTGGAGATTTATCCAAACATCCCAATTTTACCAATCGAGTAAAATCTCTTATAAACTTGTTGAAGCTACAAAGTAAAATTCAAATTTTTGGTAATGAATCTGATATGCTCAGCCTTTACGGTGTTTCAGATATAGTAATATCTACTTCAATTGAACCAGAAGCATTTGGTCGAACTATAACTGAAGGACAATCAATGGAAAAGCTAGTAATTGCTACAAATATAGGTGGAGCTATTGAAACAATATTAGATAAAAAAACTGGATTTCATGTCAAACCAAACGATGCTGTTGATTTAGCAGAAAAAATCGAACATTGCTTATCTATACTTAAAACCAATGAAGGTAAAAAAATACAACAAGCAGCAAGAAAAGCAGTAATCGATAATTTTTCCCTTGATTTAATGCTTAGTAAAACCTTAGATATATATAAAAAAATGCTCAAAAAAACATAATATTTTCCCCAGTTCTTTGTAGTGTCCTTACATCTTTCCACCTGCATCTATGATTTTTAAACTACCATAGAGAAGCAATGAAAATTCTATTCTTGAAATCTACTAATTATACTTTATACTGATCCGTTATTGTATATATATCTTATAAAATTAAAAAGAGAGTATTATGGCTAGGATAACGATTGAAGATTGTGTTGGAAAAATTCACGATAGATTTAAGCTTGTAGCTTTAGCTGCTCAAAGAGCAAATGATATAAATTCTGGTAGTAAAATGACTATTAATAACGTGAAAGGCGATAAGGCAACTGTACTGGCATTACGTGAAATAGCTGCTGGTCATATAACAATTCCAGCCCTAAAGGCACAATTATTAAAACGTCTTCGAACAAAAAGCAGAATCGATCCTATTGATGAAGAAAATACTGATGCTTCCCTTGATACTGCTGTAGAAGAGTTTGATTATTTACCAAGCGGCTCAGATCTTTGTGTTACTGAAGACTACTCTGACTTAGATGATCAAATATTTGATGATAATGTTAGTAATGATGAACAAAAATGATTATTGGTGTTGGTACAGATATAGTACAAATTCCAAGAATAGAACGTATCTTAAAGCTATATGACCAGCGTTTTGTAAACATAATTCTTTCTAAAACGGAAATACAAAAGCTAAATTCTCTAAGCAAAGACCAATATGGCTGCTTTTTGGCAAAAAGGTTTGCTGCGAAAGAGGCAGTTAGCAAAGCCCTTGGTATCGGAATGGGGCGTGGTTTACGATTTAAAGACATATCTGTACTAAATGATGCCTTAGGAAAGCCCTTTGTCCAAATTTGTCACCCTGAAAATCCAAACAAATTTGGACAAATCAAAATCCACTTGTCCATTTCAGACGATTACCCAATTTCTGTAGCTTTTGCAGTCATTACCTCTAAGGTTTAAAGCTTTTTTAATAATTCAAACATAGTTTTACCAATATCAGCTGGCGATCTAGTGATAGTAACACCTGCACTTTGCAACGCCTCCAACTTATCTTCAGCTGAACCCTGTCCATTAGAAATAATTGCACCAGCATGCCCCATTCTTTTACCTTCAGGAGCAGTAACACCAGCAATGAAAGTAACTATTGGTTTTTTAATCTTTGAGCTTTTTATTAATTCAGCAGCCTTTTCCTCAGCATCCCCTCCTATTTCACCAATCATAATAATTGATTCTGTTTCATCATCTTGCAAAAACATTTCAATACAATCAACAAAATCGGTGCCATTAACTGGATCTCCACCAATACCAATACAGGTAGATTGACCAAGACCAACAGCTGTAGTCTGTGCTACTGCTTCATAAGTCAAAGTACCGGACCGGGATATAATTCCTACCCTGCCTCTCTTATGAATATAACCAGGCATTATGCCGATTTTACATTCATCAGGAGTAATAATGCCAGGACAATTTGGTCCAATTAATCTAGTTTTTGATCCGATTAATGCCCTTTTGACCTTTATCATATCAAGTATCGGTATTCCCTCTGTAATACACACTACCAAACTAATTCCTGCATCTATAGCTTCCAAAATTGAATCAGCAGCAAAAGGTGGTGGAACATAAATAACGCTAGCAGTAGCCTTAGTTTTTGCAACTGCCTCATGTACTGTATTATATACAGGTAGATCTAGATGAGTATTTCCACCTTTTCCAGGAGTTACCCCTCCTACCATTTTAGTACCATAACTGATTGCCTGCTCAGAATGAAAAGTCCCTTGAGAGCCAGTAAAACCTTGGCAAATTACTTTTGTATTTTTATCAACTAATATTGACATATATGCATTTTCCGTATTTTTATATGAATTATTTTACTGCATCGACGATCTTAACAGCAGCATCACCTAAATCATTTGCAGCAATTATTTTTAAACCAGAATTTGCTAAAATATTTTTACCTAATTCAAAATTGGTACCAGCTAAACGTACAACCAGTGGAACTGTAATGCCAATCTCTTTCACTGCAGCAATAATGCCTTCGGCTATTATATCACAACGCATTATACCACCAAAAATATTAACTAAAACCCCTTGTACATGTGAATCTGATAAAATTATTTTTAGTGCTTCCGTTACTTTCTCACGATCAGCCCCACCACCAACATCTAAAAAGTTTGCCGGTTCAGCACCATAAAGCTTGATAATATCCATTGTAGCCATAGCTAGCCCAGCCCCATTCACCATACAACCAATAGTACCATCCATCTTAACATAACTAAGACCAAGGCTAGCTGCTTTTATTTCAAGAGCATCTTCTTCATCATCATCCCGCATATTTAAAATATCAGGATGTTTAAATAATCCATTATCATCAAAGTTGATCTTGGCATCAAGTGCCAATAAACTACCATCAGATTTTGTTATTAATGGATTAATTTCAATTTGGTTAGCATCAGTTGCTATAAAAGCTTGATAGGTTGATTCAACAATTTTCATCATTTGTTTTGCCTGCTCATTCTTAAAACCAAGCTTGTATGCCATTCTACGACAATGAAATGGCTGTATGCCTGTTGCAGGATCAACTGATACTTTAATAATTTTCTCTGGAGTATTATGAGCCACTTCTTCTATATCTACCCCACCTTCAGTAGAAGCTATAAAAGTTACCTTGCTATTACTACGATCAAAAACGGCACTAAAATAATATTCTTTTAAAATATCACACCCAGATTCAACATAGAGATAGCGAACCTTTTGCCCAATAGCTGACGTCTGATGAGTTACTAAGTTAATGCCAAACATTGCGTGTGCTGCTTTCTTTGCCTCTTCTTTAGTTCTTACAACTTTTACACCCCCAGCTTTTCCCCTACCACCTGCGTGGATTTGGGCTTTAACCACATATATTTCTGCTTCTAAACCATCAATTAGCCTATCGATATCTTCTTTTTGCAATATTACAACTCCTGTAGAAGTAGGTATACCATATTGCCTCAAAATCATCTTTGCTTGGTATTCATGAATATTCATTTTTATAATTCTTTAAATAATTTAATCCTAGGCTCTTATACTACAAATGTTGCCAATTTGTAAAGCTTCATTTACTACTTGTTAGACGTTAATAGTCTTGGGGATATCTAAAATTCACCAATGTTATCCCTGCAAAAGCATAAGATATATTCATCTTACTCTACTTTTTGCTTACGATTTTTGTCTCCTAGATATATATGCTCCACTTGAGATTATTATTATTGCTCCAATAATTGAAAAACTATCTGGTATTTCCCGCCATATAACTACACTTAAAATTAAAGAAAATACAACGCTGCTATAAGCTAGTATACTCATTTCAGTAGCTAAACCAATTTCTAATCCCTTATTTAATAATATTTGGTGTAACAGCATCAACAGAGCGTTGATTAATAGCAATATCCAATCCTTTGAAGAAACTTGTGTTATATTAAAATCCACTAAAAATGGTAACATAATAAGAGAGGAAATCCAAAAATAATACACTAATACTCTATCTGATGTCTCTGTTTTTAGTAAGTTGTGTAATGATATAATAGTTAATGCCATAAATATTCCGCTAAGTAATCCAAAAATGGCTCCTGAATTTATAATTTCTACTGATGGCTTCAGTATTAATAAACAGCCAATAAAGCCAATTATTGCTAAAAATAATAGATCATTTTTGATAGATTTATCAATAAAAATACCCGTTATTAGTAGTACCCAAATGGGAGACAGATTTGTAAGTGTACTAACATTGAAAAGAGACAAGTAATTTACTGCTGAAAACATGCAATACCAATATGCTGTCCCCAATAATCCCCTTGTAATTAATGCACAATATCGCTGTGATACTATTAATTGACCACGAGACCTAATAACTTTTGGTAAAAAAAAGATAGCACAAAGAAAGAATTGTAAAAATACAACTAGAGAAATAGGTATACTACTATTAAGAGATTTTACTATACTAGCTTTAATTGCTCCAAGTCCAAATGAACTTAAGATATATAATGTTGCTTTCATAGTGGTTCTACTTCATCACTCCTATTGAATCGACAACTGGGGTTATACAAATAATCCTACTTCAATTGGAGCGTAAAACAATCCATAATAGGTAACTCGCATTAATCATTAATCAATAAATTGTCCTGCCACTACCTTTAAAATTCTGATGAGCCTTATCTAATTTTTTGATAAATTCTGGAGAATAAGATTTAAGATCATTTTTCGACCCACCCTCATATTTTTTAGCTAGATCTATCCCCCCTCTAATCATATTATAAGCAAAATTTTCTTCCTTTGTTTCTCCAGCTATTCTTTTAGGGTTCATGAACTTATAAACTTGGTATAAAGCAAAATTTTTCACTAAACGTTTTGCTTCCAATCTAGATTGATTACTTATGCCTTGTAGCTTATCTTTTGATTTTATCAAACCTCGGTTAGCTTCTTTTACCAATTGTGAATGTTGTTGCATTAAGTAATTACTTACTTCAGCAACATTCTTACTAACAAGGTTCTCATCAATTTTAACACCTAATTTTCCTAATTTCTTGTGTGCAAGTTTACCTAAATATTTTTTTATTAATAGGATGATCTGTGTCTGTAATTTTGTTAGATCCATTGTTTGCTCGTTAAGACAAGCCAATATTTGTTCTATTTCCTGTTCGAAAGCATCGTTGTTACTTAACTCATTGAAAATTTCCATCGCCTCATCAGATCCAAGTTCATCATCAGTGATGCCTACTAATGCATCCTTAATTTGGTCTGCCAATTTTCTAGAGTCCTTTGGTTTTTTATCATTTGTTTCCATTTATTAGTCCCCTGTTTATGAAGTCTATTCTTGAGTAGTAAAATGTCCTCTATAAGTTCGGTGCAACGTGGCTCCCCGATGTCTTTCAATTATACTTCGGCACAGTAAGACTGAGTCAATAGATTTTTGTTTTTTAGTAAATTTATGTTCTTTTTCAAGACATAACTCACTTATATTAATATTTTGCCAAACAAGTCCATCAAAAATTTTTGCTTTAATATAACCACTTGACTTTAAGTTATCATAATCTCCTTTGTTAAGACTCAATGCATCATCATTTAATAAAAGCTTAACATCCCCAACATTTGGGGCTGGTATAGGATCAACATATTTAATATAGACTTTACCAGTTAATTCTATCTTGCTAGGTATCATAATGCTCTATCTTATTAAATTAAGCTTCTGTTATACTGCTCGTAAATGGAGAGTTGATAGACGAATATCAAAATCATGATCCTTTTATATCACGACTCTTTGTTATCTTCCATCTCTGATTCTGATGGTTCAATAACTTCTCCCTGAAAATGATGCAATAGTGTTTCTTGTTCATCATATTCTTTCAACATATAACCACGTCCCCATACTGTATCAATGTAGTTTGTACCACCAGCAGCATCAGCTAATTTCTTACGTAATTTGCATACAAATACGTCTATAATTTTAATCTCCGGCTCATCAACACTACTATAAAGATGGTCTAAGAACATCTCCTTATTCAGTACTGTTCCCCTACGTAAGACTAATAATTCTAAAATAGCATATTCCTTATTCGTTAAATGAACCCTTGTTCCATCAACTTCTACAATTCTAGTATCAAGATGAATACTTACCTTGTCAAACCTAACCACTGACTCAGAATGTCCTTTAGAACGACGAACAATTGCATAAATACGAGCAATTAACTCTTCGCGGTTAAATGGTTTTGTGATATAATCATCTGCCCCACACGTAAGTCCTTTAATTTTTTGATCAACTGTAGTAATACCTGATAAAATCAATATAGGTGTTTTTACTTTAGCAGAACGTAATCTCAGTAGGACTTCAAACCCACTAATATCTGGCAACATCAGGTCTAAAATAATTAAATCATAATTATAAATTTTAGCTATTTCTATTCCTTCTGTACCAAACTCCACCACCTCACAAATAATTCCTTCTGAAGCTAACGTTAATTCAATAGAACTAGCTATATCACTATTATCTTCTACTAACAGTACCCTCATGATATTTCTCCCATTAACTTTTCTATAATTATTAATTTATTATTCTTTATTACACATCTATGTTCTCATTTTATCTCTATAAGAGCAAGTAATTTTATCAAAATAATATCCAAGTAACGCGAATTTGGGATAAGAATCTGTCAATTCTTATCCCAAATTCGGTGAAATTATCGAAACAATCAGATTTGAGACGGCTCTGCATCTGATTGTTTCGATAATTTTATGGTTAACTTACCTTACACATAACCCCCATGGCAATTTAAAAGTCATAGGAAAAACAGCCTAGCACCTATTAGCGAAGAGCTGCTTTGCGACGACGAAGCAATTGTAAGTTAAAAGTATGATATAATAGATATTGAAGTCAATTGTAAGTTAAAAGTATCTAATGAATGTGGATTGCCACCACACTCACGTGGTCTCGCTAATAGACATCTTGTACTTTTCTACAATTTTTAAATGCTATACGTAAGGTGAATGGTTAATTATCATTTTCTTGCATTTTTTTATGATATAAAGCACCAAAATCAATCGGGTCAATCATCAATGGTTGGAAACCACCATCCTGAGTGACATCAGCAATAATTTTTCTAGCAAATGGGAAAATCATTGCTGGACAATGAATTGCTAGTATTATTTGGTGTTGATCTTCCTCTATATTAATTAAATTAAAAACCCCTGCATATTTTAAGTCCACTATAAATAGTCTATGCTTTTCACTCATTGCTTTAGCTTCTATACTTAATTCTACCTCATAAAAATTCTCTTCAGGTAAATTAGAAATATTGAGGTCTAGGAATAAGTCAATTTGTGGATTACGTTCCAAAGATACTAAAGATCTCGGAGCGTCTGGATTTTCAAAAGACAAATCCTTTATGTATTGTGCATTAACAGCGATATGAGGCATTTCTTTTTGGTTAGTATCTTTCATAATAATATAGTCCTTTTTTACATTTTAAATTTTAAGTTATTGGAAGGGTAACACCTTTTTGTTTCATATATTTCCCATAACGATCGGCATAAGATATATTACAAGTTTGATCACCTTTTAAAAACAAAAATTGACATGCTCCTTCATTAGCATAAATTCTTGCTGGCAGAGGGGTAGTATTGGAAAACTCTAATGTTACATGCCCTTCCCATTCCGGTTCTAACGGCGTTACGTTAACAATTATACCACATCTTGCATAGGTTGATTTGCCAACACAGATAACTAGCACATCTCTTGGAATTTTAAAATACTCAATTGTTCTTGCTAAGGCAAAACTGTTTGGTGGAATAACACAAACATCAACCTCTCTGTCTACTAAACTATATTCATCAAAATTTTTTGGATCAACTATTGCCGAATTAATATTAGTAAATATTTTAAATTCCTTCGAGACTCTTGCATCATAACCGTATGAAGATAAACCATAAGAAATAATTCTCTCTGAATTATTCAATCTAACCTGCGTATCAGTAAAAGGGGCAATCATATCGTGTTCTATACACATTTTTCTTATCCAATTATCAGACATAATGGTCATATATAATTACACATACTATGTTTAAATTACCGAATATAAATGATATAGTTAAAAATTAAAAGTACTAAAACTTTAATTAGCAGGGCAGCCTCATTAAAATATTTATATATTCTTCTGCTTTAAATAATTAGTTTCACAAAACTGTAGGAGATTCGCGTATATACTCAAATGATTTGAAGAATTGAATTTGAAAATGAATGGTGAGCATGCGAATCCATGACATTTTCAAAAAAACAATTCGTAGGAGCAGAAGAGTATACTCGGATGATCTAAAGAATGGGAACAACAAACAAGGAAGGCTTTGCCAGCGTAGGATGACATCTAGACTATTACCGATACTAGAGTTAACGATAGCTGGCATATAAGGCAAATATCCATTACATTATAAGAACGACTAACTACTTTGTTTTTACTTCTACTTGAACAACTTTCTGCAGCCCATTATCGAAATATAAGAATAAATCAAAGTTATCACCAACTTTTAGTATAGCTTTTAGATCCAAGAGCATAATATGCATACCACCCGGTTGTAAAATAGCACTACTTTTAGCTGGGATGACTAGCTTATCAAGTTTTACCATTTTACTAACCCCTTTTTCATCAACAAAACTTTTATGTAATTCAACCTTGTTAGCTATATCTGAAGAAACATTTACCAAATTGTAATCGAGGTCAGAGTCATTAAAAATCTCAAAATATATTGCAGAATTATTATTTTTGCTAACAGTAGCAGAAGGTCTTGCCCAAGCATTTAGTATTGTAACAGATGCAGTAGGAGCTGATGCTTCTAATGATGCTGCTGGATTGTTATTACTTGGTGTGGTAGTTGCAAAACATATTGATAGACTAAAATATAAAGTAACAGCAATGAAGGTTACTATGTTCTTAAGTAGCATATTATTACCATAAATTAAATTAATTACACAATCGATTCACTTAATTATATAACATATTATACATACACTAAGTATATTTTGCAAAAAAATAATATATTTATAGTGTATAATGCTAACTTTGGCTTACTTTAACAAATCTTTGTTTAAAAGAATCCCAATGATAGTGAACATTTACTGTTTTAATTTCTGTAACTGTAATATCTCCATTAGGTAACTGGGCAACATCAAAGCCTTTTTGTATAGATTCGGTAATTAGAGTCGCTGATTGACAAATATACCTAACATTAAAAAAGGGATTATTATCAGTATCTAATGAGCTTGTAGTGTTCTTAGTTGGGGTATTCAAAATAGGTGCGTTTTTTTCTTTCATTCTAAACAACTTCAGATATTCTGTACGTTTTTATAACAGTTTAGTAATAAGGTGGCAAGAGTTTGTTGTTAGATTAGTTTAGGTTATTTAGTCTAATTAGTTTTTTTTGTAATGAGGTGTGTGCTGTGTTAGAAGGTTTTGATTTTTCAAAGTCTGCAATAAGGTTATTTTTCTATTTTTTAAAGAAAAGAAGAATTAAACTAACTATTTTAGGGTTGTTATGCATAATACGGGGAATGATACCAGCTATTGATAGTGTGTTGCTACAAAGAATTATAAATTTGATTGAGTCTTTTTCTAATGAAACAGTTAAAGACCTACCTTCCTCCATGTTGTTTTGGGCAATAATATATGCATTTTGGTGGGTATGTGTAAATACTATGTGGCGAATTTATGATTATATTTATCTAAAAACCATGCCATATATCAAAGCTCAGATATTAGACGAAATGTATAATTACACTCAGTATCATAATCATAGATTTTTTCAAGAAAACCTTGCTGGTCATATTACCAATCGTATTACTGAAGGGGCTAGATCTTTTGGAATGGTTTTGTCTTTATTTGGAGAGAAAATTCTATACAAACTAGCTATAATTGTTTTTGCTCTTGGAACAATGTACTGGGTACATCAAATATTTGCTACTATATTCCTTATACATATTTGTGTTTTTGTAGGGACTAGCGTTATCTGTTCAAGTACAATAAACAAATATTCAGTAAATTATGCACGAAGCAAATCAATAGTTGCTGGCAGTATTGTTGATGCAATTGCAAATATTGGTGCAATACGGATGTTTACTTCTCATAAATTTGAACGTCAGAATCTAGAAGTAAGGATAGATGATGCTGTAGTTAATGAACAAATTATGCAACTCTTTATGTTTAAGCTACGTATTGTACTAGGCATAGCTTGTTCTATAATGATTTTTATAATGGTTTATTATCTAGCTCAACTTCGTAGTCAAATGCAAATAACTATAGGAGATTGCGTGTTGATACTTACTTTATCTATAACGGTTAGTAGTGAAATTTGGGATCTAACGCAGGAAGTAGGAGATATGTTCGAAGAGTTTGGTTCTTTTAATCAAAGTGTATCATTAATGAAACCTCATATTATAGAAGATATTGAGAATGCCCATCTTCTAAAGGTTACAAAAGGTGAGATAATATTTAAAAATGTTAGTTTTAAATATTATCATAATAATAATTTATTTGAGAATAAATCCGTTACAATTTTGAGTCAACAAAGGGTCGGATTAGTAGGGTTTTCTGGTTCAGGAAAAACAACTTTTATTAATCTTATTACACGGTTGCACGATATAGACCAAGGAGAAATTCTAATTGATGGGCAAAATATTAGATATGTAACTCAAGACTCTTTACGAGAAAATATTAGTATAATACCGCAAGAACCAATCCTATTTCATAGGACAGTCATGGATAATATTAGATATGGAAAAAAAGATGCTAGCTTAGAAGAGATAATAGAGGCAGCAAAACTAGCTCATATACATGAATTTATTGAGAGCCTAACAGAAGGATACCAAAGCTTATGTGGTGAAAGGGGTAATAACTTGTCAGGTGGTCAGAGGCAGAGAATAATAATAGCACGGGCAATATTAAAGAATGCTCCAATATTAATTCTTGATGAAGCAACAAGTAGTCTAGATAGTAAGACTGAGGAGTTGATACAAGATTCTCTATATTACTTAATGCAAAATAAAACTGTATTAGTTATAGCTCATAGATTATCAACTTTGTTGAATATGGATAGAATTTTGGTTTTTAATGAAGGTAGCATAGTTGAAGATGGACAACATGAGGAATTACTAAAAAACAGTAAATTGTACAAAAAACTATGGAAATCACAAGTAAAAGGCTTAATAATTTAAAGAAATTGCTGATTATTTCACCTTACGTATAGCATTTAAAAATTGCAGAAAAGTACAAGACGTCTATTAGCGAGACCACGTGAGTGTAGTGGTAATCCACATTCATTAGATTGCTTCATCGCCACAAAGTGGCTTCTCGTAATGACGCTAGGCTGTTTTTCCTATGATTTTTAAATTGCCATGGGAGTTATGCGTAAGGTGAGTGATTATTTATTACATGACTTATAGTTCTCGTACCATTTCCGATTATGGCATACACTCAACTATTGATTGCAATTTTTAAATTACTCTGCTAATTCATTTAAGATTTGGTATTGTAATACATTATTATTTTGTGTATCATAACTTGAGTTCGATGTAAGGCATCGGTTTAATAACCTAGGGTGTCATCCCATAACTGTTGAAAGTTAAAAAATCGTCATTGCGAAGTGCCGTTAGGCACTGTGGCAATCTTCATGATAGTCAAGACCTCCTTCACAAGATTGCCACGTCGCCGCTTGCAGCGGCTTCTCGCAATGACGGTTTATAGACGTATATGTCATTGCGAACGTACGTGAGCGTGGCAGTCCATGAAGCTGTCATATAGATTGCTTCGTCAACCTTATGGGCTCCTCGCAATGACGGTTTTTTAACTTTCGACAGTTGTGAGGTGACATCACCCCTAATGAGGATAATTACTTGAGCCTAGTATTAATTTGCTACATCGATACTTAAGGTTATCATAAGAAATATTTTTAATCACTTGAAACTGAAGGAATTTAAAATGCAAGTATTCGTTGGAAAAGCTGCACCGGATTTTACAGCTAAAGCTATTATGCCTGATAATAGTATAGAATCTGAATTTAATCTTAAAAATTATGCTACGGGTCATAAAGTTGTATTGTTTTTTTATCCCCTAGATTTTACTTTTGTTTGTCCATCAGAAATTATAGCCTTTAATAATAGATTAGGAGAATTTACTGAAAGAAATACAAAGTTAATAGCAATAAGCGTTGACTCGCATTTTTCTCATTTGGCTTGGAAGAATACTCCTTACAATAAAGGTGGTGTTGGCAATATCCAAATTCCTATGGTGGCAGATCTTAATAAAAATGCCTCACATAGTTATAATGTACTTCATGATGATGGAATATCACTGCGTGGTACTTTTGTTATTGATGAAGAATTCATAGTACGCCATTTGTCAGTTAATGATTTGCCAATTGGTAGAAATATTGATGAAGTAATAAGACTGATAGATGCTCTAGACTATAATGCAAAGCATGGTGAAGTATGTCCAGCTGGGTGGCATAAAGGTGATGAAGGTATTACCCCATCACATAAAGGAGTGGCAGATTACTTAGCTTCCAATGCAGAAAAATTATAGTATATAGCGTAGGTTTTGCCGGATCAGTAGGATGTCATTGCTAGCTACTAACACCAATATACCGTAGCTAGAAATGACGATTGCTTAAGTTGACACACATAGGTTTACGCAGGTTTCCACGACCAGTTGTCATTTTTAAACTTCTCTAGTTAGAAATTAATTGTTTTTTTATTTTTTTACTTAGTGGGAAAAAATTTTGCTATATACTGCAAATATCATCCAAAGGATAATTTATGTCAAAGTAAGCTTAAAGCCAAAGAAAGAGATTTGATGCTTAAGGAGCTATTTTTGGATACTAACCGAGTATCTTATACAAAAGAAACAATTGATATTCTAAGACTAATTAGGAGTGAAAATGTTGGTTCAAGGACTTTTTGGAGTTTAATAAAGCTATTTGGTAGTAGTAGTGCTGCTATTGAAAACATCCAAGAATTTTCGCTGCGAGGTGGACGTTCTAAACCAGTAAAGGTATTTTCACAAAGTGAGGCAAGTAAAGAACTTGAGCTTTTGGAAAAGAATAATGCCAAAATTATTACCTATAAGTCTCTAGAATATTCAAGGTTATTGTTAGAGATTTTTGATTGCCCGCCTATACTAAGTTATAAGGGCAATATCGGGTTATTATCACACGAAAGATGTTTAGCAATTGTTGGAGCAAGAAATGCTTCAGTAAATGGTCGTGCTTTTGCAGCTAAAATCGCTAAGGAATTGACAGACGCAGATTATATAATGGTTTCTGGACTTGCAAGAGGTATTGATACGGCAGTGCATCAAGTTAATATCTCTAAAACAATAGGAGTTATAGCTGGAGGAATTGATCATGTTTACCCCATAGAAAATGTTAAATTATTCGAGCAAATTCAGCAAGAGGGGTTAATAATTGCTGAATTACCAATAGGTTCAAAACCTCTTGGACAACATTTCCCACAACGTAATCGATTGATTTCTGGTATATCTCTTGGAACGGTAGTAATTGAGGCAAGCCTAAAATCTGGATCATTAATAACAGCAAGGTTTGCTTTAGAACAGAATAGAGAAGTATTTGCAGTGCCGGGATTTCCGCTAGATTCTAGGTGTCAGGGTACTAATAAACTCATCAAGGAAGGAGCATACATGGTGGAATCTACCCAAGATATAGTAACTAATCTACCACATTTTTCTAAGGTTGTCAGCAAATCTAAGGATGTGGCAAATGATTCAGCTGAGAATAACCAGTTTAAAGCGTTAGATATAAAATATGCTAATCCAATTACCAACGATATGCGTATGAAAGTTAAGGAGCTTTTATCTTCAACTCCTATAGATTTTGATTGTTTGCATCAAACGCAGCTACCTTTGCAGGTTATATATATGATAATACTGGAGCTAGAACTGGCTGGAAAAATAACTAGATATCCTGGCAACAAGATATCTTTAATTTATAAATAAATATGAAATTAGTAATAGTAGAATCGCCAGCAAAGGCAAAAACAATAAATAAATATCTAGATAATGGTTTTAAAGTTATTGCTTCGTTTGGGCATATTAGAGATTTACCATCTAAAAATGGTTCAGTTCTGCCAAATGAAGATTTTGCTATGAAATATATTATATCAGATAAAGCAGAAAAATATGTTGAAGCAATAACTAAAGATGCTGCCAAGGCTGAAATGGTTTATCTAGCAACAGATCGAGACCGAGAAGGAGAATCAATTGCTTGGCATGTTGCAGAAATAATAAAAGAAAAAAACTTGGTTAAATCTAGTGATTTCTTTAAAAGAGTAGCATTTGATGAAGTTACAAAAAAAGCTATTTTACATGCAATTGAAAACCCAAGAAAGATTGATATTGATTTGGTTAATGCTCAGCAAGCAAGGAGGGCATTAGACTATTTAGTAGGATTTACTTTATCGCCGATATTATGGCGTAAATTGCCAGGATGTAGATCAGCCGGAAGAGTGCAGTCTGTAGCACTGAGACTTATTTGCGAACGAGAAGATGAAATTGAACGTTTTAAATCGCAAGAATATTGGGATATTAGTCTTAATGTTCTTAATAGTAATAATGAACCGTTTTTAGCAAGATTAACTCATGTTAATGGTGAAAAATTAGAGAAATTCTCAATTACTAATGAACTAGCTGCCAATGATCTAGTCGAGAAAATAAAATTAAAGAATTTTCATGTTGCAACTATAGAAAAAAAACAGCAAAAACGTCAACCGCAACCGCCTTTTATTACCTCTTCGCTGCAGCAAGAAGCTGCAAGAAAATTAGGGTTTACTGCTAAAAAGACTATGCAAATTGCCCAAAAACTTTACGAAGGTATGGATATAGGTAATGAAACTATAGGTTTGATCACTTATATGAGAACGGACGGGACAACTCTTGCTAGTGAAGCTGTTGAACAAATACGTCAGTTGATAGATAAGAATTTTGGGGATAAATATTTGCCAGCTAGCCAGCGAGTTTATAAATCTAAAGCTAAAAATGCCCAAGAAGCTCACGAAGCGATTAGACCAACTGATATTACCTTGCTACCAGAAAAGTTAAAAGATAAACTAGATAAAGACTTTTACAAACTTTATGACCTAATTTGGAAGAGAACGGTAGCTTGCCAAATGGAAAATGTTATTATTGATTTGGTAGTAGCTCAGCTTGATACAGAAGATAAAGAATTTACATGCAGAGCAAATGGCTCAATTATTGCGTTTGATGGTTTTTATAAAATCTATCGAGAAGGTCTAGATGATGAAACAGAAGAAGAAAATAGACTTCTACCACCGCTAAAAGAAGGAGAGAAATTAATTACAGATTCAGTAAATCCAGCACAACATTTCACTGATCCGCCACCAAGATATTCTGAAGCTAGTTTAGTAAAGAGGCTTGAGGAACTTGGTATTGGTCGCCCATCTACTTATGCTTCGATTATATCAGTGTTGCAAGATAGAAAATATGTAGTTGTTGAGAAAAAACGATTCTTCCCAGAGGAATTAGGGCGTTTAGTTACAATATTTTTGACAGGTTTTTTTAAGAAATATGTGGAATATGATTTTACAGCTGATCTTGAAAATGATTTAGATGAGGTGGCAGAAGGTAAAATAGAATGGAAGTCTTTACTAAAAAAATTCTGGGATGGGTTTAATAATAATGTAGAAGTAGTTAGTGGAAAAAAAATATCTGATATAATTACTTATGTTGAAGAAGCCTTAGATTATCACTTATTTGGAGAAAAGTCAGAAAGTAACAATTCAAGAATTTGCCCATCCTGCTCTACAGGTCAATTAGGTCTGAAGCTTGGTAAGTTTGGAGCATTCTTAGCTTGTAGTAATTACCCAGAATGTACTTTCAAAAAACAAATTACCTCTAAAAATAGTGATGATGTTGCTACTATGGAAGAGAACAAACTATTAGGAGTAAATAAGGATGGTTTTGATGTTTTTCTAAAGAAAGGCCCCTATGGTTTATATGTACAGACTAGTGAGCAAGTTGCCAAGGGTGAAAAGCCAAAGCGTGCATCATTGCCACCTTCTATTGCCCAAAATGATGTTACTCTTGCTTTAGCTATGAGGTTGCTTGAGTTACCGGTTAAATTATGTTTGCATCCTGAATCTCAACAAGAAATTATACTTGGTATAGGTAGATATGGCCCGTATCTTAAATATCTTGATAGGTTTATTTCAATACCAAAAAGATATGATCCTTTTACCATAGCAACAGAGATCGCTGTAGAAATAATTGAAACTAGTAACAATAAGTTAAAGAATAAACAAGAGAAAGATAATGGCAAGCAGGTAATAGTTGCAAAAAAAACTTCTAAAAAGAATGCTACAGCAAAAAAAACAACAAAAAAGAAAAAAGTATAATAAGCGGTTAAGATAAAATTATGGGAAGGGTTATCACAAGATTCGCACCATCACCAACAGGTATGCTACATATAGGTAATAGTAGAACAGCTCTGATAAATTGGTTATATACTAGAAAGCATAATGGCCTATTCATTTTAAGGTTTGATGATACTGATTTTGAGCGTAGCAAACAGCAATATAAAAATGCTATTGAACAGGATTTGAAATTTCTAGGGCTTAACTGGGATCAAACGTTTTGCCAATCTAATAGACTTGCTAAATATGAAGCTGTAAAGACATTATTATTGCAAAAAAATAGATTATATCCTTGTTTTGAGACGCAAGAAGAGCTGGAACTGAAACGTAAATTACAATTATCAAGAGGACTGCCCCCCATCTATGACCGGGCAGCTTTGAATTTAACTCAACAACAAATAAATGATTATATTAGTCAAGGAAGAAAGCCGCATTATCGATTCTTGGTATCGCATACTCCAATTATATGGCAAGATATGATTAAGGGTGAAGTTAAATATGATGGGAAAAATCTTGGTGATCCGATAGTTATCAGAGAAGATAATAGTATGACTTATATGCTTTGTTCAGTTATTGATGATATTGATTATTCGATTACCCATATTATTAGGGGCGAAGATCATGTAACTAATACGGCGATTCAGCTACAAATGTTTGAAGCCCTACAGGGAGTGCTATACTCACATCAAAAGAGTATATACTCAAATGATTTGGAGAATTGGAACGGAAAACAAGGGGAGAGCGAACGGAGCGTATATAAGGTGCGTGAGTACGCGAATACCCTGCAGTTTTCCGAAGCCAATTCTTCAAAGCAGAAGAGTATACCGAATTTTGCTCATCTTGGTCTAGTTATTAGCCGAGATGACAAAATATCTAAAAGAATCGGAGGGTTTGAGATCGCTGCTCTAAGGGATGAAATTGGATTAGAACCAATGGCAATTAATAGTTTTTTTAGTTTAATTGGTTCGTCATCAAGTATTGCATCGTTTAAGAATTTAGATCAGCTAATAAAAGAATTTGACATTAATAATTTTTCTAAAAGTCCAACAACTTATTTGCCGGAGGAATTAGAACGTCTGAATCATAAATTACTAATTAGCCTTAGTTTTGATGAAGTAAAAGATCGTTTAAGAGAGATTAAGGCTGAGCAAGTAACTGAACAGTTTTGGTTGGCAGTGAGAGCTAATTTGCAAAAATTATATGAAATAAAAGATTGGTGGAATATTTGTTACTCCCCATCTAAAGTTGAAGGCTTAGATAAAGATTTTTTAAAACAGGCAGCTATATTATTACCAGACGACCCAATCACCCTCGACAGCTGGAGCATATGGACTAAAAAAATTATGGTCGTTACTGGTAAAAAGGGCAAGGATGTATTCTTACCTCTAAGACTTAGCATAACGGGAATGGCATCCGGACCGGAAATGTCAGTAATATTACCCTTACTTCGCAGAGAGGAAATTATAAAAAGATTAAGTTGATTTTTGTGTTGATCTAAAAAAATAGCCTGAAAGGCTATTAACCCCAATTCTGGATAAGAATTGACAAATTCTTATCCAAAATTCGCGTGTTACGGATTCTAGAACGAAAATAACGATCGATAAGACCATTAGATAGAAACCTTCACACCTACTAGTTCGGACAGATATCAGCTTTACAAACTCCAATAATAACTCCATTAGTATTATTAGTTATAGTTGCGTTCATACTAGAGCCACATGCTATGAAAGTCATATCTTGACAATTCCTAACTTGAATATGACCTGAAGATACTTCAGTTACATTACATCCTGTTCCTGTAATTTGTGGGGGTTTAGTACCAATCTCATAAGTTATGTCAAAGTTAGCAAGAATTATATTGGTGTGATTATCTCCAAAGCTTGTGCATCTCCACACTTGACCTGTATAACTTATGCGATTCTTCCACTTAAAACTGCATGTATCACCAGGAGCAAAATACCAACCAGCATCGCCCATACTATGGCATTGGTCATCTTGTATATCTGATTTAACTAATGAAGATTTTTGACTTTTTATTTGACTAGAAGAATTATCTAATTTGTTAACATTCACTGGATCGTTTTTTATTTTTTCCATTGCTGGATTGCTAGCAAATGCAGATAAAGTGGTACACAATATAAAAGGTATAAAAAAAGAAAATCGCTGCATATTTATCTCCTTGTTAATGTTAATAATTATATAGTTTGATAGCGTAACATTTTTTCTGTAAATTGCATGTTAACCCGCTTATTTACGTTAAATCTACAGAAAGAATGTTCGCTATCGGGACACAATAGGCTATTAAACCGATGTCTTCTAACAAACTGTTCTAATAGTTTGTGTTTTTACATAATGCGTAGCATTTTGTTTGCTGCTTACATAAAACTTAAGTTAAAGTAAATTAGGATAAACCATGACCTCCTACCTTCCGAGTTTTAAAAGCAAGAGCTGACTTTTGGGATTCTTGATTAATTTCAACAATTCTATCATTTAGGAATTTTTGTAAATTTACATCATCTTTAACATTAACATGTTCTCCTTGCCGTTGGTATCCCATTTTAGGAGATCCATTTATACTTGTTATCCTCTCTTCTGTTCTTAATCTAACCTGCCCTACATTCGCTTCTCTCTCTCCTCCAGAACCAATTTCTTTAACTCTTTCTCCCCTTCCATCCGCTTCAACCTTTGCTAATTCCATTAATAGTTTTATCTGTTCTTGAGGAGTTGATAATTTTTTTAATTCTTCATTGATATATTGTTTCTGCTTTTCAAGTGCATTTTTTTGCAAATTTTTATATATCTCTTCTGCTTGTGCAGTAATCTTAACATTGGTTTTTCGAGATGGAATTACCCGTGTTGCTAGGTTCTTCCTAAGGGATTGTGCTACCTCTTTTGCACTTTCCTTAACAGACTTTGACCCAACTAATCTGCTAGCTGTACGAACATTATCAACTACTTTTGGTGTTAGAACGGGGGCATTCTGAAGAGTGGGCTTAGGTTCATCTATAATATTACCCCTTGGATTTACTTTCACATTTACTTTTTCTGGTTTTAGAACAGGTGTGGGATCTAGGGCATCAAGAGGCTTATCTAGAATATTACCCCTTGCATTTACTTCTTCCTCTTGGGTCGTGTCAGCAAGAGAAACCACAGCCTCTTTTGTTCTACCCAACTCCTCAGTCTTCTGAGGGGAAGTTATAATACGGTCCACAGATAGTGTATCGATAGATTGTGAAATATCCACGCCATGTCCCTTGTTTTTGGCTACTTCTTGCATCATTGCTTTATATTTTTCTTGCGTTACTGGCAAGGTATAGATATGTCCACCATGTTCTATATACCCAACTGCATCAGAGCCAGTTCCATTAAACTTAACTGGACGTGGTGAGCTGACCTCGATTAGCCTACCATCATCATCATAGTGAGCCGTAAAATATACAGCCTTACTTGCAGCAATATTTCTGCCATGCTGATCCTTTACCGCTAGCGATAAATGCATTGGACCACCATCATTAAGTTCTATCGGAAAATCTATCGTCCTATAATTTTTAATTTCTACTGGAGTACCATCACTTTTTTGCACTGTTTGAGGTGGATTTATTTGATGTGTTGCTTCTGTTAATGTAGCAATCTCGTTACCATTTGCATCTCGTACTATCTGCGTTTTAGTAGTAATACCATTAGCACTTCCTCCAACTCCATCCTTCCATTCCATAGTACTAAATCTATCTGCAAACTGAGTATGAACATTCTTGTAGCCGGCAATTTCGACTTGTTCCAAAGCTCTTTTTAACTCAACTCCTCTCAGAACTTCACTGATTTTCTCTTTGTTTTCTTCATTCTCACAGTACGCACGAAATTTAGTTATATCTCCAATTTCTTCTAGTTTTGCTATATTATTCTTTACTAGAGCTTCAACTATTAGCTCCCTCTGCTTGGTTAAGATTTGATTCCTAATTGCTTGGGTTATAGGGTCAACATCTAGATCGGCAGCAGAAAAAGAAGAGGTACGGATAGAGTCAAAAGAAGGACCTTCAGAATGCTCTTCTAATTCTCTAAGATTTTCCTCAGCAGAACCTTGCAATACAAAAACGTCCTGAGCGAGTTCTTCTTGAGCAGGTTCTTCTTTAGTAGAAGCAATGATTGCCTGCAACTTATCTTCATATTTTTCTAAACCACCAAGAGTTTTTTTACTCTGCATGGATTGTTGCAGTTTGTCAGCTAATATATCAAACACTATAAATTTATTAAATGTTAACTTATCTTGTTCAGTTAACTCATCTTTAGTCTTTTCCCCTATCTTTTTACATTCATCAGCATTAGTCTTGATTGCTTCAGCCAAACCATCTAATACATCATTTACTACAACAACCTTGAGTTCTTTTGAAATATAATGATTTTCCAAAACTCTATTTGGAATTTCGAGTAGGTGGTTAAATAGAGGATCAACGACCTCATGTTCAACTAGATCATTTTTTGCCTGAATATCTACTTTTTCTCCAGCTTTATCTATTTCAATCATCAAGTCTGTATAATAATCAAAATACTCTCTAGGATTTTTCTCTTCACTCTTACTCATTTTTACCACCCTATTCTTAAATTCTAATTATATTGATGCTAGATAATATTCTTATTTAAAGCAACTAAAAAAGTAGAGTCCATCACTTTAATTATATCATAAATAATATTAGCACTAAGCATATACGCAATTATATCTTGACATTTTCTTTGCCTAGAGGCAAACTAAGCTCTAACAAGCGGAAGTAACGGTAATTATGATCTTGATATTTATTTTAATGTTTTATGTTTTTACAATTAATAGGCATAGAGATAGCCAAAAGAGCTATAATTTTATCATACCATTATTTTATATTAATCTTTTAATAGCTAATATCTATTTTTACTTACATGCTACTGACCACTTAAATATCTCTTTTTAATTTGTTATGAACCCAGTTTCAAGCCGACCTACAATAATTATATATATTGCTATTGCTATTTTATGTATAGTAACAAATATCGTAGCCTTTATTTTCCAATTTTTTTATTATGAACTACCCTGCCCTTTATGTTTATTACAAAGATTCGGTTTTATTGCTATCGGACTTGGAGCACTACTTAGCATAATATATAATCCTTCTTGGAAATATGATATGATTATATTCATCTCTAGTATTTACACGCTGATGGTAGGGCTTAGGCAGGTTTTGCTGCATATTTTACCCCATGATTTAGGATATGGTAATACTTTCCTTGGGTTACATTTTTATACATGGTCAGCAATAATTTCTTTTTCTTTAATCCTATTAATGTCTATAATTCCTATAATTAGCCTTATTCTAAGTAAATTTAGTATACTACAATTTTATCCTAGTTTTGTACCTACATTAATTGAGATTAGTTTGATAATTATCACTCTTGTTAATGTGTTTGCAACTTATTTTGAATGTGGTTTTGGCATATGTCCTAGCGATCCTACAACTTACTTAGAATGGAAAAATTTACAGCAATTATTTGGTAGTAGTTAAGTAATTTTAATTTATTAGATCTATGTTTAAAAAAGATAACTATTCAAGAAGTTTAATTATATTATTATAATAGAACATCATGAAAATTTTTAATAATAACCAATAAATGGAGGCTACAATGTCAAAAAGCTTTGTAGAAAAAGTAAAAAAAGGGGCAGCAAAATTAGCAGATAAGGTAGAGCAAAAGGTAGAACAATTTGTTGATGCTGTACCAACTGATGATGAGATAATGGACAAACTCCGAGATGGATTTAAAAAAATTAACTCTAAAGTTGCTCAAGTAAGCCCAGAAAGTGCAAAAACTTTGCGGAAGATAGAAGGAAAAATAGGGGTTAAGCCAAGTCCACAAAATCTTGCTGAAATAGTTGATGACTTACATAATCTCAAAGATAATTTTATGAAAGACATGAAAACCCCAAAAGTGATCACTCAATTCGGCGATTTTTTAAAATCTACTATTGCTTTAATAGGATCTATTGGTAAATCTGCAAAAGAACGTGGAAAAGCATATGATAACTTTAGCAAATCAGTAGAAGCTCTAGGTAAAGCGATTAGCAAAGCATTCGAGGGGTCGTCAAAGACACGTTGAGGAGTAAAATATTACCAAGGCGGATTGATTCCTGCGTGGGTTCATTAGTGTCCGGAGCTATCTTTATAGTTAACCCAAGGAGATTCTAGCTATAATAATAGAAGTGCTGTCACCCCTGCTTCAGTGCGGGGTCTAGATTCCCGCCTTCGCGGGAATGACATTAACCCTAGCAGGGATGACACCCACAACTGTCGAAAGTTCAACAAACATCATTGCGAGAAGCGTTGTCAGCCCTAAACCGTCATTGCGAGCGAACGTACGTGAGCGCGGCAATCCATGAAGCTTGTCATATGGATTGCTTCGTCGACCTACGGTCTCCTCGCAATGACGTTTGTTAAACTTTCGACAGTTGTGGGATGACACAATAGGCTACTAAACCAATATCTTACATCAAATTAAAGTGTTAGATTATTTTTTAGTCTCATTTGTTATTTGTGACTTTGGTAACATTATTTTGATATCAGCTTTACTTTCAAGATCAGCAACATACTTTAATATAGCATCTCTACTAAGTTGATTGGTTATACTAGCAGTAGCTTCCTCCTTAGAAGGTATTTGTGCAGGTCTTTTATCAAGTACAGTAATTATATGCCAACCAAATTGGGTTTTAACTGGAGAAGAGATTTCATTTACTTTCATTGATAATGCTTTATCTTCAAATTCAGGTACTAGCTGTCCAGAAGTAATATAGCCTATTTCTCCACCATTTGCTTTAGACCCTTCATCTTTTGAGAAATCCTTAGCAAGCTTAGCAAATTTTTCCCCTTTTTTAAGTCTATTTTGTACATTTATTGCTTCTTTTTCAGTTGCAACCAAAATATGACTTACTTTTACTTCCTCTTTTCCTTTTAGGCTAGCAACTAATTTATCATATTCAGCATTAATCATTTTCTCATCAACATGAGATTTTACATAACGCTCCATCAATTCTTGCTGAACCAATTGGTTTTTTACGATATTCAACTTAGATTGGAATTCTTTTGAAGATTCAATATTAGAATTCTTGGCTTCTTGCTCAAGCAATTTTGCATCGATATAGCCCTTTACTAACATTTCCTGTATATTCGCATCAAAATCAGTAAACTTTTTTCCTTTAGCACTTGGTTGGGTATCTAAAGAAGGTTGGAATTGTTGCATAACCTGTGATTCTTTTACTTCACCACCTTTGTAGGTAGCAACAATTTTATCTTCATCAGCAAAAGCACTACTCGCAAGTAAACTAGCAGCTAAAAAAATTATAGTTGTTCTTTTCATTTGTTATCCATTATTATATATTGTTTATGATAGCTGGATTTTATAAGGATAACCCTTCTACGTCAACAGCTATTTACAATTTGTTTGATAAATATCATAAAATATCATATTTTACAGGATATTTACTATTTGAATCTAGGATATAAATGCTTTCTTTACTTAAAAAATTATTCGGCACAGCAAATGATAGAAGTATAAAAAAACTATCTTTAGAAATTGAAAAAATTAATTTGCTCGAGCCTTCAATACAAAAACTTTCTGATGATGATTTGAGAAATAAAACAGAGCAATTTAGGCAAAGATTAAAAGATGGTGAGTCATTAGATGACTTAACTTATGAAGCTTTTGCTGTTGTACGGGAAGCTTCAAAAAGACTCTATGGGATGAGGCATTTTGATGTTCAGTTAATTGGTGGATTGATATTGCACCGTGGTATGATTACTGAAATGCGTACAGGAGAAGGAAAAACTTTAGTTGCCACATTACCCGCATATTTGAATGCTCTTACTGGTGAAGGGGTACATGTTGTTACGGTAAATGATTATTTAGTAAAACGTGATTCTGAGTGGATGGGAAGAATTCATAATTTTCTAGGGTTATCTGTTGGTTGTATCACTGCTGGTATCAGTGATGATGATAGACGTAACGCTTATAGAGCAGATATTACTTATGCAACTAATAACGAGCTTGGATTTGATTTCCTCAGAGATAACATGAAATATAGTGAAGATTCTAAGGTACTTCGTCCTTTTAAATTCGCTATTATTGATGAAGTTGACTCAATTTTAATTGATGAAGCAAGAACTCCGCTAATTATATCAGGTCCAGTAGACGATCGCTCGGATTTATACAGCACAATTGATAAATTAGTTCGTCAGTTTAAAGATGAAGATTACGAAAAAGATGAGAAATTACGGACAGTTAATCTTACTGAGAATGGTATAACTCATGTAGAATCAATGCTTGTAGCTAATAGTCTTATTGAAAAAGATTCAAGCCTTTATGATTTTGAAAATTTAAGTTTGGTTCATTATATCAATCAATCATTAAGAGCTCATATCCTCTTCAATCGTGATGTTGATTATTTAGTACGCGATGGAAAAGTTATGATTATTGATGAATTTACTGGACGCGTTATGGAAGGTAGACGGTATTCCGAAGGGTTACACCAATCACTAGAGGCAAAAGAGCATGTACAAATTCAAAATGAGAATCAAACTTTAGCTTCTATTACTTTCCAAAACTATTTTAGGAATTATCCCAAATTATCAGGTATGACTGGTACAGCAATGACCGAAGCTGCAGAGCTAAAAGACATATACAATCTTGATGTTCTTGCTGTTCCTACCCATAATCCAATTACTAGAGTTGATTATGATGACGAGATTTATGGCAGTAAACAAGATAAATATGAAGCTATCCTAAAATTAATAAAAGAATGTTATGATCGTGGTCAACCTGTCTTGGTTGGAACGGTTAGTATAGAGAAATCTGAAGAAATTTCTAACTTACTTACCAAAAATAAAATAAATCATAATGTTTTAAATGCAAAATTTCATCAGCAGGAAGCATTTATTATAGCTCAAGCTGGACGATTTAAGGCTGTGACTATTGCCACAAATATGGCAGGTCGTGGTACAGATATTATGCTTGGCGGTAACCCAGAAATGCTAATAGAACAACTATCTCTAAAGAACCTAGCAAAAGAGCAATATGAATTAGAAATAGTAAAAATAAAAGAGCAGATAGCTGAAGAGAAGCAGCGTGTAATAGAGGCTGGAGGATTATTTGTTATAGGTACTGAAAGGCATGAGAGTCGTAGGATAGATAACCAGTTACGAGGAAGAGCTGGTAGACAAGGTGATCCAGGCAATACAAAATTTTTCTTGTCTTTAGAAGATGATCTGATGCGTATTTTTGCCTCAGACCGTATTTCCGGAGTTTTAAGAACGTTAGGTTTAAAAGATGGTGAAGCAATCCATCACCCTATGATTAGTCGTTCACTTGAAAAAGCTCAACAGAAAGTTGAAGGACATAATTACGAAATACGTAAAAATTTATTACGTTTTGATGATGTTATGAATGATCAACGTAAGATAGTTTATGAACAGCGCAGTGACATCATTAAGTCAAAAGATGCACATGATTTTTTAACCAACATGACAAAAGAACTAGTGGAAAAAGTGGTATTAACTTTTATTCCGCCTAGTTCTTATAGAGAAGACTGGGATATAAATGCTCTAACAGGAGAGTTGCAGCGTATTTTTGCTATAAAACTACAGCATGAATCTATAACAAAAGCTGATGTTACCGAAGTACAGGTGGTATCTAACGTTGTACAAATGGTAAATGACTTGTACCAAGCAAAATATGAAGCATATAGCGTTAACTTAATGAATGACGCAATTAAGTATATTTTACTAACAACTTTAGATCAAGTATGGAAAGATCACCTACATAATTTAGATCATTTACGACAAGGTATATCACTAAGAGCTTATGCCCAAAAAGATCCTCTTAACGAGTATAAAAGAGAAGCTTTCAATTTATTTGAACAAATGCTCGATAATTTGAAGGAATTATTTATCCAAAGAGTTTGTCATCTCCATATGGATACTAGCCATATTAAAAAAGAGTCAATGTCTTTGGAAAATAAAAAACTTCAAAAGACAATGCGAGAAACTAGGGAGGACCCAGCTTTTCATAAATATAATGCTGGTGTTAGTATTGAAACTCAACTTAAAACCATCAAAACTCAAGTCAATCCACAGGATAGAGTACAATCAGACCCATCAAGTTGGGGAAAAGTGGCTAGAAATGAGTTATGTCCCTGTGGTTCTAGCAAGAAATATAAATATTGTCACGGAAGTAATGAATAAGCAGGGCAATTTAAATATCTGCATTTAAGGATCTGCATTTGAGAAAATAGCTAGCTTCTATGAAGAAAGTAATAAAAATAGGTACAAGAAGAAGTCCTTTGGCTTTAGTACAGACAAATTTAGTAGTCGACCAAATTAAAATTCATTACCCAAACATAAATTGTGAAATAGTCCCAATAATTACCTCTGGTGATTTGATTAAGGATAAAAATCTGTATGATATAGGTGGCAAAGCTTTATTTTTAAAAGAAATAGAAAATGCTCTTATAAATGACGAAATTGACTTAGCTGTACATTCCTTAAAAGACGTACCTTGCAAACTACCGTCAGAATTGATGATATGTGCTGTACTTGAGAGAGAAGATGCACGGGATGTATTTGTCTGCTTAGATTATAAATCAATAGAAGAACTGCCTTTTGCTAGTAAGGTAGGTACATCTTCAGTGCGTAGAAAAATCCTAATACAAAGAAAAAGACCTGATTTAAAAATTGTTACTTTTAGAGGAAATGTTGATTCAAGAATAAAAAAATTAATGCAAGGTGATGTTGATGCAACTATTTTAGCTTATAGTGGTTTAAAAAGATTAGGACTATTTGATACACAATATTGCCACTTAATAGAGACAAAGGAAATGTTACCACCTGTAGGACAGGGTGTTATAGCGATAGAGATAAGAAAAAATGATAATAAAATGCAAGAAATATGTAATAAAATTAACCATTTTGAAACATGGGAACTAATGCAAGCTGGAAGGGCATTTTTGGAATATTTAGATGCAGATTGTAAAACTCCTATAGCTGCTTATTCAACGTATATAGGTAATGATATTCTTACAGAGTTTATGCTTTCTGATTTTGACGGTAGTAAAATAGTTTTTCATAGTGACATTTCTAATCCAAAAGATTGCAAAAATTCTGGCATACAGGCTGCAAAAACTTTGATGTTAGCTATAGTGAATTGAGGAGAATTTGGTAACGTCGTCTTCGATCCCTCGCCTATTATATACTGCTCGTAAATGAAGAGTTGATAGACGAAGACCAAAATCATGATAGTAGCAGGAGTCAAAGGGTCGAGGTGCTAGGCGTACTACATTAGTACGTGGCTACCTACGATCCCTGAAGACGACAACGCAATTCTTGATTTTCATCGAGTATATATAGGTGTCGCTCCATCGCTCCTGCTACTCAATTCTCTTCAATTGACTATAGGCTAAAACCTTCTTGAGTTAACTTAGAATTATTCTTAATAGCATTTCATTATTAATTCGAACTGGTTATCATTAGAAGGAATAATTTTTGTACTAGTATTGTAAATAATTGGATCATTAATTTGCTCGTGACCAAACCTATTAGTCTTAAATACTGGAATTTTTAAGGTTGCTGCAAAATCAGTAAGAACAGTAATGATATTCTTACCATCACCTCCACAAGTCCCAAATATTATAGCATTTACACGATCTAGCAGCCTTGCTTGTTTTAAATGATATAAAATACGATCTAGCTGATATGGTTTTATGTCAACATCTTCCAAAAAAAGAATCTTATCTGCTGTTTTTATTTGCCATGATGTACCGATAGATGTTTGTACAATGGTTAAATTACCACCAGTAAGATTACCTGTAACAATTTTGCTAGATTTTGCAACAGGGTTGATTGCTGATAACCCTTTAATTTTAGCTAGAGTTTCTTTACCAGAAATTATTTTTGCTATTTTTATAAAATTCTGATGATCTCTTGTTGGATTAAATATTTCAATGATTCCGTTACCATGAATTGTCTTCCATCCCCATTCTTGAGAAAAGAAAATATGTAAAGCCGTCATATCACTAAATCCTATAAAAAACTTTTCCTTTATAGGTTTTTTCATGCGTTGTAAGTCAGGAATCAATTTTGCTGAACCATATCCCCCGCGAAGTGTCCATACTACGTCATTTGATTGATCCAGTAATGCGTTTTCTAAACACGATAACCTTGTTTTATCATCGGCAGAATGGAATAAGCTTTTTCCTCCAAAGCAACTATTTGGAATATCTAGTTTTAATGAAGTAATATTTTTTAAATTAGATAATAATTCACTGCTTGCCCCTGAGGCAGGAGCAACAACAGCAATTTTTGTATCTTTCAATAAGCTAATAAATTCCTTATTATTTTTGTTAAAGTCTAGATTCGAGAATGCTGATAATAACATAAAAACAACTGGTAGGAGGATTATACGAATTGGTAACATAATAACCTTATTTGAAAAATTTATATTATAGTCTGAATTTTATCATTAATTAATTAATTTGATTATACACGATAAAAGTTATGCACTAAGTAAAAATTAGTCAATGGCATCAATATTTTTTCTATTTACAATTAAGATATTAATAAGATTTAATCAATACTTTAAGCAATTATGGTAATATATTTGTTTATTAATAAGACGTAAAATTAAGTTAAACATGGATTTTACAAAATGATTATTCATTTTTTATTCACAAACTTATCCACAATACTTTTATATTATAGAGGACTATACATAGTTATATGCAGCAATTCCAAAAGCTGCCTAATTCTTTATATTTTCAATTATTTCTGTTGTTAAACCACATTCTCTTCAATACATCATCTTTTCTTACAAAATGGTGATAAAAGGCAGCTAAAGTATGCAGAGCAATTAAAGCACAGAGAATAAATGCTGAAAATTCATGCATTTTGTAAAATATTTTGGCAAATAATGCATTCTGAATGAATGAAGTGATAGTAAACAGTCCATATATGTCAATGTTACGACCTGATAGAATGGTCATTAACACACCACTGATTGGCATTATAAACATTAAAAGATAGAGTATATTGATATTTAAGGTAGCGGCATTTTTTTGCCATTTTGGTAAATCACTTGGTAAGATTACTCTGATATTAATTAAACGCCATAGTAATCTTATGGATACTAGTAATAATACCATCACGCCTATAGCCTTGTGGGAGGCGTAAATTTGCTGTTTTACAACAGGATCTTCTATGTTTTGCATAGAAAAACCAACTATAATCATTGACACTATCATAACTCCAACTATCCAATGTAGAAGTTGTGTAACTAAACCATAGGAATCTTCAGTGTTTTTAACAGTCATATTCAAACCTACAACATAGATAAATAATTTTAAGTATATTCAAGTTTCTATCTTAATGTTAATATTTTTTTAGTTAGCAACTGTAAAATTATTATTCACTAAAGCTAATTTTAGTACTTCATCTATATTTGACACTGATAAAATTTCCAAGCTATTCTTTATATTCGGTGGAATATCTTTTAAGTCCTTGATGTTCTCTTCAGGTATTAATACTGTTTGTATACCACCTCGGCTAGCAGCCAATAATTTTTCTTTTAGTCCTCCAATTGGTAACACTGTACCCCTTAGGGTAATTTCTCCAGTCATTGCCACAGTTCTTTTGACTGGTATTTTGGTCATAAGTGAAACAATAGTGGTAAATATTGCACATCCAGCAGATGGCCCATCTTTTGGAATTGCACCAGCCGGTACATGTAAATGGATATCAAGGTCTTTGTAATCTTCGTACTTCAGTCCAAAATTATTAGCTCTAGAGCGGAAACAACTATAAGCTGCTTGAGCGGATTCTTTCATTACATCCCCAAGCTTGCCTGTAGTTTTAATATCTCCCTTTCCAGGGAATGACAATGCTTCAATGGTTAATAGTTCTCCGCCAACTTCTGTATAAGCAAGCCCCGTGGTACTGCCTATTTGGTCTTCTTTCTCAGCTAAACCAAAATTATGTTTTCTAGCACCTAAATATTCTTCAAGATTTTCAGATGATATTGATATGCTTTTTACTTCTTTGTTACTCAGAATCCTTTGCAATATTTTTCTTGTAACAGAGCTAATTTCTCTTTCAAGCGATCTTACCCCTGATTCTTTGGTATAATATCTGATTAACTCTAAAATTGCTCCATCATCAATAGTTAGCTCATTTTTCTTCATTTGATGTAGTTTCAATTGCTTTGGTATTAAATAATTTTTAGCAATTTGTGATTTTTCTTCTTCAACATAACCAGAAACATTAATGATCTCCATACGATCTAGTAAAGCTCTTGGCAAATTATAAGAATTGGCTGTTGCAATAAACATTACTTCTGATAAATCATATTCTACTTCTAAATAATGATCAACGAAATGGCTGTTTTGTTCAGGATCCAAAACTTCAAGTAAAGCAGATGCTGGATCACCTCGGAAATCAGAACCCATTTTATCAATTTCATCTAATAACATAACAGGGTTATTAGTTTTAACTTTTTTAATTAAGTTTATGATTTTTCCTGGCATAGAACCAAGATATGTTTTTCTATGACCTCTAATTTCCGATTCATCTCTAATGCCGCCAAGAGCAAATTTAGTATATTTCCTACCCATTGCTTCAGCAATTGACTTGACCAGTGATGTTTTTCCCACTCCTGGAGGACCAATTAAACATAGTATAGGTCCTTTAATTTTTTTAGAGCGTTGTAATACTGCTAAATATTCAATGATGCGATCCTTGACTTTCTCAAGACCAAAATGATCCCGATTCAAAATTTCTCTAGTTTTATTTATATCAGTTTTACTATTATCAAATTTTCCCCATGGCATAGCTAATATTGTATCAAGATAGTTACGAACAACTGAGGATTCACCTGACATTTGATTCATAAGCTTTAGCTTTTTCAGTTCTGATTCGGCTTTTTCTTTTGCTTCTTTTGAAAGTTTTAAGGTCTTAATCTTTTTTTCTATATCAGAAAAGTCAGATTTATCCTGCTCGAGTTCTTTTTGTATAGCTTTCATTTGTTCGTGCAAGTAATAATCACGCTGAGTTTTTTCAATTTGTTTTTTTACTCGTAGTTGTAAAGCTTGTTCTGCTTCCATTTGAGCCATACTAGATGTCAATGTATCTATTATAGTTTTAATTCGTGTTTGAGGTTTTGTTTCTTCTAATAAAGTTTGTTTTATTAGTAATGGTGCAGTCAGATAAGAGGCTAGCACATTAGTAATATAACTAAAATTTGTCGGATCTTTGGTTATTTCATCAGCTATTGTTTCTATTATTTCTGGATTAATTTTTTTATGATTCTTGGTATATTTCATAAATAACTCAATGACAATTGACGTAGAAACTTTTAAAGCTTCCACATCAATTACCTCTTCATCTTGTAGTATGCTATATTCAGCTTCAAACATTTCTTTATTAGTTATGTTATGAAGTTTAACCTTCTGCATTGCTTCAACAAGAATTTTTGCATTATTTTGTAACCTTACTGTTTGTATAATTTTAGCAATTACTCCTGTAGAATGAAGATCTTGAATATCTGGAGTGTCTTGATCTTGTTGTTTTTGTAACACCAATAATATATATCTATTAGTATCTGTAGATTTAGTATTCAGTAAGGCTTTTAGAGACTTTGTCCTACCGACAAATATGGGAGCAACCATGCCGGGAAATATCACCATGTCTTTTAATGCGAGTAGGGGTAATTTTTCTTTATTTGTCATACTAAAACCTTGAAAAATTTATATACTAAAGGGATTGTTAACTATATAATGTTGCCGTGCTTGGATTTCAAGCTACATTTATTTTGTATATGCATTTATCACCTCAATCTCCAAATATAATATCAATAGCAAGTAATAGGGTAAAACAATATCTTCATTTGACTCCAATAGTCCAGTCTGAAACTTTAAATGAAATGCTGGGGCATAAAATTTTCTTTAAAATAGAATCGTTGCAAAAAACTGGAGCATTCAAGGTTAGAGGGGTATTAAACCATTTATTAGAGTTACAAGAACGAAATCGTTTACTAGATAAAATTGTTGCATATAGTACAGGTAATCATGGAATTGGTCTTGCTTGGGTAGCAAAAATTCTTAATCTGAATGCAAGAATTTATTTGCCCAAAGATACTTCTCCAATTAAACAACAAGCAGCAAGATATTACGGAGCAGAGGTTATACTGACCGATACTAGGCAAGTGGCAGAAGATAGGGCAAAAGGTGACATAGAAAATGATTTCTACTATTTGCATCCTTCTGATAGTGATTCGAGTATAGCTGGAGCTGGTACTATGTGTTATGAAGCCTTGCAACAACTGGGGTTTAGCCCAGATGCTATTTTTGCTTCTTGTGGAGGAGGTGGATTACTTTCTGGATCATATTTAGCAAAAAAATTACTGTCTCCATCCAGCTTGCTTATAGGTTCAGAGCCGGTTAATGCGAATGATGCTTTTTTATCTATTCAGCAAGGTTCAATATACAGATTTGCTAATTCACCACATACTATAGCAGATGGCTTGCGTACTTTAGCAGTTTCACCACGTACATTTAATTATCTAAATAAACTTGATGATTTCTTTCTTGCTGATGAACATTCTATATATTACTGGACCGCTTGGTTAACGCATTTACTAAAAATTGCTTGTGAACCATCATGTGCTTTAAATATGGTTGGAGTAGTTGATTGGTTAAAGAGACAATCAAAACCTAAGAGAGTTTTAGTACTTATATCAGGTGGAAACATTGATCCTGCTCTTTATCAGGAGCTTTGGAAGGGGAACTATCTATCTAATTTACCAAGCCCATTAATGTAACCTAGTTTACACGAATTGGGGCAAAAAGCACAACTGTTGAAAATTAAAAAATCGTCATCGCGATGAGCTTTGCAAGCCCTAAACCGTCATTGCGAGAAGCCGCTGCAAGCGGCGACGCGGCAATCCATGATACGCGAAGCGTTACTCTAAAAAACAGCTTCGCTGTTTATCTAGATCGCCACGGCATCTGACGAGCCTTGCTATGACGGCTGTGTTTAATTTGTTTATACATATTCAATCATTACGCTCTTAAGTAGACGCCTCGCAATGACGATTTTTTAACTTTCAACAGTTGTGCTTCGCATACACAGACGATTGTTATAGAGCAAAAGCAAATTTTAACAACACATTTTGACAACAAAATTACAAAAAAAAATCAGTTCGTAACACTCCCATTTTTTACAGTACATATAAGCACATTACCATCAACTTGTACTATGCGGAGTAGATCTCCTTTATGTACTGATTTGATAGTATCTTTGCTGAGTTTAGCATTCATAATAGTTCCTGACCACAATACCTGTCCTGTTTCCCCTACTAGAAGTTTATTGCTGTATACCACTACTTCCTTACCAACCATATCAGAATATTCGTACTTATCATATTTCTTGTAAACATAAAATTTTAGCGGATACCATAAGGTAATCAGCCACATAAAAGAAGCAAAGCCAAAAATTATATACTGGTATTTTAAAAGACCCGGGTAATTGTTTAATATTATTGCAGTAGATACTCCACCTAGACCCAAAAATAAAAAACCAACATTTGGAATGTTAGCAAATTCTATAATTATACAAATAACGCCAGCAATCAACCACCATTCTACTATTGAAATTTCAGATAGGATCATAGGATACCTTCAACTAATATACTCACCTTACGCATGGCAATTTAAAAGTCATAGGGAAAACAGCCTAGCGTCATTGCGAGGAGCTGCGACGCAGTGACGAAGCAATCCATTTTTGGTTACTTTTATGGATTGCTTCGTCGACCTACGGTCTTCTCGCAATGACGTTGACCATATACAACTTTTAAACTGCCCTGCCTAAAACCCGCTATACCTTCGAACTTTCGACAGTTGTGCTTACGACCTTCTCGCTAATAGACATGATTTAACAATCAGATGCAGAGCTATCTCAAATCTAATTGTTTCGATATAACAAGCTTCCAAGGAGAATTTAGTCATGAACAAATGTCTTTAAAAACATTATAACATTAGCTATATCTTGAGGTTTATTTAAACCAGCAAAAGTCATCTTTGTACCAGGTATATATTGACTAGGTTTATGCAAAAAATGAAATAAACTTTCTTCATCCCAAATTCCCCCTTTACTGGATAAAGCACTTGAATATTTATAATTCTCTGCTTTAGCTTTTTCTGCCCCAACGATATTCCATAGATGTGGTCCAACCTTATTAGCTTTACTCTTATCAAGAGAATGGCACATTAGGCATTTTTTTGCTATCTCCCTTCCTGCTTCAGCATTAGCAGTTTTCATCAATTCTTCTATATTCACTGGTGCTTCTACGGCAACCTTAGCGTCAAGGTCACTATGAGAATCCTCTGTTACTTCTACACTATAACCTCGAGATTCAGGATGTAAAACAGGCTTATACAAAATATTTGTTATAAACCCTACCATCATTGCAATTAAACTGGCTAACAAAATAGAAGCAACAATTTTATTTAATTCTATTCCAGACATATTTAGGTCGTCTCCGTAGAGAGAATATGTATACTCGGTGAACTTCAAGAATTGGCGTTCCCGCGACCAAAGATCGAAGCTGCTCACGTACTAATGTACGCCTAGCAGCTCGACTTTGACACTCCTAGCTCTTCTTGAAGTTATACTATCGTCTACCAACTCTTCATTTACGAACAGTATATTATCTTAGAACCATTTTTATACTGGAGCGGGTGAAGGGATTCGAACCCTCGACTTCGACCTTGGCAAGGTAGCGCTCTACCCCTGAGCTACACCCGCTTTTAAAAGGCTCACTTATATAAAAACAAGTCATGAATATAAGGAAATACTGTAAAAAGATCAAGAAGAAATAACATAAAAAGAAATTTAATTTTAATCGTAGATACTGTTAATTAACCTTTAATTCGATGTAAGACATCGGTTTAATAGCCCAGGGTGTCATTCCATAACTGTTGAAAGTTTACAAATACCTACACCACAGCGTCATTGCGAACGTAAGCGAAGCAATCCAAGAAACAATCTAATAGATAAATGATGTTACTGGATTGCTTCGTCGGCCTTACAGCCTCCTCGCTAATAGACGCATAGGAAAGCTGTATTTACTAACTTTCAACAGTTGTAGCGGCAATCCATGAAGCTTGTCATATAGATTGTTTCGTCGACCTACGGTCTCCTAGCTAATAGACGATTTTTTAACTTTCAACAGTTGTGGGGTGACATCATCCCTAATGGCAATGATTACTTGAGCCTACTATTAATTTTTTACATCGATACTTGAGGTTAATTAGATTACCCTACAGAAATGTAGAAAATCCTTGCTTAAAATAACTAAATCCACTAGAAATTATTACTTTTATCATGGAGCAAATTATGGGGCAAAAAAACAATCCTAATAACAGTTTGTTAGAAAAGCAAACAAATAATATTAATTATGATGATTTTCCTTATGAAAGTTTTCCTTTTACTTATACAAGGCCGGAACATTTAAGAACTATTGGTCTATTATTTAACATGAAACCTCCTGCTATAGAGACCGCTAGGATACTTGAGCTTGGTTGTGCTGAAGGTGCTAATATAATTGACTTTGCTGAAAGTTACCCAAAATCTTATTCTTTAGGAATTGATTTGTCAAATGTCCAAATTGTTAATGGCATGGAAATAATTAAGAGTTTAGGTCTTAAAAATATTGAACTAAAACACTTATCTATACTAAATCTTGATGAGTCAGTTGGTAAGTTTGATTATATAATTTGCCATGGAGTAATCTCCTGGGTGCCTACTATAGTTAAGGACAAGATTTTTGAAATTTGCAATAAATTATTAAACCCTAACGGTATTGCCTTTATTAGTTATAATACTCTGCCAGGCTGGAATATGCAAAAAACTATCAGAGATATGATGATGTTTCACAGTAGCACCTTTACTGACAACCATAGTAAAATACAACAAGCTAGATTATTATTAGATTTTGTTAATGATTCTTTAGAAGGTTCAGATAATTCTTATTCTAAATTCTTACAACACGAAACTAAACTTCTTAAAACTACAAATGATTCATATTTACTACATGAATATCTTGGAGAAGAAAATACAGCTTTTTATTTCCATGAATTCATAAGTACAGCTAGAAAACATAATTTAAATTATCTTGGAGATTCTGCACTTTCTGCGATGTTTGTCGGTAATTTACCTGCCAAGGCTGCAGAGCAATTACAAGCGATAAATGATATTGTTAGAACCGAACAATATATGGATTTTATCACTAATCGTAAATTTAGGACTACTTTGTTATGCCACAATAATGTCACTATAGATAGGAAAATTGAACCAAGTAAGTTAAGTGATTTTTATACTACTGCTAATATTATACCAGTAATACCTGAAAATGAAGTGGATATGAATAATACAGTAGAAAGTTTAGGATTTCATTATAATAATAATTCAGAATCCCCTAATATTTCAACGTCTTCTCCTATAATAAAGGCAGTTTTCTATGTTTATGCTGATAATATTGGTAATCCTTTGACTTTGGATAAAATTTGTAAATTGGCTATGAAAAAATTAGAAAAATTACAGCTTAAAGATATTAGAGCAGAATTAGATAGTGTAATTATAAAACTAATGTTACAAGGGTACGTACAAATATTTGCAACAAAACCTCAGTCAGTATATGAAATCTCGGCAAAACCAAAAGTAAGTGATTTAGCAAGATATCAAGCTCAAAAATTAGACTCAACTAATTTGTTTGTGACAAATCGAGTTAATGCTGTTGTTCCATTGCAATTGCATGAAAAATATATTATTGAGCTATTAGATGGACACAACTCTATTCAGCAGATTGAAGAAAAAATATTTGAAAAATTTGCTTCTGGAGTATTAGTGGCATCTAATGAAAATGGTAAGATAAGCGACGAAAACCTTTTAAAGCCATTTATTAGTCATTATGTAGATGTTTGCTTGCAAAAATGCAAAAGAAATTATTTATTAATTGGGTAAAGTGATGTTAGTTGATAAAATTAAGACCAAAGTCGGTCATGAAGAGATAAATGTGATTATCGAGATTCCAATGCAAGATAGTCCTATAAAATATGAGATGGATAAGGAATCAGGAGCAATATTTGTTGATAGGTTTATGCAAACTGCTATGTTTTACCCATGTAATTATGGGTTTATTCCGCATACCTTATCAGAGGATGGAGACCCAGTAGATGTATTGGTTGTATCACATTATCCTGTCATACCTAGCTCTGTGATTAGGTCACGCCCTATTGGTGTTTTAATGATGGAAGATGAATCTGGATTGGATGAAAAAATTATTGCTGTGCCTAGCTCTAAACTAGATATTACTTTTGATTCAATAAAAGATTTAGATGATCTTTGCCCGATGTTGAAACAACGTATAGTACATTTTTTTGAACATTATAAAGATCTAGAGAAAGGTAAGTGGGTGAAGGTAACTGGCTGGGAAAATGCTCAAAAAGCTAAGGAGTTGATTAATGAAGGTATATTAAGGGTATCTACTAATACCATTTCCGAAAACTAATCATCACGTCGTCGTACTTCATGATCTCCGCTCCTCACGTACTAGTTGTACGCTCCGGTGCTCGACACTCGTACTCCGAGTAGCAATTTAGTTTTGGGAAATAGTATAAGATAGAAAATCAATAATTGGCATTTGCTTTATGACCGAAAACGATAAGGTGAAGAACAGTGCTTACATAACATCGAGGCGGCTTAAATGAAAGGCGAAGGATATACATTATTTCGTTCTGGAATTATAGTATCTGTCTTTACTTTAATCTCCCGTATATTTGGTTTGGCTCGCGAATTATTCATTGCTTCATTATTTGGTGCTGGTAATATTGCTGATAGTGTTAATGTTGCTTTTAAATTACCCAACCTATTTAGGCGTATTTTTGGGGAAGGGGCGCTTTCAGTCGTTTTTGTACCTATTTTTAATACAAAACTCATAGAATCTCGAGAAGCAGCACGCCATTTCACTGGCATTATCTTTACTATTTTACTTATTACTTTAGTGAGTGTGGTAGTGTTAATGCAGATTTTCATGCCATCATTAATGTTCATTATTGCTCCTGGTTTTCATGAAGATCTAGACAAGTTTAATTTGACAGTTATTTTGTGTCGCATTACCATGCCATATTTAATTTTTATCTCGGTAAGTGCTTTACTAGGGGGAATTTTAAATTCAGTAAAAAGATTTGCAGCTTTTGCTTTTTCTCCGATCATTTTAAGTATTACTGTTATAATTACAACAGTAATATTACAAGAACATATATCTACTCCTATATCGATTAGTTTATCTTTGTTGATTGCTGGGTTATTACAAATTATCTTTATGTTTTTTTGTGTAATTAGGGTTGGTTTATCATTCCCACTAGTTTTTGACCCATGTAATAAAGATGTAAAAAAGTTTTTGTTTGGTATGGGTCCAGCGACTATTAGCTCTGGATTTCAGCAACTTAACTTATTTATCTCGCAATCAATAGCTAGCTTCATCGAAGGAACAATTTCAATATTATCCTATGCAGATAGAATATACCAATTTCCTTTATCTATAATAGGGGTAACTTTTGGCACTATATTATTACCAGAATTATCAAAAACATACCAAATGAATGATTTAGAAAAAGCAGCAAGGATTCAAAATAATGCTATTAAAGTTGGACTTTTATTATCTTTGCCAGCTGCGTTCGGTATTATCGCTTTATCAGAATCAATCATTCATGTAATATATGAGCGTGGAGCTTTTACTTATGCTGATACAATTAAAACTGCTGAAGCTATTTCCGGTTTTGCCCTTGGTTTACCAGCTTTTATACTTGCCAAAATTTTGATGCCTATATTTTATGCTAATAGTGATACGAAAACTCCTTTAAAAATAACATTATATTCTCTTACTGTGAATACTATATTAAATATCGTTCTGATGAAACCATATGGTCATCTTGGTATCGCTCTTGGCTGCTCTATTACCGCTTGGTATAATGTTTGGTTGTTATATATATATACAAAGAAGTATGGTCATTCTTTCATTGATTCAAAATTATACTTTTTTTGTGGCAAGATTTTATTCAGCTGCGTAATAATGGTACTAGTAATTTGGGTGATTAAGCACTATTGTTCTGAATATTATTATTCCGAATTGTTATTAGTAAAAACTTTTATGCTGGCAGCCACAATTTTATCTGGAACGATGACGTTTTTTCTAATGATTTATTATTTTAGACTTTATCCAAAATAATATATAGAAAGGTTTAAAATGCATTCGCAAAACCGCTTTAAGAATACATTTTTCCTTACTTTGGCGATGTTTAGCTGAATCAGAAATAAAACGTCATTGCGAGCGTAAGCGAAGCAATCTAGGAAACAATCTATAGATAAATGATGTTACTGGATTGCTTCGTCGACCTTACGGTCTTCTCACTAATAGACGTGTAGAGAAGGTGTATTTACTAATATTAAAGCCAATTCGGGATAAGATTAACTAATTCTTATCCTGAACTGGGGTGTCTATCAACTCTTGAAATCATAGTAGTATATTAATGATGAAAACTGAATCTAATTATCAAGATTTTTTGAAAACTATAGCCATAATAACCATGGTAATAGATCATTTAGGGTTATACTTTTTCCCTGAATACGAGATAATGCGGGTTATTGGTCGTATTAGTATGCCTATTTTCTGCTTTTTTGTTGGCTATAATTTTCATAAAAAACCAAAAATTAAAATTCTTGTAGTCGGAGTTCTACTACATATTTTTACTACTATATTATTTAAGCAGTTCACCACAACTAACATACTTATTCCTATTTTTCTAGGTCAGTGCTATCTTTATTGTTTTCAAAATAGCCTAAATAATTTTTTCTATAAGGGTTATTGTCATGTTGTCTTCCTTGGGACTCTTTGGTTCTGCACTTGGTTCTTGGTTGATTATGGTACCATAGGTTTAGCTATCATGTTACTTGGCTATATAGCTAAACATGATCTAGGTAATCTTAGGCTTACCCTTGCAATATCTATGATTTTGACTGTACTGCATACTATTGCTGTTTTTCCCTTGTCGTATATCTATGTACTTATAGTAGTTATATTTGGAGTTTTGCAATATATATTTATGGTTGCAAGAAATTTTGAGCAAAAAATTGCTATAAATTTGCAGATTATAAGCCATAATGCTTTATATATCTATGCTATACATCTAGCAATTTTACAATTTTTATTTTTCAAATTCTACTTACAGAATTGATAAATCAGTTAATAAACTGTGCTAAAATGTCTATATTTCAAAGAAAAATATAGAATCTACACATAATTGTCTTATCCCTTGTTGACAATTATTAAGAAAAAGAGTAACATGTTTGTTGAGTTTAATAATTAACTCTTTAATAGCATGAAAACCTTGTATCTATCGATTTATTTGGTTTAATTTCTACGGAAGGGTTGCGAATTAAGTTCAAATAAGTAACTCTATACTAAAAGGTTTTTATGGCTACTAAAGTAGGTAAGGTTAAATGGTTTAATACAACCAAAGGTTTCGGTTTCATCCAGCCAGACGATGGGGGGAGTGATGTTTTTGTTCACATCTCGGCTGTAGAGCGTGCCGGTATCCGTAATCTTAATGAAGGTCAAAGTGTTGGCTTTGATCTAGAAGATAATAAGGGGAAAATTTCTGCTGTTAATCTACAAATAAAATAATATTTATTTAAAACTACAAGCAACTACTCAAAATTTATGAGTGGTTATTAAACTAGTGAATTTTGGGTAGTATCATCTTTTTATACACTTCATGGATTATTTTTTGTAATTCAGTGTTTCACTGTAAGTTAAAGTTATAATTTTGTTGGAACATAATACAACAGTTTTTTACTATACAATTAATTGACAACTCACATTATAACGTAAGAACTTAATCATACACTTATTCTTTTAAAGTATAGAATATATGTTTACTCAAATGCTTTGACTAACCTGAATTAGATGTAATACATCGGTTTAATAGCCTAAGGTATCATCCCTACACCTTCGATGTACCACAATTCGGGATAAGAATTAGTTAATTCTTACCCCGAATTGGGGTAAAGCATTTGAGCATTTTTAATTTAAGATAAATAATATTGGACTTATATAATGAAAAGTTTTAATTTACCAAATGAAGTGATTATATCACTTGAACGCATGAACATAACCTCTCCAACGGAAATTCAAAGAAAGGCCATACCGGTTGCTATGCAAGGTAATGATGTTCTAGCTTCTAGTCAAACTGGTTCGGGTAAGACCCTTGCCTATTTGCTACCAATAATCAATTCTTTTATACAGACTAAATCAATGTCTTTGGTACTTGTTCCAACTCGGGAATTAGCTACTCAAGTGCGTGATACTTTAACTAAGGTAACTACTCAAATAAAACTTCCTAGTGCGGTTTTGATAGGCGGTGAACCAATGCATAAACAATTTACACAACTAAAAGTAAATCCTAAAGTTATAATTGGCACACCAGGTCGTATCATAGATCATTTACTTCGTGGTACTTTAAAATTAAATACTATCCAACTGGTAGTACTTGATGAAATGGACAGAATGCTTGATATGGGTATGAAAGAACAATTAGAAGAGATAAATAAATATATACCTGCGAAACGCCAAGTTTTAATGTTTTCAGCTACTATGCCAAAACATATTATTGCATTATCGCAAAAATACGTGGTTAATCCTCATCGTATTACTGTTGGATCAACTACTAAGGCTGCATCTCAAATAAAACAAGAAACTTTGCGTGTTTCTGATAAAGAGAAATTTCCTGAGCTTATAAAGCAATTAAATGAACGTGATGGTTCTATAATTATTTTTGTAAAAACTAAGCGTGGTGCTGATCAGCTTGCAAAAATGTTGAAATTTGAAGATCACAAAGCTGAAGCTATACATGGTGATTTAACACAAGGTAGACGTGATCGTGTAATTTCATCATTTCGCTCTTCTCGTCATAGGATCATGGTGGCAACAGATGTTGCAGCTCGTGGCTTAGATATACCTCATACACAGCATGTTATCAATTATGACTTACCAATGACTCCAGAAGATTATTTGCATAGAATAGGTAGAACTGGTAGAGCTGGTCTCTCAGGTTGTGCATTATCATTCATTTCGCCAGAAGATAATATCAGATGGAAAGCTATTGACCGCCTAATAAATCAAGGTGAAACTACTTCAAGAGCAGATATGAGGGAAAGTAAGAATCGCAGGAAACCATTTAATGGTCATAATGGCAAAAAAAGTTATTTTCCTCGTAATAACAATGATAGAAAACCTTATGCTGGTTCTGCTAGAAATAATAAAGCATTCTAATATCATAGTACCCTACATTTTTCTATAATCGTCATAGCAAGGCTCTTTAGATGCCGTGGCGATCTAGGTAAACAGCGAAGCTGTTTTTTTAGAGTAACGCTTCGCGTATCCTAGGTTGCTGCGTTACCGCTTTTTCGCGACTCCTCACTAATAGACGATCAGCAGCTATTTTAATAGTGGTTATATAAAAAATATAGGGTACTATGGCTAATACCTCTCAACTATCAAAACCAATTCTTCAGATCACTTGAGTATACTTATTTACTCAAAGTTTTCTGAGATTGGGAATATGCTTGTTGTTCAATGCTTGCAACCCTTGATATAACCTGTTGTTTGATACCAAGATCTACTACATGCTCATATCTCATTCCATTATCTAGCAGGATATGACCAAGTTTATTTACTAACTCTACATCCTTTTTAGAGAATTTACTAATAATTAATTCTGTAATTTCATATAAAAACTTCCAAGATAGCTCAACTCTATCATTGAGTGAGAGGTTCTTTTTATTATTTTCTTTATTAAATGGTTCTGCATTATTAGGATCATCAACAAGCGTTCTAACCGGTGTTTTCTTGCTCTTTTTATAAATAAAGAATGTAACAAACACTAGAAATAGACCTATTACAGCGATTATCAAATTAGTATTTTGCATAAAACCCTCAAATATATCTTACTGATACCATTTCCCAAAACTAAATTGCTACTCGGAGTACGAGTGTCGAGTACCTTCGCATACAACTAGTACGTGAGGAGCGGAGATCATGAAGTACGACCGTGATGATTAGTTTTCAGAAATGGTATGATAATGCCCTGCTACTTGACTCTATACCACACGATCTTCTTCTTGTGCTAAAAATTCTTCAAGCTTTTCTTTCGTATAATTTTTTTCCTCTAAAATCACTTCATTGTCAAAAATATGTTGTACTGTTTTTTCTTCTAATAACGGACCTTTTAAGCGTTCAAGAGCATTAGGATTTTTTTTATAAAAATCAAATATTGCTGTTTCTTGACCTGGAAACTTCCTTGCTTGAGCCATAATAGCACTTACAAGATCTTTCTGTTCGATATGCAAATTCTTAATTTTCATATATTCGGATAACATTAGACCTATTCTAACACGACGTAAGACTAGCTTATTATAATACTCACTAATTTCTGCTTCTGATTTATCTTTAAATATCGAATCTGAGTCACTATTGCTCTCCTCAGTTTGAGATTTCAGAATACTTATCTCTTGGTCTATTAAAGATTTAGGAACATTAAACATTAATAGCTTTTCTAATTGATCAAATAAGCTCATTTTCATTAAAGTGCGTATAGGCTCACTATATTCATTTTCTATGCTTTTAGAAATATTATCACGTAACTCTTCTAGTGTTTCACAATTAAATTTCTTAGCAAACTCATCATCAACAACTAGCTCATCAGCAGAATGTGCAGCCTTTACTTGTACAATAAACTTAGCCGGTTGACCTGCGACTTGCTCCATATGGTAATCTTCAGGAAATTTAACGTTGACTTCTACCTCGTCCCCAGTCTTACTTCCAATAAGCTGATCTTCAAAGCCCTCAATAAAAGTTCCACTACCAATTACTAGTTTATAATCTGTAACCTTACCACCTTCAAAAGCCTCATTATTGACATAACCAATCGCATCAATAGTAACTTCCTGCCCTTTTTTTACTTTCCCTTTACTTTCTTTATTATAAATTTTTGATATAGATGCAAGCTTATCTATCCGCTTATTAACATCATCTTCTTTAATTACTAACTTTGGATAAATAATTTTTATTTTTTTAAAATCTGGCAATTCAATATCAGGTAATAGCTCAAATTTTAGAGTAAATTCTATATCCTCATTCTCTTCATTACGTAAATTTTCTAACTGTGGATCACCTACTGTTTTTAGTTTATGATCTTTAATAACATGCTGTACTGCATGATTAATTTCATGGTTTACCACATCAGACCTAACAGATTGCTTATATTTTTTATTAACAATGCTGATTGGCACTTTACCAACACGAAATCCATCAAGCTTAACTTTTTTTGCTAAACTAGCTAATTCTTTTTGTACTTCATTGGCAATTTTAGAAGAAGGAAGGACTACTTTAACTTCAAAATCTAGACCTTCATTTTTAAGTTCTGTGACTTGCATACTAAAAAACTCATTAGCAATATTAAAACCTTACGAAAACTTGAAGAGCTACTAAATTAAATCAAGCTCTCCAGTTTTTGTATTATTATTTTGTGGTGCGGATGGAGGGACTTGAACCCCCAAGCCTTGCGGCGCTAGAACCTAAATCTAGTACGTCTCCCAATTTCGTCACACCCGCATAGCTGTACCCCTGACTACTTAACATAGATTGTTTTAACAACTTAATTAAATAGGTTCAGCTAGGAGTTTTATCAGAGAATTATAATACACATGATACAGACTTTGTAAATCGTTAATTTCTGTGTATTCATTAATTTTATGAGCTGTATTAGATTGTAAACCAAATTCCACAACAGGACAATAATTTTGGATAAACCTCGCATCAGAAGTACCACCACTAGTAGATAATTTTGTATATACTCCTGTTGTATTAGATACTACCCGAACAAAATCGGCAATTAACCCTACTGGTTCTTGGATAAAACAATTAGCTGAAGTTACACTACTTAATTCATATTTAAAGTTATATTTCGCACAATATTTATTAATTATCTGATCTATCAAATCTGTTATGCTCGATGATGAATGAAGATCATTAAAACGAATATTAAACTTTGTTGTAATTTTTGAAGGAATTACATTAGTAACATCATTACCTACATCAATAGACGTAACTTCTAGATTCGACTGTTGAAAAAATTCACTTCCTTCATCCAGTCGATAATTAACCAACTCATTGAGTATCTGAACTAAAGGAGTAATCGGATTACTGGCTTGTAATGGATATGCTACATGCCCCATTGTACCATATAGAACTAGGTTAAAGTTAATACTTCCTCGCCGACCAATTTTTATGGTATCGCCTATTTGACGCTCATTTGTTGGTTCACCTACAATAGCAAGATCAATCAAATTATTACCACCCTTATGCAAATATTTTAACATTTCCACAGTGCCATATTTGGCGTTTCCTTCCTCATCGCTAGTAATTAGAAAACTAATTGAACCATGCGGAGTTGGATTTAACTTAATAAAATCTAAGCTAGCAGCTAGGAAACATGCTATCGCTCCCTTCATGTCAACAACTCCCCTACCATAAATCTTATCACTTACGGTAGTTGCTATAAAAGGGTCGTTAAGCCATAATGCCTTATCACCTGTTGGCACGACATCAACATGTCCAGCAAAACAAATATTAGGTCTTGCATTACCATAAACAGCATAAAGATTGGTTACTTTATAATTATCCTCTCCAAATATTTTGATTTCAGTCTTAAAACCATTTTTTTCTAATAAGTCATTAATATATTCAATACAACCACTACTCTCAGGAGTTATTGATTGAAAACTAATTAAGTCTTCAAGAAATTTTATCAAGATAACCTCCTATAGTCATCAACTTATAGTTCTTCCTAAAAATTCCTCTCTCATATCTAGCCAATGTTTTATTCTCTGACAACCAAAACAGACACACCCGAGTGCCGCACAATCTTGGACGCATTGGGACCTAACATATAATCTCTGAGTTGTGGTCTTACTGCTGAAATAATGATTAAGTCAGCTTTCACTTCATTGGCATATTGTATTATTTCATCATATACTGCCCCTCGACCAATATGCAATTCAACTTCGATCTCCTCCGGCACATATTGTCTAATTAATTCTGTTACTTGTACCCGATATTTTTCTTTTTGATCTTTTGCCCAACTTTTAGGCAAATAATCCTCAACCATTTTCATACCGAAATCCGAGATGATATAAAGAAAATGTAATTTGGCACTAAAAATAGTAGCAAAACTTAAAGCCTTTGGTAATATCACCTTAACTGATTGTTTATCCGACAAATCTATTGGTATTATTATATTTTTAAACACAATTAACACTACTCCGGTGCATTTATATTATTATCTATTTCTTACTACTGAATGTTTTGGCAAAACAAAATTATTGGTATCAGCAAAATGCTTAATATCTATATTATATAACATATAATTAGAATGTTTAAAATGTTTTACGTTTTTGTGAAACATTCCGATAAATTTATCCAATAGTTTAGCATCCATATTGCTATTAGTAACTAAAATTGCTGTTACTGCTACTGTATTCTGATCGAGAGTGATCCCAGGATATAATGTTTTATCCAGTAATGCCTTATGAAAAGCTTTATTAGTGGCGATTAATTGTGCAATTTTATTATCTTCAATAGGTACAAAATCAACTTTACAGCTATTAGCAATAAATCCCACCAAGGCATTAGGATGACCTACCGTCATCATTATCACATCAATTTTACCGCTACAAAATTCTTTTATTGACTCTTCATAATTAATTTCATCAACATCTATTGGTTCTTTAGTAAAATTATATAACTTCCTTATAGCATTGTAGGTAATAGTATTACTAGAGAATGGCAAGCCATTTGATATTCTCTTACCCTCAATATCTGCAAAAGTCTTTATCTCATCCCGATTTTTTACAACAACAGTAAAAAACTCATCATATAGATTAAGTACCTGACGCATTTCTTGCATTTTTTCTGTATTAGAGTAATATCCAGTACCTTCAAAAGCCTCAAGTGCTACATTAGATTGCACTAAAGCTAAATCTATCTTACCTTCTTTTAACAAAGCTAAATTTTCAACCCCTCCACTGGTAGGTACTACTTCACAATTCACACTTTTATCAGCTAAAGTAAAGGTTTTACACAAATCCAATCCGATAGAGTAATAACCCTTCAAAATAGAACCAGACCCAATTCTCACTGTTTTCTGTGAAGCAAAAACGCAATTACTAGTAAAAAATAGGCAAAAAACTACCAATAAAACTCTGAAATTATTCATAAATAACACTATACACTAAAAATAATTGACCACTAATACCTTAAGACTTAAAATTTAATAAATCATTTTCCCTATCCAAAGTACCTTTACTATTATTGATAATCAAGATAATTATTACAATTCATGTGTAAAAAAAATCCTTATTCCTTATAATATTCTTCTCCAATTTCAATTTCACTACGGTTATTTAACTTACGCCAATTATTGGTGTCCCTAAGTGAGTAGATGCAGCCACAATATTCTTGCTTATAAAAATTTTCACGTTTAGCTATTTCGTACATTCTACTGCTACCTCCATTTTTACGCCAATTATAAGTCCAGTAAGTTATTCCATCATAATGAGAAGCAGCCTTGATCCCTGATTCATTAATTTGATCCATATCTTTCCAACGGGAAAGACCAAGAGAGCTGGTAATAACTTTAAAATCATTCTCATAGGCATAAAGAGCTGTTCGTTCAAAACGCATATCAAAACACATAGAACAACGTTTACCTCTTTCTGGTTCATATTCCATACCTTTGCTTCTCGCAAACCAATTCTGCACGTCATAATCTGCGTCAATGAAACTGATACCCATTTTTTCAGCAAAACGGATATTTTCATTTTTACGAATTTCATACTCTTTTTTAGGATGAATATTAGGGTTATAGAAAAAAATAGTTAAATTAATACCGGACATTAACATTTTTTCCATCAGCTCTCCTGAACATGGAGCACAGCAGGAGTGTAGTAGTACTTTACTTTCACCATTTGGTACTTCTAGAATTTCATTCATAATTATCTGTTAATTTTCTTTATAAAATTTTAAAATAACATACAATATAGCTAACTCGATTAGTATTTATCCATAGTTGATCTAGGGCAATGTTGTCATCCCCGCGTAGGCGGTGATCTAAAATAGTGTTCAGAAAACCCTGAAATATTATAGATTCCTGACCGAAGTGGGAATGACATCCTTTCCGTTGAAACAAATGGATAAATGTTAGTCGGGTTAGCATTAAGATATTGTATTGTAGAAAAAAGTATAATAAATTATTATTTTTTATTAACAATAATTTTGTTACTAAATATTGAATATTGGTTTAATTGAGAGATATATTATGTTGAATGAAACAGTCAATTTACCGGAAGGTTTTGTGTATTTGGATCAAATAGATCCTACTATAATTCAACAGATGATGTATTATGATACTAGAAATTTTGTAGGAAAGCAGATTGATGGCTATAAAGCTAATAGAGCTGTACTAACTAAAGAAGCGGCTACTGCCTTAAAAAATCTTCAGCAAGATATAAAAAATGATAACTACTCTTTGGTAATTTATGATGCTTATAGACCTAATAAAGCTGTACAACATTTCGTTAGCTGGGGAGAAGATGTTGCTGATCAAAAAATGCAAGACTCTCATTATCCATATATTAATAAGGCTGAAATTTTTCAATTAGGTTATGTTGCTAAACGATCACCTCATAGTCGTGGAAGTACTGTAGATTTAACTATTATCGAACTTGGAAAACAATTAAATCCAAGCCCTAAAATGATAAGAAGAACTCTAAAAGATGGTCGTCTAATCCCTTATTTTGATGATAATACGGTTGACATGTATAGCTCTGTAGATCTTATGGATCTAGTATCCTCCCATGATAGTAAACTAATTGATGAACTTTACTTACAAAATCGTAATTATCTACGTGAGAAAATGAAAAAACATAATTTTAAGGAATATTCGGTTGAGTGGTGGCATTATACTTTACAAGACGAACCTTATAAAGATAAATATTTTGATTTTGATGTTGAATAAACTTCTTGCATTAAGTATAATAACTTAAAAAAAAGTAATAATTATTTAAGGAGAAATTAAAATGAGTAAAGATAATCTTAATGAAGATAATAGAAAAAAGTTACGAGAGACAGCTCAGAGATTAGGGATTTCTGAAGATGAAGTTTTTAAGCAAATTCCAGACATAATATTATTGGGAGCTGTATTCAACCCAAAGCAAATCGGAGGTTTTCTAAAGAGAATGCAACCGGATATAACTTCATCAAAAGTATTAAAGAAGCAAATAGCCGACGATTCATTTGGCAGTGTACTCTTAGGTTTTTTTAATAAACCACAAGAAAACTCTTCTCAACAACAGGAAGCAACGTCTAGTGCTGTTAGTTGCGAGGTGTCCAAGGATGATTCAAAAAAATCGGATGAAGTCTCAAATTCATTAACAGAAGTTATATCTATAAAACAACTAGAGACATCTAGTGCTGCTAGTTGTCAGGATAGTACTCTTGGTGGTTGGAGTAATGATAATAAAGAACTCTTAGAAACTATAGCTACACTATCACAAAAGTCTAAAGATGAAGTTTTAAATGAAAATCCCCTGCTAAATGAAGATTTACCTAACCCTGAACTTAAAGAGTATCTAGAAGCACTGATAGAGAGCCTAACAATTAATGATTCTTGTACAAACGACAATCCCCCTAATGATGTAGCAGCTGGCAGTTCACATGAAATGTCTAATGTTGCTAGCTGTGCTTTAACGGGTGAAAATCCACCCTTTAACGAGGACTGCAATTAACCTCAGCTTGATGTAAGACATCGGGTTAATAGCCTAGGTGTCATCCCTGCCCCTTCGGATGTCACCCACAGCTGTCGAAAGTTCAATAAACGTCATTGCGAGGAGTCGTGAAAAAGCGCATAGGTGTCAACTTAAGAGCGTAATGATTGAGCATGTATAAGTAAATCAAACCTAAACGTCATTGCGAGAAGCCGCTGCAAGCGGCGACGCGGCAATCTAGGATACGCGAAGCGTTACTCTAAAAAAACAGCTTCGCTGTTTTCCTGGATCGCCACGGCATCTAAAGAGCCTTGCTATGACGATTATAGAAAAATGTACGGTACTAATGGTTTGCAACTCTCAAATTAGGAGAAGTCTATTAATCACTCCCGTTCTTAATTTTATTAACTATAGAATATATTTCTTTTTTGCTGTAGCTTCTTCCAAAATTTTCATTAGCTATATCTGTGACACTTTTTGCACTCCATCCTTTAGATAAGTATAAATCTATAAATTTTTTTAAGTCATCTGCAAGAAGAGCTTTATGAGGTTGAGAAGTACCGGAAATTAGCAGTACTATTTCCCCCTTGATAATGTTCGAGTTATAGAAATTTATTACATCTTCTATTAACCCAGACTTTACTTCTTGATAAAATTTAGTAAGTTCTCGTGCTACACATACCTCCCTATTACCAAAAACAGTAAAAGCTGTATGTAGCGATTGTTCTATTCTGCTAGCAGTTTCAAAAAAAATCAAAGTTGCTTTTATATTAGATAATTCTGTAAAAATCTTCTTTTTACCTTCAATAGTTTTTGGTAAGAATCCAGCAAATAGAAAACGATCTGATGGTAATCCAGAAATGGTTATAGAGGTAGTTAATGCCGAAACGCCTGGCACTACATCTATGTGATAATTCAGTTTCCTTAAATATCTTACTAGTTTATAACCAGGATCAGCAATTAACGGTGTTCCAGCATCAGATATTAGACTAACTATTGCTCCATTATCAATTAATGTGCGGATAAATTCTCTTTCTTGATAATCACTATGATCATTATATATTTGTAACTTAGTCTTTATATTATGTTTTGCTAGTAATTTTCTTGATATTCTAGTATCCTCACACAGTATAATTGTGGAATTTTTTAACGTTTCTAAAGCCCGGAGTGTTATATCATCTAGGTTACCAATAGGTGTTGAGACAATGTATAGCCCTGGTTTGAAGATCATAATTTAATCCTATAAGTAAGCATTATGAGCAGTATAAAAGACTTCCTGCACAAGTCAAAGAAGCTTTCGAGATTTTTAGAAGAAACGAAGCCGAGTCGAGGTGCGTACATAGACGATTGTTCGGAACGAAGGCGAGTTTCGACGACAAAATCACCAACTAGATTGACTTATGCACAAAAATTTTTAAAGGTCACCTTATCATTTATATGTCTTGTCTCTTTATTTTCTTGCCAATCTAATAAGGAGGTTGTTGTTTCTAGGGCAAAAGAAGTTGCTCGGGAAACTCTAGAAGTGGCTATTTTAATGCCCCTAACAGGAGAACATTCTACATTAGGTAAGCAATACAACCAATTAATTAAAATGGGTCTAGAAGATGGCTTAAAAACTTATGTTCATGTTACTTCTTATGATGGTTCTAATGAAAAGCAGGTACTTGCTGCAATGGATAAAATACTGCTACGTAAAACAAAAATTATTCTCGGACCATTATATTCAAATCTTACTTCTCTAATTGCCAATAAAGCTAAAGCACATGATGTTATTATCATTACCATGTCTAATAATCCTGTATTGGCAGACAAAAAACTTTTTGTATTCGGCCATGCTCCGTCAAAGCAACTCATAAAAATAATTAATTACTTTGCCGATCATGATTATAAAAATTTCATTGCACTTTTACCTTCAGGTAGTCATGCACAAACTATAAACCAACTTATCCAAAATATACTAATTCAAAAAAATTCTACCTTAGTGCGGAGTGAATTTTATGCTAATATACCGGAATCAATAGAAAAGGCGGTTTTAACTGTCTCAAATAGTGTTGATAATTTAAATGAAATGGAGGATACGGCAACTAAACCTGTAATTTATCTGTCAGATGATAGTAAAAATTTAGATTTGCTTTTTGATAGTATTCATAAGCATAATTTAGATAAGAAAGCAGTTATAATAGGTGATAACAGAATTGATATCGATCGTTCTGAACCTATAAGTATTATCTTCACCGGTTCATTGAATATTGTCAATAGTAATATAATAGAAAGGGCTAAAAATATAGGTATTAATCATTTGTCTTTCATGCATGCTGTAGCTTATGATCTAGGAAGGATAACATCAAAATATATAGATACCAACTTTACCGAAGAACGATTTTTAGCAGCTATTAATGGCAAAACCCCATATACTGGTATATCAGGTAATGTCTACTTCATCGATTCAATAGCTCAAAGAGAGTATGATATAATTAAGAAAGAAGATGGTCTGTATAGTACCATAGCAAAAAGCGATAACAAATTCTGACTTAGATATAGTTAACTCAAAAATGTTTAAGCCATGGTAATAGAATTGCTATCATCCCAGCTCATCCGAAGGGGCAGGAATGACGTAGAAGATGCTTAAGTTAAGGTTAAATTTAATGATACAGTCTATAAAATATTCAAAAAAAACTCAGTCCAATTTTATCTTCAATTTGTTAACATTTTTGATAATCGCTAGCATCCTTATCTTTATTGCTTGGGGTTTAAAGCAGATGGCAGCACCAATAACTGTATTAGAGCAGCAACCAGTAACTCTAGAATATAGTAATCTTTTTCAGTATTCTCTCAGAACGCTTTTGAGGATGCTAATTGCAGTAATTGTCTCATTAATTTTTACTTTTATTTATGCCAGCCTAGCTGTTAAAAGCAAGAAATGTGAACAAATATTAATTCCGTTACTAGATATTCTTCAATCTCTTCCTATTCTTGGATATATTTCTTTTACAGTTACAGTTTTTTTAGCTCTTTTCCCGTCAAGTATTATGGGAGCTGAATGTGCAGCGATATTTGCCATTTTTACATCGCAAGTTTGGAACATGACATTTAGTTTTTATTATTCGCTTAAGAATATCCCACAAGAATTGCATGATGCAGCATATATTTTTAGAATGTCAAAATGGAGGCAATTTTGGCAGGTCAGCGTTCCATATGCAGTACCAGGATTAGTTTGGAATATTGTAGTATCAATATCTAGTGGGTGGTTTTTCGTAGTAGCTTCAGAGGTTATCACAGTTGGCAATACCCATATAACCTTGCCTGGAATAGGATCATATATTGCTTTAGCAATTACACAGAAAGATCTTTATGCAATTAGCTCAGCAATTATGTCAATGTCACTGGTGATTATATCATATGATCAATTGCTACTTAGACCTCTAGTGGCATGGTCTGATAGATTTCGTTATGAAATGAATGCAGGTAATAACGTGCCACATTCTTGGGCATTCAATTTATTTCAAAGAAGTTTGATTATTCACAAATTATTCTCCCCTATTGCTTATATTGCAAAATTTATACTTTATCTCCCCATACTTAATCGTTATAGCGAAATAAATTCAAGTTCGTCAAATAATTTTTCCAATAATACTTCGTGGAGCGATTATTTATGGTATACTGTACTGGGCGGCATAGCATGTTTTTCGATCTATTACATATATCATTTCTTGCATTACGATATTGGTTGGTCTGAGCTATTGAACGTATTTGTTTTAGCATCAATTACTATGTTACGTGTGGTAGTACTTATAATTCTTGCGGCAATTATATGGGTACCGATTGGTATATATGTTGGACTAAATCCTAAAGTAACAACTATTGTACAACCACTAGCACAATTTTTTGCAGCTTTTCCAGCAAACTTATTATTTCCAATTGTCTTTATAATTATTACTCGTTACGATTTAAACCCTAATATTTGGCTTAGTCCTCTGATGATTATGGGAGCTCAATGGTATATATTATTTAATGTTATAGTAGGAGCATCTACTATTCCCAATGATCTTAAAGATGCCACAAGAATTTTTAAAGTCAGTGGTTGGAATTGGTGGTTCAAAGTCATGTTACCAGCAATTACCCCGTATTTTATAACAGGAGCAATAACTGCATCAGGTGGGGCATGGAATGCTAGTATTGTGGCAGAAATTATTAATTTTGGCGATCGGAAAATAGCAGCAAGCGGCATTGGAAGTTATATAGCTGAAATGACAATAAAGGCTGACTTTAATAAAATAGTCTTAGGTATGGGAGTTATGGCTCTATTTGTGGTATTGTTTAATCGTTTATTTTGGCAACCGTTAAATGAGTATTCTATTAAAAGATTTCAGCTATAATTCTATGAATCTAGAATATCCGAAAATTCTTAAAAAAGTCTATTGCATTTAGCTGTAAAGTGATTATAATGTAATGTTTCGTTTAGCTAGCCTCAATTCGATATAAGGATTATTAATTCTTTATAGAATTGGCTTGTTATAAGAAAAAATGCATTCTTGAAGCGGCTTTTACGAATGCATTTTAATCTATTACCGCTAATAATCTTATTTTTATATTGTATAAAAACTAAGATTATTAGCAAATTAATATTTAACAATCAGGTGCAGAACCGCTTCAAACCTGATTGTTTCTATATGTATCCCTGAATTCGATGTAACAAGTTACATCGAATTCAGGTTAGCTAGGCTAGCAATACAATGAATAATAGAATAAACAATCCATCTACGATAGTAGTTGCAATGTCTGGTGGGGTTGATAGCTCAGTAGTGGCTGCTATGCTCCATGAACAAGGTCATAAAGTCATTGGTATAACTTTACAATTATATGATCACGGTATAGCTACCAAGAAAAAAAATGCCTGTTGTGCTGGGCAGGACATTTACGATGCAAGAATGGTAGCAGATAAGTTGAACATTCCGCATTATATCTTAGACTATGAGTCTAGATTTAAAGAATCAGTAATTGATGACTTTGCTGATAGTTATATTAAAGGCGAAACACCGCTACCATGCGTAAAATGCAATCAGTCAGTTAAATTTAAAGATCTGCTAAAAGTAGCAAAAGATTTAGGGGCTGACTGTCTTGCTACTGGTCATTACGTTCGAAAAATCGAAGGTATAGGTGGGGCAGAATTACATACTGGTATTGATGCTGGAAAAGACCAAAGTTATTTTTTGTTTGCAACTACTTTGGAACAATTAAATTATCTATCTTTTCCTTTGGGAGGATTGAGCAAAGAGCAAACAAGAGATTTTGCTAGCAAATTTAATCTAAGCGTTGCCGATAAACCTGATAGTCAAGATATTTGTTTTGTACCGGATGGCGACTATAGGAAGGTAATTAGTGGTATACGAAAAAATGCTAATGAGCAAGGTAAAATAATTCATGTAGATGGCTTTGAACTTGGGACACATAATGGTATAATAAATTATACTGTAGGTCAACGTCGTGGTCTTGGCATAGCCTTTCAGACACCACTTTATGTAGTAAGAATTGATCCTACTACAAAGATTGTATATGTTGGTCCAGATTCGGCTTTAGACTCAACCGAATTTACTATTAAGGATGTTAATTGGCTTGGTAAAAAAATGACCGAACAAGAAGAAATTGATGTAAAAGTTAAGATTCGTTCGACTCGACCTGCTACCTTTGCCAAGATTAGTAAAATAAGTAATACAGAAATTAGAGTAAAGTTAATGTATGCAGAAAAATCTGTAACTCCTGGTCAAGCTTGTGTCATATATGATAATGATCGAGTTCTTGGTGGGGGGTGGATTACTAGAGAGATTGTATAGATCCAATTTCAAAAAAGTCTATTTTTATAAAATAACCTCAACTATTGATGTAATAAATTAATAGTAGGCTCAAGTAATCATCGCCATTAGGGGTGATGTCCACAACTGTCGAAAATTCAATAAACGTCATTGCGATGAGCGTTGTTAGCCCTAAACCGTCTATTAGCGAGCGAACCTACGTGAGTGCGGCAATCTATGAAGCTTGTCATATGGATTGCTTCGTCGACCTACGGTCTCCTCGCTAATAGACGTTTGTTGAACTTTCGACAGTTGTGGGGTGACATCGTTTTTACTACTGATAGTCTAGTGATACGATAGTAGTATAGTATTAGATTAATACACCCTTCTAGGGTTTTCTATTATTAAAATCGGAGGAATTAATGAGCTTTTTAACAAAAAAAAGTTTTGAATCAATAAAAGAACTAGGTAAGACTAGTGGTCTTAATAAAACTTTAGGAGCATTTGACTTAGTACTACTAGGGCTTGGTGCTATAATAGGCACAGGTGTATTTGTCACTACTGGTATAGTTGCTGCCAAATATTCTGGGCCGGCTGTTACGTTATCATATGCTATTGCAGGTGTAACCTGTATTTTCGTTGCTCTTGCTTATACAGAACTTGCTACAATGTTACCTACTTCTGGTAGTGTGTATACTTATGCTTACGTAGCTTTTGGAGAAGTATTTGCTTGGTTAATTGGTAGTGTTATTATACTAGAACTTGGTTTTGCTGCTGGTACTGTTGCGGCCGGTTGGTCCGGATATGCTCAGGCAATATTGTCAGCAGGCGGAATATATTTACCTAAGGCTTTAACTGCTGTACCTGCCAATGGTGGTATAATAAATTTACCAGCTTTTCTTATCGTAGTATTTATCTCTTTTATTTTATATTTAGGAACAAAAGATAGTAAAAAGCTAAATGCTCTATTGGTATTTGTAAAAATGGCAGCTATCTTTGCTTTTATCATATATGCTGCACCACATTTTAATGCTACAAATTGGCAGAATTTTTTACCTTTCGGCTTTAGTAATATGCTAGTTGGAGCATCTATTCTATTTTTTGCTATGACAGGTTTTGGTACGATAGCTGCTACAGCTGAAGAATGTAAAAACCCCAACCGTGATTTAATGATTGGCATTATTGGGTCACTGGTAATTTCAACAATAGTATATGTTATAATAGCTGGATTGGCTACTAGCATAGCCTCTTTTGATCAACTTAATAATGATCAACCACTTGCTTATGCACTAAGCCTAAATAACAGTAATGTTGGTTCGGCAATTGTTGCTACTGGTGCTGTTGCTGGTATGACTACAGTACTAATGATGAATATTTATGGTACGTCTCGTATCTTTTATGTAATTGCCCGAGATGGGTTACTACCTAAAAGTTTTGCCAAACTACATACTAAATATGATAGTCCTTATATTACTATCTTACTATTTTCTGCCCTTGCTGCTATATTAGGGGGATTTTGTCCAACGGAAATCCTTATACAGCTATCATCTATGGGAGCTTTAATAGATTACACGGCAGTTGCTATAATAGTTATGTTGTTTAGAATAAAAATGCCGGATGCAACAAGACCGTTTAAATGTCCTGCTGCTTTTATCATTATCCCATTTGTTTTAGTAGCTTGTCTATACTTACTAGTTATACAAATAGTTGATGGTGAGTTTAATTTAATGACTGCGGGGAAAGTACTAATATACTGGTTTGTGGCAATGTTTGTCCTATATATTTTTAGGTCATTTTTCATAAAACACCCCAATTCTAGATAAGAATTAGTTAATTCTTATCTAGAATTGGCTTCAATATAAGGAAAAATGCATTCTTAAAACGGTTTTGCGAATGCATTTTAAATCTTTCTAAAGCTAAAAACATGATTTTAAAAAATTAAAATCATGTTTTTAGCAAAATATTAATTTAACAATCAGATGCAGAGCCGTCTCAAATCTGATTGTTTCAATAATTTCACCGAATTTGGGATAAGAATTGACAAATTCTTATCCCGAATTCGCGTTAAAACGAGAGGTCTAATTTGTATGAGTGATAAATTACAATCTTTACGTGGTATGAAAGACCTACTACCTGAGGATTACCTAATTCACGATTACATAATAAACACAGCCAAACATATAGGTGGGCTTTATGGTTATCAAGCCATAAGTACACCTATAATTGAATATACTAAAGTCTTTGATCGTACACTTGGAGAGACTTCTGATGTAATAAGTAAGGAAATATATAGTTTTCTTGATAAAAGTGGTAATCATATCTCTCTTAGACCGGAGTTTACGGCTGGCATTATCAGGGCTTTTATCTCTAATAACTTGCAACAAACATTACCTATTAAATTTTTTTCAAGCGGTCCAGTGTTTCGTTACGACCGACCACAAGCTGGAAGACAAAGGCAGTTCCATCAAATAAATTTTGAGTATATTGGGGGAGAAGGACCTAGCACCGATGCTGAAACTATCAAGCTTGCATTAGATATTCTTCGGACTTTAGAGATAGATAAAGATACAACTTTAGAAATAAACTCACTGGGTTGTACTGCAACTCGTGCTGTTTACCAACAACAGTTGGTAGAATATTTCAATGATTATAAGTCAGAATTATCAGAAGATAGCCAAAAGCGGCTTATCAAGAATCCAATGCGTATATTAGATTCGAAAGATGAGAATGATAAAAAAATAGTTGCAAATAGTCCACTAATATCTCAATATTATAGCAGTGATGCTACAAAATATTTTGACGATTTACTAAAATACTTAGATTTACTCAATATAAAATATATCATTAATCCAAGACTAGTAAGGGGACTTGACTATTATTGTCATACAGCTTTTGAGTTTACTACTAGCAACCTTGGTAGTCAGTCGACAGTTCTTGCTGGTGGTCGTTATGATGGCTTAAGCAAACTTATGGGAGGTCCTGAAGTAAAAGCCATTGGCTTTGCTGCTGGAATTGAACGCCTTAGCCTAATGAGAGAGTACCACATATCTAAACCTAGACCAGTATTTGTCTTTCCCATTAGCGACAATAATTTAGAATATTGCTTAATTTTAACAAATCAATTGCGTCAAAAAAATATTTCTGTTACCTTAGATAATAACGGCAAAATAGCTAAAAGAATAATACGAGCTAATCTACAAAAGGCTAAATATGCTATTTTTGTTGGCGATAATGAACAAATGAGTAATAATTTAAAATTAAAAGATCTTGATAAACAACAAGAATATCTATTGCAATTTGAACAAATTATGGAATTATTAACTCACCTTACGCATAACCCCCATGGCAATTTAAAAGTCATAGGAAAAACAGCCTAGCGTCTATTAGCGAGGAGATGCGTCGCAGCGACGAAGCAATCTAAGAATGTGGATTGCCACGACACTCACGTGGTCTCGCTAATAGACGTCTTGCAATTTTTAAATGCTATATGTAAGGTGAATTATTAGTTAATGTAAACAAATTATAATTATATATGAGCAAATTTGTACGAGCAGATGGTAGGGTTATATATACTCAGACCAGTCTAACTAAACAACAAAAAGAAGCTATTGGATTACTCTCAATTGGCACGTTCTTAGAGTATTTTGACCTGATGCTTTATGTTCATATGGCTGTACTTCTTAATGAGCTTTTTTTTCCGAAAGCTGATACTCATACTACTTCTCTTCTTTCTGCCATCGCTTTTTGTTCTACATTTGTTGCTCGACCAATTGGAGCTTTGTTATTTGGATGGATAGGTGATAATATAGGACGTAAATCCACTGTTATCATCACAACTTCTATGATGGCTATTTCTTGCATTGTTATGGCTAATTTACCAACTTATGCTCAAATTGATGTCACTACTGCTTGAATAGTTACTATATGTCGTATCGTTCAGGGCATGTCTTCCCTAGGAGAAACAATAGGAGCAGAACTCTATATTACTGAAATAACAAAACCTCCTGTGCAATATCCAGCTGTTTCATTAGTTACACTTTCTTGTAGTTTAGGTAGGATGGCGGCTTTAGCTATTGGCTGTTTGGTTACTGAAAATGGTTTTAATTGGCGTATTGCCTTTTGGATTGGGGCTGGCATTGCCTTAGCTGGGTCTGTAGCTAGGACAACTCTTAGAGAGACCCCAGAATTTGTTGATGCTAAACGTTATTTAAAAAGAATTTTAGATAAGGCTTCAGATAAGGTAAGCATAGATAAAAAACATGTGGAAAGTAATCCAATTTATAACGAAAAAGCTAACCCAAAAACATTATTGACTTTGTTTATGATGAATTGTACACGGCCATTTTGCTTTTACTTTACTTATATTTATTGTGGTAATATCCTTAAAAATTCTTTTGGTTATAGTGCTGAGCAAATTATTCATCAAAATTTTACCGTCTCTATAATACAATTATTAAGCATATGCTTGCTGGCATATTTAAGCTATATTATTTATCCCTTAAAAATCCTTAAAGTAATAACATCTATGTTTCTTATTTTCATATTGTTTCTCCCATATTTATTGGATAATATTAGAACTCCTTTTGACTTATTTTTAATCCAATCATTTACTATGTTCTTTGTTATTGCCCCTGTCTCAGCAATTACTTATAAGCATTTTCCTATCTTTAAACGCTTTACCTTAATTAGTCTCATATTTGCTTTATCACGTGCCTTAATGTATGTTATTACTTCTTTTGGGGCTGTTTATTTGGTAGAATATTTAGGTAATTGGGGATTATTAATAATATTACTTCCAACAACTATAGGGTTTATAGTGGGTCTATATCATTTTGAAAAATTGGAGAAAGAAGCTGGGAATTATCCACAAAAATCTGATATAGATTATGTTGGACGAACTGTGGTATAGATAAATTTTGATAACATAATGCTACCAAATCTTGTGTTATCGTTGGTATTTTTAAATGCATAGCAACTATTATAAATTCTTCCATAGTTTCCTTAATGATTTTCTTCACTTTCTCCGGCGATTCAACTCCTAGAATCTGTAAGTTATGCATTCTGTCAAAAATTTTAATCAATACCACATCATATTTTTTTTGTCTATATAACGATTCCATCATCCCCGCCGAGCTAATCTTGCCGTGAGGTTTGTTCCTGCTTAAATCTTCTACTTGATTAGCAACCTGCTCCCCAAAAATATAGGCAATCTTCTCTTCGGTAAGTTCAGTATCTTCGATAGTATCATGTAGTATGCTGGTAACAATAATGTCAGTGCGAAAAAGATAATCAGAGATCATATACGCCACCTCTATTGGGTGAGAGTAATAAGGCTCGCCTGACTGCCTCATTTGGCTGCCATGATATTTCTTGGCATAATAAATAGCCTTTTTAACTTCGTCAATATCTATTGACCGATTTACTTCCTCATTCATCTTACGTAATTTGTTCAGTAACCTAGTAGCATATTGACAAGGTGCATACTTTGAGTTGTCCCAATAATTACTATCTTCCATAAAAAACCATAATATTTTAAATCACTATACAAGTTAAACTAAAAATTAGAATATTACTAGGAATTTATTGTATTTTTTTGAAAAAGATAAATATTTATACCAATTCCCAAAATTACTAATAAAAATTTTTATATTGACCTGCCTATAGATAATTATATAATCCACGCTTTCAATAAGTATAAAATTATAATGAATAAATTACCGAAAATATTATCTATAATATATATATATTCATTATTTTTTGCCAATGCTCAGGCAGAAGAGATTAATGCTGATCAGAGATTTTTTTATATTGGGACGGAAACTGGAATAGTAGAGCCGGTGGTGAAAAAATTTCGCCATAATTCCGGCACTGGTTTTACCTTAAAAAGGTCTAAGATGTATAGCGGTAAGATTGGTTATAGCTTCTATCCGCAAATGGCAATTGAGCTTTCGGTAACACACCAACCAAAATACCGACTACATTATGTTTTACCACAAAAAGAACTAGCTCCCTCTCTAATTATACCACAAACTCCAGGGATCACTAAGGTAATTTCCAATATATATATGATTAATTTAGTATATGATCTCGATAAAGTGCAGGAAATAACTCCTTTTGTTATATTAGGTGCTGGGGTGGCACGGGTAAAAGTTAGCTCTGCTTCTTCTCATTGGGATTTAATGAATGTAGAGTATTTTAGAATTAAAACAACTCGTAGTAATTGTTTTGCTTGGCAAGTAGGTCTTGGATTTTCTAAGGAGTTATCTAGCAATTTTAGCATTGATGCAGCAGTAAAATTACAAGCTGCTCATTCAATAAAGATTAACTATGCTACTTTGGATATGAAAACCCAGCAATTTATACCAGCCACTCCTATTAAAAAAACCATAGGGGTTGGAGAATTTGGTATAGGATTTACTTATAAGTTACCAATTTAATGCAAGAAGACTATTAGTGTATTGAATTTTTTAGTGTATACTAGTAAAAATTTAAAGAATTGACAACAAAATACGGTGTTATCCGTGTTTTGTTTTACGTTATGGAGAATATATGACCACTAATTTAGAACTTACCTCAGCACCTCATAATACATACGATGAAGTGCCTTACGAAAGTTATCCGTACGCCTTAACCAATCCATATCACCTACGGACGCTTGCTGTTTTATTTGGGATGAAACCAACAGCAATTGAAACTGCACGAGTTCTAGAGCTAGGATGTGCTGCAGGCGGGAATTTAATACCTCATGCTGTTAATTATCCTAAAGCACATTTTGTTGGAGTTGATCTATCTAAAGTGCAAATAGATGAGGCTAATAAACATAAAGAAGGATTAGCTCTTAAAAATATAGAATTCCGACATTGTTCTATTACAGATATTGATGAATCATTTGGTAAATTTGATTACATAATTACTCATGGAGTAATCTCTTGGGTACCAAAATTTGTTCAGGATAAGATTTTTGAAGTAAGTAGTAAAAATTTATCAGAGAATGGAATCGCGTATATTAGTTATAATACACTACCTGGTTGGAATATGGTTCGTACCATAAGAGATATGATGCTTTATCACTCAAATACATTTAATAACATTCAAGATAAAATTGCTCAATCTAGATTGTTACTTGAATTTGTTAAGGATAGCTTAGAAACTTCCGACTCTCCTTATGCTCAAGTGTTAAAATCTGAAGCCAGTTTGCTTGCCAAACAAAATGATCATTATTTGCGTCATGACCATCTAGAAGAAGATAATGTACAATATTATTTTCATGAATTTATGGATGAGGCTAAAAAAAATAATCCACAATATCTGTCTGATTGTAGTATAGCTAGCATGTATTTAGGAAATATGCCGGCAAAAGTGGTGGAGAAATTACAAGCAATAAATGATATTGTTAGAACCGAACAATATATGGATTTCATTACCAATCGTCGATTTAGATCAACCTTACTTTGCCATAATAGTGTTAAATTAAATAGATCTATCAATAATGAGGATATTAATAAATTTAATATGACATTTAATATAGTACCAGAAAAGCCTCTTGTTGATATAGATCTTAATTCACTTGAAACAGAGAAGTTTTTTTATAATGGTAATAAGGATAGTAGTTTATCAACATCTTCTCCTTATATGAAAGCAATACTCTATACTTTCTCTGAGAATATCAATAACCCAATGAGTTTTGATAAAATTGCCGTGAGTAGCAATAAAAAATTACATGGAACAAAATTGAATGAAATAAAGGCTGAGTTCTTAGCTAATGCCATGAAATTAGTATTGCAAGGATATATTAATATAACGTTACAGGTAACTCGAAAAGAAGTAGATCTTAATACACCTAAAACATCAAAGCTTATTGCATATCAGGTAGCTCATACACCCAATATGTGGGTGACAAACCAAAGACATGAGGTGGTAGCTATTAACCTTTTTGAAAAATTTGCTCTGCAATATATGGACGGTAAGCATGATAATAAGCAAATAATTGAATCTGTCATGCAGCATGTTAATTCTGGTGAGATGACATTAAGCCGTGACGGTAAAAAAATAGAGAATATTGATGAAGTCAGTAAAGAATTAGAAACATTCTTGCAACCTACACTAACTAGATTCGTGACTAATGCTCTGCTGATTTAAAGATAAGATATACTCTAGAACAGAAAATCAAGAATTGCGTCGTACCCCAATTTGGGATAAGAATTAGTTAATTCTTATCCTGAATGGGCTTTAATATTAGTAAATACACCTTCTCTACACGTCTATTAGCGAGAAGACCGTAAGGTCACGAAGCAATTATAAGTTGGAATCCAAATGAGTTTTCAAGCACTGTCCTGTTATTGATGATTTACTCTCACACACTTCTTGTACCGTACCTCTAGCAACAACTGTACCACCTGCAGTTCCACCTCCTGGACCAAAATCAATTATAGTATCAGCTCTACACATGACATCAAGATTATGCTCAATGACTACTACAGTATGACCTTTAGATACTAGCTCCCTTAAGATATTAAGCAGTAGTCCTACCTCCTCACAATGTAACCCTGTTGTAGGTTCATCCAATAAAAACAAAGTCTTTTGCTTACTACTCATCTTCGAGACGAAAAAGTGCTTGAAACGTCTAAAGAATCAGGTTCGCAGTGGTTTTGGTATGAAGTTTGTAGTCATGTAAACATCACTTTTCTACTTGACATACTAAAAATTAGTCAACATAATGCTTCTTATGTGTATTACCATTGTTTTGTTTCAAATAAAAACTCTTGTCATTAAAGTACACTTTTATCAGTATTTCTTTATTATAAAATTCCACAGGTGAAAAAATGTAGTCAGTAACGAGAATTTAATTCTACACTCCACTCGTCGCATAATACTCACGTTCTATAGCATAATTTCTGCTCATATTTATCTCGAAGATGAGTTACTATCTTTCGATAATTCAGAGGCAAGTTTAATTCTTTGTGCTTCACCACTAGATAACGTTGAAGTGGATTGACCTAACTTTAAGTGTTCCAAACCAACCCGCTGCATTAACTTCAGGACTTCGAGAATTTTCTTCTGCTTACCAAAGACAGGGATCGCATCACTTACTGTCAGGTCTAGGATTTCAGAGATATTATATTCCGCAAACTTCACTGCAAGCAGATCATCATTAAACCGCATACCAGCACAAGAGGGACAATCCATCTCCACTCTAGGCATGAAAGACATATTAACCTGTACTACACCAGCTCCATTACAGTTCTCACAACGCTCATCTGATGCATTGAATGAAAATGCGTTGGCACCAAAATCGTGTTTCTTTGATTCTGGCAAAGAAGCAAACAAATCCCTTATTGAATCAAAAAGATTTGTGTAAGTTGCTACATTGGAGCGAAATGATTTTGAACCTATAGTAGATTGATTGACTGTCACCACTCGCTTAACATTTTCTAATCCCTCGACAGAAGTATGTTGCCCAGGTACTTCTTTCGCTTTATTAAAATGATTCCTCGTTACCTTATCTAAGATGTCAAATAAAAAGGTTGATTTTCCAGAACCGGATACACCCGTTAACACAACCAATTGTTGTGTTGGTATAGAAACATCAATATTCTTAAGGTTGTTTTCACTCGCACCACGAATAGTAATTGCTTTCCCATCACCCCGAGCTGGAGGATCGAGTTTTATAGCTGCCTTCCTAGCTAAGTGCTTACCAGTAATAGATTTTTCGCAAGCCATAACTTCAGTAGGTGTGCCAGAAACCACAATTTCTCCACCTTGAGTTCCTCTTCCAGGACCTACATCTATTATATAATCTGCACTCTTAATAACATCGGGATCGTGCTCAATGATCACTACAGTATTGTCATTTTCTTGTATCCTTCGCAGTGTTTTTAATAGCTTAGCTGTATCATGGGGATGTAAGCCAGTTGTTGGTTCATCTAGAATATATAAAACGCCAGTCAGCAAGCTACTACCAAGAGCATCAGCTAATTTAAGTCTCTGTGCCTCTCCTGCAGACAATGAGGGAAGTGTCCTATCTAAAGTAAGATAGTGCAAACCAACTTCGATTAAGTTTGATGCACGCTCTTGCAATCCGTTTGAAAAGGCGGTATATGCTTGCAATTCATCCTTCGGAAGGATCCTTTCCAGCGTCTCTAACCACTTAAGTAGTTCGCTTAGGCTGAGACCATTGACTTCTGTAATAGTTTTGCCGCCCACGGTTACCTCCCTCCCGAGTTTTCCTAAGCGGGCATTGTTACAGGATGGACACGCACTTCTTACCATAAATTTTGTGACACTATCTGGTGCCTTACTAGGATTTTTCTTATACTGAGTCATTAAATGAGGAACGATGCCTTCAAATTTACCCTCACCAACTTTTTTAGGTGCTTTGAGTCCCTTATGGTTCTTAACAAAATCTGGGTATGTGATTCCGTACAGTAAAAAATTATGCAATTCCTCAGAATAAGACTTTATGGGTAGATCTTGGTCAAAAGGAAAATCATAATATTTGCTAGCAGCTTCAATTACCTTCGTATAATGAGTTGCAACACCTGACTCCCAATACCTAACCCCTCCATTAATGATAGTTTTTTCTCCATCAAGTAAACCGGATATATCAACGTCGAGAGTTTCACCTATTCCTTTACATGACTCACAGATTCCAGAAACTGCATTAGGGGAAAAATGTGACATTTGCAGTATTTCTAATTGCTCATTACAATGAGGACAACCAAAATAACTTTTTTTGCTTTTTTTAGTCGATGAAGAATCGGTATTTCTTTCTTCAGTTTCAACAGTTATCAGTTTATGCTTACCTTGTAATGGTTGCTTAACTTCAGCATTGCAGCTGCTACACTGCTGATTGCCAATAGTAGCAAATAGATTTCTTAGGAGTGTTAAAATGCCTGTTTTTGTCCCCACCAGCGAACGGGAATTAAAATCCGTTTTTCGCTGAGAAATGGTTATTGCCGGAGATAAGCCCAAGATGGTATACACTCTTGGCTTTGGAATGTGATCAGTAACCAAGCCATATCCACCCAAAAGTTGTCTGACGCATTCGCTTGCTAAAACATCAACAGCAATGGAAGACTTACCTGAACCTGACAGACCGGTGAACGCAACTAAGCGTGTTTTTGGTATCTCAAAGCAAACACCTTTTAAATTATGTGCATGTGCACCATGCACAATAATCCGACCGTGCTGCGGTGTGACAGGTAAATGACATTTACTCGAGGAACATACAAAATTGTGCATACGTGAACTCCTATCATTTTGTTTAGAAGGTGGCATTTTATCAGGTTCTGTCACATTTATAAATCATGGTCTAGCAAAAATCGTAAAACCTCGGATTTTGGACATTATTATGCCATGAGTATAACAAAATTTTCAAAAGTAGAAAAATTATTATTAGCTCCAGTAATTTGTCTTTTTTGAATCATACGAATATTTTCTATACCAGTGATAGTAACCGCAGCAGAACGAAAACTTTTAAAACCAAGTTTCTTGATAAAGCGGTGGTCAAAGCATTCTTTCGTAAAGTATTTAAATATAATGGTCGTCCTGATAAAGTAGTACAGTATCTAACATTATGGGTTGGCTTTAATCAACTTCTTTCTACTATCAATACTTCATTATTGCCTGTTTTAGCTCTTAATTGGCATTTGAGAAAGAAAGGAATGAAGGCAGTTATCAGACCTCCAAACCATTCATTATCAGTTAAATTAGAGCTTGTCCGCAAACTAAGTAATAGAAGTAAATATCCTACGAAGAAGTAATCGACTCATAGCCAAAAAAATTATATTTTCACTAGAATCAGTAAGAAAATCATATTCCTTGGAGAGCCTTCTATTTCTATTTATCCAAGCAAAGCTTCTCTCAACAACCCATCGCCTTGGCTGTACTTTAAACCCAACTTCTCTTGTTGACAATAGTTCTGATGGTGTACTTTTTGGTATCCAAAATCTGCACGCTGGTCGTTTAACAATTTCTAAATCTATGTTATACTTTTCCTTAATGAGACCCTTTAAATCTACTTAAAGTTTTTTTACTAACGTCCACACTAATATAAGTTGTTGCCATATAGAGCCTCATGATTTATATTAATAATAGGATATGCTACAGCAAGGTTTAAACCTTATGACATCCGTTCGTAGTCTTTATCCAAACAGGATGGGTCTTTGCTGAGGTACGAAGTCTTTAAAATTCAAAGCTTCAATTCGAGATACAGTTTACCCATCCTACCACCATATATAACTGATCATGTTATATTTATCATGGCTTTTTTATTGTATGAGTTCGATATGAGACATGGATTTAACATTCTCGATGTTTCGGCACAACTGTTGAAAGTTAAAAAATCGTCTAAGCGCCGTTAGGCGCTGTGGCAATCTTCATGATAGTCAAGACCTCCTTCACAAGATTGCCACGTCGCCGCTTGCAGCGACTCCTCGCTAATAGACGCTTTAAGCCTTACAACAACACTTCGCTAATAGACAATTTTTTAACTTTCAACAGTTGTGATACTCACTCCACCGCTCCTGCTATCCAATCCTCCTGAATTGACTATATCTTAGTTTTTGCTTCTGCACTAAAATTTCTACTTTGTTTCTTTGTCATTCGTTTATCCTAAGTATAATTTTTTATTCTATCTTATTACGAAACAAAACTACATGCTTTTTTATCTAAATTTTTTAGCCCATTATATAAGGAGAGAAAACAAATTCTGACGACAAACTTATCAGGAAGAATCAGTTCGTAGGCACTCTTATTAAACAAAAAGGGCTTTCTTTTTTAAAAGAAAACCCTTTTGTTTGAAGTAATAGATAAGTAAACTTAAAAGATTAGTTTAGAAGTTTACACGAACTTTTAAAGTACCTTGGTGACCAACATATTTACTAGCTAAATATGCATCGTAACCAGCTCCATACTCCATATTACCAGCTTTAGCAGTAACGCCTAAACCAAGGTTAAACAATGTTTTTGCCTCTTTGTCAGATCTAGTAGCAAACGAACTAGTCATACCATCTAATTTAGCACTAACTTTCCCTGAACTACCAAATAACTTTTGCGAAACAAAAGCATGTGCTTCAGGCATCACTGTAATACCGCTAGTATCTACAGAAACTGCAAATCTAGTACCAAGCACAGCTTCAACTTTATTGTTAGTCTTCTTAGCAACGACCTTATTTACGTTGTCTGTACCAGTTTCCTTATAACCTTCATCGCTAGATCCTGTATAACGAATTCCAGCCATCGGTATTAATGACATTGAGTCAGACATTTTAGCATTGTAACCAAATAATACTTGACCACCGTAAGACAGAGAATCATAACTAGCTTTAGCAATTTGCTGACCACTAGCATTACGAGAAGTAGGAACTTTTCTAGGATCGCTATTCTTAATTTTATTTGAACCAAGAGAAACCAAACCTTGTACAAAGAAATTTTTATCAAGTTGTTGTGATCCATAAATAGAGAGCATCACAGTATTAATGTTTGTTTTTTCTCCAATTTTATAATCTTTGTATTTCATATCAGTTCTAACAATACTAACAGCAGCACCGATCATTAGATTTTCGTTTGCTAAAGCATCGAAACCAAGGATTCCACCAACAGATTTCGTTTTATAGCCAACAACACTACCTTCACCCTTCTGAACAGCTTGATTATAGTATGGCATAGCCCATGCACCCATTGATTCACCAGCTACATCATCAGAGCCACTAGCTACAGGTTTTTGTTGATCATCAACTTGGGCAAGTCTTGCTCCCACTAAACTAGCAATCCCAGCATTAGTATGTTCGACAGCATCAGTTACTAGTGCATTCTCAGCATTTGTAATTCTTTTTAGTGCTTCACCACGTACTTTTGGGTCTTGTGATAACGTACCAATATCAGTCATAGCAGCTAATGCCTCACGACCAAGCAAAGCAGCATTTTCCTGATCTTTATCATCACCACCAGCAGCTTTCATATCAGCTGGAGCTACAGTTGCAGCATCATTTAAACGCAACAAGTAAACATCTTTATCATCTTTAGTAGAAACAACCCACTTTGCATATGCTTGATTTGTTGATTTTGCTACTGTTAGAGGACCAAATCGTACATCATTACCTAGAATTAGATTTTTACCATTGCTAATCAACTTGTACTCTTGATCCGCCCCTAATTGAGCTTCATCCTTAACGATTATAGCATTAACTGGTACACTAGCAGCCACCTCTATAGGAGTATTAACTTCTATAGAGCCAAGTTTTCCATCTGCAGTTAAGGTAGTTGCAATAGAAGTTTTAGGACCCCATGTAGAATTTACGTCATTTTGCTTATCTTGGAAGATTAACTTACCAGAGTTCAAATTAATATTGGCATTAACATGTGAAGTACCACTAATTATGTTGTTATCAGCAGTAATTACGATATTTTCAGTACCGAAGTTAACTACTTCTGCATACATAGCAGCATTATTCAAGGTTACTTCTTTATTGCCATTAAATGTTATAGTCTTAAAACGATCATTCTCTGTACCAAGCTTAGTACCAATAATAGTAGCCTTATTTGTGAAGTTAATATTATTACCTACTCCCTTACCGGTTACAGCAGCTGTCAAAATAACACCATCTTTAAACTCAGCTACAGAACCACCTTTATCACTACCAACTTGTAGTCCACCAGCTACTGTTCCACCAGCTGTGTACTTCAATTTGTCATTAATAATAGCATTATTGACATAAGTATCACCAAAGTTTTCGGTATTTACTTCAAAAGTTGCAGCTTTTAAGTTGTGTCCGCTAGAACCTAAACCATAAACCTTATCAGAACCAGCCTTAAAGTTAACAGCACCTTGATTATCAGTTGTAGTTGTTACACCAGCAAAGAAGTCTGTAATAGTAACATTTAAGGTATTATCTCCAGCAAATTGTAGATTAACCAAATGATCCTTATCACCTATATGCTTATTGATAGTGTGATCAATAGCTGATAATATAACTGTAGGTCTAGCGTCTTTAGAACTCAAAGTACTATCAACATTTACATCTTTAAGTTCCATATTTGAAGCTAAAGTTAAGCTTGCAGCAGTTGCAAACTTAATATTGCTAAATTTTAGACCGTTATCACCTACTAATTCAACATCACCACCATGCAATTCTAAGGTAGATATAGCGTTAACAGCAGGGTCATTAGCAGCTGCTGTAGTAGTGAATTTTACACCAGTACCAACACCAGCAGCATTAACAAATTTCAGCGTTCCCTTACCAGCAACATTACCAACAACTGCTTTAGCAGTATAATTACCATCTACAACTAATGTAGATCCGGCATCTGCTAATTCTATATTTCCGCTGAAAAAGCCTTGACCAGATGTAATTGCCTTAACATCAGCATTTACTTTGAGACCTTTAAATTTCCTGTTTGATGTTCCTATGTCACCTTTTAGAGCAGCATCCCCAGCAAAAATTAGATTACTTCCATTAGCTCCATTGGAAGCAGTTATACTATTAGCAGTAATATCATTACCTTTATGAAGAGTAAGAGTCTTATTATCTGCTGTAAACTCGATCTCCTTTACTCCCACATCCTTAGAGGTTGTTGTATTATATAAGGCAACATTCTCACTAACTTTAAATGTAGCTTCCCCTGCATTTGTCAAAGCTCCAAAGGCATATTTAGCATCACCAACGTCCATCTTAACTGTTGACGCATCACCACCAAAATCAATTCCAGCAATATTAACCCATTTATTGGCTGCAGCTATGTCAAAGTTAAGTTTTTGTCCTTTCAGTAATAATTTATCTAGAGGCTTTTTATTATTATTATCAGCAGGATTCATACCAATAGAGCCAACAATCTTTAAAGTACCATCTTTTTTCATTTCAGTTGCATCAATAGTACCGCCACCATTAGCACTTATTGTAGATGTAATGGTTACATCACCTGCTTTATTAGTTAATTTCAATGTTCCACCATCAGTATTACTAAAGATACTAGCAGCATTAATCGTAGCACCACCAACTTTTACTGTTTTATCCTTAGGGATGATAATATTACCAACTGTTCCAGCACCAGCAGCACCAATGTTACCAGTAATTTCAGCATTACCCTCAAACGTTAAATTTGAAGCAGCAGCAGCATTAACATTAGCAGCAACTTCATTAATATTACCGATCAGTTTATAACCATCAGTAAATGTAAAATGTGTATTAGCCGCCCCTCCTTGTAGTTCAGTGACAGCATGCTGTCCTGACAATTTCAGAGTACCAACAGCAGTATTGCGAATTGCAACTAATTTGTTTATTATATCAGCTTTTAATACACCTTCACCTTGAAAAATTATTGTTCCAACTTGAGCTGCACTATTGTTTACGTCAGCATGAAAGTTTCCTTCAAGTGTTTTACCAGCTGCCACAGTAATTGTACTATTAAGTACACCATGGAAATCTGTTGTACCAAGATTACTATTGTCGTTTAGAATTACATTCGACTGTGCTGTTATCATGTTTGTAGCACCCTTATCTCCTACATCAACCTCATTTTCGAAAGTAACAGCCCCACCGCGTAATTCAATATCTTTAGCATATACTTTTCCTTCAATTGTTGCACGAGCACCAGCAGTAGCAGTAACTATGAATTTTTTAGCTCTATTCTCCTTATTTATACCAACTACGGCATTACCTACAGCATGAGGAACAAGAGATCCAGCTGCCGCAGTAGTATTGAAGTGAATTGTACCATCTCCATCTTTATTATTACCACCAAGAGATCCATCCCTAAGTCTAAAGCTAGTAGCCGCACCGTTATCAGAAGTAAGTAACAATGTACCATCACCATTAGTACCAAAGTTGATTCTACTACCTGCTCTCTGTTGTAAGTCCAACGTATTAGCAGCACCACCAGCAGTTGCAGTAGAGTTGAATTCAACAGTACTACCATCAGAGATGTTAATTGTGTGGGCTGTGGCAACTTCTGATTTGCTAAATGTTGTCTTAGCACCAGCATTGTTAATATTCAATGTTACACGGTCACCATTAACAACTGTAAGCTCACCAAACACGATATCTGCAGGAGCAAAAGCAAACCCATCAGCAACTGGACCAGTAGTAATATTAAGGATACCACCCCCCGCCGCATCAAAAGTAACAGCACCTAATAAGCCATTACCAAGACCACCACCAACAAGAGCCCTACTACCAGCAACAACATTACCACCTAAAGTTAAACTGCGACCAGCTGCAACTTGAAAAGTAGCGGGAGCACCACCATTTGTTATAGAGTTGATAGTTGTATCGGTAGTAACTGTACTAAGACCTATATCATGACCACCCAAATCAAGATGTGAAATAGTTTGACCACCAGGAAGGTCAAGATTAGGCGTACGACCATCTGCATCAATTGTTAGACTCGAACCTGAAGTAAACAACACATTCGCATTAGCAACACTCTTATTTAACTGAGCACCTGTAGTAAATACAACAGCGTTTCCTGTTGTCTGCCTAGCCTCTATACGCCCAACAGTAGCACCAGCAAATGCCGTATTACTTCCACCGACTATAACTGAAGCAATAGAAGCAGTCGCTAGCAAGTTTTTCAAAAAACTGCTTTTTTTACTTTTATTATTCATAATTTTTTCCTATTTAAGTTAATTCATTTTCTAAATACAGTTTCTTAGAGCAATTAGTTTCAAAAATTATTTCTGCTCGATGTCATTCCCGTGCAGGTAGAGAAATCTAAAAAAACAGCCTAGCAGACTATATTAAACTTTTCTAGACCCATACTTTCGCAAGGGTAACCATCGAATGCACAGGGATGACCCTACGCAATCATAATACCTTAAAACCTTTTTAGAAATATCTAAACACGCAGCTACTATATATGTAAAAATAATTAATTACAAGCTACTTGACTATTTTTTTTATAAATTTCTATCAACTGTGTTATATTTGAAACAGCTATAGAAATTTGTCATATCATGATAGTTTGACTTACTTGACTCCCAAACTTTCTTCCAAGCACCAAACAAACCGCTGTGCATTTGTGATATAGTCAATTGATGAGAATTTGGTGACGTCGTCTTCGATCGCTCGCCTATTATCTATAGGCTTCGCTCCATCGTTCCTAGCATCAAATCCTCCTGAATTGACTATAAACATAAACAAACTGTTGTGGTGATCTATCAATCTTAAGGTATAGGCTAAAATAAATCCTTCTTTAAACCAGTTTGTTAGAAGACGCGAATTCGGGATAAGAATTAACTAATTCTTATCCCGAATTGAGGTAGAAGGCACAAGTGTTGAAAGTTCAACAAACGTCATTGCGAGGAGACCGTAGGTCGACGAAGCAATCCATATGACAAGCTTCATGGATTGCCGCACTCACATACGTTCGCTCGCAATGACGGTTTAGGGCTGGCAACGCTCATTGCAATGACGTTTGTTGAACTTTCGACAGTTGTGGGGCGTAGTGGACAATTTCAGAACCACGATAGACATAAAATTATTAGTTATTCAAGCACTAACGCTCTATTATTAAAGATTTGTTACTTGATATTGTAAATCCATATTTTTACCATAAAAAGCCATGCAGATTTTTAGTATTTGTTTAACATGTTGATGTTCTTTTATTTTAGTATCATATTTCCTATCAATAATTTGTTGTAGACCAGACCCTGCTATAGTCGTTAAATCTTCTGTATTTTTAGCTATCTTATACTCAATAATAATTGCCTTATCTCCTTTACCAGCTTTGGGGATCATGATTACATCAGGGCATCCATCACCTGATTCTTGCTCACTTGATATTATATAGCTCGGTGCTAACATGTTAACAATCCCTAGCATAAAGCCGCTATAAAATAATTCGGCCTTTTTCTCTCCCACTTGATGAAAACTAGTAGCGTTAAGCAGCAACTCCTGCATTTTGTGTTTAAACTCCTCTATTCTGCCATCTATTAACAAGCTAATAAATGAGTAGTACCTAGAACTATCAATGTTTATTTGTTTGCTAACCCATTGGAGTACTCTTTTTTCGTAAATATATTTTACTTCATAATTAGGAATAGATAGTTCATAAATATCCCTTTCTGGCATCTTAGCATGTGGATTTAAATAGCCACTAAATAACAATAAACTAAACAACCCTTCCGGCTGACCAATGTCCATGAAACTGATATGCTTGGTAATGCTAGAAATGATAGGTTTACCAGCAGCTAATAGCTGAATATCCTGCTGCATTTCATCTGACAATAAGATATGGTCGATCCAACCAGTTCCTCCACTATCTAGCCAGTAATGATCAAGCTTACCTTCACTTGATAAACACATCATAATTGACCAAGGATTATAGATGACTTCTTCCCCAAAATTATAGCCATTATACCAATCCTTAATTTCTGCTGGACTGGTAGTAAGTGGTACTTTAGTTAATAACTCATCTACTTCTGTTTGAGTAAATCCATAGCTACTTGCAAATTTTTTATCTAATAAACTATATTCTTTAACATTATTCAAACCGGAGAATAACTCAGCTTTGGCAATCCGCAAAATTCCTGTAATAACTCCCCGTTCAACTGGTAATTCCTGATCGCCAGTTTCCTTTTTAAAGGTAGATTTCATGATGCCACGAAAAATTTCTAACACTTTCTGAAATTCTGCCTCATTAGTACCAAACCATCTGTAAGCACTATTAATGGGCGTATCATATTCGTCAATTAACACCCAAGGCTTTTTATTATAATGTTTGTACAGCAATCGGCTTAAAATAGCCAAACTATTCTTGATATTGTCTAGAGTTACCTCGCCAAATAAATATTGGTTGAAATCAGCTATCTCACTTATTTTAAGTTTGTTACTATCACTTAAATAGCTATGTGCCTGAAACAATTTCCGTAACTGGCTCTTTACCCCCTGTTTGATATCATGATAGCTTGAACCTTCTACGCTTTTAAAGGTGATGAATATTACGGGAAATTGACCTTGGCGTTTCATTATATTTTCATAAGCCGCTATCTTTAAAGGTTGCAATTTTTTTACTTCGTCAAACCCCAAATCTACTTCTCCTCCAACAAATAATTTATAATTTACTCGCTCTTCTGGCGGTAAAGGATTACCCCTATTATCTAGCTCTATTTCTAGAAAGCATCTGACCATATCCATATTAATACTCTTGCCCCAACGCCTTGGACGAGTAATTAGAGTCACTACACTATTATCCTCTAGCAATTCTTTGATCATTAGGCTTTTGTCAACAAATACATCGCTATTTAATAGTAATGTCTTAAAATCATCAGTACCAACAAACATCCTTAGTTGATAATTAATATTATTTTTGCTCTTTTTTTCTGTCATTGTTTTTACTATTTTTTACTAACTATAATATCATTATACACCTGTTTTATTATCCACTAATAGATTATTAGTAAAATTTTTGCTAATAATACTATTTTTTATCAATATTGAAGTCAAACCTTAACTTCCTTAACTTTTGTATTCTGGTCGAAATTAATTATATATGCCTCTTCTACACCTAATAAGTTAAAATGCACTCGCGTCAGCCGCTTCAAGAGTGCATTTTTCCTTATAACAAAGCCAGTTCGATATAAGAATTATTAATTCTTATATCGAGATTTAGGTTATTTACAGTTGCGACTTTTAAATTACCATGAGGCAAGAGCATACTAAAAAAGTATTAGGGGAATTGCACAGTTGCCAATATAATTAGATTTACGCTAATAATTTATACAAGGATCAATGACTATTTTTTTGACAATCATTATTGTTCTAATGATAGGATGTGCCGCACTGCTTTCAGCTACTGAAACAGCCATCACCGCGTCTTCTCCAGGGAAAATACAAAAATTTAAGGCAAAAGGTGTTAAACGTAACACTGTATTACAAGTTCTAAAGAATAAAGAAAAAGTAATTGGCACATTATTGATTGGTAATACTCTGCTTAATACTGTTTGCACTACCATTGCTACCAGTATATTTATCGACTGGCTAGGTGATGGCGGCACTGTCGCAGCTTCAGCAGTTATGGCTTTCGTGATAATTGTTTTCGGCGAAATAATACCTAAAGCTATTGCTGTAGCAAAAGCAGAACAGTTAGCATTATTCACTTCTCCAGCAATTATATTTTTCCTAAAGCTTTTGAAACCAATTAATTCTATTTTTGAAGTTATAGTTAAGCTGTTCTGTTTTATTTTCCGTATTAATCTACAACAAAATATCTCGGGAACAGAAGAAGTCAGAGGAGTTATTGAACATTATCATCAAGAAGGTAATGTTTATAAATCTGACCGTGACATGTTAGGGGGTATATTAGATATTAGGAAAATGACAGTATCTGAAATTATGATACATAGAAGTAACATAGTAGCCATTAATGTAGATTTGCCTAAAGAGGAGATAGTGAAGCGAGCATTATTATCCAGCCCCCATACAAGAATACCATTATGGAAGGATACTCAGGACAATATAATTGGCGTACTGCACATGAGAGATCTACTCCGGGCTCTTTATGAAAAGAATAACGATGCAAAAAAAATTAATATCAAAGAATTAGTAAATCAGCCTTGGTTCATACCTGACAATGCCTTGGTAACTCATCAACTTCATGCTTTTAGGGAAAGAAAGAGCCATTTTGCCTGTGTTGTTGACGAATATGGTGATCTACAAGGTATTATTACTCTAGAAGATATTCTAGAAGAGATTGTTGGTCCTATTATCGATGAGCATGATTATCCTATTAACACAATTGTAAAAAAATCTGATGTGGAGTTTATTATTGATGGATCTGTAACCATAAGAGATGTAAATAGAGAATTAAATTGGAGTCTACCTGATGATGACGCAAATACCATAGCTGGCTTAATTATCCATAAACTTGAGCGTATTCCCAATCAAGGAGAATCTATCAAGATATTTAATTTAAGTATCACCATTAACAAAAAAATAGGTAACAGACTTGATAGCATAAAAGTCATTATTCTACCAAATAAAGAATCTGAAAGTGATAAGTAGTCTTGGCAATTATTTACAAATATCTGCAATCTTATTCAGCATACTAACAGTTGTTAGTTCTTTATATTTATATCGTTCTGCTACTTTTTTTTTCTACCTTAGTTTCCTGTCAACATTATTATCTTTCTTACTATTAGTATATGGATTTATCATATCAGATTTTTCTGTGCAGAATGTCTTTCTGAATTCTAGTACATTAAAACCTCTTGGATTTAAAATTGCTGCTAGCTGGGCAAGCCATGAAGGTTCTATACTGCTGTGGCTATGTTTGTTGCAGATTATAGGTTTTATTTACATCGCTCTATTCAATAGCCGTCCAACTCAAGTATATCACATAATTATACTAGCACTAATACAAATATTATTTGGTAGTTTTATTTATTTTACCTCTAACCCATTTGACAGCCTATCATTCCGTCCCGCCCAAGGTCTTGGTTTAAACCCTATGCTGCAAGATATTGCACTAATAATACATCCACCTATATTATATTTAGGTTACGTCTGTTACGTCGTACCTTTCACATCTGCTTGCGTAATCCTACTTACGTCTAGTTTAGACTTTGTTAATCTCAGAGCAATTAAAATATTTACCAATTTAGGAATGCTATTTTCAACCTTAGGAATAGCCTTAGGATCATGGTGGGCTTATAGAGAACTTGGCTGGGGAGGGTTTTGGTTTTTTGATCCAGTAGAGAATATTTCCCTGTTCCCATGGCTATCTGCTATTGCTCTACATCATTCAGTCTTGGTAACGATAAAATCTGGACAAATGAAGAATTGGACTATAACCTTATCAATCATCACTTTCTTACTTGTAGTATTTGGTACGTTTTTGGTACGTTCAAGCGTAATCACCTCAATTCACTCTTTTGCATCATCACCTAAGCGAGCAATCTACATGCTAGCAATATTTGCTATCCTCGCTACATCAAGTTTAGTTTTACTCATTCTAAAAGGTCAAAATATCGGTATCCTTCTTCCGACAAAATTAGACAAACCTAGACTTATTATTTGGGGTAGTAGCTTTTTCTTAATAGCCTTAGTAGTATTACTATGTGCCACCATTTACCCCATAGTTTATTCTTTATTATACCAAGAATCTATTACCATTAGCGAAAGATTTTTTATCAATAATTTTATAATCTTTATTATTCCAACGCTTTTACTAGCTGGTATTGCTCAAACAAATAATATAAGAACAAAAAACCTACTAGACTTCTTGCATAAATCAAAAAAACTTTCGGGGTTTTTAGGAAAAACGAAGCCAAACACCGCAGCACACATAGACGATTGTTACGGAGCAAGGCAAGTTTCGAGCGAACAAGAATCACCAACTAGATTGATTTATCCAAGAAGTCTACTTATCCTAGCTTTTTCTTTAGTAATAACTTTTACTAGCTCGTATCAAATTCAGTATGGTTTTATTTCAGCATGTACCATGACATTTTCTCTTTTTCTAATAATACAAAATTGTTATTACATACTAGCAAAAAGTAATTTTTTTAGAAAAAAGCTAAAAGCTACTGCCATGATCTTAGGACATCTAGGTTTTGGATTACTTGTTTTTACTATTACTGTTAATTCATTATTACAGAGCGAAGTAGATTTTATAGGAAAAGTTGGAGACAAGGTAGTATCAGGAAATTTTGAAGTTACGCTCAGAGATATTAGAGTATCATCAGCTCAAAATTATTATCGTCAAATTGCTGAATTTTGGATTCAGGATAAACAGAATAATATCACTATATTAAAGCCTGAAAATAGATTATATATAATAGAAAAGCAGCTATCGCAAGAAAGTAATATATATTCTTATTTAACTTATGATCTTTACGCAGTTCTAAGTAAAATTGATGATGATGTAATTCACGCAAAAATATATTACAAACCAATGATGAGTTTTATTTGGATATCTATTATGCTTATGGCTGGAGGATTCTTAATCGGATTATTGAAAAAATGACAGTTTTCTTCTTAATAAGGCATGGTGAAACCGATTGGGCATTAAACGAAAGGTATAAACTAAAAGGTGCAAGTAGAGATTTACCTTGTTTGACAGAAAATGGCACAAGAGAAGCTAACGAAGTATCTAAAGACCATAGATTAAAAAAAGCAGAAATAATTTTATCTTCTCCTTATACTAGAGCCCTTCAAACTTCTGCAATTATATCAAAAAATATTAACCTAGATATTATTGTTGAATTTGATTTAAGAGAATGGCAACCAGATTTAAATTTTATGATAAAAAATCAATACGAATTAAAAAGTACAATTGAGGATTATGAAAGAAATAATGGGGTATATCCAGCTGGTATTAGTAAAAGATGGGAATCAAAAGAGTTATTAAGTAATAGAGCAAATAACGTATTAAGAAGGTACTTAGATTATAAATATGTAATAGTTGTAACTCATAAACAAGTAATAAAAACTTGGATAAACACTATCAAAATAGATCACTGCTTTATTAATGAGTTAAATATGGTTTAAGTTAATAAAAGAAGTGTTGCTAACTTTCATAGCAACTTTGAGAAAATAAATCAATTTATGGTTCAATTATTATTGACTATTTAATATATTTAGTATATGATTGATTTGGAATAAAAAAGCAGTTTTATGAAAACTACCTTACCTGAGCGCTCACTAGTGATTAAAGAAAAGCTAGATAATATTGTTAAAGAAATCCTATATGTAGGCAAATCAAAAATAGCGATGATTATCTTATTTGGCTCTTATGCTAGAGGAGATTGGGTAGAGGATATAGAGAAGGTAGGGGATATTAGTTATTATAAGTATCAAAGTGATTTTGATCTTTTGTTGATTTTAAAGAACGGAGAATATGCTGGCTATCCAGCTATAAACCTACAACATAAGATAGAGAACAGGCTAAGTAAAAAATTCTCATTAGATGAAAAACCACCAATTACTCTGATACTTGAACCTATTAGGTTGGTAAATAGGCAACTGGAAAAAGGTCAGTATTTCTTTAGTGATATCAAGAAAGAGGGAATTCTTTTATATGATAGTAGTGAATTTATACTGTCTGAAGCTAAGGAACTATCATGGCAGGAACGCAGACCAATAGCTGAGAAAGATTTTAAATATTGGTTTAGGAAAGGTATAGAATGCATAATTGACGTCCATAATATCTTACAAAGAAATAATTTTAATAAGTGTGCTTTTGAACTCCATCAAGCTACAGAGAGCTTTTATAATGCTATCCTGTTAGTTTTTACTGGTTACAAGACCAAGTCACATGATATACTAGGACTTGGCGATAGAGCTAGAAGTCATCATTACGATCTCTATAAGATATTTCCACATGAGACTCCTGAGCAAGAAGAGTACTTTACGTTACTGCGAAATGCTTATGTTGATGCAAGATATGATCAAGATTATACAATTAGTAAAGAACAATTACTTTACCTTATTAACCGGGTAGAGGAATTAAAGATAGTGACTGAAAAGATATGTCTAGAAAGGATTAATAAAGAAGAATTAATGTGATTATTTTTCCTGAGGTATTTTTTCAATAAAAACTTTATCAAATTAGGAATATATCATAGTACCATACATTTTTCTATAATCGTCATAGCAAGGCTCTTTAGATGCCGTGGCGATCCAAGTAAACAGCGAAGCTGTTTTTTTAGAGTAACGCTTCGTGTATCCTAGATTGCTGCGTCGCCGCTTTTCCGCGACTCCTCGCAATGACGCTCGGAAGACCTCTTAACAACAGTGGCATAAAAAATATACTATGGGAATATATACTCAAATGATCCTACGAATTGGATTTGAAAATGAATGGTGAGCAAGCGTTATAGTATGTGAACATGCGAATCCATGATATTTTCAAAAAACAATTCTTCAAAGCAGAAAAATATACTCTCATTTGCTAAATAAATAGAATGTAAGCATAGTAATTGAGGTTAAAATAATGGAACTTTTTAATTTAACAGGCAAGACAGCTTTAATTACAGGAGCTAGTAGTGGTCTTGGAGAACAATTCGCACGCCTTCTTTCTAGCCAAGGGGTACGAGTCATATTAGCTAGTAGAAGACTAGATAAACTGCAAACTTTATCCTCTGAGCTTAACAATGCTGTTGCCTTGGAAATGGATGTAGCAGATAAAACCTCTGTTCAAAGAGCCTTTGATAGACTGGAGCAACAAAGAGAACTCATAAATATTTGTATTAATAATGCCGGAATTGCAAAACTCACACCAATCTTTGAGTTAGATGAACTGGATGACTTCGAGTCTGTCATAAAAACTAATGTAGTGGGAGTTTGGTACGTTAGCAAAATGGTTGCCAATCATATGAAAAACCATGAAATCCACGGAACTATTATCAATATTGCTAGTGTCAATGGAGAAAATCGTTTACGTGAAAATATCGCTGGCTACTGTGCCTCTAAAGCATCTGTGATTCAAATGACAAAGGCATTAGTAGGAGAGCTGGCAACTGCACATATTCGAATTAATTGTATTATACCTGGCATATTTCATACACCGCTTACAGATTACAAATTAAGTACAGAGAAACAACGTAAAGAATTAGAAGAACTTATACCACTACATTTTGTAGCAGAACCTACTGACCTTGATGGTGCAATTTTATACCTTGCCTCAAACAAAGCATCTAGGTATGTCACAGGTTCATGTATTACTGTTGATGGTGGTGTTTCGTGGGGAGGCAAATAACTCCACTTACGTCAATTAAGAATAATTATTCTTAATTGACTAAGCAGAATTTTAAGAATCTACGATTATATACTCAATGAAAATCAAGAATTGCTAGGAATTACCAAGTCAAGGTGCTAGGCGTACATTTAGTACGTGACTACCTACGATCCCTGAAGACGACAACGCAATTCTTGATTTTCATCGAGTATATAGCTGCTCGACTTTGCTACTGCCTAGCCTGAATATTGCATGATGACAGCAATTTTCTGTCGTGTAGACCTTATACTAAAAGACATGTAGGTCGATTATCTAAAAATACACTTTGTAAATTTATATTTTTTATAAAATTACTGTACTTCCTGATATTATCAATACTTTGTGGGTATTATGATAATTGATTGTACAATATTCAGGCTAGCTCTTCTTGAAGCTCTACCTGAGTATATAACTAGTATAGTCTAATGACTAATATTACCAACACTCATTGATAGGCTGGCTGAAACGAATTTCTCTAAATCTCCGTCAAGTATGCCCTTAGTATCAGAAGTTTCATGGTTGGTACGTAAATCCTTAACCATCTGATAAGGTTGTAATACATAGGATCTTATTTGATGTCCCCAACCATTTTCAGTCTTGGATGCATTTTGTTCATTAATATCATCGGTACGTTTTTTTAACTCTGACTCATAAAGCCTTGCTTTAAGCATTTTCATAGCTTGTGCTTTATTTTTATGCTGCGATCTATCATTTTGGCACTGTGTTACGATATTAGTCGGTAAGTGGGTAATCCTTACTGCAGAATCGGTAGTGTTTACATGTTGCCCCCCAGCCCCGGAAGACCTATAAGTATCAATTCTAAGATCTTTTTCATCTATTATAATGGAAATATCATCATCAATTTCTGGATATACCCAACTGCTAGCAAAACTAGTCATCCTTTTACCTGCGGCATTAAAAGGTGATATCCTAACTAGCCTATGCACACCAGATTCCGTTCTAAACCAACCATATGCTTGGTAGCCATTAATTTTGATAGTACATGATTTTATTCCAGCTTCTTCGCCATTAATAAGATGAATAATTTCGCTTTTAAAACCCAGCCTTTCTGCGAAGCGTAAATACATACGCATCATAATTGATGCCCAGTCGTGGCTTTCTGTTCCTCCAGCTCCGGCGTTGATTTCTAGAAAGCAATTATTACTGTCAAATTCTCCAGAAAATAAACATTCAGTCTCAAATTTTCCGGTAATAATAGATAGTTTCCCTAAATCTTCTTGAACTTGCTGCAAAACTTGTTGATCATTTTCAGTAAATGCCAAATCCTCAAGTTCTAAACATTCCGTAAAATTAGACTGAAGTTGTTTAAACGAGTTAAGCTTGATCTCTAGAAGTCTTTTTTCTTTTAGAATACTCGAGGCCTTCTCTTGATTATTCCATAGATCCGGATCTTCTGATATATTTTCTAGCTCTAAAAGCCTTTTGCTTGCATTATCGAAATCAAAGCGACCTCCTGAGCAGTTCTAAAGACTGTTCGATTTTTTTTACATAATGTTCAATTTCAGCACGCATTGTTAATTTTCCTACTATAAAATGGAATTTTATTATATAAAGATAAAACTTCTTTCTAATTTTAACATTATACCAAATATACCATGAATAATCAAAACTTTATCAGAAATTTCTCAATCATCGCTCATATTGATCATGGTAAGTCTACTCTAGCAGATAGATTAATTGAATATTGCGGGGGGCTGGCAGCTCGGGAGATGAGTCATCAAGTACTTGACTCAATGGACATAGAAAAAGAACGTGGTATCACTATCAAAGCACAGACTGTTAGATTAACTTACAAAGCAAAAGATGGTAATACATACTATCTAAACCTAATGGATACTCCTGGTCATGTGGATTTCTCTTATGAGGTGAGTAGATCGTTAGCTGCTTGTGAAGGTTCTTTGTTAGTAGTGGATAGTAGCCAAGGTGTTGAAGCACAAACTCTAGCAAATGTTTATCAAGCGATCGATAATAATCATGAAATTATTCCAGTTCTAAATAAAATTGATCTACCAGCTGCTGATCCTGATAAAGTTAAGCAACAGATAGAGGACGTAATTGGCATAGATGCAGGCGATGCATTGTTGATTTCTGCAAAAAGTGGTATAGGAATAGAGGAGATACTTGAAGCAATTGTTAATAGGCTGCCATGTCCAAAAACTAATCAAACAGATATTCTAAAGGCATTATTGGTTGATAGCTGGTACGATTCTTACCTAGGGGTAGTAATTTTAGTTAGAGTTATCGATGGAGTTTTACGCAAGAATATGCGTATTAAAATGATGGCTACCAATTCTACTTATAATGTTGAAAATGTTGGGTATTTTACTCCTAGAAAACATATATCAGATATTTTATACCCAGGAGAAATAGGCTTCTTTACTGCTTCAATAAAACAAGTTGCTGATTGTAAGGTTGGGGACACAATAACTGACGAGAAAAGACCTTGTCAGGAATCTCTGCCTGGTTTTAAGCCGCATTTACCGGTAGTGTTTTGTGGTTTATACCCTTCAGATGCTTCACAATTTGAGCATTTAAAAGATTCTTTAGCTAAATTAAAACTTAACGATGCTAGCTTTGAATTTGAAGTAGAGAGTTCAACAGCCTTAGGTTTTGGCTTTCGCTGTGGGTTTTTAGGGTTACTACATCTTGAAATAGTACAAGAAAGATTGGAACGCGAATTTGACCTTGATATGATAACCACCGCTCCTAGTGTGATTTATAAGATTAATATGCGTGGTGGAAATCAATTAGAAATACATAACCCAGCTGATTTGCCACCTGTGCAAAATATCGACTCAATGTTAGAGCCTTGGGTTAAGGCAACAATATTAGTACCAGATGAGTTTTTAGGTAATGTGTTATCTTTATGTACCGATAAAAGAGGGGTGCAAATTGAATTAACTTATGTAGCCGGTAGGGCTATGGTAATTTATCGATTACCGTTAAATGAGATAGTATTTGATTTTTATGATAAGTTAAAAAGTTATACAAAAGGCTATGCTAGCTTTGATTGGGAAATAGATGTTTATCAGGAGAGCGATTTGGTAAAATTATCTATTTTAGTTAATAGCGAGCCAGTTGATGCTTTATCTACTATAGTACATCGTTCAAGGTCAGAATATCGAGGTCGAGAATTGTGTAAACGCCTCAGTGATCTAATCCCAAGGCAATTATTTCAAATTGCTATTCAAGCTGCTATTGGTAGTAGAATAATTGCTAGAGAAACTGTCAAAGCAATGCGTAAAGATGTCTTATCTAAATGCTACGGCGGTGATATAACTCGTAAGCGTAAATTACTGGAAAAACAAAAAGCTGGCAAAAAACGTATGCGTAATATTGGTAATGTTGAGATACCTCAATCTGCTTTTATAACTGCTCTTAAAATAGGAGATGAGTGATTTAGATTACTTCGCTTACGCTCGCTAATAGACTCTGTGGTATAAGTATTTGTAAACTTTCAACAGTTGTGACCAAAGTGGCTTCTCGCTAATAAACTCTAGGCTATTTTCCCTATGACTTTTAAATGCCATGCGTAAGGTAATGGTATGGATCTCCTGATATAAAGAATGAAAAGCAGTTGTTAATCTTCTAGAGTTAATATTCAATATATTAAAACAACAAACAGGAGGCTAAGATGGAAGTTACCACAATTGGTATAGATATTGCAAAAAGAATTTTTCAAATTCATGGTGTAGATAAAAATGGTAAGACGGTATTAAAGAAAAAATTGATGAGAGATCAGGTTTTAACATTTATGGCTAATACGCCAAAATGTTTGGTAGGAATGGAAGCTTACGGTGGAGCTAGTTACTGGGCAAGAGAAATAACTAAATTGGGACATATAGTAAAACTAATGACTCCACAATTTGTCAAACCGTATGTTAAAACTAATAAAAACGATCAAGCTGATACTGAAGCTATATGTGAAGCTGTGACAAGACCTAATATGAGGTTTGTACCAATTAAAACTATAGAACAACAAGATATTTTGTCAATTCATCTGGTAAGAGAGAGATTGGTAAAAACCGTACGGCACTTGCGAATGAAATTAGAGGATTATTACATGAATTTGGTTTTATTATTCCTCAAGGGATCAATAAGGTTGTGATAAAATTAACTGAGATTTTAGATGAAGGAAATTTAAGTCAGCTAAGTTATCAAACGTTTAGTGAGTTAAAAGAAGAGTTTTTGGATAATGATAAAAAAATAAAAGAGAGAGAAAAGAGATTAAAAATAATAGCTGGATTTAAACATAGTAATAAGGTATTGTAGGCTGAATTTAGTTCGTTATTAAATAATAATTATGCAAAGAACAGCTGCGGTTACCAACAAAAAAACACAAATTAAAGAATATACTTCTTTTATCTTTACAATATTTTTGGCACTGATGATAAGATTTTTTGTCATGGAACTTTTTTTTGTGCCAACAGGTTCAATGAAAGCAACAGTGCTAGAGAATGATTATATTTTTTCAACAAAATATTCTTATGGATATAGTAATTATTCTTTTCCTTTTAGTCCCAATATTTTGAATGGGAGAATATGGGCGTCACAGCCACAAAGAGGAGATATAATAGTTTTTCGCCCACCAAATAATATGGATATTCGATTTATAAAAAGACTAATTGGGCTACCTGGAGATAAAGTACAATTAATCAATGATGTAGTGTATATAAATGATAAAGCCATAGAACGCACTGAAATTGGTACATATACAAGTGGAGAAGGAAAAAATTATATAAAATATAAAGAAATATTACCTAATGGTGTAAGTTATTTTTCTTATAAATTAAAACAAAATAATCATTCATTAGTAAATAAATATGGTAATACGGAGAGCTTTTATGTACCAGAAGGTAAGTATTTCTTTCTTGGAGATAACAGAGATGAATCGAATGATAGTAGGATAGATCTAGGATTTGTACCGTTTAAAAATTTTATAGCCAAAGGACAATTTATTATTTTTTCTACAAAAGAAGAATTATGGCAAAGTGATATTGGGATAATTAATCAAATACTCCGTGTTGGTACTTGGCTGACATCTATTAGATTTAACAGAATATTTACATCCCTTTATACAGATAAAATATAAAATGATAACAAGTAAAGAATCAGCTCTTTCTGCTCCGGAAAATCTTGAACAAGATATAGGATATAATTTTAATAATAAAGATATTTTACTTGAAGCGTTAAGTCATCCTTCCCTTAAGCAACATACCCTAAAGCATGGAATTCAAAAAAACTATGAACGTTTAGAATTACTTGGTGATGCAATAATTAATTTTATCATTACTGAAATTTTATTTAAAAATTTCTCTACTTATGATGAGGGGAAATTAGCAAAAATTAGAGCATATCTAGTCTGTAAAGAATCACTTTGCAAAGTAGCTGCAAAAATCAATTTGTCAGACTATATTATTATGACCCATGGCGAAGCAGTATTAGGGGGAAGACAAAACCCTAATAATATTGAGAATACTATGGAAGCATTAATTGCTGCCATTTATCTTGATAGTAATATTGATACGACCCAAAAAATAGTATATGATTTGTGGTATGAGTTTATATCTATTACTGATTTAACTGATTATGACCCTAAAACTACTCTTCAGGAATTAGCACAAAGCAAGGGAATTGAAAGACCCGTGTATGAAGTGATAAAAAGAGAAGGATCTCCACACGCATCTATCTTCACTGTATTAGTAAAAATGGAAGCCTACCAACAAACTGGTACTGGTCATTCAGTTAAAGAAGCAGAAAAAGTTGCGGCTCGTAAATTAATGAACTACCTCAACAAGTTGTAAGGTTTAATCCGTGGGAATATCTCAAAAGACAATTTCTCTATGTATAATCGGTAAACCAAATGCTGGTAAATCATCATTATTAAACAAACTTATTGGACAAAAAATCTCCATAGTAACGAATAAAGTTCAAACGACTCGCTCCATTATAACTGGAATAGTTACTATAAAAGATACGCAGCTGATAATACTAGATACTCCAGGTATATTTGAGCCAAAGAAACAGCTGGAAAAAGCAATGGTACGGTGTGCATGGTCAAGTTTACATGGTGTAGATTTAGTTTTATTGATAATAGATAGTACGAAACCTATAGACCAATTTACTTTACAAATACTAAAAAAATTACAAAATCTTAAAATAAATTTAATGTTTTTGTTAAATAAGATCGATATTCCTTCTAAATACCTAGAAGAAATAGAAAATATTATAAGGTCTCAGTTCATAAATGCTAATATATTTAAAATATCCGTTTTAAACGGCGAGAATATCAATAACTTACTAAGTTACATACAAAGCCAAGCAGAGCTGTCGCCTTGGCTATACGAAGAAGATAATGTTACTAACCTACCTATGCGGTTTTTAGCAGCTGAGATAACTAGGGAACAATTATTCTTGAATCTCCACCAAGAATTACCTTATAATTTAACTGTTCAAACTGAAATGTGGCAGGAGAATAATGATAACTCTATCAAAATTCATCAGGTAATAGTGGTTTCAAAGAATTCTTATAAGACTATTATTTTAGGAAAAAATGGTTGTAAAATTAAAGAAATAGGATCTAAGGCAAGAATAGAGATGCAGCTAGCTTTTGATTGTAAAATTCACCTTTTCCTTTTTGTGAAAGTACGTGAGCTTTGGGAAAATGATCCACACTCATATAGCCATATGAGATTGCAACAAACCTCAATTTCGGATTAATTTCATTAATCCGAAATTGGAATGAGAATGTAAACAATCAGGCTTAAAGCGGTTTGACGCCTGATTGTTAAATATTTCATTTGCTAATAATCTTATTTTTATTGGTATACTGCTCGTAAATGAAGAGTTGATAGACGAAGATCAAAATCATGAAGTGCTAGGAGTCAAAGGGTCGAGGTGCTAGGCGTACATTTAGTACGTGGCTACCTACGATCCCTGAAGACGACAACGCAATTCTTGATTTTCATCGAGTATATAAAAATAAGATTATTAGCGATAATAGATTAAAATGCATTCGTACCAGCCGCTTCAAGAACGCATTTTTCTGAATATTCTAGCCAGTTTTGGATTAAAATTTTTAAATTTAATCCAAAACTGAGGTAACAAGTTTAAATATGAATTTTAAAGATATAGGTATAATAATTGCCAAAAAACCACTAAAAGAAAATACGGCTATTATTACAGTTTTTACTGAAAATCATGGCTTATATTCCGGTGTAATACGAGAAACATCTAAAAAATTTGGCTCTGTAAATCAACAAGGTAATATTGTTGATTTTTTTTGGCAAGCTAGATTACACGAGCATCTAGGAATGGCTAAATGCGAATTAATAAAATCTTACGCTGGTCTTTTAATAACTAATAAAATTAAGCTTTACGCTTTTAATTCAATTATTAGCCTTATTAAGATGGCATTTCATGAAAGAGAAAAACACAATAAATTTTTCCCAATTTTTGTAAAATATTTAAGTAGTCTAGCAAATAGTTTTATTTTTGAGGAATATATTAAATTTGAATTAGCCATACTTCAAGAATCAGGCTATGGTCTTGATCTGTATAAATGTGCGGTAACAGGTAGTAGGGAGAATCTAGGTTATGTCTCGCCAAAATCTGGAAGAGCTGTATGCTTATCAGAGGGGTTACCGTATCAAGACAGGCTTCTAATCTTACCACAATTCCTAACCTCCACTAATAGCCAAATTACTAATAATGATAAAAAACAAGCTTTTAATTTAACTACATATTTTTTTCACCGGTATTTCTTTCACAACCAACAACAACTACATGCACGAGAGAATTTCATAGAATATATTATTCGATTCGCAACACTCACATTGTAAAAATAAAACTTATAGAAAATCATCCTCCAAAAGCAGAATCTGAAGAATTGTTTTGCTTTCTAGATCCCCCCCGGAAACTACTAAGTTTTTTAGATCTAGTCGGATGCTTCAATTTGCGTAGTGCTTTGGACTCTATTTGCCTAATACGTTCCCTAGTAACGTTGAATTGTTGTCCAACTTCTTCTAGTGTATGATCAGTACTCATTCCTATACCAAATCTCATTCTTAGAACTCTTTCTTCACGAGGAGTAAGAGTTGCTAAAACTCTAGTTGTGACCTCTCGTAAATTCGATTGAATTGCTGCGTCAAGCGGTAATACAGCATTTTTGTCTTCAATAAAGTCTCCAAGATAACTACCATCATCATCGCCTATTGGATTTTCTAAGCTAATTGGCTCTTTAGCTATTTTCATTACTTTTCGTACTTTATCAACTGGCATAGAAAGGCGAGCGGCAATTTCTGCCGGAGTCGGTTCATAACCTAGCTCGTTAAGCATCTGCCTAGAGGTACGAATAATTTTATTGATCGTTTCAATCATATGCACGGGAATACGTATGGTTCTAGCTTGATCAGCTATAGCTCTAGTAATAGCTTGCCTAATCCACCAAGTAGCATAAGTGGAAAATTTATATCCCCTACGATAGTCAAATTTATCAACAGCCTTCATTAACCCAATATTTCCTTCCTGAATTAAATCTAAAAACTGTAATCCACGATTTGCATATTTTTTAGCAATTGAGATAACTAGACGCAGATTAGCCTCTATCATAGCTTTTTTTGCCCTAAGGACTTGTCTTTCACCCTTTTGTATTGTATGCACTAACTTTTTAAATTCAATAATTGGCAAACCAATAGTCATTTCCATGGTTTTTAATTCACTAATCATTTGATCAATAGCATCAGATTCTTTAGCAAGGAAATTTTTCCAATTAGATTGCCTATTTTTTTGCATTTGCCTTTTCCAGCTTTCATCAATTACTGCTCCCATATATTCATTTAGGAAGTTCTGACGACTTATGCCATATTTCTCAGCTAATTTAAGGAAGCTCCCTTCTTTAGTTACTAATTCTCTATTTAGACTATATATTTTATTTAGAATTTCTTCTGTCCTTTTAGAGTGAAAATGGATACTAGAAATTTCAATAATTAGTAATTGTAGATTCTTGGTATATTTTTTGTTATCATGCAATCCTTTAGGCTGAGGATAACGTGTGTAATGTTTTTTTGCCTCAATTAACAACTCTTCAGAAAGTTTAGAAACTTTTTCCATACGCTTGATAACACTAGGTAATAACTGTAACTCAATAGTAGCTATTGATAAATTACTAGCTTCTTCATGTTCTTCATGATCTGATTCTATATAATTATTTTGATTCTCTTCAGAATTACTATCATCCCCGTTGAGCATATTAGCTTCTAGATCAATCAAATCTCGGAGTAGTATTTTTTCATTAACTAAATCTTCATGCCATTTTATAAAGAATTTCATCGATATTGGATTTTCACAAAGTGACTTAACCATTATCTCTTTGCCTTCTTCAATATCTTGGGCTACTTCTATTTCAGTCTCACGAGAAAAAAGTCCAACTCCTCCCATATCTCGTAAATATAATCTTACTGGATCATCGGTCGTACCTAAATTTTCTTCTTCACTTTCGTCTTCAGGCTCACGATCAACATTATTAGATAGTTTAAATTCATCATCTACATTAATATCAAGTTTGATCTCGTCATCATCACCTTCTATAATATCAACTCCAGCCTCAGAAAACTTTGATATTACCTTTTCTAAATCGTTTACTGATATATTATTAGTCATTGGAATGACTTTATTTAGATCATAATAAGTGACTGCAGTGCCTTTTTCTTTAGCTGTTTTAACTAGGTTATCAACTGCAGTACCAACTGCAGTACCTTTCACATCTATTTTCTCTTTTGCTTCTGTCATAATTTATAAACCTTGGGTCAATTAGTAAAAGATTCGTTTAGATTATAAATCTCTTTAGAGATTTTCAAAATTTCTTCTCGATATAATATAGCTTTTTTTAGCTCTTCATCTGAGCCATTTTGAATAATTGAGGTATATTCTTGTTTTAATAGCACTAGGTGATGTTTTTTATGCAACCATTGCCAAAGTAAGTCAGAATCGATATCATCCTTATTAAATGACAAATCTAGAAATAGATTATTGGATTTTGACAATACTGAAAAAGTGTCATAAAATCCAGTTTTTTCTGCCAAACCAATAATATTTTCCTGATCTAATATATCGTTGCTAATAATTTCTGCAAAATACCAATCACGAAAAGCTTCAAGCATTTTATTTTGGAAATTTAACGTTAATAAGAAATCCTTTATTTCTTGCTTTTTGGTCATTTCAGGAAATTTAACCAATATTATACAAAAAGTTTGTTCTAATATTTCGATTTCTGAATAGTTAGGAGTGGTAGATGTAATATTTGAACTTGTTATAGTTACTTTATTTTGCCGTTTAATTAAATTTTGCCATATCTGATCTTTAAAATATCGATAATAATTATTGCTAAGTAGTTTATCCTTTATTTGTTTACAATAATCTCCAAGATTTTTTTCCAAAATAGCTTTGTCTTCTGGAGTTGAGAAAATCTTACCTTCATATTCAGAACGCCAAATCATTTCAGATAGATTAATTCTTTTATCAAAAATTTGTGTAAAACTTCCTACACCATCTTTATTTATAATATCATCAGGGTCACTTCCGCTAGGTAACACCACAAAGGAAATTTTCTTATTGCCATTTATCAGAGGTAGTACTAGATTAATTACCCGATGGGTGGCTTTTATTCCTGCTATATCCCCATCTAAACAGAGTACTATTTCATCTCCGGCACGCCATAATTTTTGTAGGTGATTCTCTGTAACCGAAGTACCAAGACTTGCCATTGCCTCTTTAAAACCAGCTTGGTGCAAGGCAATAACATCCAAGTACCCTTCAACTAAGATTGAATGATTTTTCTTATAGGCAACACTAATCGCATTATTCTCCCCATATAATGTTTCATTTTTTTGAAATAATATGGTTTCCGGAGAATTTAAATATTTAGGTAACCCCTCACTAAGCACTCGCCCCCCAAAACCAACTACTTTATTATAAACATTTTTAATCGGAAAGATTATCCGATTATAAAATATCTCATATATTGTACCATCATCTCGCTTGCCCACTAAGCCTGCTTTTTGAAGTTTTTTCAAAGATATTGATTTTTTTTCAAAAAATTTCTGTAATGCTTTAGCTGGAGGAGCAAAACCGATGGAGAATTCCTTAATTGCTTCTTTACTAATACCGCGGTCATGTAAGTAGCTACATACTTCTTGTGACAATTGTGATGTAAAAAATCTTTCAGCCATCTCTAAGATATCAAATAGTTCATCCGATTCTTCATAGAGTTTCTGTTGTGCTGCTGTTAATTTAGGCAATTCAATGCCATAATCATTAGCAAGTTTAATGGCTGCTTCCTTATAAGATAAACCGCTAAAGTTGGAAACAAACTTTATAACATCCCCGTGAACAGCACAGCCAAAGCAATAATAAAACTTCTTGGCGTCGTTTACAGTGAATGATGGAGATTTTTCAACATGGAAAGGACATAATCCCGAGTAATTTCCAGATTTCTTAGTTAAGACTACTTTTTGTCTAACAACATCTGATAAATTAATCCGAGTTCTAAGAAGTTCATAAAATTCTAATGGAATTCTCATAAACTTAAAATAAAGGTGAATATGATTGTAGAGAAACAGTAGCTAAGAGGTATTAATAAATTATCGTTTATTGATACCTCTTTTGAGTAGAATTCACTAATAGTAGCAACTATAGAACTAATTATGATAACAGTAAAACTAGTGTGATAGCCGATGAAAAAATACACTAATATGCTAATAAAAATTGCAGAAATTAGAAAGGCAATGGAACCTTCCAATGATTTGCCATTTTTTAGAGGCGTACCTATTTTTGTACCCACTAACGCAGCAAGACAATCAGCTATTATCAATATAAGCCAAGATGAAATCGCTAAACCTTTTGAAAATAAAAGAGCAGTTAAGAAAAACCCAACCACCATAAAACTGCTACCACTTAGTCTGAATAAACCACTCTGTTCTTCAGGTCTCATAAACTTTCCAAGAAATTTATCTGTAAATTTCTTAACATATAAATTATAATGCCTTGTAATATCTATATATAATACACATATTATAAGTAGAAATAATAGTGTAGTAACAACTAATTTAGATGAAAATAAATAAAAAAGTGGTATAATCAAGCTGTATAAATGGAAAGTTTTACGTTGTATTTCAAAATTAAAGAGTTTAGTTTGCATAATAACCTAAAAGGCCTATTTGACAAAGTTTGACACAACAAATATACTAGAAAACTTAACTTAGACAAGACATATTATTATGGCAGATTTTCCTATTACACATAAAGGGTTTGATAGTTTAGAAAAAGAAATTAAACATCTTAAACACATAGAACGACCAAAAGTAATTGAAGCTATAGCAACAGCTAGAGATTTTGGAGATTTATCTGAGAATGCAGAATACCATGCAGCACGGGAAAAACAAAGTTTTATTGAAGGTCGCATTGTGGATCTTGAAGATAAAATAGCAAGAGCTAAAATTATTGATACCTCAAAACTCTCCGGTGATACCATAAAATTTGGGGCGTTAGTTAAGTTGATCGATGATGAAACAGAGGAAATAGTTATATATCATATTGTTGGAGAGTATGAAGCAGATATAACCAAAAAGAGGGTATCCATAGTATCGCCAATTGCTAAGGCTCTCATCGGTAAAGGGGTTGGAGATATAGTAGAAGTAACTACTCCTAAAGGTTCAAAATCTTATGAGGTTTTAGAAGTATCCTATCAAGAATTAGTAGATATTTAAGATAATAACTATTAGTGCTAGCTTATTTATATGTTATAACCTGAGCATCCGTAATGGAAGTCAATAAAAAAATAGTAACTTAACATAAATTTTCATTCCAAGAAGAATTATTTTTTACAATAGAGTGCATAAAAGCTAGTAATTTGTGCATAACAACAACAAGAACAACTTTTGCTGGTTTATGTTTAGCAATTAAGTGGTCATAAAAATTGCGTAAGCACTTATTACATCGTAAGGCAGCTACTGCAGCCATATAAAGAACTCTTCGAAGATTACCTAAGATGTTAACTGCCTAAAAGTAATATTGCCAAGCTCCGGTGCTTCACATATTACAGTGCTAGCAAGAATAATGCCAACTGCTGGAATAGAAGTAAGCCGATCAATTTTATCCTTTATTTCTTGAGCTTGAGAAATTAATTCTTTAATACTGTCATCAATCTCTTGTAATTGTTCTGTTAAACTAGCAATATGCTGGTTCAAAGATAAAATGACGACCGCATTAAACTCAGTATCCTGCCTAGCAATTTCTTGATTCTTAAATACTAATAATTGTTCTCTTCTTTTTAATAAAGCATGTAACTGTTGTTGGCTATTACTATCATAAGTAACATTCACTGGTAAAGCAAAGCACGTTGCATAATCATGCAACAATTTACTATCGATATTATCAGTTTTAGCAAGCCATCCTTTAGCTTTAGCATAACTACGCACTTTATTAGGGTGTACTGTAGCAAAAGGCAATTTATTTATTTTTAAAAATTCTCTTAAATTATGTTCATATCCACCAGTAGGTTCAAAGACAACAATTAACTCAGATAAGACAGGATAGTATTTATTAATAGTGCTAAGTATAGTAGTAAAGCCATGTTGATCATTGGTAACTTCAAAAGCCTTGTTGGTAGCTGGCATATAGATACTTAAAGTTTTTTTACTAACGTCCACACCAATATAAGTTGTTGTCATATAGAGCCTCATGATTTATATTAATAATAGGATACGCTACATACTCATACGCAAGGTTTAAACCTTATGACATCCGTTCGTAGTCTTTCTCCAAACAGGATGGGTCTTTGCTGAGGTACGAAGTCTTTAAAATTCAAAGCTTCAATTCGAGATACAGTTTACCCATCCTACCACTATATATAACTGATCACGTTATATTTATCATGGCTTTTTTATTGTATGAGTTCGATGTAACAAGTTATATCAAATTCAGTATTATATATAGAAACAATCAGGTTTGAAGCGGTTCTACTCGATAGTCAAGAATTAACCGAGATTTTAGATGAAGGAAATTTGAGTCAGCTAGGTTACCAAACACTTAGTGAACTGAAAGAAGAGTTTTTAGTTATGGTTTTTGACTAACATATTAGATTTATCTGCAGAGGAGATTGCTGAATCCTATAAGAAACGCTGGTCTATAGAAGTTTTTTTTAGATTTATCAAACAAAATTTACAATTTAAGAATTTTGTCAGTAATAATATGAATGGAATGCAGGTATATTTATATTGCATTTTAATAGCAGCAATTTTGTTTATAATTTTTAAAATTAGTAATAAACTAACAAGATTTAAGATGGTGTTATTAAAGTTTACTTTGCTCATTGAGAAGGAACTTATTAAAGATATTGTATTTTTTTGTGGCGGTAATCCAAACTTGGTGGAACTGAAAATATGATCCCATTCGAACTTTCGACAGTTGTGGGTCTATACTCTTAGGTCTATGGTAAACATGGCTAAAGAATTAGGCTTAAGAAGTAAAAAGAATTGTCACCTAAATAAAACTGTTATACATCGTTTAATACAACAACCATTTTATTACAGTGAAATGAGAGTAAAAGGAGAGATGTGGTCACATGGTTACCAGGCAATTATAACAAAAGAGACCCTATCATACTTAAAAAATACTAATGAGCTAAAAAAAGCTGAACATGACCAAGCAACAGCTTCATTAAAGAAAGAACATACCGAAAATGAAAATAGATTAAATTCATTAATAGATTTGCGACTCAGTGGTGAACTTAGCAAAAAAGAATTTCAAACAAAAAAACAACAATTGAAAGATCGCCAATATGAAATTGATCGTTTACTGAAAACTTATGATGAAGCAGATGATAAATTTACTGATACCGCTACAATGCTGATAACTCTAGCATCGCAAGGTCTATGAAACTTTCAAAGGTTCTGAAAGCCCTCAAAAACGCAAAATGATAAATTTCGTATTTCATAACCTCAAACTAAGAGGCAAAAAACTTGAGACCTCTCTACGTTTCCCTTTCGATATTTAAAAAAAAACGATAACTTGTACTACAGTGGCGGATAGGGTGGGATTCGAACCCACGGTACGGTTGCCCGCACGCTAGTTTTCAAGACTAGATCCTTAAACCACTCGGACACCTATCCAAGGTAATACATATCAGATAGATTGAAAAAATTCAAGTATAAATGTTTATAAGAGGGGTCAGGGTAATTTAAATTTTTTAGTAGATCATTAAAAATTAGTGTTACAAACTCCCATGATCTAAATAAATTAATTATAATTAATTATTTTAGTTATTTACTTTTTGATGGTTATACCTTATTATCTAGAAATATTAATTTTATATATAGAATCTTATCTATGGCAAATTTACAAACCAAACTTAGCTCATTAATGGTGCAAAAAAATATAAATGCTGTAGAGATAGAGAAAAAAACTGGATTAAGTAGAAATACTGTTTATAGCATTTTGTATGGTAGTTCAAAAAACCCTAGTGCTAATAATTTACAATTAATTGCAAAAGCCTTAGATATTAGCCTAGAAGCTCTTGTTGTTGATAACGAAATAAGCCATGAAGTGCTAACTATTGATCAAATGAAAATTTTTAGTAAAGCCACTAGTGCAACAATTAATATGTTAATTGAAAGAAACTTAAATTTTTCATTTACAAATCTTACAGTTCTAATAAAAGAAGTATATGAATATGCACTGAAAAAACAGTCTGTTGATAATACATTTATAGATTGGATGATTGATAAATATCACAAACCTTAATCTTGCTTTACCCATAAATCCATGTCATATTGTTTACAATATTCAAACATGGCGATAGTATTAGGGTGATTTATTCCAAATTCCTTAATTTGTGGTTTACCAAAGAATTTATAATTATATAAATCTTTGTTTTTACAAGCTGCTTTTGCTCCTTTGTTATATAACTCACTTACTTGGACAACATTTTTACTTTTGTCCCCATAGAAATAGTGGTATATAGCGTAAGCTTTTTTATAAGATTCTATACTTTCTTTAATGTTACCTTGATCAAGTAAAATATCACCTTGTACTACATAACCTGCTGCTAAATCTGGATCTTCCAAATGATCTACATTCTTAGGATTTCTACGTTCATCTGCTAACAATATTGTTATAGCTTTATTAATATGATCTAAAGCAATATCTATTTTATTTAATCCCAGTTCACTTTTGGCCATTTGTATATAAATATAACCTAATGCCTCTTGGTTTACAGATTTATGCATATTATATACTTGTTGAGTTTGAACATAAGCTTCTTGATATTTGCCAATAGAGCTTAATATTGCTGCCCTAAGTAAATAATCTCTAGTAAAACCTAGATCATTAAGATCTAACGTCTTCCATACCTCGATGCCTTTATTGACGTATTCTAAAGCTTCATTATATTTACCTTGAATAAAAAATATTCTAGCTTTCACATGATATAATATAAATATATCTCCTTCCTCTATCCTATGTTTAAATAGCTTCTCCATTTCATTAATAATTTCTTCAGCAATTTTTATATTACCTAAATATACATGAGTTAGAGCAATGTTTAAGCTACAGTTAAATTTAGAATAAATATAATCATAATCATCACCTAGGGTATCTAAAACTTTAAGTGCTTTAGTTAAATAAGAAATAGTTTTTTGATAATTTATCGATGTTATTCTATTGTAAAGTCCTACTCCTACTAAATATCTAGCGTAACAGAATTTCTGATAGGTAGACATTTGCCAAAATTTAAACTGTTCGTCTTGTTCTTTTTGCTCAAACCAGTTAACCATTTGCTTTGATTTGTATAGATTCCAAGCATTCATATATGAGGCAAACAATTGCAATCTTAAGTTAAGCATTAAATATATGTTAATATTATATTTTTCAGCATTTTGAAAAATAATCTCTAAATTTTCGGATATAGTCTTAGTAGCTCTCCATACATGGGCAGAATGCACTCCTTTGAGTTTAGGTAATTTTAGAATAATATCCTCTAAACATATTCTATTGTTTTTATCTCCATTCATCTCCATTATTTTGTTGCTAACTACATCATTCATTTCAAAAATAGGATTATCCTGATTAGAATCAATATTGCTAATCAACATAAACTTAGATAATTGGTATATATCATCATCGAGAGTATCTTTGTTATCAGTAATTATAGTAAGTAATTGTTTTGAGAAACTTTGGTTATTTATCAAAGCTATTTTATTAAGTAACTTTACCGCACTAGGCTTTAATTCCTTTATAGCCATGCTGATATTTGTTGCTATTTTATCAGTTGATTGATAAATTTTCTTTTTATACTCTTCTTTATCTAGGCCTTTAATTTTATTTAGTAATTGGATTCCTTGAACTATAAGTATTGGATAACCACTAAAAGATTGCGTTAAAAATTCGATACTATTTTTATCTTTATTATCCAATAAAGTATTAGCCAAAGTTACGATAGTAGGTTTATCAAACAAGGTCATTAATATAACATTAGGTAATATTTCGTTATTTTGAGAACAAAACACCACATTACCATTATGTTCCCAATCAATAAAGTCTTGCACTTTTTTATTTTCATTAACTTTTAAATTATCAAACACCAATAACCATTTACTAGTAGAAGTTAAATATGACATTACTTCTTTTTTGGCTAGAGTTACTGCTTCAGATATATTAGTTTGTTTGACCATATTGAGTTGTTGGGCTAATTTAACAAATTGTTCATTAAGGTCTAGGTTACAATCAAACGACCAAATTAGATCATAATTATTTTTATTCTCATAAGTATACATCCTAATTAACTGAGTTTTACCTATACCACTAGTACCAACTATACTTGCTTGTCTATATTTACCTAAATGTTTCTCAAGCATTTTAATTTGTTGCTCATGACTGACAAAATAACTAACTGGAGTGATCAAATTAGATATTTGTGTATGGGCAAATGAATTATTGACTATAAATAACACCATAAGTGGCAATAAATATTTATTCATTTTTTTTCCTCGTTAAAGAAGCTAGTAGAATCACATTATTTTCTGTTTTTATTGGTTGTTGGTTACTTTTATTTTCCTGTCTTATGCTTGAATCATTTGGATAGATTTCTATAATATTGCTTTGGTTATAACTTATTTTATAGTTGAATCCATCAGCTCTTAATATATTAAATATTTGACTTAAATTAAGTAAAAAAGGGTTAGCATGCGTTTTGAAAAAATGATTTGATGTTTTGAGTAGCTCTTCTGCTGTCATTATAGGATAACCGTCATATTCAAAACGTAGCTCTATTTTTTGTTTTATATTATCGATAGTTAACCTAATATTGTGTTTGGTAGTAGAAGATTGTTTTTTTAACAAAAAAAATAGATAGTTAATAACACTATAAATGATTTGGTACAACGCTGCATTAGAAGCAAAATATAATATTTTTGCTTTGCTTAAAATTTCAATCGATATATTTTCGTCTTCCTGATTAAATCTATCAGTAAATAAGTCAACTAACTTACTGGCATTAATTTCTTCTATTTTATTTTCTTGATACAGAAGTATAGAGCAAGGTACTTTATCACCAAAGTTTTTTAACCTATAATCCTTGATCATATCTTCTTGATTGTTAGAACTCTTATCAAGCAAGGATATTTGATTAGCTTCCTGAGCAAATAAACAATTAATTTCTAAATCTTTTTGTTTATTGAAATCATTATTCCAAATTTTCCTCATTAAAGAGGTTTCGCAATTTTTTAATTCCTGCTGATAATTAAACTTAAGCTGTTCTAATTCTGTAGCATGTTTGTCTTGATAATGTAATGCATACGATTTATTGAAACTCTTAAATAAGCTTTTAAAGAGAAAATATAACAATAGAAGATTAGCAGTAATAAATGCTGTTAATATCCAAAATGGTCTTTTAATATCTGCTTTTACTTTATGCCAATATGTACTATTAATTGCCAAACTAATATTAAGTTGGTTAGAAGCGTTGATAGGATATATTTTATCTATTTGATAATTTTGAGTTTTGATATTTGAATAAAGAAATTTTTTATTAAGTTCTATCTTGTAATAAATGAATTCCGGAACATGCTTATTCAATAATGCTCCAAAATTAAAAAGATTATAGTTTATACATTTTTCTGCCTCATTACATATCTCAAGTTCACTACCATTACTATTGATTGTAACATTTTTTTCCTGAATATTGCTAGATAAATGATACGCTAGAGAAGAGATTTTATTCATACTTACTGCTAGTATTTTATTATACTGGTTTTGTAGAATTTGTGTTTTTTCCATTTCAACTTTAGCATTATAATATTTATACAATGAAGCTATGATTGTACTATAAACTATAAAAATTAAGATAAATATCTGGAATAAATTTTGCTTTAATTTATCTAAATATGGTGAATTTTGCTCCTTCATAACCCAATAAACTAATAGTTAGAGATTACATAAGGTTCTTTAGGCTATGTTGTATTTTTATCATCTTTGTTAATAACCACGTTGCATAGCGTAAATTACCTATCACTTAGTTATATATCATACTTTTTATGCTACACTAAGTTACTATTATATCAATAATTTTATTTTTTTTATTATAACAAATAATTGCTTTTAGATGGTAAAATTTAAATCAATAGTGATATTTTGGCTTAGGAACTAATTTGCTCAAAAATATTTACTACAGGCCTTCAAATATGAATATCCGGTTACTACAGTTAAAAGTGCGGCAATCCATAAAGCTATTTGACCTATTAAATCCATATAAATTATACCTGAACCTTTAGAACCAAGAATTAACGCTGACAAAGCAAACATTTGGGTAAATGTTTTAATCTTAGCTAATCTAGACACAGGAATACTTACTTGAATTAAAGCTAGAAATTCACGTAGTCCAGCCACTAAAAATTCACGAGCTAAAATTAATAAGCACGGTATCTCTCCCGCTGCTCCTTTTTTTACCAACATTATAATTACACAACCTACTAATAATTTATCAGCTATTGGATCAAACATTTTACCAAACCCTGATACTAAATCAAATTTTCTAGCAAGATAACCGTCAAAAAAATCAGTAATACTAGCTATAATAAATAATAACGCTGCAATTCTATGAGCTAGTTTAGAGTTATCTAGATAAAAAGTCATTACAATAATTGGAATAACCACAATACGAGCTATCGTCAGATAATTTGGTATATTTTTGTCAATAGTCATTTATTATATATTTTTACTTCTTGATTTCTTGAAAAAATGACAACGACGGATTATGACCTAAATCCAAGAAAATAGGAACAAATTTTTATAGAATAACTTAAAAGAACTAACCTAGGTTGCCAGTCAAATCCACATCATCATTACGCGAATTTGGTAGGGTAATAGGGAAAGTAGCTAGGTCTAAAAAATGTCATTATTTAAATAATCCTTTTAATCCCTTTTCAATGGTAGATTTTACTTTGTTGGTAGGCTGCTCTTCATTAGTAGAATATCCCCTATCTTTATCATTTTGCACTTCTTCTCCTGTGGATTTTTTATCTTTGCCTACCCCAATAATATCTTTTAGTATGTCTTCAGGTTTTTTACCTTTCTTAACATCGTTAACCACGCTATTTACTAAATTCTTCACAAGATATTGCTGTAGTGCTTTAGTATCAAGTTTATGTTGTGGATTATTAAGATAGCCATAAAAACGAACTTTGAATGGTGGCATTAATTTTATATCGACAGTAATAATGCTATTCGTATCAAATGTATAGGCAGGAAGGTTAATATTGCCAGTAACTGCTACCTTTGACGAGGGGGCATCTAATGTGCCATGTGTTATATTAACTATGCCTTCTGTTATTTCAGTATCTACAGCAAGTTTTTGAAATTTTGTTTCACCACTTGCAAAGAAACCATCGAGCATTTTTAAAATAGTTTGAAGGTCTTTAATGTTTTTAAGGCTATCTAATACTTTTTGTAGATCAAATCCACTAACTTTACCATTGGACGCTGTTAATGTTGTTTTACCAAATAAGTTACTTACATATTGCAATTGGCTCTGACCTTTTGTTTTTAGATCGAGTACACAATTAACAACCCCTTGCGTAACTTTAATTTTACCTCCTTGTGGTACTATATTTTTTAACTCGGCATCCTTAATACTAGCTTTAAAGCTAACAGGTTGATTAACTTGAGAAGAAATTTTGCCAGTAGCGATTAAAGTGCCACCATATAAATTGCCATTTAAAGATTTTATATCCAGCACACCATTTGCTAATAACATAGTAGTTTTTATACTATCAAAAATCAGACTCCCTTTAATAATTTTTTGTATAGTTAAGGTTAAATCTCCATCAAACTTGTTTAAAAATGACAAATCTATCGTATCTTTAGACCAAGGCACAGAGTTGTCTACATTTTGCACCGAGTTAGTAGATCCACTATTAGGAGGTGCATCACTTAAATCATCTAAATTTAAGGAAGCTATTTTTATATCTGATAGAATCTTTGGTTTAGCAGATGTCAAATTTATATTTACTGCCCCACTAAAATTTACAGGGTTCTTTTTTAATGCAACAGTAAATTTATTTATGTTGATTTTTATAATTTCTGTCATATCTCCTTCGACTTGTGTTGAAAGAGAATAGCTACCAAGTATTTTATTAGGCGAACTAGTGGTTAATTGCCCTATAGTTTGACCTAAATTATCACCAAAACTCTCAATAGTAATAGCAGGTTTAATAACCTTATCTAAAGAGATAGTTCCTTTGACATTATTAGTAGTTTTTGCCAACATTATCATGCTATTAGTTTTAAGTAAATTTTGCTGTTTAATAGTCTCACCCTTTAGCAAAACATCGCCAAGATTAACAGGTAAAGTTTTTCCAAACAAACTAGCAATGGTTGGTATATCACTAATTTTTAAATTATAAGAAATAACTAGGTCTTTATCCCAATCCTTAATACCTATATTGCCTGTTATATTAGCTTTATCAACAATTAGATTAATATTATTTAGCAATAAATTTTGATCTAAATATGCAAAGCCTGTGGCAAAAGAGAATGGCTTATCCAATAATTTAACGCTTAAATCTCCCTTATTATCTTCAAAATAAAAATTAGCATTACTTGTAGCTGATAGCTTACCTGCCGTAAAGTCAATACTACTTATTTTAAATGATTTCTTATCACTATTGATGTTAAAGGTTAGTTTGTGATCTAAATCGTGTAGGATAGGTATATCAGGAAAAATACTTTGCAGATTCTTAGCAGCTCCTTCCAGTTTGAGCTGTCCAACAAAAGTCATATTGTCGTAAGCAAAGTCACCTGAGAGATTAACTTTTTCTTGCAGAACATTTAAATTCACTGTTAAAGCTATACTACCATGCTTCTCCTCTATATTACCTTTGATATCATAATGCTTGCCGGAAGAATAGAACTGACAGGCTAAATCAGATGGACCATGGAGGTCTTTGATTTCTAATCTATCAATATCTATTGTTGTTGGAGTAACATTATTACCTTTAGCCTTATCAGCAAAATTAACATAATTTAGCTTAGCATCAACAATTTTAATTAAGTTTATATCTAACGAAAATTCTGCATTTTTATCATGCATTTTATCAGTTGAACTGTTACTAACATTGCTTTGTATTTTAGGAAATTCCCAAGAAGCTACACCATTTCGCATCCGTTCTAAATTAAGTACTGGTTTATTAATTTCAATCTTTGAGATTTCTATATTTCCTCTAAATAGCGATAATATAGAAAGAGAAGCAGATACTTCCTTAACTTCCAATAGAGAAGGATAATGAGCATTAGGTAGAGAAGCAAGCTTTATATCTCTAACTGTAATAGTAGGAGTTGGTAATAAAGATAGGGTGATCTTACCATTGACTTGTAGCTCTCGACCAGTTATTTCTTTGACTTTATCAGTTGCTAGGCCTTTATATGATTCTAAGGAAATAAATAAAGGAATTATTAGCAATATAACGATTATTAAAATAAATAACCCAGCTGAATATTTGAGAAATTTTTGCACTACAATTCCCTTTTAATTATGTAAAGAATTCATTATAGCAGGTTATAACTTTTCCACTAATTAAAAAAAATATTAAAGATAGTACTTAGTGGAGATATTATAACCTGCTATGATAAAGTGCATTTTTGCATAATTAGAAATAAATATTTTATGACTTCTACTAAACAACAAAACTATGAACTAAAATCATACTTATACGCCTTGGCTTACAAATACCGGGTGTACCTAGCTAGCCTTACGCTTATGTCCATTGGTGCTTCACTGTTTAATATGTTCGTTAACTATCAAATTAAAGAAATTATTGATACTATTGCCAAAGATCCAAAAATAGATGTTACCCTACTTCTTTGGTTATTTGTATTATATAAAATGATGAATCATGGTACGTTTTTTATCGTTAGGCTTTTTGATATTAAATACAAGCCAGCGATGCTTGCAGAAATCATCGAAAGCACTTATGGCAAAACTATCAGACACTCTTTACATTGGTTTGATTCTCATTTATCAGGAGAAATTGCCAGTAAAATCACTGATTTTCAAGATGGTATTATAACCATAATTACTGTTCTCAATCGTTCTTTGGTACAGCTTGTAACTATTATAAGTGGCATAATATTTTTGTTCATGATGAATTATAAAATAGCAGGGGTTGTAATTGCTTTTCTTATTGTGTATGTACCAATAATGTCAGTTTTATTAAAAAAACAAGGACAACTGCAAGAAGAATATGTTAAGGCACGACAAGAAGCAGTAGGCATTATCAATGACTCTGTTGCCAATATTTTTGGTATTAAAATTATTGGCAATGTTTGGACAGAGCTGAAATTAAAACTCCTTCCTGCCATTGATAAATGGAAAGGCTGGGATAGAAAAACTAGGCAGTATGATGCTTATTATGTAGATTTGATCGATTCCATATTACTTACTATACTAGCAGCAGCCCAAATATGGCTGTTGGCATATTTATACAAAACTGAACAAATCACAGCTGGTGAATTTGCAGTTACTATAGCGATTACTTTTAACATTGAGTGGGCGATTGATCAGTTATTAGACAGTATAATATTTTCCATAAATCCTAAGATTGCTGCCATCAAATCTTCATTTAACTTTATTCATACTATCTCAGATGTTACTGATGCAGAAAATGCTAAGTTGCTTCCTCGTGTCAAAGGTGATATTAAATATCAAGACGTAACCTTCCGTTATAGTAGTGGAAGTACTATATTTGACAATCTTACATTACACATCAAACCTGGAGAAAGGATCGGTATAGTTGGCACATCAGGTGCTGGAAAAACTACTTTAATTAAATGCTTGCTTAGATATTTCAATTTACAAAGCGGATATATTTTTGTAGATGGATATGATATTTCACAAGTGACGGAGGAGTCGCTAAGAAGCAATATCTCAGTAATCCCTCAAGATATTACGATGTTTCATCGTTCTATTCTAGAGAATCTGCAGCTAGCTAAATATGATGCTACTTTACAAGAGATTGAAGAAGCTTGTAAAAAAGCTAAAATACATGATGATATTCTACAAATGCCTAATGGTTATCATTCGGTGGTTGGCGAACGAGGTGTAAAAGTAAGTGGTGGACAACGGCAACGTATTGCAATCGCTAGGGCTATTTTAAAAAATGCTCCAATCCTTATTTTAGATGAAGCAACATCGGCACTTGACTCACCAACTGAAGCCTTAATTCAAAAATCTATAAATGAAGTTTTGGAAACTACTAATGCTACAACTATTGTCATTGCTCACCGTTTATCAACACTTCTGCATATGGATCGTATTTTAGTATTCGAGCGTGGCAAAATTGTAGAAGATGGCACTCATACTATGTTAATTACTAAAGGAGGAATCTATAAAACTCTGTGGGATGCACAAATTGGAGGATTTCTGCCAGATGATAAAAATAAGAAAGCATGAAAATATAGAGTAACAAGTATATACTCAAATCATTTGGATATATTGTAAAACTTTTGTGTTTCAAGGGAACAAATACTATTTGGAATAATTTTATGCCAAATAGTATCTGCAGGTTTTGTGGTAGAAATACAAAATATACCTGAAATAAATGCCCGATAACCGTAGGCATTATCAGGTAATATTGATATACTTTTTGGCATTAGAACCATCGTTTTTTTAAATCCTAATGCATTGTTTGTATTTGGAATTAATAAATTTGATTTTACAGGAATTTCTTTCAATAACACCCCAGAAGGGAAAGGAGTTCTTAGTAGTAATGTACCAACATGTGGTATTTGTCCTTTTATTTTTAAATCATAATTTTCATCAGAATCATTAACTAATTGTGTAATAAGATGTGTATAAGGGAAATCTTTTTCTTTACACTCTTTAAAGTCTTCAACATATATTGTACCAATAATATTTTTCTCTTCTTTCCCATGAGTAGCAATTACATTTGCAACCAACATATAGAGTCGTTCTACTAGTTTTTCTTCATCTGCTTCTCCTAACTGTATTAATTTTTTCCTAGCAATCTCCCTAGACCACATCAAGTCAGGAATGTCATCTATAGAGTCAGGAAAGCCTGTACTTTGCATGTCATACTTATATACAAAGAACCAAAAAGCCTCTGCAGCAAATTGTTCTATCAACATAGTGTTAATAATCATATTATTTCTCTATATTTGTTTATCAGAACCTTTTTACTTATGTTATAGACTTAACATAGATAGTGCAAGAAGAAAATATCAATAGTAGAAAAAATAAATACAGCTACGTATTTGACTCATAGTTAATAAATCAACTTAATTTGTCCTATAGTTCCTAATATAATTCGCTCCTTCTAGGAAACAAATCACTCAATCCTGTTTCTTCCATTATGAACTTGATCGTAGAACGTATCAAGTGTGAGTTCCTAAGAAACTTATTATTAATCAATTCTTAAAAACATAACAATTGTTATTGTATTCCTATTCATTATTTTTTATAGTCTACATAGTTTAGCGGATCAACAGCTATCTTTCCCTCGCGAATAGCAAAATGTAGCTGAGGATATTTAGCATCTCCAGTACTCCCTACATGTCCTATTATCTTGCCTTGTGAAATTCTTGCTCCTTTTTGAACAAGTAGGTCTTGCAAATGAGCATAAGCAACATAAAGGTCGCTATTATCTAACTTTATTATTAATAAGTTACCAAACTTTGTATCATTACCTGCAAACACTACTTGACCTGTTGCAATAGATTCTACAGCAGTTCCTTCGTCTGCAGCAATATTAATTCCTTTGCTTTTTCCTTTAGATGTTTGTTCACCAAATTTGATAATAATTTTACCTTCAATTGGTTTGATAAATTTTGCTGTATTAGTTTGAACAGTATTTTTCGTTTTTTTTACAAGACTTTCTTGATTTTTTTTATTTAATAACTCAGTACTAATCCTTATTGTGATAATTTGGGATTCGTTAAGATGATATGGTGCAGAGATGTTATTTAGTTCAGCTAATTCTTCAACCTGCTGACCATAATCATTTGCTATTGATACTAATGTTTCTCCTTGTTGTACCTCATGGTAGATTAGCTTACTATCATTTGGTTTCACTTTTGGAACTATTATTACGTCGTCTCGATTTTCAGTTTCTATGGCATTACGATCTTTTAAGAAACCAGTTGGAGCGTCAAAATCTTTTTCTTTCTCATCAATTTCTCTGCTTATTATTTCATCTTCATCGCTTTCTAATATGTTCTTATTTTCGGAATATGCTGTAGTTGGTGAATTGATGGTTGTAGACTTTTTAGTAAAATCCTTTCCATGATTATACTCAATAGGGGCTGGAGGTTGTGTGCTACATCCAGAAATCAAAAAGACTATAAAATAGACAAAAACTATATTACTCTTCATAACTTACCAAAAAATTTGCAATTTTATTATGCAATAAACTAACTTTAATATAGAATCAAGTCTAGTATTTTTTTATCAAAATTAAGTAATTATGAAAACTTACGATCTTATAATAGCCAGTGATCACTCCGGATTTTTACTCAAGAGCAAAATTATCAGTTATTTACACGATAAAAATATATCTATTCTTGATTGTGGTACTTACAATCAAGAAATAGTGGATTATCCAGATTATTCTAAAAAAGTTGTTGATGGGATTTTAGAAAATGTAGCTCCTTTAGGAATTTTAATTTGTGGAACTGGCATAGGTATGTCAATTGCCGCAAATCGTACGTCTGAAATAAGGGCAGCTTTATGTTTTGACTTATTTATGGCAGAAAGATCAAGGGCTCATAATGATGCTAATATAATAGTGTTAGGAGCTAAAATACCCAATGAGGAACTAGCTTGTAAAATGATCGATAAATTTTTAACGACTAAATTTGAAGGTGGAAGACATAGTGCTAGATTAGCAAAAATAAACTAATTTGCTGTTGCTTTCATTATCAAACAGCCCACATTATTATTTTGTTCATCAGAGATGTCCAATGCCGTTCTACAATGATAATTAGTAGCCTTAATGTTTATACCACGCATAATTAACAGTTTTGCTATATAGTAATTATTAGTTTCTGCAGCTTCATGTAAAAGAGTATAATTATCATTCCCCCTTCTTTGGATGATTGGATAATTATCCAAAAGAACCCTAAGAACAAATAAATTATTTTTTCTAACTGCCTCAAATGCTCTATCCGTTGCATCACTTACTATAGTAGTATGGAAATCACTATCATAATTATTAATAAAATTATCTATCATCTTTCTTTGCTGCTTTCTATTGTCACTATCATAAATTTTCTTAAACATTTGAATAAATGAATACATATCCATTTGCTCTAATCTTGCCTCTTCTGTAAGCTCTCCCAATACTACATCATCATTTGGTAAAAGTAACATTTGTGTTTCATCTTGTACAAATTCAGTTATTTTAGGCGATGTTTCTTTGATGGTGCTAGCTTTATCTTTTGTAATTGCAGATTGATGAGGTTGATACTTATTTACTTCTTGCACTTCTTTGATTACATTTCTATCTCTCTCTATGGTATCTTTCTCTAGGGCAGTTTTACTAGAGTCATCTAGTTGCTTATCCTTTTTTACAAATACTGGGATAAGAGTTTGAGGCTTAGTCACTTTAGATTCAGTATTTTCCTTAGGTGATACTATTGGTACGATAGGAGCAGTTACTTGCGGTGAAGCAGGCTTTTTTTCTTGCGAAGAAGGCAATATATCTAGATTAGGAGCAACCACTTCTTTATTATCTGCATTACTTGACTGCTGCAATATTACTGGATCTTTCTCTTTATCAGGTATAGTTACAGAAGGTACAGTAGCTTGTGGCTCAGACTTATTACTACTCGGAATATCTATTTGAGGTTTAGACTGAGCAGATGAATCAAGTGGCTTAATAGGTACAGCATCTTTAACCTCAGTTGTTGGAAGAGTAGGAGAATCTTTGTTGGTATTACTGTCATTCTTACTAGGTGTATCTAAATCAATTTTTTGGTACAGATGTTTATCTAATTGATCCAATTCTTTTGTATTTTCTAAGGTTGGTAATTTATTATTCCCTAAATCAATGAAGGAATCTATCTCACCTTCTTCATTATTAGTATCTTGTGGTGTGGATGATGGTTTGCTTGATCCTGATAATTCATTATCAATTTTCTTAGAATGCATAAATTGTTGTATTTTTTCCAGCAAAGAACCTGCCTCTTCTTTCTGTTGATTCATTTTATCACTTTCTAATTGTGGCAATGCTGGGGGAAGAGGTGGTGGAGCAGCATCAGCCTTATCCATAAACAAAAAGATAGTTATTAGGACTATAAAAAATTTGTTACCTAAGATAATCTCCTTACTCTCCATGTTACAGTACATTTATAATTATTCTCACGTTAAATTTATTATACTAGGTTCTTATATCTTTAAATCATGATATAAGAACCTAAGTAATCAAAAACGATAAATAGCCTAAGTAACATCCCCACAACTGTTGAAAGTTAAAAGATCGTCTATTAGCGAGGAGACCGTAGGTCGACGAAGCAATCTATATGACAAGCTTTATGGATTGCCACGCTCACGTACGTTCGCTCGCAATGACGATCTTTTAACTTTCAACAGTTATGTTGGCAATGCCTACGCGGGAATGACACCGAAGGTGTATTAAGAACTCTATCCCCTATTTATCAAAGCTTATAGCCAAACTTTTAAATTACCCTGTTAAAATAAGACTAACACAAATGACATCCTCCACTAAGTCATTTTTTATCATTTGGTATTAATTTTTGAATTTCTTTTTCTACCAATTGTTTTACTAATAAAGGTAAGTTTTTATTTAACCATTGACTCAATTGTGGTCGTAACATTTCAATAATTATATCCTCTAATGTTTTGACCGTAGGGTTCGAAGCATTTGTACTAATCTCCTGAGCTGTTTTCGAGAAATGCTGGAAAATCTTAGTAGTTTCTGCTGCAGATTTATCGGATACCAAGGATGTCTGCAATAGTTCCTCTTCTAGTTCACTATGCCTATTATTTTCTAACTTATTTGCCTCATCCCCTACTATATTTGTCAATTCTAGTATTTCATCATCGTTAGATTGATTACTATAGTCAATTGAGGAGAAGTCGGTAGCGTCGTCTTCGATCGCTCGCCTATTGCATATAGGCGTCGCTCCATCTCTCTTGCTACCCAATCCTGCTGAATTGACTATACCACGACTATCAATCATTCCTTTAATTGATTTCAATATCTCTTCAACTGACATATCTTGGTTTTTTTTATGATCTTTACTCATTAAAAACCTATAATAAGTTTCTTCTTGAGTCCTTTAAACTCATCTTCAGGAATAAAATATTTAACTTTCAATTTTAAGCTTTTTGCTGTCAATTCCCCAATTAAAGATTTCATTTGGTAAGCTGCTAAAATAGAGTCTCTGTGTGCATCAACTTTTGACACCCTAGCACTATGTAATTTTTCTTCAGCAGTTAAAACGTCTAAGATTGTTTTAGAACCAACAATTTCTTCTTGTATTGTCCCA